>JAFTGD010000042.1 GCA_017458065.1 Oscillospiraceae bacterium
TGGATGGCCTCCTATGGTATTTATTCTGATTTTGGCTTTCGACACCTTGATCAGTATACCATAGGAGGCCTTTTACGTCAGCCTCTACGCTACTGTTTATTCCGTTCTCCCCAGCATAGCTGGGGGTTTAAGCATTTCAATTACCAGAGTTTTCCGATGGAAGCGTTTCTGCATATTGGATTCACGCATCATCGAGTCATTCTCGGCAAAGTGAAGGATTATGATGAGCGTCTTTTCTATGTAAAATCTTGTGCAGCCGAACATTTAACTGTGGACGCCTTAAAAGAGAGCATCGCACGTGATGATTATCATCATCAAGGGAGTTTGCCTAATAACTTCATGCGGACGATTTCTGCCGGGCAGCAGGCGTTAAAAGCGGTCAGTACGTTCAAAGACGAATATCTTCTGGACTTTATCAATGTAGAGGAGCTGAATGTCCGCGACCGGCAGGATGTGGACGAGCGGATGGTGGAAAACGCCATTATCCACAATATAAAGAACTTCATCCTGACGTTCGGAAAAGACTTTACCTTTGTCCGTAACCAGTATCATTTGGACGCCTTTGGGGAAGACCAGTATATCGATCTTCTGTTCTTCAACCGTGAGCTGAACTGTCTGGTAGCGGTGGAGCTCAAGACCGGGAAGTTTAAGACCTCCTATCTGGGGCAACTGCAGGGATATCTCAGTATTCTGGATGGTTTCGAGCGCAAACCGCATGAGAATCCGGCAATCGGTATTATTCTATGCAAGGATATGAACAAATCCTTTGTGGACTATGTGATCCAGGACTATACCAAGCCCATGGGGGTGGCAACCTATCAGACTTCTAAAGATATGTCGGCAGAGCTGAGAAAGGCCCTGCCGGATGTGGAAGATCTGCGCAAACTCCTGGATTCGGAAGAATCGGGAGGGCCCGAACGATGACACCCCAGGAACTGAAAAACAGCATCCTGCAGCTTGCCATCCAGGGGAAGCTCGTCGAGCAGCGCCCCGAAGAGGGCACAGCGGAGGAACTGTATAAACAGATACAGAAAGAACCCATCAACACTGATAAAAATCAAATACAGATATTCGAGGGATTATTGCCATTTGAAATACCAAATAGTTGGATATGGGTTCGTTTAAAGAATATTAGCCAGGCGAGCATGGCAAATATTATTGTCCCCCTCCCGCCGCTCGCCGAGCAGAAACGCATTGTCGCCCGGCTGGAAGAGCTTCTGCCCCTGTGCGAGAGGCTGAGATAGTACAAGACCCATGAACCTGACCAAAAACCGGCCTTTGACGGGCCATCTGTTCGCCCTGTTCAGCGTAACGGCCTGGGGCACCTCCTTCCTCATCAGCAAGAGCCTGATGACAAAGGTAAGCCCTGTCCAGCTGATGTGGATGCGTTTTGTGATCGCATGGCTTGCCATGTGGCTGATCTGCCCGAAACGGCGTTTCCGCTGGCGAGAGGACGGGCCGATTCTCCTGCTCTCGCTCATTGGCAACACGCTCTACTTTCTGGCGGAGAACATCGCTCTGCAGCTGACCCAGGCGACAAACGTCAGCATCCTCGTCTCGTCCGCGCCGATTCTCTCGGTACTGCTGATGCGGCTTTTCCGTCAGAGCGAGCGGCTGACCGGGCGGAAGCTGGTCGGCATCGTGCTCGCCTTTCTGGGTGTATTGCTCGTCGTCTTTAACGGCGTGTTTGTCCTGAGGCTGAACCCCGCCGGAGATGCCCTGGCGCTGGCCGCCGCTCTGTGCTGGGCCGTCTACGGTTTCCTCGCCAAACGGATTCTGGAGTCTTCCGACAGCGCCCTTGTGACGCGCAAGCTGATGTTCTACGGCATTCTCAGCACGACCCCGCTGCTTCTGGCGGAGAAGACGCCACTTGCGGCGATGGCATCCCTCGGCCCGGTGGATATCTGCGGCCTGCTGTATCTTGGGCTGATCTGCAGCGCGCTGTGCTATCTGCTCTGGAACCGGGCGATTGACATCCTCGGCGCGCTGAAAACCAACCTGTATGTTTACGCGGTGCCGCTCGTGACCATGCTGGCCGGCGCCCTGTTCCTGCGTGAGGCGATCACCGCAACCGGCCTGATCGGCATCGTGCTCGTAGTCGGCGGCATGATGCTGAGCAGTTTGGAAAAGAAAACAAAGAACGGATAAAAGGAGAAAAAAACATCAAGCCCGCTCTGGACAGCGGCAAGACTGTCTGCTTTGCCCGTCTCGCTGCCCTGCACGCGGTCACTGGCTCCATCTACGAAGACTGATCCGCAGGCGGGTTTGCCCGCAGCAACTGATTTTCTTCTGAAAATTCCATAAGTGAAAAAACACAGGCCCTCTTCCAATTCCGGAGGAAGGCCTGTGTTCCTTTTTCTCAATGGATTGCGGATTATTCAAACATCAGCAGCAGGGCCATCTTAAACGGGCCGTCCGCCTTGACATAGTGCGCCCCGTTCTTGGCAAACTTGAAGTTTTGTCCCGCGGAGATCGGATATTCCTTTCCTTCATATCCGATGATCCCTTTTCCTTCCAGCGCAAATACCAGCGCCTCACCTGGCGCTGCGTGCTCTGTCAGGCCGGTGCCTTCGTCAAAGCTCATAAGAGCAAACTTCACTTTGTCGTCGCTGATGATATTCATGTTGACAATCCGATCCTTCTGGATGGGCAGCAGTTCCTTCAGCGCAAAAACTTCTCCGGCTTTGATAATATCGTTCATAACAGTCTCCTTTGTTAAAGTAATTTCAGTATATACACAGTTTTCTTCCGCCTCAGTCCCTACCGGAACCCCGACAGGCGTGACATAGAGATCTCCCTGTTTCAGCTTTGTCCTGACGTCCGAAACGACCGCATCCATGTTCCCCGATGCAACCACCCAGAGTTTGGAAACCGGATAGCTTTCCGGGCTGATGGATGTTCTCCTCGCAAGGGAAAAATGGAAAACCGGACAGCTGTTCAGTTCACTGATCAGCCGGGATACCGTACACCCGGGAACCGGGGCATTGTCTGCCGCAATGGAAAAGACCTGATACTCTGGCTCCTTCACTTTCTTCTCCTTCCCCTGTCTGCCTCTGAGGGTTTTAAAACCCGCAACCATCATCATTATATCGTTTCTCCTGTTTGCGGGCTGTTGCCGCGGCAACAATTCCGCCCGTTCTTTCGGATCAACAATAATAGAGGAAGGAGCGCAGACGGGCCCAGGCGCTCTCGTCCCAGTCGCCGTCAAAATAGAGCTGCGTCAGCGGTGCTTTGACCTCATCCCGCAGGCCGCGCATTTCCATCACCATTGCCGCGTTTTCATACCGCGGCGCCACTGACAGCACAGCCGCACAATTCTCCCCCATCTCCGCCGCCTTGGCAAACCGGTACCGGATGTTCCCACCGGTGATTCGCGCCAGTTTCCGGTCCGCCGTCGCACGGAGAGCTTTCAGATCCCGGCTGAAGCTTCCGTTTTCGCCTAAAACATCTGCGAGTTTTCTGAGCAGCACGGTCTGCTTTTCGATAAAATCTCCGCATCCGGACGAGACCGCAGCTTCTTCCTGCCACTGGAAGAGCAGCGCCTCCGATACCGGCGCACGGAGGATATGATTCCCCTCCCGCTCAAGCCGGTCAAGAACTCCTTCATTCAGCGTCGTTTGGCACAGCGGGTCCCCTACCGCAGCAAGCCGCCTGCCGCCGCGTGGCTGTCTGCCGATCGTTTCGGCCAGGGTGAGCAAGGCGTCCTCCTCCGGGATATCCCTTCGTTTCCATTCTTCCCTGAGCTTCGGGTCCGCCAGATACAGCAGGTCTGCCTCAACCAGCGCGTGCAACAGAAGTTCCGGCTGTCGGATCCGCTGTGGGAGCTGTTCCAGAACCGGGGCCGTGATATGGACATCCTGCATTCCTCGCCGGTCCAGAACCGAACGGATTACCCTGGCATACTGACCGTCCGCCTCCGCGCCCTCTGTCGCGGGAATCAGGAAACTTGCGCTTTTCCGTGCCTCCGGCGGCATTGTGGAAAGCTGTTCCAGCACGCCACCCAGAAGCGCCGGAAACGGCAGATACTCCTTGGCGCTCGTCTCTGCCCGGCCGGTCAGAAGCTGCCGGCGGTCCGTTTCGGGCATCGCAATGCTCCGGACTCCGTACGCTTTCTCCAAATAACGGCAAATCCCCTGCGTGTACAACCCGAAATCCGGTACATAGACCGTTTTCTCTCTGTCAGGATCAGCGGAAATGTACGCTCTGCGGGAATGAACCGCCATCAGGTCAAAGTTCTTGTCCAGCGCCACGGTCTCCCTGTGAGAAAGGCTGTTCAGGAAAGCCTCAATCCGGGTAATCACACCGACTTTGGAAAAATGCTCGTCGACTTCGATCTGCAGGTAAGGCTTGTCCCCCATTTCTTCCCGGAACAGATAGGACAGCATGGTATCCGGACCGCAGCCGTGATTGGTAAGATAAACCGCATAGAGATTCGGATGATGTGCGATCAGCTTTGCGCCGGAGAGGATATGCTGCCCGAAAGGCCAGTAAAGATTCGGATAATCCTCCCCGAGGTCAAAATCGTGAGCCGGGAGATGCTCGAGATTGATGACCTTATGGCCCCGCTGAAGCAGCAGTTCCGGGATTCCCATGTTGAGCACCGGGTCCGAGATCCCATAGTTGCGCGTGATCATTACCAGCACCTTGTCCTCGGGCTTCAGGCGGTCCAGCAGATCCTGCCCTAGCTTCTCGGCTGCCGCATCATATTGTCTGACCGCTCTGGCGCCCGCCAGAAGTGCCGCCGCGCAGAGGGGCTTCGGCTTTCCCAGCTGTCTGCCCACGGAAAGCATGGCCGTCGCCATGGCTTCTTTCCCGAAATCAAGGTCGAAGGTCGGGTTGAGAAGCGTGATGCCGCGCTCTTCCAGTCTGAGAATGTCCGCGATCGATTTCGCCGCCGTCTGCATGTAGACACAGCCGTAATTGGACGGGACATGGGACTTGACATGTTTGATGGTCCGGACGTTCGGCATGAAAATATAATCCACGTTTCTGTCGATCAACTGCTGCATATGGCCGTAAATCAGTTTGACCGGATAGCAGGTCTCTCCCTGCGCGGCCTGCTGCGCAAGACGCACGGTCTCCTCATTGCTGGGATCGGAAAGCAGCACGTTGTAGCCCAGCGCCTTGAAAAAGGCATTTGCCATCGGGAAAAACTTATGGATCATCAGCGCATAGGGGATTCCGACGGTTTTCTTCTGCGGATCGAGCTTTCCGTCATAGTTCTGGAAAAAGTTTTTCCTGGTCCGGTGATAGAAGGCGATGTTCTCTTCGATTTCCTCGGAAAACCGCGGAGAAAGAATTTCCGTTTCCGAAAAATCAAAGCCCGCGAAACTGCTGGCCCGGTCCCCTGTTTCCTCCGCTGCCATCAGGGCCGCTCCATAGGCCCCGCTGACCGAAAAACACGGCGACACCGTCAGCCGGTCCGGAAAGGCATTCTGGAAGGCCGCGACAATTCCCGGATTATAAGCCACCCCTCCCTGAAGAACAATGTGTTCTCCGATATGCTTGTTCCCCACCACTTTGTGGAGATAGTTGCGAATAATGGCCTGGCAGAGCCCTGCCGCGATGTCGGCCTGGCTTGCCCCTTCCGCCAGCGCCGAATCGATTGCCGTCTCTATAAACACCGTGCACCGCTCTCCCAGATCCGCGGGGGATTCGGACCGGAGCGCAAGCTCACCGAATTCAGCCAGCGGGATATCCATTCTCGCTGCCTGTTCCTCTATAAAGGAGCCCGTACCGGCAGCACAGATTCTGTTCATCTGAAAGTCCGCCACTTCTCCTTCTTTGAGCGAGATAAACTTGGAATCCTGTCCCCCGATTTCGAATACCGTATCCGCTTCGGGGACCCACCGCACCGCTGCTTTCGCCTGTGCGGTAATTTCATCCCGGACGGCGTCTGCCCCAATCATGCGCCCGATCCGCTCGCGCCCTGAGCCGGTTACGCCGACCGCGACAAACGGGATTTCTCCGAATCGTTCCCGGATGGATCGCAGCCCCTTACGAACCGCGCCCTCCGGATCCCCCGCTGTACGGAGATACTGAAAGTCCACCAGCGTCCCCTCCCGGTCCACCAGCACCAGATCCGTGCTCGTGGAGCCGATGTCGATGCCGAGGGCGACACCGCTCTCCGGAATCACACCGCTTGCGTCCGGCTCGCGCTGCCTGGTATCCGCTCTCTCCGTCAGGGGTGCCATCCTCTTTTCCCGGCTTTTTTCCGCTCTCTCATTCTCCAGCATATTCCGGAGCTCCGCGGGAAGAATCTCTGCTTCCGCCTGCAGCGCACATCCGATTGCCATCTGGAACAGAGGTGCCTCCGGGATAATCAGCTCTCCTTCTTTAAGCCCAAAAACTTCGCGGACCGCCCGAACCGCTCCGCTGTTTTGTGTCACACCGCCGGTAAACACAACCGGCTTTTTCACAGGAAGGTTTTTCACGATCGTCGCTTTGTAGTTCCGGATCATGGCATAGCAGAGCCCCAGCAGAATATCCGGTGTCCTTACTCCTTCCTGCTGGCGGTGAATAATATCGGTTTTGGCAAATACCGAGCAGCGCCCAGAAAGCCTTGGCACAGATTCCGCCCGTGCGACTGTCTCGGAATAATCTTCGATCCTCATCCCAAGCCGGGACATCTGATCTTCAAAGAACGAGCCGGTTCCTCCAGCGCAGTGTTCGTTGGAAGAGAATTCCGGGATGCCCTGTGTTGCCCCGGATACAAAGCGGGCGCCCTGACCGCCGATATCGATGATCGACCCGGGGTGATTTGTGCTGTAACGCACCCCGTCGACCAGTGCGGGGATCTCTCCGACTGCACGGACAGCGGGGCAGCTTTCCAGAACAATCTGGGCGTTTGCGCCGGTTACAGCGGCAAGCAGTTTCTCCTGCGGAAGATTCAGGGCTCTGAGTCCTTCCGCGACGGTCTGACGGAGCTGCCCGTGATGCTTTGCAATCCACTTCTGTCTGATCTCTTTTCCCTGCAGAACAACCATTTTCACGGTCGATGTTCCAATATCCATTCCAAGCCGGATCATGTTTTCTCTCTTTCTCGCCTGCTGCGGCGTTGACAAAGCTCTCGTCTTTGCGTATAATATCGTTAGTCTGAACTAACTTCTGTGATATTTGGGGAATCCTTATGTTGAAGCCTGCTGATCGGAAAACAATTCTTTCCAGTGCAATTTTTAAAGGCATTTCCGGCGAGGATCTGGATACCGCTCTCGAATTTCTTCATGCCCATGACCGGTCATATGGTCGGGATGAGATGATTTTTCTGATCGGCGATCCCATATCCTCGGCGGGGATTATTCTTGAAGGCTCTGTCGAACTCAGTTTTATGGACGAGAACAGCAACAACGTCAACATGAACCATTTCATCAAAGGCAGCGTCTTCGGAGAAGCGCTGGCCTGTGCACAGGCTGAACGCAGCCCCATGCAGATGCGTGCGCTAACTGACTGCCGAATCCTGTTTTTCGACTTTCAGTCCCTGTTCCGTTCCCCGTCCTTCGTTCTCGACTATCAG
Organism: Oscillospiraceae bacterium; assembly: GCA_017458065.1. Taxonomy (GTDB): domain Bacteria; phylum Bacillota; class Clostridia; order Oscillospirales; family Oscillospiraceae; genus Limivicinus. Next base: position 7,514 of record JAFTGD010000042.1, read on the forward strand.
GCGGTCCTCATTCGGAACCTTCTCCGGGATTTTTCCCGCCAGAACGTCTTCCTCAACCAGAAAGTACGCATCATGAGCCAGAAACTCCTTCGCGACCGTCTTCGTGTTTACCTAAGCGAACTGATTCCTCCCGGTTCCGACCGGATCTCCCTTCGGTTTAACCGCAGTGAGCTGGCGGAATTTCTCGGGGTCAACCGCAGCGCGCTCTCACGCGAGCTCTCCCGTATGCAGGAGGAAGGTCTTATTGCTGTTTCCGGCACAGAAGTCCGGATTCTCCACTCTGATTTTCTGATCCATCATTAATTTTATCTCCTGACGTTATACCACTCTTTTCGGAAACCGGCTTCCGCACTTGCGGCAGCCGGTTTTCACGCCTACCCCGCCAGTGATACAGGAACGACACTGCGGATGTTTCTGCCGTCGCAGCAGATCTCCTGAACCACAGCCCTGACATCGAAACAGGAGGAAATATTCTCTGCGGTCAGCACCTCTTCTACGGGACCGTAGAGTGCGGTTCCCTTCCGGTTCATCATCAGGCTTTCATCCGCCACTGCCAGGGCATTCGTCGGGTAATGGGTGTTAATGATCGCACTGATCCCCTCTTCCTTGGCCAACGAGTGGATCATGTTCAGCACCAGCAGCTGATTGCGGAAGTCCAGTCCGGTCTCCGGCTCGTCCAGAATGATAAGCTCCGGTTCGTTGATCAGGGCCCGCGCAATCAGAACCATCTGTAGTTCTCCTCCGCTCATGCAGTTGCAGTCTTTCTCTGCCAGATGGCGGATACCCACGCGCTCCATAACCTGCTCTGCCATGATCATCTCTCGTTCACCCGGCTGCTCCAGCGTTCTGAGGTGCGCGCTGCGCCCCAGCATGACCATCTCCAGCCCCGTATAGGCAAAAGAAAAACCATGGGTCTGCGGAATGTAGGAAACTCTGCTCCAGAAGGAGCGCGGTCTGATTTCATGAATGTCCTGCCCGCAGAAGAGGCTCTGTCCTGTTTTCCACGGCAGCAGTCCGACGGTGCACTTGAGCAATGTTGTCTTCCCAATGCCGTTTGGCCCCAGGACAGCCAGCACAGAACCTTTTTCGAGTCCGAAGGAGATATCATGAAGTACCTCTTTCTGACCGGGATATGCAAAACAACCTTTTCTGACTTCGAGTATCATCGGAACGCACTCCTGCTTCTGTTCAGCAATGAAATAAATACCGGAGCCCCGACAATCGCGGTCAGGACCGAGATCGGCAATTCGATCACACTTGCCGACCGCGCCAAAGTATCGATCAAAATCATAAAACCCGCACCGAGGCTGAGGCTCAGCGGGACCACATTCCGATTGTCGCTGCCGACCATCATTCTCGCACAGTGCGGCACCAGCAGACCGACCCAGCCAACCTGCCCGCACATGGAAACTGAAGCCGCCGTGATCACTGTCGCCGCCAATATAAAAACCAGTCTGGTCCGGGCCAGGTGAATCCCGCTTGCCTTCGCCTCATCTTCACTCAGCGAGAGAATGTTCAGTCTCCAGCGAAACAGCCAGATCACAAGGCTTCCGCAGAGAATCAGCGGGCATCCGATCAGAAGCTTCCTGTACGTCGCACCGGTGAAACTGCCCATCAGCCAATACGTGATCGCCGGGAGTTTGTCCTGGGGATCGGCGGTATACTTGAGCAGGGATCCGATGGCATTGAACAGCGAGGACATGATCGTTCCGGCCAACACCAGAAACACCAGAGACCGGTTTTCATTCTTGCCCGCGACATGCAGCGTCAGCCAGACCGACGCCAGACCGAAAACCAGAGCGATCAGCTGTGTCTCCAGAATGCTGCGGGAGAGAATAATCGCGAGGATTGCCCCCACGCAGGTTCCACTGGTCACACCCAGCACGTCGGGTGTGGCCAGCGGATTAAAAAACAGGGACTGAAACGTTGCACCCGCGCAGGCAAGACCCGCGCCGACGACAATTGCTTCCAGGATACGGGGCAGGCGGAGATTGATGACGATGGCATAGTTTTTGACATTCCCCTGCTGTCCGATGACCGCGCTCTTCAGAGAGGCCAGAACATCTTGCACCGGTACGCTCATGCGCCCGACACAGAGGCTGACGACGCCCAGCACAAGCGGGAAGATACACATGAGCAGGACCGCCGACAAAGTAAAACGTCCTTTTCTGATCCAGAACGTGCTGTGCATCAGTAACAGAGCATCTCCGCAAGCTCGGCTTCGCTCAATTCATAGCCGTACCAGGCGGCGTAGTATTCGCGGATGACCTCGGTAAGCGGATAGTCCGCAAACTGTTCCGGATAAGTATTGCAGGCCAGCCAGGCCAAAACCAGAGGCGCGTCGGGGTTGGGTGTAAACCAGTTCCACATCCCGAGCGTCGTGTCGTAAACACGGCCGGTCTGCACCGCTGTCATGAGGGAAAAGTCCACTCCCTCTACCTTGTTTCCGAGGACATCCTCCGTGTTCAACTGCAGAAGACCGGGGCCGTCCAGGAAGAGGATCTCGGGATCCCAAGAGAAAATCTGTTCCATGCTGACCTGATTGAAGCCTTTTGTCTCGGCGGCCATATCCCTGACACCGAGGTGCTTCATCCAGAAGTTGCCAAATGAGCCCTGCCCGGAAACCTGCGGCACCGCGTCGTTCAGCTTCCAGAGGATCAGCGCGCTGGGACGGCCATCCTCCGGGATTTCGGCGATTCTGCTCTCCACCTCTGTGACAATGGCGTCACCGGCCGCGACAAACGTATCCGTCTTGCCCTCTTCCCCAAAAACATCCTCCAGGAGATCAAGCCACTGTTTGTAGCGCTCCAATGGATCCGCCGGCGTATCGGCCCAGACGGTTGCAAAGCCGATGCTCGGGATTCCGCTGGCCTGCAGGATCTCCGCATGAGCCGTATTGCCTGCGTTGTAGAATATAACATCAGGTTTCAGCTTGATGATCTCTTCGATGTTCAAATCACTCTGGGCGTAAACCGTATCGGCAGTCTCCATGAGTTCCGGCGCGATGTCCTTCAGGACTGTTTTGGAGATGGTATCCTTAAATGACCCGCAAAAACCGACGATATACGGCGCTTGCCCGCCGAAGTAGGCCATATAGGTGGACAGGATCGGAATCTGGTCGATTACGACACGGGTGATCTCATCGGGGACCTCTACCTGATTCCCGGCGTGGTCCACGACGGTGTGTGTCCCTGTGGCCTCATCGGCAAAAGCCGTCATTGAGCCTGCGGCGACGCTTACAAGCAGCGCAAGGCAAAGCAGGATGGAAAAACCTTTTTTCATTTCTTTTCTCCTTTGATTTTATTTGTTAGCCAACGCTAACTATCAGCATTCTATCTATTGCCACAAAAAAACGCCGTTGCCATGGCAACAGCGAGTTAGATTCTTCTATCCAAAATATCTAAAATGGAGCTATCGTCCATAAAGGCGATAGCTCCGTGATTTCATCATGCTGTGAGCAGCTTCTCAACCAGTGCCGGAATCGCCGCGAAATCCGTTTCCTCCGGGTTCCACTGTGACCGCACATTTTCTTCGATGACCGTAAAACCCGCCTCTGTGAGCTTTGCCTGCAAGAGCTTCACACTCTCGCCGCTCCAGCCGTAACAGCCAAAGGCCGCAGCTTTTTTGTTTTTGAACTTAAGCTGCTTAAGAAATTCCAGCCAGCCTGCTACGGAGGAAAGATAGCTGTTGGAGACGGTAGGCGAGCCCACTGCGATGGCTCTGGACTTAAACACCTCGGTCATGATCTCGTTCTTGTCGGCCTTGGCGATGTTAAAGACCTTCACCACGGTGTCGGGGCTCTGCCGGTGGATCTCTTCCGCGATCTTATGCGCGATCTTCGTGGTGCCCTCCCACATGGTATCGTAGGCGATCGTCACCTGATCCTCCTGATAGGCGGCAGCCCACTCGGCGTACTTCTCCACGATCTGCAGCGGATTCTCCCGCCAGATGGCGCCATGGGAGGGAGCGATCATTTCAATAGACAGATTCAGCTTTGCGATCTCCTCCAGCTTCTTGGTCAGGATCGGGGCGAAGGGATTGAGGATGTTGGCAAAGTACTTCATGGCCTCCTTGTTCAGCAGACAGGGATTGGCCTTGTCGTTGAACAGTTCCTCCACGGCGTAGTGCTGGCCGAAGGCGTCGTTGGAAAAGAGAATATTATCGCCGGTCATATAGGTGGCCATGGAGTCGGGCCAATGGAGCATCCGCATTTCCACGAAAACCAGCTGCTTGCCGTTGCCGATGTTCACGCTGTCACCGGTCTTGACCACATGGAAGTTCCAGCCGCGCTTGCCGTACTGCCCCTCAATGCTCTTGACGGCATTGGCCGTGCAGTAGATGGGCGTGTCGGGAATCTTCTCCATCAGCGTGACCAGGGATCCGGAGTGGTCGCACTCGCCGTGGTTCGCGATGATGAAGTCGATCTTCTTCAGGTCGATCTCCTTTTCCAGGTTCTCCACAAACTCAAAACGGTGTGGGGACCAGACGGTATCCACCAAAACAGTTTTCTCTTCCTCGATCAGATAAGCGTTCTGGCTGGAGCCGTTCATTATGGAGTAGTCATCGCCGTGGAAGCTCTCCAGTTCCCAGTCGATATAGCCGATCCAGCTTACATTTCCCTTGACATGCTTTCTCATTACTCTTCCTCCCGAATCGCCCCGACCGGGCAGCCGTCTATGGCAGTCATCACATCATTGCGGTTGTCATCGGTGGTATCGGCTATGGCCTCTGCCTTACCGTCGACGTTCAGTTCAAAAACCTCGGGGCAGGCTACGGTACACATCCCGCAGCCGATGCAAAGCTCCTGATCCACAAATGCTCTCATGTTTCTTCCTCCTCATTTCATTCAATATAAACAGCATTACCATTTTGATTATGCTGTTTCTTTCACAATATAAACCTCAACAGTTTCGTGTACGGACACCGTACAGCGGGACCAGCCGGCTTCTCCGCCGCGATCGAAAAGGCGTCTTCGGCTCTGCTCATTTCTTCCGCGCCCGGCTTTCAAAGTGCGCCTTTGCCGTGGTGAGATCCTCCACCAACTCCGCCGCGCCGAGATAGTTTCCTTTCTCATCCCGGACCGCTGCGTAAATCACCCGAACCGGGTGGTCGTCATTGGGCGTCCAGACCTCCATATAGTCCCGCACGCCGGACTTGAAATCGTCCAGCAGCTGCTTGACCATAGGCTTGACGCGCTCCGGGTGGCACTCGTAGGTGGAGCGGTCCAGCGCCGACAGCGGGCGGGAGAACACCTTGCCATAGTTGGTAAAAAAGCGGTTGATATCCTCCTCGTCGATGAAGGTGATGTCGATAGGCAGCACCTTAAAGAGACCGTTTAATTGTGCAATATTCAGCTTCCCGCCGGGGAAATGCAGGAAGCCTTCAACCACGGCTGTGCTCGTCTCGGTTTTTCTTGCTGCCAGGGCCTCCTCACCGTGTACCCACTTCGGAGCGTCTTCAATGAAAATAAAGCCCATCTCCGGCAGATCGCGGTAGGCGTCCAGCCACTCTTCCTCTGTCAGATGCTCCAGGCACAGGGGAAAGAAGATGTTTTCCTCCTTGTAGATCATCTCCTTCATGCGATTGAGAACGGTTTCCGCGGCAGCTTTCTCGGAAGAGAAATTTACCTCCGTAAGCGTATTGGCGAGTCTTGCCACCTCGGCCTTAATCTCATCATCCACGCCCCACATGACGTCGTTGGGGCCGGTGACGCCGTGATGCAGCAGCATGGGCATCAGGATGCTCTCTTTCTTGCTGTACAGGACATCGATCTTCCGCAGGGCTTTCAGGTCAGCCAGCAGCGAGGAAACCTCTCCCGCATCGAGGGCTGCCAAAGCCCGGTCAAGGATCGGCTCCAATGCTCGGTTCTCCCGGCGCAGCACATCCACCGGATGACCCTCCGGCACTTGTGCGCCGTTCTTTACGGCGGCCTGTTTCTCCTCCTCGGCCCACAGCTCCGCCTCGGTCTTTCCGTGGAACAGCGCCGAGTGCAGGTCGCAGAGCTTCTGCACCTCCTGCATAGGCAGACCGTCGTCAATGAGGCCCTGTTCGGCCTTCACAATGTCGTGAACGGACACGCTCTCAAAGTCCCGGACAAAATCCGCCCGGACACTTTCCAGGTCCTCGCCCTGATTGAGACGCAGGATCAGGTTCTTAAGCTTAGTGTTGCGATCCTCCGCCGTACCGGTGAGCACCTCTGCCGCTTCCCGACCGGGGACCCCTGTCACGGTAAATCCGTTGTCCTCAAACGCCGCAATGATCTTATCCATGGAAATGCCCTTGATCGCCGCGCCCTTGGGGACCGTCATGACCTTGCCCATGAACTTCAGCGCCACGGGGCTGGTGATGTCCTTAAAGCCCAGCTCCGCCATGATTTCCTTCACGTTCGGGTACTCCGCAACCAAATCGGCAACCGATTTGGTCATATCAAGTTCTTTCATTTTCATGAAACCTCCAGCTTGTTTTCTGTTCTGTTTGTACTATAATATAAGCAGAACAGAAAATCCGTATCCACAGATACAGATTGGAGGAAATGGATGGTTTTTTCCACACTAACATCCTGCCGGCTCTTTGAAGGACTGGCAGAAGCCGAAATCGAGAAGCTGTTAACCTCTGTGCATTACAAGGTTGCCCGCTATGAGAAGGATCAACCGGTTTTTCATCTGATGGATGACGCGGATCACGTTGCCATTATTCTGCAGGGCAGTATTCAGGCGCAGAAAATTTTCCCCAGCGGCAAAGCTATGCAGGTGACAGTCGGGCGCTGCGGTGACATGCTGGGGCAGGCGGCCATGTTCTCTGTTCAAAGGAAGTGCCCTGTTGAACTGACAGCTCTGGAGCCGTCGGAACTTTTGATGCTCGATCGGGAAAACATGCTGAAGCTGCTCCATGCAGATGTCAGGCTTTTGGACGCTTTTCTCTCGGAACTAGCCACCGCGACTTTTCAGCTGCAGTGGCGCATTGAACTGCTGTCTTACTCCGGAATTCAGCAGAAGATCGCGTTTTATCTGCTCTCTCAATCCATGCAGTCCGGTGATCCGGTCGTGCAGATCCCAAGCTCCATTACCAAGTGGGCGCTGAGTATGAATGTTTCCCGTCCTTCCCTGCATCGCGAGTTGAAAGAATTGGAGGATCAAGGACTTATTGCTGTTTCCTCACCCCATATTACCATCCAGGACTCACAGGCCCTCCGGAGGATTTTAGGTTGAGTTATCTTTAATTGAGACTTGAAATCCATCGGATTTCCCGTATAATGGCTAAAAGAACGGATATAAGGAGGACTAAACATGAAGCTCGCTTTGGCACAGATGCAAATGACCGAGAGCATCGAAGAGAACCTGCAGAAGACGCTGCGCCTGATCCGCGAGGCAGGCCGACAGGGCGCAGACCTGATCTGCTTCCCCGAGATCCAGCTGACCCCCTTCTTTCCGCAGTATGAGGGGCGCGAGGTCTCCGCTTATGTTCTGGAAGAAACAAGCCCCGAAGTGCAGGCCGTCTGCAGCGCCTGCCGGGAAGCCGGCATCTGGGCGTCGCCGAATTTCTATCTGGACTATGGCGGGAAGCGCTATGACACCAGCCTGCTGATCGACCGCGAGGGCCGAATCGTCGGCCGTCAGAAGATGGTACATATCGCCCAGTGCCCCTGCTTCTATGAACAGGATTACTACACGCCGTCCGAGGAGGGCTTTGCCGTTTTTGAGACCGAGCTCGGCCGCATCGGGATCGTCGTCTGCTTTGACCGGCACTATCCCGAGAGCATGCGGACCGAAGCCCTGCGGGGGGCCGATCTGATCCTGATCCCCACGGCCAACACCACCGACGAGCCGTCGGATCTGTTCCAGTGGGAGATCCGCATCCAGGCGTTCCAGAACAGCGTTTTCACGGCCATGTGCAACAGGGTCGGTCTTGAAGGCGCGATGCACTTCTCCGGCGAGTCGCTCGTGATCGGTCCGGACGGCGAACTGCTGGCGCTGGCCGGAAACGGCGAAGAGCTGCTGCTCTGCGAGATCGAACCGGAGCAGGCTTCTAAACGGCGCAGTGAAAAAGCCTATACCCGCCTGAGACGCCCGGAGCTGTACGAATAAAAAGGCGATTTTCTCCGGCCGGAGCAAGAAATCTTCAAAAAAATAGCTCGATTAGAAAAATAATGGTTGACACGGGCATGATGTTGTGGTATAAACATATCAACTCAATCGGTTTGTAGGAATTGCCTGGAGGAACCACGATGCGTACATCCAATTTCAACTGCATGATGTGGTGCGACATGCGCTGGGAGATGCGCATGCGGCTTTGCCTGCCCGCTTGAGGTTTCCTTTCTGTCTTTCACGGCCGGGGAGCTCAACGGGCTCCCCGGTACTTTTTTTGAGGTGAACAAGGATGAAAGAATTGTTGGAACAGCTGCTCCGCAGCAATTACAGGTTTGGACGAATGTGACCTCTGTCTGAACCTTCGCGCATGAGCGCGCACAGAATGAATACAGAACGATATTTGATCAAAATATAAAAAAATAATCATCAGAAAGAGGTAACATCATGTCTAACTATAAATTCGAGACCCTGCAGCTTCACGTCGGCCAGGAACAGGCCGATCCCACCACCGACGCCCGCGCCGTACCCATTTACCAGACCACGTCTTACGTTTTCCACAATTCCGCCCACGCTGCGGCCCGCTTCGGCCTGCAGGACGCCGGCAACATCTACGGCAGACTTACCAACTCCACCCAGGACGTGCTGGAGAAGCGCCTGGCCGCACTGGAAGGCGGTGTCGGCGCGCTGGCGCTGGCTTCCGGCGCCGCGGCTGTGACCTATACCATCCAGGCCCTGGCCCAGGCGGGCGATCACATCGTCGCCCAGAAGACCATCTACGGAGGCAGCTATAACCTGCTGGCGCATACGCTTCCGCTCTACGGCATCCAGACCACCTTCGTGGATGCTCACAATCTCGCCGAGGTCGAAGCCGCCATCCAGCCCAACACTAAGGCCATTTATCTCGAGACCCTGGGCAACCCCAACTCCGATATCCCCGACATCGACGCCATTGCGGCGATCGCCCATAAGCACAGCATCCCCCTCGCCATCGACAACACCTTCGGCACCCCGTATCTGATCCGTCCCATCGAGCACGGCGCGGACATCGTTCTTCACTCCGCAACCAAGTTCATCGGCGGCCACGGCACGACCCTCGGCGGCATCGTGGTGGACTCCGGCAAGTTCGACTGGAAGGCCAGCGGAAAGTATGCTCCCATCGCCGAAGCCAATCCCAGCTATCATGGCATCTCCTTTGTGGATGCGGCCGGTCCCGCCGCCTTCATCACCTACCTGCGGGCGATCCTGCTGCGCGACACCGGCGCGGCCATCTCCCCCTTCAACGCTTTCCTGCTGCTGCAGGGCGTAGAGACGCTGTCCCTGCGGCTGGACCGCCACGCCGAGAACACCAAGAAGGTCATTGAGTTCCTGGCCAACCATCCCCAGGTCGAGAAGGTCAATCATCCTTCCCTGCCCGATCATCCCGACCACGCTCTGTTTGAGAAGTACTTCCCCAACGGCGGCGCCTCCATCTTCACCTTCGACATCAAGGGCGGGCAGAAGGAAGCCCATGCCTTCATCGACGCGCTGGAGATCTTCTCGCTGCTGGCAAACGTCGCGGATGTGAAGTCGCTGGTCATCCACCCGGCAACCACGACGCACTCCCAGCTGACCACGGAAGAGCTGGAGGATCAGGATATCCATCCCAACACGATCCGCCTCTCCATCGGCACCGAGCACATCGACGACATCATCGCCGATCTGGAAAAGGGCTTTGCCGCAGCAAAATAATCACACCACATCGAGAATCTCTCTCCTGGGTCGCCCCGGTATCCGTCTTCGGTACCGGGGCGATCTGTCGTGTCCAGAAGAGCACGGATGACAGGGCCCGACAGGACCGTCAGCATATCCTTGCTTTTCTTCCGAAAAGGAATATAATAGTGTCAGAAAACCACATGAGGAGGACACGATGGAATACAGAAGATTCGGCGATACCCTGATTGTCAGGATCGATAAGAACGAGGAGATCACGGAGCAGGTCCGCGTTGTGGCGGAGAAGGAGAACATCAAGCTTGCCAGCGTCGAAGCGCTGGGCGCGGTGAACGACTTTACCGTCGGCGTGTTCAACACCGCGGAGAAGAAGTACTACGCCAACCACTTTGAGGGCGCCTTCGAGATCGTCTCTCTGACCGGCACCATCAGCACCAAGGACGGAGAGTTCTACCTGCATCTGCACATGAGCGCCGGTGACGACAAGGGCTGCGTCTTCGGCGGGCACCTGAACCGCGCCAATGTCAGCGCCACCTGCGAAATGGTCATCCGCGTGATCGACGGACAGGTCGACCGGCGCTTCAGCGACGAGGTCGGCCTCAACCTCTTCCATTTCGGCGATTGATGGTCATCTCATAAAACAGCCAGCGTACGGGAAGCTCTATCCGGAGCTTTCCGCACGCTGGTTTTCTAAGGAGTGTTTTGTTTTTTCTCTATTGTTCAGATGACGCCGGCCTCATGCAGGGCCTGGAGCTTTGCCTCGTCATAGCCCAGGACGTCGCCGAAGATCTTCGCGTTGTCCTCGCCCAGTTGCGGCGCCGGCTTTCGCGGGCAGGCTTTGGTCCGGGTCAGCTTCTGGGCGGTGGCGGTGATGTGCATCTTGCCGACGCCCGGCTGGTCGATCTCGGGGAACATGTCGCGGGCGCCTGCAATCTGCGGGTCCTCTACCATCCTGTCGATGGTGTTCACCGGGCAGGCGGGGCAGCCCGCCGCGTTCAGGATCTGGTCCACTTCCTCGGTGGTGTGGGCCCTGGTCCAGACCGAGATGATCTCGCCCAGGCTCTCGTGGTTTGCGACGCGGTCCGGGGTCTTTGCGTACAGCGGATCCGTCTTGAGCTCCGGATGGCCGATCACGTCGCAGAGGATGCCGAAGAGCTTGTCGTTGCCCGCCGCCACGACGGCGCTGCCGTCGCTGGTCGGAAACACATCGTAGGGATAGGTGGATTCATAGCGGTTGCCGATGCGCTGCGGGATGCGCCCCTCGGTCTGATAGATCATGGTGATGTTCTCCATGGCCGAGACCACCGAATCCACCAGCGCCACATCCACCTTCTCGCCGAGGCCGGTCTTTTCCTTGTTGACCAGCGCGGCCAGCACCCCGATGGCCATGTTCAGGCCGCCCAGCACATCGCCGATGGGTGTGCCGACGCGGGTGGGCTCGCCGCCGGGCCAGCCGGTGGTGCTCATCATGCCGCCCATGGCCTGGCCGACGATGTCATAGCCGGCGCGCTTGCTGTAGGGGCCGGTGTGACCGAAGCCGGATACCGAGCCATAGATGATGCCGGGGTTGACTTCCTTCAGCACGTCATAGCCGAGGCCCAGCTTTTCCATGGTGCCGGGGCGGTAGTTCTCGATCACCACGTCCGCCTGCTTGACCAGTTCCAGGAACATGGCCTTGCCCTCGGGGGCCTTAAGGTTCAGCGTGACGCCCAGCTTGCTGCGGTTAAAGTTGATATAGTAGGCGCTCTGGGTGCGCTCCTTGTCGAAGAAAGGTCCCATCTTGCGGGTGTCGTCCCCGCCGTTGGGGTTCTCGATTTTGATGACGGTGGCGCCCATGTCCGCCATGATCATGCCGGCATAAGGTCCCGCCAGCACGCGGCACAGGTCCAGAACAACAACGCCGTCCAACAGTCCGTTCATATTCCAAAATCCTCCTGAATGTCAAATGTGATACCCGGCGGCGAGAGCGGCTGCCCGTTTCGGCAAACCGTTCGCCCGCAGGATCCGCAGTTTCAATTTGTTTTCTGAAAACGGCGCCCGAATGGGGCGCCGCTTCTTGTCATGATGTTTGATCAGCCGATGATGCCGAACACGCCGACCAGAGCCAGCAGCGCCAGGAACAGGACGCAGAACACGGAGACTGCGAAGAGCTCGATAAACAGAGCGTTGGAGGTCTTCTGCTTGGCAAACTCCGCGTCGCCCTCGTAAGCGCCCATGATGATGGCGCCGACGGTGGAGGCGGGGCTGAAGCCCGCGCAGGACGAGATGATGCCGATGGTGCTGATGATCTCGACGGCGGAGACGCTGCCGCCGACCTTTTCCACAATGGTTCCGACCGTGGGGAGCAGCGTGGGCAGCACGACGCCCATCGTGGAGGAGAACCAGCTCATGCAGCCGGCGCAGATGCCCGCGATCGGGGCTGCGGTCTTCGGGGACATGACGGAAGCCATGATGTTGGCGAGGAGGTCGATGCCGCCGGTGCTGATAACAAGGTTCATGAGGACGCCGACGCCGCAGACGAGGACCAGGGTGTTCCAGGGGACGCCCTTCATGGCGGTCTTCTGGTCGCAGATGCCGAGGATGATCAGAACCGCGGCGACGATAAAGGAGGCCAGACCCACATCCATCTTCAGGAAGATGACGCCGGCCAGCATGGCCAGGATGCCGACGAGGGCGATGATGTGCTTGCCTTCCAGCTTCTTGACTTCACTGGTCTCGGTGAAGCTTGCGCCGCCCTTGACCTTGTAGCCCTTGTAGAAGATGAACGCGATCACGGCCAGGATGATGCTGCCGATGCCGGTGTTGATGATCATGGGAGTCAGCACGCCGGTGAAGCCCTGCTCGCCCATGAGCTTGCTGACGAGAATGCCTTCCGGGCTGATGGGGGACCAGCGGCCGGAGTAGGTTGCAAGGTCGCCGATGATCATAAGCATGATGGGGTTGTATCCGGTCTCATGCGCGAGTGGGATAGCGAGGGCCGCGACGAAGGCCAGGGTCGGCACACAGCCGGGGCCGATGGCGGACATGACCCAGCCCACCACATACATCAGGATGGGGATCAGCCAGACCTGCTTGCCGAAGGCCTTGACCAGTTTCTTCATGACGATCTCCAGGCAGCCGTTTGCCTGAATGACGCCGAAGAGCAGGGTCACGCCCAGCAGGGTCATAAACAGCGAGGAGCTGAAGCCTTTGATAACTTCTTTCCCGGTAAACGCGCCTGTGGCGTAAGCCAGGATGGCCGCCGCCGCGATGGCGAGAAGGCCGACGTTGGTTTTTCTGACAAAGCCGAGAACGATGACGGCTACCAGAATGATCAGAGAAAGTACACCCATATCCATTGTTTGATCTCTCCTTATTCTTTTTCTCAGTTTTTATAGACACTGATTTCGACTAAGTTTTCATCCGCGTCGCGGAGATAGATGCTGTCGATGGGGCCGCAGGCTCCCGTGCGCTGGACGATGCCGAGCTCGATGGGATAGCCTTTTTCTTCAATTTCCGCCTTGATGTCGTTGATGTCGCCCTCGGCGATCAGGCAGATGTCCTGGCTGCCGTAGGTGACGTTTCTGGCGGCGGGGAGAAACTCCGCCTTCTGGCGGTGAATGTTGATCTTCTGATTGCCGAACTTCACGGCATAGCGGTTGTTGCGGTCGTCCAGTTCCATGCCCAGGATGTCCACATAGAAGTGCAGGCATTTTTCCAGATCGGCGGTGGTGACGACAAGGTGGTCCAGGTGGTCGATCTTCATAGGTTGTCTCCTTCTCCGGGGCGTTCAGGCTTTCCTGGCCAGAACGGCCTTGATTTTCTCTTCAATCGCTTTCTGATTCAGTCCGTATTTGTCCATCAGCTCCTGGGGCTGGCCGGACTCGCCGAAGCTGTCCTGCACGGCCACCATTTCCATCGGGGCGGGGCAGTTCTTTGCGAGGAATTCGGCAACGGCGCTTCCCATGCCTCCGTTAACCTGGTGCTCCTCGGCGGTGACGATGCAGCCGGTCTCCTTCACGGCGGCGAGGATCGCCTCCTCGTCCAGGGGCTTGACGGTGTGCAGGTCATAGACCCGGACAGAGATGTTCTCCCTGGCCAGTGCTTCGGCCGCCTGCATGGCCTCATAGACCATGGCGCCGTTTGCGAAGACGGTCACGTCGCCGCCCTCACGGCAGAGGCGGGCCTTGCCGATCTCAAAGGGGGTCTCTTCGTCGGTCACAACGGGGACCGCTTCACGGCCGAACCGGATGAAGCAGGGGCCCTGCTTCTTCGCGATGGCGAGGGTGGCCTTGCGGGTCTCCTCGGCGTCGCAGGGGACGATGACGGTCATATTGGGCAGCACCCGCATGAGGGCCACGTCCTCGAGGGACTGGTGGGTGGCGCCGTCCGGTCCGACGGAGATGCCCGCGTGGGCGCCGGCCAGCTTGACGTTGAGGTTGTTATAGCAGACGGTAGTGCGGATCTGATCCCAGGCGCGCCCGGCCAGAAACACACAGTAGGTGGAGACAAAGGGGGTCATGCCGGAGAGCGCCAGGCCCGCGGCCGTGCCTACCATGTCCTGCTCGGAGATGCCCATATCCAGGAAGCGCTCCGGATACTGATCCCGGACCCAGACCGTCCGGGTCGACTTTGCCACGTCGGCGTCGAGAACCATGATGTTCTCGCCTTTTTCACAGAGGGAAAGCAGTGCTTTTCCGTAGCCGTCACGCATCGGTACCTTACTCATGATTTCGTCTCCTCCTCTCTGACTTCCGCCAGTGCCTTTTCCAGTTGCTCCGCATTGGGTGCGTTGCCGTGCCAGTTGCAGTCGCCTTCCATAAAGGAAACGCCCTTGCCCTTGACGGTGTCCGCAATCAGTACGCTGGGCCTGCCTTTGTAGGCCGCCGCCATCTCAAAGGCCTTCAGCACCTGGTCCATATCGTGCCCGTTCAGCTGGATCACGTTCCAGCCGAAGTCGTGCCACTTGGCCGCGAGGTCGCCGAGCGCCTTGATCTCTTCCGTGGTGCCGTCCAGCTGGACGTGGTTGTAGTCCACAATGGCACAGAGATTGTCCAGCTTATTCTGGGCTGCGGTCATGACGGCTTCCCAGACCTGGCCTTCCTGCAGCTCGCCGTCACCCAGCAGGCAGTAGACCCGGTTGGCCTTATTCTGCTTCCTGAAGCCGATGGCCAGACCGTTTGCAATGGAGAGCCCCTGTCCGAGGGAGCCGCTGGAGCAGTCCAGGCCCGGCGTGCTCTGCTTGTGGGGGTGGCCCTGCAGGATGCTGCCCAGCTTGCGGAGGGTTCCGAGCTCTTCCAGCGGGAAGAAGCCCTTCCGCGCCAGCACGCTGTAGAGCACCGGGGCCACATGGCCCTTGGAGAGGATGAAGCGGTCTCTGCCCTCCCAGTCGGGGTTCTGCGGATCGACCTTCATCATCCCGCCGAAGTACAGCCCGACCATCAGGTCGGTGGCGGAGAGGGAGCCGCCCGGGTGACCGGAGCCGGCTTTGTGCACCATGGTGAGGATGTCCTCGCGCACGGTTCTGCTCATTGCTTTGAGTTCAGTGATGTTCATATGCACCTCCCAGATCTTTCTGATATCAGTCCTGTGTGATCACACAGGGATGTTCCGGAATGTTGATGTGGTGGCCGCTGAAGTTGCCGTCGATATTGGCCTTGGCGTACTTGGCGGTCTGCAGCAGCTTATCAAAGTCGATGCCGGTGTCATAGCCGCACTTGTTGAGCATGTAGACCAGGTCCTCCGAAGAGGTGTTGCCCGTCGCGCCGGGGGCGAAGGGGCAGCCGCCCAGGCCGGCGATGGCCGCCTGCACGCTGTCCGCGCCGCAGTTGATGGCGGTGAGGCTGTTGACGATGCCCATGTTGCGGGTGTCGTGGATGTGGACGTTGAACTCGTCCTCCGGGAACTCCTTCTTCACGGTGGTGAAGACTTCCTCGACCAGAGTCGGCCAGGCATAGCCGACGGTGTCGCAGAGGGTGAAGGCGTGGATGCCGATGGCGCGCATCTTCTCCAGCAGGCTCAGCAGCGGATCCATGGACTTCATCTCGCCCTCAAAGGGGCAGCCGAACACGGTGGCGATGTCCTGGGTGATCTTCACATCTGGGAAGGCGTCGCGGATCTTCTTGAGCTCGTCCAGGGATTCCTGGCAGGTCCGGCGGACATTGTTCTTGTTGTGGGACTCGCTGAGGGACATGACCGGGGTGATCTCCTTCAGGCCCGCTTCCACTGCGGCGTTTGCGCCGTAGAAGTTCGGCACCAGAGCGAAGAACTCGACGCCTTTGCCGTCATACTTCTCGAGGACATGCTCCGTCACCTCGCGGGCGTCGCGCATCTGGGGGATGGCCTTGGGGCTGACGAAGGAGGTGATCTGCACTTTCTTATAGCCGGCGTCAATGATGCCGTCGATGATGTTCAGCTTGACTTCGGTGGGGATAAACTCTTTAACGCTCTGGAACCCGTCGCGGGGGCCGATTTCTACCACATTGACTTTTTTATTCATCGGATCTGTTCTCCTTTAAGCTTTTTTCTTGCCAGTGATGCCATTTTATCATTTTTTCAACAAACATCCATTCACACGGTTTTTCCGCAGAAAAAGCTTGATTTTGTTTCATTGTGTGGTATTCTTTTTGTACTGAAACAAATTGGCGGATTTTTTCGCCTTTTACCGTCGGAAACACTTGAAAACACGGGAGGAAACAGCCCCATGGAAAAACAGTTTTTCATCTCCGTTCTGGCCTACGGCAAGCTCTGCGACATGGCCCGGCAGGCCGTGGCGGATCTGGACTATGAGGACACCGAAATCCAGATCTATGACTGCAACGTGGATACCCTCCCCGCGACGGTGGAGCAGGCCACCAATCAGGGCTGCGAGATCTTTGTCGCCGGCGCCGGGAACGCCGCGGCCTTCTCCCGCTGCTCCCAGGCCCACCTGGTGGAAATCCGCATCGGTACGGTGGACTATCTGCGGGCCATCCGCAAGGCCGTACAGATCGGAACCCGGCCGCTGATTGCGGTCTACCGCTACGGGCGCGCGGTGGATCTGCCGCTTCTGGAAGAGCTATCGGGGGTCAAGCTGGAGCTTCTGCAGTACGAGGATAGCGCTGACCTCTATCAGGGAGTCCAGCGCTCAGAGGCAGATGTGGTGATCGGCGCATCGCACGCGGTGGAAATTGCCGAAGAGCTGCACAGAAAACACGTCCTGCTCTACTTCAGCGAGGCGTCCATGCGCAGCGCCCTGCGCCGGGCGCGCGACCTCGCCGTGGACCTGCAGAAGAACATGTTCGGTTTCCGCCTCAACCAGACGGTGCTCTCCCACGCGCCTTTCGGCTTCGTAGCTACGGACGACCGGGGCCGCATCCTGGTCTTCAACCGGATGCTGCGCCGGCAGACCGGCCTGGAGGACGTCCGCGTCCAGGGCAGACCGCTGTCGGAGGTGGTCCCCGCCCTCGCCCCGGAGGATTTTCTCGCCGGGGATGAGATGCAGACCGACCAGCGCCGTCTCATAAACGGCGCCATGCAGCGCTGCGTCCAGCTCCGCGTAGAAGACCGGGGGAAGAGCTTTGGCTCGCTGACCTTTCTCTACCCGGACAATGCCAGGCGAAGCCGCTCCGAGCCCGGAGAGGGCGAGCGTTTCCGCGCTCACCACAGCTGGAAGGACGCTGTCAGCCTCTCCCCCGCCATGCAGAGCATGATCCGCGAGGCAAAGCTGCTGGCGGACCAGCCCTATCCCCTCGCCATCGGCGGCGAGGCCGGCGTGGGGAAAAGCTTTTTCGCCCAGTGCATCCACAGCGGCTCCCGCCGTGCCAGAGAACCCTGGCTCAGCATCAATCTCGCCGCGCTCCCCGACCAGGACGCCCCTCGCATTCTCTTCGGCGTCGAGGACGGCAGCGCGGTGCGCCAAGGGCTGCTGGAGCTGGCCCAGGAGGGCTCGGTGCTGCTGCAGGGGATCGGCTCTTCAACTGCTGCGGTTCAAAGCTGCATTCTGCAGGTGCTGACCGACGGGCAGTTCCGCCGGATCGGCGGCGTCTTCCCCGTGCCCTTCCGGGCAAGGTTTATTACTGCGTTTAACGAAGGCGACCCGGCCCTGCTGCGGGACGACCTCTGGCAGCGGCTTTCGGTCTTCCGGGTGGAAGTGCCTCCGCTCCGCCGGCGGGAGGAGGACATCCCGGCGCTCTTCTCCCTCCTGGCGCAGGAGCGCGGCGTCAGCCTCCGCAGGCAGGGTGCCGACTTTGACGCGCTGCTGCGCTTCTATTCCTGGCCGGGCAATCTCTCAGAACTCAGCGCCGTCTGCCAGCGCTATCTCTTCTATCTGCGGCAGACGGAAAAGCCCAGTCCTTCCGCTCGGCATCAGCTGCTGATCCGCGCCATCGGAGAGGACGAGCTGTTTGCCGAGTACCGGCGCCGCTATCCCGTGCTGCGGGATCCGTCCTCCGCCGCTCCCGAAGAGCTGCTCCCCGCCATCGAGCATATGAAGCAGCTGCTGAAGGTCAGCAACGACCGCCTTGCCGAGAAGCTCTCTCTGAGCCGGACGACGCTCTGGCGCATCAAAAAGGAGAACGAACGGAAACAGGCGGAAATCAAATCATAAAAAACCGAGGGTCTGCAGTCCGCAGCCCTCGGCTTTCGTTATACAGTTGTTGCGTCTGATTATCCGATCGGGATGTTCAGCAGAATCGGCACATAGGTATAGAGAAGCAGAATACCGAACTCCAGGATCAGATAGGGCATAATCTTCTTTGATACGGCGCCGATGGTCGTCTTGCAGATCCCGGTGGCGACAAAGAGGTTGACCGCCATGGGCGGCGTAATCATGCCGATGGATGTGTTGACAATGATGATCAGGCCAAGTGCCACAGGGCTCACGCCGAGAGCGGTCGCCATGGGCAGGAGGATCGGGGTCACCAGCAGGATGATAGACTGGGTCTCCAGGAAGCAGCCCAGGAACAGGAGCAGCAGGTTCATCGCGAGAAGAATCACGAACTTGTTGCTGAAAGTGCTCATGACGGCGGTGGAGATCATGGTGGGGATGTTCTCGCTGGTCATGTACCAGGCGAAGGGAGCGGACATACCCACGACAAACAGCACAACAGCCGAGCTGATGCAGCTGTCCTTGAAGATCTTATACAGCTGCTTGAGGTTGAGTTCCTTGAAGACAAAGCAGGAGACGATCAGCGCGTAGACGCAGGCGACCGCCGCGGACTCGGTCGGTGTGAAGATGCCGCCGTAGATGCCGCCCAGGATGATGACCGGCATGAGCAGCGCGAGGAAGGCATCCTTGAATCGGATAAAGTACTCCTTCACGGGATACTTGGTTGCATCCACCGAGTCGTACTGTTTGCACATGATCGCGTTTGCGATGCACAGGCCGACAATCAGCATGATGCCGGGGACCCAGCCTGCCGCAAACATGCTGATGATCGACACGCCCGCCGTGACTGCGTAGGTCACCATCGGGATCGAGGGCGGGATAACCACGCCCAGAGTACCCGAGGACGCCGCGATCGCAGCCGCTTTCTCAGGGGGATAGCCCTTCTGGATCATGCGGGGTGCCGTGATGCCGCCGATGGCGGCGACGGTGGCGGGGTTCGAGCCGGAGATCGCCCTGAAGAAGCCGGAGGCGACGACCGAAATGCAGGCCAGACGGCCCGGGAGACGTTTGAGCAGCAGCTCAAAGAAGCCGATCAGGCGGTCGGAAATGCCGCCTTCCGCCATGATGTTGCCGGCGAGGATAAAGAACGGGACCGCCATCAGGGTCGTATTATCCAGCTGGGTAAACATACGGGTGGGGACCGCCGCGAGGTACTGCATGTTGCCGGTCACAGCCATCGTCACCGCGGCGGCAATACCGAGGCAGATCGCGATGGGGACGCCGAGGAACAGCAGAATAAACAGAACGCCGAAAAGTATACCTGCACCCATTTACGCTTCCTCCTTCTTTTCGGTTGAGACATCCGAAGGCTTTGGATCTCTGAGCCCTTCGAAGGTATGGATTGTGTAAAAGATCGCCATCAGCACAATCCCGATGGGAATCAGCAGATACATGGCGCCCAGCGGCAGCTCCAGCATGGGGCTTGTCTTGCCCTGGTTGAGCATCTTGGAGGATACGGCCCAGCCGTACTTCACGAGGAAGACGGCAAAGGCGTCGACCAGCAGCGCTACCAGAACGGATATCGCCTTGACGATCGCTTTGGGGAAGATCATCGGCACGATTTCGACCACAAAGTGTCCGCCCTGGCGGGAGGCCAGCATCAGGCCCAGATAGACGATGGTGATCATGCCGTAGCGGGCAAATTCATCGCTCCAGGGGAGGGCATACAGCTTGCTGTAGCGCCCGATGGTCGCAAAGAACACGACCAGGACCATCAGGCACATGACGATCACGCAGATGACTTCAACAACTTTTGAAAAACCATCCAGAAATTTTTTCATGTGAGCTCCTTTATCGCGAAAACATGCCCGACGGACGGATACAGCTCAGTCCGTCGGGCTGTTTTCTTGCTTTACCGCATTGCTGTGGCGTTAAGGATTCTTACTTGTCGGTCACTGCCTGGATTGCAGCGAGCATATCCTGGTCAATTCCCAGAGAGGTGTCGTCGTAAACGCTCTGGACAGCCTCGACCCAGACATCCTGGTCGACATCGGTGAAGGTGACGCCAAGGGCTTCCATCTCGGCACGGGCGGAGTCGCCGATCTCTTTGCTGATGGCGCGCTCAGCAGCTTTGCCTTCCTCGGCAGCCTTGTCGAAGGCTTCCTTCTGCTCGGCGGTAAAGCCGTTGTAGATGTCTTCGTTGATCATGAGGACGCAGGGGCTGTAGAACAGGTCGATCATGGAGATGTAGTGCTGGACTTCATAGACCTTCGCGGTCAGGATGATGGCAAGGGGGTTCTCCTGTCCGTCGACGGTGCCCTGCTGCAGAGCGGAGAAGATTTCACCCCAGGCGAGAGGAGAGGGGTTGGCGCCGAGCGCGGTGTAGGTGGCCATGTGGACCTTGTTCTCCATGGTGCGGATCTTCATGCCGGCCAGGTCGGCGGGGGTGGCGATCTCTTTCTTGTCGTTGGTCAGATCACGGAAGCCGTTCTCCCAGAAGCCGAGGGCCTTGATGCCGGAGCCGTCAAACTCGTCCAGAAGGGTCTGGCCGACTTCGCCGTCGAGCACTTCGTAAGCCTGCTCAGCATTCTTGAACAGATAGGGCAGGTCCAGGACGCCCCAGTTGGCGGTCTTCTTGGAGAAGGAGGGGATGGGGCCGGTGGAGACCAGGCACATCTCCTGGGTTCCCATGGAAACGGCGTCCATCATGTCGGACTCGTTGCCGAGGGCGGAGTTGGGATAGATGTCGAGGGTCATCTCGCCGTTGGAATACTCCTCGAGGAGCTTCTGCATGGCCTGCAGGCCGCGGACATAGTGGCCGTCGGGGGCGGTGGTGGTGCCAACCTTGAAGCGGACGGTGGCGGAGTCGGAGCCGAGCAGGCTGCCGTCATCGGCAGCGTGGGCAACCGGGGCGCAGAGGGCGATGACCAGAACGAGGGCCATCAGGAGTGCGAGTTTCTTCTTCATGTTGTTCTCCTTTTCTTTTTTGTTTTTATATATAGGGTTTTGCTGACAAATAAGGGGCTCAGATCTTGGGATTCTCCGGGTGGAGCATGGTGGCGATGACCTTCTCCAGGACCTCGTCGTCCCATACCTTTCTCCAGTCCTCACGGAGGACCAGACGGTTGCCGAGCTGGATGGCGACCTTGCAGGCGTCGGACACGGGGGGATTGCCGGGCAGGTAGCCGAGGAAGTTTGCGCTCAGGTTCAGGACATGACCGGTCATGAAGGACACGGCAGCCTCTCTGGGGATGCCGCGCTTGACGCCCTCATCCACGGTCTCGGCCATGGCATAGAGGAAGCAGGCGCCCATCACCTCAACGAGGGTCGGCTCGAGGAAGGCGATCTGCTCGGTGGTCAGCAGGAAGACGTCGTCGGCGCGGTACATGCACTTGGTGGCCTCTTTGACCATCTCCATCTTGTCATCGTCGCCGCAGATCTTGCTCATGACAACATCCTGGTGCCCGCCGTCGCCGCCGAAGCGATCCTGGAAAGCTTCCTCTTCCTTCTGCCATTTCAGGAAGGAGGGGTGGCAGGGATGGGTCACGACGAAGGTGCAGTCGTCACGCAGGGTGACTTCCTTGGCGATGGCCGCCGCGGGGTCGAGGATCATGAACACGGTGCCCGGCTTCAGCATGGGGACATACTGCTTGGAGAGCTCCTTGATCATCGAATCCTTCACGGCGAAGACGACGATGTCCGCAAAGTCGATGGCTTCCTGAGCCGAGACGCACTTCATGCCAAGCTCCGCCTCAACGCGGGGGACTGCCGGCGCATAGCCTTCTACCAGTTTGACCTCATAGCGGTCAGGCATGGTCATCAGGCTTCTTGCCATGCGGGTACCCATTTTGCCCGCAGCGCCGATCATGGCTACTTTGATCTTTTCCATGGTATGTGTTCCTCCCTTTTGGATATTTTATTTTTTCAGGGTGCTGACAACTTTTTCGGCGATCGCCTCAGGGGAGAAGCCGTAGGCGTCGGCCAGTTCCTTGGCCGGGCCGGACTCGGCGTAATCGGTGAGGGCGATCCGGGTAACCCATGCGGGCTTGTTCTCGCAGGCGAGGCGGCTGATGTAGGAGCCGAGGCCGCCGTTGATGTTGTGATCCTCCACCGTGAAGAGGCAGCTGCTCTTTGCCATGACCTTCAGGATCTCGGAAGGATCCTTGCCGTAGAGGATGTTGATATCGGCGACCGTGACGTTGACACCCTTTTCCTTCAGGAGTTCCGCCGCTGCGAGGACGCGGTCCAGAACAAAGCCACTGGAGAAGAGCACCGCGTCGTCGCCGTATTCCTTCCACACCGTGATGCCGCTCTCGGCAAAAGGCGCGTCCACATCGTAGACGACGGGCTCTCTGCCGCTGCCGGCACGGATATACACCGGTCCGTCGATCTCGACGGCCTTCTGCACTGCGTGATAGCACTGCGCCGCATCCGCCGGGGTGAAGATGGTGAAGTTCGGATAGCTGGAGACGATGGCCAGATCCTCATAGAACTGATGGGTCACGCCTTCGCGCTCGCCGCCGAGGATACCGGCGTTCACGCCGATGAACTTGACATTGAGGTTGGTATATCCCACGAAGGTGCGCATCTGCTCGCCGCCGCGCATCGTCAGGAAGCCGGCGTAGCTGCCCACGAAGGGGATCATGCCCGCGCTTGCGAGACCTGCCGCCGTATCGACGGCGCCCTGCTCGGCAATGCCGCACTCGACATAGCGCTCCGGATACTTCTCACCGAAGGCCACCGCACGCATCGCCTTGAGAGAGTCCGGGGAGATGACCATAATGTTCGGATGCTCATCGGCCATGTCCATCAAAGCTGCGGCGTATGCTTCTCTTGTGCCCTTAAAGCTTGTCATGACTCACTTACCCCCCAGTTCTTTTTCCGCGATGGCAAACTGCTCATCGGTGGGTACGCCCTTGTGCCAGGCGTTGTTATGCTCCATAAAGCTCAGGCCCTTGCCCTTGACGCAGTCGCAGACGATGCAGGAGGGCAGGTTCTTCTCCGCCTTGGCCGCCGCGACGGCGTCCTTGATAGCGGCGATGTTGTGTCCGTCGATCTCCTGGACATGCCACCCGAAGGCCCGGAAGCGGTCGGCGACGTTGTTCTGCCCGACGGTGAACTCAACGGACTTGTAGCTCTGCCAGCCGTTGCGGTCCACAAAGACGATCAGGTTGTCCAGATTGCGGCCGCGCGCCGTGTTGATGCCTTCCCAGCACACGCCCTCCTGCAGCTCGCCGTCGCCGCAGATGACGTAGGTGTAATAGTCCTTCTTCAGCGCCTTCGCCGCGAAGGCCATGCCGGCGCCGATCGCGATGCCATTGCCGAGGGAGCCGGATGTCATGTCGACGCCGGGCGTTGCGTGCATGGACGGATGTCCCTGGAACATACTGCCGAGCTGGCGCAGGTTGAAGTGCTCCACCTTCGGCTCGAAATAGCCTCTCTCGTTGAGGGCAGCGTAATAGATCGGGCAGGAATGACCCTTGGAAAGGATAAACCGGTCGCGATCTTCCCACTCGGGATTCTTCGGATCGATGTTCATCACATCAAAATACAAAGTCGCTACGATATCCGCAATCGACAGTGCCGGGCCGGGATGTCCGTCTTTTCCCTCATAGACCATCCGCACGGCCTCGAAGCGGAGCTTCTTGGCAATCTGCTGGAGCTTCTCGTTTTCCACCGCAATCTCCTCCGTTTTTTGTTTATCATCAAACGTTAAACCTTTGATGTTTTACGGCTTTATTATACTGATCACATACCTGCCTGTCAATTGGCGATAGTGTACATAAATTTCAGTTGACTTTTAGCACATTTTCACAAAACATTCGTCATTAAACGAAAAATGGTTAAACGCTTGACGGTTTCGGTTCGGTTGTATATAATAGGGGCGACCATTTCCACCTGCAATCAGAGGAGCGTGATGACATGGATAAAGTAAGCTTGCAGGCGAAGCCCCAGGTCCGGCTCTCGGCCCCGGATTACGTGATCGAACAGCTTAAACAGGCAATCGCGGAAAAACGCCTGAAACCCGGTGACCGGCTGCCGGCTGAGACCGAGCTGGAAGCCCTCTACGGGGTAAGCAGAGGATCCATCCGTCAGGCGATGAAGGCGCTGGAGATGCTCGGTGTGGTGACCATCCGCCCCGGCGACGGGACCTATGTGAACGACGAGATCTCACAGAAGAGCTTCAACCCTCTGATCTTTGCCCTCTTGCTCTCCAATCCCTCCACCCAGATGATCCGCGATGCCCGTTACGCCATGGAGCGCGACATTCTCGAGCTGATCCTGAGTGACGAAGAGCGGGCAAAGGCCTCCATCCCCCTGCTGCAGGATAACCTCGCCCATCACCAGGCGCTGCTTGATGCGAAGGCGTCCGCGGACGAACTGGTGGAGAACGATCTCGCTTTTCACAGGATCCTCTCCGAAGCCTGCGGGAACCTTGTGATGAAGATTGTGTACGATTATGTTCTGGAGGCCTTCCGGAGCATGATCGTCAGGACCACCACGGCGCAGATCGAAGCTGATACGTCCTACACCATGCAGGACCACGGCAGGATCCTCAGTGCCATCGAGGCGCGGGATTACGGTCAGGCAAAGCTGGCGGTCAAGTCTTCTTCCGAGGTCTGGCATGACCTGATGTAAACCTTCCCTCCCCTCGCCGCGGCGGAGAGGCTCCGCCGTGCCCCGGATTCCGCCCCCTCCCCCGTCGCAGTACCCTGTGCAGTTCTCATGAAAAAAATATTGAAAAGGAGTCTTGCCCCATGAAAATTGTCATCCTCGACGGTTATACCGAAAACCCCGGCGATCTGAGCTGGGAACCCCTGGCTGCATTCGGCGAGCTGACGGTCTATGACCGCACTCCCTACGACGACGCCGTGATTGCCGAGCGCATCGGCGACGCCGAAGTCGTCTTCACCAACAAGTGCCCCATCCGCAAGCCCGTCTTCGATGCCTGCCCGAACCTGAAGTACATCTCGGTCCTCGCCACCGGCTACAACATCGTCGACTACAATTATGCCTGGGAGAAGGGCATCTGCGTCTCCAATATTCCGACTTACGGAACCGCCGCCGTCGGCCAGTTTGCCATCGCGCTGCTGCTCGAGATCTGCCACCATGTCGCCCACCACTCCGAGGCGGTCCACGAAGGCCGCTGGGAGACCAATCCCGACTGGTGCTTCTGGGACTATCCCCTCATCGAGCTGGCCGGCAAGACCATGGGCATCATCGGCTTCGGCAAGATCGGCCAGACCACCGGCAAGATCGCAAAGGCGCTGGGCATGACCGTCCTCGCCAGCGGCAGTCGTGAGACCGAGGCCGGCAAGGCCATTGCCGAGTACGTCGACCGCGACACCCTCTTCGCCCGCAGCGACGTGGTCGTGCTGCACTGCCCGCTCTTCCCCGAGACTGAGGGCATGATCAACAAGGACTCCATCGCCAGGATGAAGGACGGCGTCATCCTCATCAACAACAGCCGCGGCCAGCTGGTCGTGGAGCAGGATCTCGCTGACGCCCTCAACAGCGGCAAGGTCGCAGCAGCCGGTCTCGACGTGGTCTCCACCGAACCTATCAAGGGCGACAACCCCCTGCTCAAGGCCAAAAATTGCCTCATCACCCCGCATATCAGCTGGGCGCCGAAAGAGGCCCGCGAGCGCATCATGGCCTGCTCGGTGCAGAACCTCCAGTCCTATGTGGACGGCGCGCCCATCAACGTCGTGAACAAGCCCCGGACATAAGAGAAACAAGTAAGAAACAAATACAATCTCTGTATAAGGAAACCGGAAGCAAGTCCTTTTTCGGATCTGCTTCCGGTTTCCTTTTGTATTTTCGGCAAAAAGCGCGCCATGCTTTGTTGTACTGCAGATAAAGCTATCTCTTATAATGACTTGCGTAAGATTGATTCGAACAGCCTTACCGCCGGAGGCAGCACCTGATACCGCTTCCAGATCAGCGTCCCCTGAACACGGAGCTCAGGGATCAGCGGACGGAAGCAAAGGGCGCTGTCGCTGGAGACATTGATGAGTTTATCAAAGCAGAGCGCATAACCCAAGCCGTCCTCCACCATCAGCGAGGCGTTGTAGATCAGATTATAGGTGCCGACCACGTTCATACGCTGCGTTTCATCCCCGTTCCAAAGCTGCCCGTCCGCCGCACGGGAGATCAGCAGCGGTTTGCCGATCAGATCATCCATCGTGATGGTCTCTTTCCCAGCCAGTTCACTGTCACGCCGCATCAGCACGCCGAAGCGGTCCTCCTGCGGGAGCACAAGGCTGTGATACAGAGAGCGGTCAAACTCGCTGAAAATGAGCGCAAAATCCAAAAGCCCGTTACCCAGCTGATCCATCAGATCCGCCGTGTCACCGCTGACCACATGGACGCGGACACCGGGATGCTCCTGCATAAGCTGTCCCGCCGCACGGGAGAGGATATGGAAGGCGTGGGATTCACCTGCCCCGATGTGGATCTCGCCCGTGACCGTGTCGCGAGCCTGCGTCAGCTCCGCTTCGGTCAGCTGCAGGAGGCGCAGCATCTCCTCGGCGCGTTTGCGCAGAATCATCCCCTCCTCGGTCAAGGTGATCCTTCGGCTGCCGCGCCGGAACAATGTGACGCCAAGCTCCTCCTCCAGATCCTTCATCTGCCGGGAGAGGGCGGGCTGAGAGACATGCAGCGCCTCCGCGGCGGCGGAGATATTGCCCTCGCGCACCACCGCGAGATAGTATTGCATCAGTCGAATATCCATGGGTTCAGCTCCTTCTATGCATTTAGAGCATACTATGCTATCAGATATAAGTATTTGAATATATCATATTCCTCTGTTATACTGGTGTCAACCAAAAAACGGAGGGATTTCTTTATGTCTTACGGATACATCACCAAGCTGAATGAAAATGTTGAGCGCCGGCATGTGCGTTATAACAACCGTTATGGCATCGCCATCGCGGCAGACGTCTATACGGCGAAGGATCTGGATAAAACGCAGAAGCACCCCGCACTGATTGTTGGTGCGCCCTACGGCGGCGTCAAGGAACAGGGCCCCTGCGTCTATGCCAATGAGCTGGCCCAGCGGGGCTTTGTCGTGCTGACCTTCGATCAGGTTTATATGGGCGAATCCGGCGGCGAGCCCCGGCATGTCTCCAGCCCGGATCTCTTTGCGGAGAGCTTTTCCGCAGCGGTGGACTTTCTGGGCGTGAAGCTCCCCTATGTGGACCGGGAGAAGATCGGCGTCATCGGCATCTGCGGGTCCGGCGGCTTTGCCATCAGCGCCGCCCAGGTGGACACCCGCATCAAGGCCATCGCCACCACCAGCATGTACAACATCACCGACGGACGCTTCATGTTCGGCGGCGACAAGGCCATGATCGAGGGCATGAAGCAGCAGCTTTCCCTGCAGCGCTGGGCGGATTTTGAAAACGGAGCGCCCGAATACAATCCCAGCTTCCCGGAGGAGCCCTACGAGTACGACAAGCGCCCGCAGGTCGATCCGCTGACCGACGAGTGGAACCGCTTCTACGCCGTACCGCGTGGCCATCACCCCAACGCCAGCGGCGGCTTTACCACCACCTCCATGCTCTCCATGATGAACTTCTTTGCTCTGGACTATATTCAGGAAATCAGCCCCCGGCCCATTCTCTTTATTGCGGGCGACCGCGCCCATTCCCTCGGCTTCAGCCAGCGGGCCTACGACATGGCCGCCGAGCCCAAGGAGCTGTATATCGTGGAGGACGCCGAGCACATCGACCTCTATGACCGGGTGGACCGCATCCCCTTTGACAAGCTGGAGCTCTTCTTTAAGGACAACCTGAAATGAGCGGCGAGGAGCTGACCCAGGCGCTGCGGGACGCCGGCTGTGGTGATGCGGCGGCAAAAGAGTTCATGCAGCTCTATACAGAGGGACAGACCGCAAAAGCGCAAAAGCTCCTGTCCCGACATCGGAAGGAGCTTCTTGACGGCATCCACGCCGAAGAGCGAAAGATCAGCTGCCTGGATTATCTGGAATACACTTTGAGGAAGGGCGAACAAGCATGAGTAAAAAAGTACTGATCACGTTGCTGCTGATCAGCTCTGTGCTGCTTTCGGCTTGCGGGAGCGGTAAAGCGCAACCGGAGGCGGTTATGCCGCAGCCGACAGAGGCAGCACCTTCTCCCATCCTCATACAAGAGCCCACAACGGTGGAAGACACAGAAGCCCCGCAAGTGGACGCAGAGGAGAAAACGGAAATGAAGCTGATGATCGGAGATACGGAAGTTGCTGTCCAGTGGGAAGACAACGAAAGCGTTGCCGCCCTGCGGGAGCTTGCGGCGGATAACCCGCTGACAATTGCCATGTCCATGTACGGCGGTTTTGAGCAGGTCGGGGCCATCGGAACGAGCCTTCCGCGAAACGATGTGCAGACCGTCACAGAGGCGGGCGATATCGTCCTCTATGCCGGAAATCAGATCGTGATTTTTTACGGCTCCAACTCCTGGGCATACACAAGGCTGGGAAAGGTCACAGATCTGAGCTTGCAGGAACTGACAGACCGACT
Source organism: Oscillospiraceae bacterium (assembly GCA_017458065.1). Lineage (GTDB taxonomy): Bacteria > Bacillota > Clostridia > Oscillospirales > Oscillospiraceae > Limivicinus. The sequence continues at coordinate 36,393 of JAFTGD010000042.1, forward strand.
CGGAAACGGCGACGTTACACTGACGATCTTTTGCGAATAGAAAGCGAGAGTCCATCTGCCGAGAAGGACCGCAATATAAAAATGGCTGTAAACGACGAAAAGTTTTCTCCGTTTACAGCCATTTTTATTTGTTATGCTCTGCGGAAGGCGCCTTGTCTGACACGGTTTCTGCTCAGAAATCCAAGGTCGTTTTTTCATCCGAGAATCGGTTCAGTCCTCCAGAATTCTGCCGTCGCGGGTGATGGTGACCACCTGCCAGGGGATGAACTTTCCGCTGTTTCGCAGGGCGGTCTCGGCCGCTCTCTGCAGGCCGCCGCAGCAGGGCACTTCCATGCGGACGATGGTGACGCTCCTGATGTCGTTATTCGCAATGATCTCGGTCAGTTTCTCGCTGTAGTCCACGGCGTCCAGCTTCGGGCAGCCGACCAGCGTGACCTTCCCTTTCATGAAGTCCTCGTGCATGTTGGCGTAGGCATAGGCCGTGCAGTCCGCCGCGATCAGCAGCTTTGCCCCGTCGTAGAAAGGTGCCCTGGTCGGAAGCAGCTTGATCTGGCAGGGCCACTGGTTCAGGCGCGACACCGGCTTTGCATGCACAGCCGCAGTCTGCGGCGCTGCCTCCCCGGCCGGCTCCTCGCTGCGCCTGAGCTGCATGAAGCGGGAACCCGGGCAGCCGTGCCCGGCGGCGTGCTGCTTCATCTCTTCCATCAGTTTCTTCTCGTGTTCGCTCATGGCCTGTTCCTCCGCTTTCTTTCTCTGGCTCTCTTTCACGGCTTCGGCGTCATAGGCCGGGGCTTCCCGCTCTTCAAAGCTAATGGCGCCAGTGGGGCAGTTCGGCAGACAGTCGCCGAATCCGTCGCAGAAATGCTCGCGCATCAGCTTCGCCTTCCCGTCGACGATGTCGATGGCGCCCTCGTGGCAGGCCTTCGCGCACAGACCGCAGCCGTTGCACTTCTCTTCGTCGATATGGATGATCTTTCTTATCATTTTCCGGTCCTCCTCTTGTTTTTCTGCCTGCATTATAGTAGAATCAGGGGGTCAAGTATGTGGTTTGAGCCACATTTTGAAAACTTTTTTGGAGGATCGCCATGGAATATTCACTGCCCGGTCCGGTTGTCCTGTTTCAGGGCATGACCGAGGAGGAGGCCGGCCTCTGCCTCACCGCCCTGAAGGCACAGAAAAAACAGTATGCGAAGGACTCGCTCATCCTCCATGCCGGGGACCGGACGGACCGCATGGGCCTGGTTCTCTCCGGGAGCGTCACCATCGAGAACAACGACATCTGGGGCAACTGCACCATCCTGATCCATGTGGAAGCCGGGGCGTTTTTCGCGGAAACCTATGCCCTTCTGCCCGGTGAGATCATGCTGGTGGATGTCCGGGCCAACGAGGACTGCTGCATCCTGTTTCTCGATGTCTCCTGTATCTTCGGGGATCCCGCGCCTTCCCCCTGGAAGGAGAAGCTGACAAGGAATCTTCTGCGCATCTCCGCCAACAAAAACCTGGCCCTCACCGGCAGAAGCTTTCATACCTCGCCGAAGAGCGCCAGGAGCAGAATTCTGGCTTACCTCAACACGGTGTCGCTGCAGAAGCACGCATCCGAGTTTGATATCCCCTTCAATCGCCAGCAGCTGGCGGACTATCTGAATCTGGAGCGCACCAACATGTCCAAGGAACTGGGCCGCATGCAGCGGGAGGGAATTATCGCATTCCGGAAAAACCACTTCAGGCTGCTCGGCACGGGGCCCACATAACACAGGAAAATAACAGGGCCGCCGACGCGGTCCTGAATCGTTTCTCTCATATGGCAAGGGCAGGAGCCGCCGCTCCTGCCCTTGCCGTCTTCCGTTATACAGGCGTCTCCATGAATTCATCGATGGCCTTGAGCACGGGGACTGCGTACTCCTCGCCGCCGAAGAGCCACTGCTCGTGCTGCATGTTGAATTCGCGGATCTGCGGGTCGCGGAAATATTTCTTATACCGCTTCAGATACTTCTTGCCCATCTTGTTGGCGTAGATAAAATGCACCCCTGTGTGCTCGACATGGATATCGTCCTCCAAATGCGTGAGCAGGTCGGTGTAGTACTCGTTTTTGATGGACTCCGGGGAGAACTTGGAGAAGCAGGCCATGAACCTGTCTGCGGTCTCGTCGTCCATCTCAAAGAAGCTCTTCAGCTTCTCCCGGGTCTTGGCTTTTTTCTTTTCGCTGCCTGTAAAGCTTGTCAACAGCGGCACCACCAGCTTGGACTGCAGCCAGGCGCTGAACTTGCCGCTCTGATCCAGGTCCGGGCTGCCGAAGATGCCATGATCAAGATGTACGTTCCGCCGCTGGATCAGCTGCCCGACGAAGCTGCTGCCAAGTGAGGAGCCAATGGCCCCGTCGATCCGGCCGCCGTAGTTTTCTTTGATGTACTGCTCGATCTTTTCCGTGACCGTGATCATATCGGGAAAGACGGAGCCGCTGCCGTCAAAGCCGTCATAGTTCACGCAGACCAGATGATATTTCTCTCCGAGCCGATCCAGCACAGAGCCGAAATTGACCTGATAGTTGCAGGCTGTCCCCGGCAGCAGAAAGAGGGTCTTGCCTGTCATGTTTCCCATTTCATCAAATTGCATGGTTTGTCTCCTTTCTCCGGCAAATCATTCTATCGTATATTGCCTTGTGCAGCAGGCGCGGATCAGCTCGCTGTCGTGCGTCACTACGAGAATCGTGATCCCGCGCGCCTTGAGCTGTTTTAAGAGTGCGGCTGTTTCCAGCATGTGCGCGTGATCCAGGCCGCTGGTAGGCTCGTCCAGCATGATGATCTCCCGGCCGGAGGCCAGGGCGCAGGCGATGGCAAGCCGCTGCTTCTGGCCGCCGGAGAGACTTTGCGGGTGACGATCCAGATATTGATCCAAATCCAGGGCGCGAAGGATCCCGGCTGCCTGCTCCTTTTCGTTTTCTGTCCCCTTCGGCAGACTGATCAACACTTCTTCCAGGACGCTCTCGGTAAACAGCTGGTTGCCGGTATCCTGCATCACCATGAAGCACAGCTTCTGCCTGGCTTTCCGGTTGTAGGTTCTGTCCCGGTATTTTAGCACGCCATTGCATCGCTTTTCAAGTCCGCAGATACAGTTGAGCAAGCTGGTTTTCCCCGCGCCGTTTCTCCCCGTGATCGCAGTGATCTCACCCGCCGCGAGACTGAGCGTTGGCAAGTTCACAACCGGCGTTTTGCTGCCGGGATAGCAGAAGTGAAAGTCTGTGAGCGTCAGCGTTTCGTCCTCGTTCAGAACGGACGGAAGCCCGACGCTTCCGGGGGACTCCTGAATCGTAGAGCGCAGTCCCATCCCGGCAAGCGCCTCCGGCGTCAGGGCATTCTTCTCCTCGCCTATCAGTTCCCGAATGATCTTTCCATCGCGAAGAATGACCGCTCGGTCGATGAGATCCCAGAGATAGGCGATCCGATGTTCAGCGGCAACAATCGTTTTCCCCTCTTTGCGCCATTCGAGAATCAGCTTTCGCAGGGCCAGCGTCGCCTCATAATCGAGATTTGCCGAGGGTTCGTCCAGAAGGATGATCCCGGCCCCCGCCACACTGACGGCTGCGCAGGCGATCTTTTGCTTCTCACCGTCCGACAGGCGAAAAATGTTTCTGTCCATAAGCGCTTCGATCCCGAGGCGGGCGACGGTATCGTCAATGCGCCGGTAGATCTCCTGTTCGGGCAGTCCCCGGTTTTCACAGCCGAAGGCCAGTTCCCCCGTGGTATCAACATTATAGAACTGGCTGCGCGGATTCTGAAACACCGTGCCCACCTGCAGGGCCGTGTCATACAGCTTCTGGCTTCCGACGGCTTTCCCGTCGATCAAAACCTCGCCCTCCAGAAAGCCGGGATAAAAATGCGGGATCAGGCCGTTAATCAGCCGCAGGACCGTGGTCTTCCCGCAGCCGGAGGGGCCGGTTAACAGGACGAACTCTCCCTCCCGGACGCTGATGCTTACGCCGGAGAGGCTGTTTTCTCCGTATTCGTGCCCTTCTTCCGAACCGTAACGGAAGCTGACGTTTTTCAGTTCTACCATAGCTTCACCCCGCCGAGCTCCAATATCCAGACCGCGATCACGAAGAGGCAGCCTGCAAGAAGGACAAAATCCTGGGCCCGAAAACCGATCCTGCAGATGTTGGTTCGCCGGACCGGCGCGCCAAGTCCCCTTGTAAGCGCGGAGGCGGAGAGCTCTTCACCGATGCGCACGGTGCTGGTCATCATGGGGACAAGCTGGTACTCCAGCACCTGCCCGCCCTTCACGCCGCCCAGATGGATCCCTCTCATGGCCATGGCGCGCCGGATGGATCTCCACTCCGAACCGATTGTGGGAAACAGCCGGAACATGACGGACATGGGGATCGTGATCGTCTGGGGCATATGAAGTCTTTCCATCGCCGAGATGAACTCGCTCACCGAGGTGGTAGCGACCAGGTATTCCCCCATCACAACCGTCACCACAAAACGGGTCAGGATCCCCCCGCACATGAGGGCTATATAATTCAGAACACCCGGCAGATAAGGCATGGCAAGCAGCAGCCCGTACCCGATCGCAAGTATGGCGAGGCCCTTCGCAAATCGGCTCCACTGTCTTTCCGCGAGCAGCAGCAGAAACGGCAGTGCGGACAAAACCGTTTTGATCTGCCTCAGCTGCCCGCCGCCGAGGCCGCCCATCACAAACACTGCAAGGACAAGGACCAGCGCCAGCTTGGTGCGCGGGTCAAGAAACCCGCGCCGCTTCTCCTGGGCCTGCGCCGATGAATATGCCATCAGGCGAGACCGGCCTTCTCAAAATGCTTTTTCAGAATCGCCCGGCCCAGCAGACCGCCCAGCAGGCCGCACACAAAGCACGCCGCCAGAAGTACCGGCGCCATCCACAGGGGCATCAGTTTCGAGACGGCATCGATGTAGGCCTGGCCATAATCCGCTCTCTGGGCAAAGTAGCCTTCATAGTCGGTAAACAGCGGCAGATAGTTGCCGAAGATCCACATGCTGAACAGGCCGTAGCACAGGACCGCCTTTTTTGCGCTTTTGTATTCCCCGCTCTTAAAGCAGATTTCCGCCAGAACACCGGCGATGGCGCAGGTCAGCAGTGGCCAGGGACCCATTCCGGTCAGCAGCATCAGGATGCCCATGATCATCGCCATAATGAAGATCATACCCGGCTTCTTCACCTTGGTCAGAAACAGCATGAACGGGATGCCGCCCAGAATGGGGACCAGCACCGACAGAAGCGGCAGAAAGATCGGGATCATGCCCAGCATGGCCACCGCAAACAGGATGACGAAGTAGATGGCGCTGTAGATTCCGATGTTGATCAGATCGCGGCCTTTCAGTTTGTTTTCGTTTTTCATTCAAAACTCCTTTCTTCTTTTCCTTCCTGCTGAAGGGAAGGCGGCGCGCCGGCGCCGGGTGAGGTGCAACTTGTTTATTTTACTTTCCAGCTGGCCGCCTCATGGCGCTCGCTGATGAAGTTCTTATAGATCCCATCCTGCCCCAGCAGTTCTTCATGGGTGCCGCGCTGGACGATCTTTCCGTGATCCACCACCAGAATCTGGTCGGCATGCTCCACCGTTTTCAGCCGGTGGGCGATCATGACCACGGTCTTCTCTCTTGTCAGCGCCTGAATGGCCTGCATGAGCTCGTTCTCGTTCTCCGGGTCCACATTGGCCGTGGCTTCGTCCAGGAAGATGACCGGGGCGTCCTTCATCATGGCCCGGGCGATGGAGATGCGCTGTTTCTCGCCGCCGGAGAGAGACGCGCCTCCCTCGCCGATCACCGTGTCATAGCCGTCCGGCAGGGCGGTAATGAAGTCGTGGCAGCAGGCTTTCTTCGCCGCTTCGATCACTTCCTCCATGGGCGCCTCAGGGCGGCCGAAGCGGATATTGTTCGCGATGGTATCATGGAACAGATACACGTTCTGGAACACGAAGGAATAGTTTGCCATCAGAGAGTCCATGTCGTAGTCCTTCACATTCCGCCCATCCAGGGTGACCGCGCCCTTCTCCACATCCCAGAAGCGGGCCAGAAGATTGACCAGCGTGGTCTTGCCGCCGCCGGAGGGCCCGACGATGGCGGTCGTGGTCTTTTCGGGGATTGTAAGCGCCGCGCCGTCGATGATTTTCCGCTTGTCGTAAGAAAACACGATGTCTTCCGCAGCGATATTCAAAGTCCCCGGGACGATATCCTCCCCGGAAATATCCATCTGGGGCGTGTCCAGGATCTCCTGCGCCCGGTCCACGCTGACATCAACCACGCGCAGCAGCGCCGAATAGTTCCCGGCAGTTTCGAGACTGGCGTTGACAATGAAGGCGGAGATCACCATGACCACGGCCGTCAGCCCATCCATGCTGCCGCCGCAGTAGAACAGGCAGGTAAACAGCACCATCGCAACGCCGGTGAGCTTTGAGATCAGGTTCTGCACGGACATATGGGGGATGAGGGCAAACTCCATATCGGTATTGATCCCGGCGTTGACCGCGATCGCCTCATTGAGTTCCCGGCTCTTCTGCCCGGTCAGGTGATAGGCCTTGACCTCCGCCATACCCTGCAGGTATTCCAGGACTTTCTCAACAAGCCTGGCGTCCGCGTCGATCTTTTTCCCGGCCAGTTTCCCCGCCGCCTTCTGCAGCCAGGTGTTTGCGTACAGAAACAGCGCGAAGCCCACAAGCAGCACCAGTGCGATGCGCCAGTCGAAAAAGAGCAGCATGACGATAATGAGAGTGGTCGTCAGCATGCCCTCGCAGACCATCATCACCACACGCGTTGCCACATTCTCCAGGTTCTCCATGACGTTGGTCGTGACGGAGGTGATCTGGCCCAGGCTGTTCTCGTTAAAATAGCCCATGGGCAGATAGCGCATATGCTCGGCGATTTCCACGCGCTTCCGGGCGCAGGTGTCATAGCCTGCCTCGGTCTGCAGCATAGTCGCCTTTGCTTTGACAAGTCCCGCTCCCAGGATGGAGAGCAGCATGATGCCGAGGCTTGTCAGGATGTCCTTTGTCGTGACCGTACCCGCCATCAGCGCACGGACCATCACGGCAATGGCGGGGATCTTCAGGGCTTCAAAGACCGCCTGCACGATCCCCAGCAGGACGGAGGTCTGGAACTTCTTTTTATTCTCCTCGCCGCAGAAGGCAAAGAATTTACGGATGATTTCAAGCATCGTCTCTCACCTCCCGATGCGCTTTCCACATGGTCTCGTACAGACCGTGGCGGGAAAGCAGTTCTTCATGCGTCCCGGAATCGTCGATGACGCCGTCCCGGATCACATAGATTTTGTCCGCGTCCACGATGGTGGAAAGCCGGTGTGCAATGACGATCAGCGTCTTGCCCCGGGTGAGCTGTGACACCGAGCGCTGGATCACAGCCTCGTTCTCCGGGTCGGTATAGGCGGTGGCCTCGTCCAGGATGACGATGGGTGCGGCCTTCAGCATCGCCCGGGCGATGGAGATGCGCTGCCGCTCGCCGCCGGAGAGGTGGCCGCCGGAAGAGCCGACCATGGTGTCATAGCCCTGTTCCAGACTCAGGATGAAGTCATGGCAGCCGGAGCGCCGCGCCGCTTCCTCCACCTCCGCGTCCGTGGCATCCGGCCTTCCCAGGCGGATGTTTTCCCGGACGCTCATGTTGAAGAGATAGTTGTCCTGCGAGACAAAGGCGATCTTGTCGGCATAGGCCTCCTGCGGGATCCGGCGGATGTCCTCGCCGCCCAGACGGATGCTGCCGCTGTCCACGTCCCAGAGCGAGGCGATAAGCCTTGCGATGGTGCTTTTGCCGCTGCCGCTGGGTCCCACCAGGGCCACGAAGGAGCCCTCCGGGATATCCAGCGATACGCCGTGCAGCACTTCCTTGTCCTTGTAAGAGAAATGCACATCTTCCAGACGGAGACTGTTCTCCTCCGGCGCCGCCCCGCTCTCCGGGCGCGCCATTTCGGGGGCCTCCAGAATGGCGCGTACCTCGCCGAAGATCGTCCCCATGGTGCGGAAATCGTCCGAATAGCTCATCATGGTGATGATGGGCGTGATGACGCCGACGGAGAGAATGATGATGGTGACAAAGTTCTCTGCACTGAGACTGCCGCCCTTCACCAACAGGCCGCCGATGGGCAGCACCGAGACCATGGTGGCCGGCATGATCACCATGGCGAAGGTAAAGGGAATGATGCTGGCGCGCATCCAGTCGATAAAGCTGTGGGCCGCCTCATAGGCGTCGTGGACAAAATGGTCGTACGAGCTCTTGGTCTTGCCGAACACCTTGATGACCTGAATGCCGCCGATGTACTCCACCGCGGTGTCGTTCAGCGCCTTGGTGGCGGTGACGGTATGCTCATAGAACTTGGCGCTCCCTGCCATCATGAACACATAGCAGAACATCCCCAGCGGAACCGTGGCAAGCGAAGCAAGCCCCATTCGCCAGTCGATCGTAAAGATATAGATGAGGATGATGATTGGGATCAGAAGATTGGCCGTGAACTCCGGCACGATATGTGCAAGCGTCGTCTCGATACTGTCGATCCTCTCGATCAGGGTGTTTTTCAAGGCGCCGGAGCTCTGCTCCAGCACCGTGCCCAGGGGCATGCGCGTAAGCTTCTCGGTGCAGCGCTTACGGATCTCGCCCAGCACGGCGAACGTCGCCTTGTGGCTGGTGGCTGTGGAAAACGCGTGGCACAGAACTCTGCCCAGCCACAGCAGCGCCATCACGGCGCAGCGCGTCAGGTAGAAGTCCAGCTCCCGGTTTCCCGCCATCAGCGCTTTCACGATCTGCGTCACGACAAAATACGGGGCGACGGAGAACCCCACGCCAATCACAGCCAGAAAGACGCTCAGCGCGTACTGTCCTCCGTGATCGCCTGTCTGCCCCAGCACCCAGGCCATGGGGGATGGGGCGTTTTTCTTTGCGTCCAAGTGTGAACAACCTCCTTTAAACGTTAGCTAACGGCATATAGTTTGAGTTAACTAACCTCTATACAAACCCATCGCCTGTCCCATTTCAGGACAGGCGGCGCAGGTTCTTTCGTTTTTAACAGCCCAGCAGCTGCTTCCAGCCCGGCAGGAAGAAGCTCTCCACCGTTTTGAGGCACCGCAGGGCCTCCTCCTGGGAGTAACCGTGGATCACCGGCTCAAACAGCGCGGTGGTATAGGCGCTGAGCAGAAGATGCAGCTCTTTGGGGTCGATCTCCTGGACGGGATATCCGTACTCCCGGATCATCGGCAGAAAGCGGAGCATCTCCTGCTGGTGCTGCTCCACCAGATCGTGCAGAAAGGTTTCATAGGGCGTGCCCTGCGCTTTTGTGAGCAGCAGGCGGTATTCCTCCATGTTGGGATAGATGATCTCACGCATCATGTCGACCTCGGAATCCTGCCAGATGTCGACGGTCCCGTCCTGCACGGTGGCGAGGTTCCGGGAGATATGCGCTTCCAGCCAGGCGTGGATCCGCTCAACCGCGGGGGAAACCAGCTCTCGAAACAGATCCGATTTGTCTCGGCAGTGGCGGTAAAGCCCTGCGGCCGTCATACCCGAGCGCTCCCCGATGCGGCGCATGGAGGCGTTTTCAAATCCGTAGGTCATAAATTCTTCCCGAGCGGCGGCAAGCACTCTGGCGTGGCTGGCCGTTTTATCTCTCGGCATGAGCGGTTCCTCCAAACAGTTAGATCTGCATAACCGAATGTTAACACGATTCACTTATCCTGTCAAGCGGAAATCTGAAAGAATCCTTGATGACAGGAGCCGGGAAGGCGATGAATATCTCCTCCCGGCTCCTGACAAAACCTTCTTCTGCTTCACAGTGCAAAAGGCCGGGCGCCGAAACGGTCGGCCGCCCGGTATCTTCCCGCATCGATAGATCAAATAACCTCCTGCTGCCTTGAAAATGCATGCTGTTTGAGCTATAATAGTAAGTGATAGCTAACTAACAGGATTGACGGAGGCATCAAATTGAACAGAGAAAAAGCGATGAGGTATTTGAAAATTGGTCTGCTGGGGGCGGTGCTGACGCTGATCGGCGATCTTTTGATAGGCGCGGCAAAGTTCCCGGACGGCGCGGATATGATCGACGGTTATTTTGCCATTGCACTGGCGATGCCCGCATGGCGGCCGATCCTGGGCGGCCTGATCGGTTTTGCGGGGATATGCCTGGAGTTCTGCGGCCTTCTGACGGTCTATCCTCTGATTCGTGAGAAGATGCCGCGCGGCGGCAGGTTCTATAAGCTTGCGATGTACGTCTACCTCGCGGTCGCCGGCGGAGCCGTGCATCTGCCGTGCGGTGTGTTCATGTGGATATATCGATCTGTTACGGAGGCAGCGGGACAGGCGGTCGGTTACGACATCGCGCTCAAATACCTCCTGTACGTTCTGCTGCCTGTTACCGCCGTATTTACGGTATTTTTCATTGGGGCGAATGTGGTACAGTTTATCGCTTTTATCAAAGGGTACACGCCATTTCCCAAATGGTACTGCGTGTTCAATCTGCTGATCGGGAAAGCGGTGTTCAACTCCGTCCGTCAGCTTGGCAACACAGCGCTGATTAACGGGATCGGGACGTCAAATATGAGCCTCGGCGCGCTGGTCATGTTTACGGCGCTGCTTCTTGGCTGGAGAAAGTACGCAGGAGATAAAGAATACCTGCCGCAGGGATGAATCGGGAACGGGAAGATGTTCCGGATTCTTATTCGTCATCGTATCGTCTTCCCGCTATTTCTTCACGCTGAGCAGCAGCCCGTTTTCGTCCTTCACCAGCGTGTATTCCGCGGCAATCGGGTTTTGATCGCCGACGATACAGTAGTCGCAGCACGGGGCCGTACAGCAGGTCCCCTCCCGGATCAGCGCCGCGTGCAGCTTCTGCATGGCCAGATGGTCGCAGTTGCACATCACCGGAAGGATATGCTCCATGTGATGCCGCTTGGCAAACTCGGCGTTCGGGCACTGGGTAAAACTATAGCGGACAACGCCGTTTTCCCTGTCGTATGAGAAGCCGCCCATGCGGAAAGAGGCCGGTAATTCTTTGATCTCCTTTTCCCGCGTGTCGCTGGTCTTTTTGAATATCCTGCCGGCAAGGCGATTGTCCAGCTTGCGATTGAGATTAAACACCTTCCCCAGCGTATCGAAGCTTCCCATAAAGCAGTCATAGACATCCTGCTGAATCTCCTCGATCGGAGGCTTATCCGGAACGACGGCGTACCAGGCGAAGATCAGGATGGGATCGTATATGCTGACGGTTATTTTCGCGCCGCCCAGAGCGGGCTCATCTTTCAGATACTCCGCGTACTGAAGCTGTACTTTCTCCCATAGCGCTGCGGCGGTCTCATCGTCGTAATAGCGGTGCAGCAGCTTCTGCACGCATTCCTTCGCCTTCTTCGTATAGATTACATGTTTGCTGAGGTCAATGGGCAGTTCGCTTTCTTTCATCGTTTCCCCCCGTGTTTTGTCTTTATTTGTATCCCTTGCCCTGCGAAAAGACAGGCGGCCAATAGGGCATGGGCTTTGCATTGATTTTCAGCTTGAAGTCGCAGTAGTCGCCGTCGGCAAAGCAGGTATGCTCCCGGAACAGAGGCACACCAAAGGCGCCGAACATCACGTAGTCCAGATTGCACAGATAGGGCATGTACGCCTCATAGCCATGGGCTTTTGCAAAGTTGGACAGCGGGCAGACCAGATTGTGATAGCTGAAATCATAGCCCGGTTCCGGCGGGATCATCGTTTTTGTTTCAAAGCTCCCCGGGTTGTTCGCCGCGTTGGCCGCATTCTGCGCATCCTTTTTCTGATACTTTTTGTTGAGAGACCTGACGTTGGTAAAGGACCTGTGTGCGATCGTTTTCACGATCCCGGGCATGGCGCTGAAACGCCGCTCGTAGGCCAGAACCATCAGATGCCCGATCTCCTCCATGTCGACGCCATAGGTTTTCAGCACCTCGCCCATGGAGACGAAGCAGTAGGCGCCGGTCAGATTGCTCGTCCCGCTGACGTCGTCCCCGCCGATGTACGGGAAGTTCTCCAGCATGTTCTTCTCATAGTGCTCCCAGATCTCGTCAAAGAGCGCGGCGTAAGGTTTTCCGCCGGCCTTTTCCAGCTCTGCGGCAATGGGTTTGAGAAGACTCTTCATTCCCTTTTTCAGCTTCGGGGCTTTTTTCATATAATAGTCGTGCATGTTGACCTCCTCTCATCTCAAAACAGTGTGCAGATCCATGCGGCAAGCGCGGAAGCCGCAGGAAAGATGACCAGCAGCTTCAGCAGCTGGCTTTTGATGTTGTAGCCGTACTTTTTCAGCGGATATACGCTTTCCACTTCCGGATAGTAATACTGAAAGAATCTGAATTTCATCAGAAGAAAGTAATCAAAACAGATCATATCGTAGGCTTTGTATATCGTAAGAATCAGCACAAACCGCAGGAAGAACTGCCAGAAGCCAAAGCCGCTCCTGAAGCCGTCCCAGACAGCAATCACGCCGACGCCAAGCAAAATCAGGACGGCGAACATCATAAGCGTCCAGCCGATCGTTCTGGCGCCGTAAAACAGCTCCTTTTCTCTCGGCAGCAGGACTTCCTTTGCTTCCTTCGGCGCTGATGAAAAAAATCTCATCTCCTGGACAAACGCCACCGCCGAGAGCAGCATGATCGTAATCGCCGCACAAAACAGGATCGCCAGGAAAACCGTTAACAACATCTTGCGTCCCTCCCGTTCCATTTCTGATGATCAGTCCTGATCATAGATTAGCTATATCTAACCATATCATAGCACGTTTTTCTCCAAAACACCAGCCCCCATTTCAGCTCAATTTGCCGGCTTTCTCTGTCCGCGGACCCGATCCACATGCAGGGCACGGTCCGTCTGATCGGCAGATAAACGATCAGAACCTGAAACCAGGCAAGAAAACAGTAGCATTTTGACGTGTGCCGTGCTATAATACCAAAAAAGTTAGACTCGGTTTACCTCATTGGGAGAAAAGTGTCCGTCACGGCGCTTTTTCTATGCCCAATTGTTAAGCTCATCTAATTTTGATGAATCCTGTTAAACTCGAATCTCTTCTTTTCCATTTTCAAGTCTGTTCTCATAAGGAGGATTATGTGCCATGTCAAGAAAAGCGTCCAATTTTCAGAAAGTCGTGATGAGCTGGGGCTATCGCGGCAAGGAGATCTTCAAGCCGCTGAATACCGGCCGTATCGACGACCGCGTCGCCTGCGTGCGGGAATGGGTCGCCAATATCTTTTTCTATACCAAAAACGGAACGACCGTCATGATTGACGCCGGATACAACTACGAGCGCCTGGGCGAGAAAATGGCCTGGCTGGGCATTGACCCCGCGTCGATCCGGCATATCCTCATCACCCACCAGGACACCGACCATGTCGGCGCGGTGGAAGACGACAGCGACGGGCTGTTCCGCGGCGCGACCCTGTATCTGAGCGAGATCGAAAACCGCTATCTGACCGGCGCGGTACGCCGCAAAGTGAGCTACGGGGCATACAAGCTCCCCATGGTGAAGACCTCCAATCCCCGCGTTCTCCTGAAGGATGGTCAGATCCTGGACATTGACGGCATCAAAATTGAGTGCATCCTGGTGCCGGGCCACACCTGGGGCCACATGGTGTATCTCATTGACGACGCCTATCTCTTCACGGGGGACACCATCTGGTTCGGCGCCGACGGCGGTTACAGCTTCATCGACGGGCTTGCGGAGGACAACGAGCTGGCCAAGCGCTCTCTCGAGGAGCTGGAGCGGAAGCTGCGCTCCCGCGGCCTGACGCCAAAGGTCATCACCGGGCACACCGGCTGGTCAGACAATCTGGACTTTGTCTTTGCCCACAGGGACAAAGTCTGCAAGGGCAACCGGAAACAGAAGCCCCACGACCCCAAGGCCCCTTATGACGGCTACGACGAGACGGACGACACCGAGGAAAACGCAAAAACCGTCCTGCTGGAGAAGCAGGATGAGAGCATTTTCCGCGAGACCAACAAACCGGCCTACGGCAACTGGATGCCGAAGGAGCTGGTGGCGGCCTCGGCTGCCGGGGCCGGCGTGCTTCTGGCCGCGGGCGCCGCGGTCGGCTGCTGTGCCGTCAAACGCGGCAGCAAGCTCGGGAAGCTGCTCTCCGCCGCGCTGCTGGCCGGGTCCGCCGGCTGCGGAGCGTTTACGGCTTACGGCGAGGTCGCCCGCCGCGCCTTCTCCTACGACGGTGAACGCAAGCTGTCCCGGCAGATCGTCGAGGGGACCGCTTCCTATGTCACGCTCCCCGAGGGCGGTGTCGGACTGGATGTGGGCTGCGGCAGCGGAGCGCTGACCATCGCCTGCGCCAAGCGGCATCCCAATGCCCGCATGGTGGGCTGCGACATCTGGAGCGGCGCATACAAAGTGATTTTCACAAAAGAGGTCTGCGAACACAACGCCAGAGCAGAGGGCGTCTCCAATATACGCTTTACGGAAGGCAACGCCGTAAAGCTCCCCTTCGCCGACGGAAGCTTTGACGCTGTGACCAGCAACTATGTCTACCACAACATTACAGGGCACAACAAGCAGGAGCTCCTGCTGGAGACCCTGCGCGTCCTGAAGAAAGGCGGCACCTTCGCCATCCACGACCTGATGAGCAAGGCGCGTTACGGCGACATGGATGCCTTTGTGCGGAAGCTCAGGGAACAGGGTTATGAGGACGTCCGCCTGATCCGCACGACGGACGGCAGCTTCATGGGCAAAACAGAAGCGGCGCTGCTGGGCCTGGGCGGCTCCACGCTGCTGGTCGGCAGAAAGTAAGCCGGCAAAGCAAGCGAGCGGCCGACCGCAGCGGAGGATCAACCGGCGGAGGATGAAAACACCCTGCCGCTCAGCGTGAAAAAGAGGATGACAAACGATGGTGATAAAACTTATCTTGGAAGGTCTCGGGCTTGGCGCGCTGCTGGTCCTCATCTGCGCGGTCGGCATCCGAAACGGCGCGGTCGGAATGGTGCATCTGTACGATAAAAAAGTACAGGACCGCGTCATTTCGCTTCGCATGGCGACCGGGGAGGAGATCAGGAAACGGAGCCTGATCTTCAAGGTTCTGTGTGTTCCGGGGTATATGATCTATGTGCTTCTCTGCGTTTATGGGATCAACCACGCGCGGGGCTTTCTGCCGGGCTTCTGGCAGATGCTGGTGATCTTGTCCATCATGAATCTGATCGACCGTCTTCTGATTGACGGATATTGGGTGGGGCATACCGGCGCCTGGATCATTCCGGGCACAGAAGATCTTCGGCCCTATATCACCGCGCGGGACAAGCGGCGGAAATGGATCATGGGGACCTTGGGCATGGCAGTGATTGCCGCTGTCCTCTCAGGCTTCATGTGCCTTGTCCTGCGGTAGAGGAACTCCCGCGGCCGGACGCTGCTCCCGGTTGTTGGGACCGCTCATCTGAGAAGGAGACCTTGCATGAAAGATGTGAATCCGGCATGCCGGAGCCGCAACGTTGGGGCCGGTTGATATGACGGATGTTCAAAATGTCACCACGCTCTACGGTGCAGACACTTTGGAGGTCCAAAGCACCGATGACTGCCGTGTTTACCGCACGACGCATTCAAATGGGAGCGGTACCGTAGAGAAGTTTGACGTCCTTCCCGGCATCCAGCTGTACAACCAGCGTTTTCAGCTGACCAGCCTGGATTATGACCAAAGCACTCCGCGATATTCAAAGGATATTATCACCATCAATCACTGCCGCCGCGGCCGTTTTGAAGCGGAATTTGCAGACGGCGAGTTTCTGTACCTTGGTGAAGGCGACCTCGCGATGAACCTGCCGGAAAACGCGCCGGTTCGGCACAGCTTTCCGCTGACGTATTTTCAGGGAATTACAATCATTATTTCCGTTTCGAATGCGATGACAGGTATGTGTGATTCCGGCTCCATCCTCGGCCCTGTCCCGATCGACCTGTCCCTCTTAAGGGAGCGTCTTCTCAAAGGGAATGAGTTTATCATTTTTCGGTCCAATCCTGAATCTGAGCGCATTCTTGAAGACATGTACCGCGAGCGACAGGATAGCCGGATTTTTTATCTGCGGCTGATGGTTCTGGAGCTTCTGTTATTCCTGCTGACATCGGGAGAAACCGTAGGGGAACGTCCGCCCTATTTTCACCGAAATCATGTCATGACAATCAAGAACATGACGCAGTACCTGCTGGAGCATTTAGACCGTAACTTCACACTGGAAGAACTGTCCGGGCAGTTTGAGATTCCGCTTTCCACCATGAAGAAGTGCTTCAAGGCTGTTTACGGCAAACCGATTCACGCCTATGTGCGGGATTATCGAATGCAGACGGCGGCGAAGCTGCTCCGTGAAACAGATTTATCCATTGCTGAGATCGCTGAACAGATGAGCTATTCGAACCAAAGCAAGTTTACCGGCGCGTTTAAGACGCGCATGGGCTGTACGCCGCTCGCTTACCGAAATTTGAAAACCTGAAAGAGGAAAAGTGAACTTTTTGGATTAACGGTTATCATACAAAATATGCTATGATTGTCCCCGGCGGTTAGCTCTGCCTAATTTTGAACGGAGGATCTATCATGAAAAAATTCCTGTCCTGTTTTCTGGTTTTTGCCATGCTCATCTCTGCCGGCGCCGCTTTCGCTTTTGCGGATGAAGCGCCGGGGCCGGATTTTCTTGCACTGATTTCAGGCGAGAACGGAACCACTTACATTAATCTTTTTGATGAAATTCTCAAGGAAGACTACGATGATCTCTGGCTGAAATATTGCGGAGGGGACGCAGACTATGTTACCGTCCTGAAGACATATATCAGCGGCGATCTCTACGGTAAGGACGCCTTTGACATTTATGGCGATGGCAGCAGCGGCTTTATCTTCGACTGCTTTTACATCAACGATGTCAAGTCCATCACTGTCCTCGGCGACACAATAACCATTGAAAAAAACGACGGCAGTTCGGAAACTCATACCTACAGTTACATCGGGAAGCGCCTTGTCGGCGACGGCGAGACCATGTATTATAACGGGGATGCGTTCAGTGCCGCGTTTGAATGTGATGTTTATCGCAGCAACGATGAGGCTGGAGAATTCAACTACTTTTTCTTCCGGGACGACACAATGGAGACCACATACCATCTTGAATTCCGGTACGGAACCGATATGGACAGTCTCTCCCAATACATGATGGGAAAGTACGCCTATTGGCTGGCGGCAGGCTTTGATGCAGCCGCTGATTCCGAAACAACAGAAAATGTGATTGCGCTCTTCTGCGGCGAAAAGTAATTTCCGGCCATCTTTCAGCGAAGAATACACCCGCAGTCAGCGCCGTCTGATACGCTGCCGCAGGCGCGAATGTATTCAAGATCATCCCCGTGCTTTTAAAGCATCATTACAATCTCCCGTACATCGGCATGAAGGAACATCCGATTGTGCGGGAGATTTCTTTGTGAGGAAAGAATTGTTTCCAAATATATTCCCTGTCACCAGGCATCGTTAACCCAGTGAAGCAATTCCGTCTTCAAGGCCTCGCGGTCTTGCTTGCATTCCTCGGGATGCTGCCTCTCAGACTTGAAGGCCATTTTGTAGATCCAGGGCAGTTGGGTAAGCAGCGCGTGGCTCATGTGGTCATAAGCGTCCCGCTATCCCGGGGCAGCAGTCGGATCCATTTCCTCTGCCGGTGCGCATAGAATGCTTTTGCCCACAGCCAGATGAATATGGTTTTCCATCCGGCGCGGATCTCCACCTCATCGGTGTATTCCGTCTCCTCGCCCCGCTCTCTCAGCGTGATTTTATGATCCCAAACCCGAACGTGTTCGTTGTGTTCCCTGCTCTGGATAATGTCGATATCAAAACGCTCGATCCGGATCGTATGCGTTCCAAAGGGGATAAAACCGAAGAGCTTGAAACGGTAGAAGGACAGGTCGCCGACTCGCCAGACCGGGTCTTTGTCTTCGCTGAGCGGTGTAAAACTCGCATACGGCGAGGCAACGGCTTGCAATGTCTCCAAATGTTGAAGCTTTTTGAATACGACTTCCCGCTTTGCTGGGAAGACCGATGTCTTATGTACAATCATTCAAGTTACCCTTCCTTTTGAGATGGATCAGTCCAGCAAGCATGAACAGCATCCAACCGGCCGATTCCAGCGTCACGGAGATGTTGCGGGTCAGCGCAGACGGGATCCGTTTGAGGAGAATGTCAGCTATAAGCATAACAGCCGGACAGCAAACCGCCCACCACTTGCCGAGATAGAGCTTGCCGGAGAGGATAAGCTGCCAGAGGACGATCGAAATCCCGAGATCTTCCATCAGGAAAAACACGATGATCGGGATCTCATACGGATGCTCGATCCTTTCAATCAACGTCAGACTAACTTCCGGCGCGATCCCCAGGTTGGCGGCTGTCTGAAATACGATGGGCGGCAGGCAGTCAATGGCGATGAGATAAAGGGACGATACCGCGTAGCAGACCGTAGCAACGATAGACAAGCACTTCACCCAACGCTTTGCCTGCACGGAACAGATGATCTCATACCAACCCGACAAGCCGACGCACATGGCGGGGACCCCCAGCATCGCCAGAATCATACACAGAGCATAAGACCAGATTGGGCGAGTCATCCATGCCTCCGCATCGCTCATCAGCCCAAAGCCGTCCATCCAATAGGAGAGCAGCATCATCAGCACTCCCGCGCAGACGCCGATCAGGAGACGAACTTTCAATGGTCTATCTCTACGATTCTCTTTCTGCATATCACACAAAAAACAGTAGTCCAAAGAACATGATCGCGCCGGCCCAGTTCCCGCTGCCGCCAATGCGGGTCGGCATCAGCACGAGCATCAAAAGGGTCGTGTTGAACACGCAGGCCCATTTCGGCAGTGGCGTCAGGCCGGGGATCGCTCATTCTGTTTCATCCTCCGATAAAGAAACCACCTTTTGCAGGGAAAGCCTGTGCACGGCATCAACTTCCTCGATGAAGCTCTCCGTGTTTTCACCGATCAGCCCGCCATGACCCATATCCGGGAAAATCTTGACCGCAAACGGATAGCCCTGTTTCTTCAGCTCCTCGAGGCCTGCGGAGAGCTTTTTATCCACCGTTCCCTTGATCCCGTACCAGATGTGCATATCTGTGTTTTTGAAAACGCTGTAATCCGTCTTCTTGCCGATCATGCAGCGGTCCTGATTCTTCCAGCTTTTCCATGTGGCCTTGGTATATAAGATTCGGTCGGCCTCCTCAAGGCTGCGGCCGGTGATCCTCGCCAGAAAGCGCTTGCGCAGCTTCCCGGCCCGACCCATGACAACGAAGAAAAGCCCGGTGAAGAAGAACAAGTAGACCTCTTTGAGTGCCTCGCTTTTGATATCCGGGTAATCCCGCAGCGACATGCCGTCCGCGATGGTCGTGGTGATTTGCAGCCGGTTGTCCTCCAGGATCTGCATCAGCGTGCGGCAGCCGTAGGACAGCCCGTATAGGATATCCACCCTGCCGCCGTAGTTTTGTATGATATAGTCCTCCAGCGCCTTTGCCTCATAGGCAATCGACTTGAATTCTGTCTCCGGCTCAGAGGGGTTGAAGCCGTCATAGGCCAGCAGGATCACGTGGTATCTCTCCGCGATCTTCTGCGCCGTCGGCAGCACGCCGAGATAGCTCGTCCCTCCGCCGTGAAGCAGGACCATAAGCTCTTTGTTCTCTTGCCCGAATTCAAAGAATTTCATCTGCTCACGCTCCCTTGGCCGTTCCAGACACAGCGGCTTGCGTAATAGCGCCGGATGTCCTCGATGATTTCCCGCTCGCCGTCACGGCCTTCTTTGACAAAGGTGAAGACCGGCCAGACGATGTTTTCGGGCTTGAAGCGCCGCAGCATCCTCTCATGTACCCGGATCGTGAACTCCGTCTCGTCCATCAGGTCGTAGTCCGGCAGCAGCGGATACAGCGGAATCCATAACTCAGCTCCGGTCTCGGAGATATAGCGCTTGATGGAGCCTTTGAAGGGAAGCTGCCAGCGGCGGGAGCCTCCTCCGGGGAAATAGACCACGGCGCGGTCCGGCTCGCTGCCCGCTTTTTTTCCCACGATGATATGGAAGCCGTCCAGCTGTTCGTCCCGGAATTCATAGCCTCGGAGCGAGGGCAGCTTGAATTTGAATTTCTTTTGAACGTCATAGGACTCCTGCTTGAATTCCTCGTAGCTCTCCTCCTGATGGAGTGAGCTGCCCTTGACGACTTTGCGTACGATGGGCTTCAACAGACTGTATAATAAGCTCATTCTAATCCCTCCGATTCATGGATCGTCATGCTTTCGCGATCAGCGTAAGGATCCAGGCCGTCAGCGCACAGACGACGGGAGTCATAACGATCTGTCCGAGCTGCTGCCTGCGGTTATATCCGAAGTCCTGCCAACCGGCACAGCCCTCGGCCTCCGGAAAGAAGCGCTGAAAGAAGTGCGTCTTCGTCAGCAGGAAATAGTCCAAGCCGATAATGTCGAATGCCTTCACGCCGAAGCCAATTATTAAGAAGCGCAAGAACAGCTGCCCAAAGCCGTAACCCTGTTTGACTCCGTCCAGACCGCCCCAGATGAACACGCCGATCATCATGGCCAGGATCAGTAAAAGCGCCGCCCAACCGGCCATGCGCTTTGCGCTCATTGGCAGGTGGTTCAGCCTTGGCTCAAGGCGTTCCTGCACGTCTTTCGGGAAGTTCTTGATCAAGCCCTTATAGGGAAGCGTCACCGTGGCGGACCAGATCATCAGCCACAGCAGCGCCATCATAATCACTGTCAAAAGGATCGTCAGACTCATTTCAGCGCAGCTCCGGCTTCCCGCATCAGATCGTACATGTGGAACTTTTCTCCGCAATTTCTGACGCGGTCGAGCGTCATCCCAAGATGCTGATACCGGAGGCTCTTGTCCTTGTCGTCCGTGTCAAGGATCACCGGAAGCCCTCTTTCGTCGGCGAGTGCGTAAACGTACTCCATCATCCGCCGCATGTAGCCCTGCTTCTGATACTCGGGCCGGACGACGAGAACTTCGATCCGGATAAACTTCCGCTTTGCTTTCCGCATTCTCGTCTCAATGGTGTTTCCCTCCGCAAAGCAGGCCCGGATAAAAGACTTCATATTTTTAAGACCGCCAAGCGCCTTTTTCTCGGCAAAAATCATTTTCATGCCGTCCGCAAACCCGATGGACCCGACGCCGTCCCCGGACAGGACCAGAAAGCCCTCCTGTTTTTCGGACGTGGTATAAAGAAGCCCGCTGTTGTAGGAAGCCTGTATGATGGCCTCCATGTAAGCGCGCATGTCCTCACGGGACCTGATATATTTTATCAGGCCGAGGTCGTCCTCACTGTATTTGTAATCATAGAATGTATCCGCAATCCGGCAGGAGATCTCATGCACCTGCTCGCCGGTCAATCCGCTGAGTTTTATCATGGATGCCAACATTCTTCTTTACCTCTGAGTATTATTTGAGAGAGCCACGGCCGGCAGCGGTTGACGCGCTTGCAGTATTCCTTCTGCAGGCGCTCAAAGAGGTCGCCGCCGTGCGTTTGCCGCCGCGGCAATCAGGATATTTCCCCTGTTTCGGCCATTTTCTTCAACAGGATCAGACCCATCATCAGCACCAGAGCATGTCCGAAGGATTCTGTTCCGTGATCCAGCTGCTTGATCAGCCAGGGAAGGAGAGCCAAAAGATTCCCCAAATCGCCAATCACGTAGAGGAGGCATCCGATGATTCCGACGATCAGCATTCTTCTGGTCTTCCTGACGGTCTTCATTCGTTCTCCTCTCCCCTCTTAACAGCTTACTTGGAGCCGACGTCGCGGAGGGCCTCCGGCTCCTGATCCCCCAGGACCCAGTAGTTGCATTCCCCGTCGCCGTCTGCCAGAGTCTTGTGACGGATCAGCTTGCCGTGAGCTGCGCCGCAGGTGAGCTGGTCGATGTAGCACAGATTCGGGAGGAAATCGATATACCCGTGCCGTCGGGCAAAATCGTTCAGCGGGCAGGTATCGTAGACAAAGGCGATCCCCTTGTCATGCCCCTCCGGATTCAGCCGGATCTTCCAGGTGTTCCCCCAGGCGTTGCCGCGAAGCCTGTCGGCTTTTTTCTTGTAGTTCTCCAGATACCGGTAGAACAGCCGGACGATCCAGCGGTGCTTCAGCAGCTTGTTCATATCGAAATGGGCGAGCATGCGCAGGCTTTTCCCCATGGCCGCGTCGATCAGGATCTGCAGATCCTCCTTGCCGAACGCCCGGTCGACCGCCTCATAGAAAGCGAAGAAGGCGTAGGCTTCCAGCAGGTTGTTGGCCATCGGGTTCTTCCGTCCGCCAAGGTCGCCCTCTTCCCGGATCCACTGCTCGTCGAGGGCAACCGTCCTCTCCCAGCGCGTTTTTGCTTCCGCCGGCGTATAGTGCTCCGCCAGCCACCTTTTCATCGCCGGTTCAAACATCTTGAGATATTTGTCCATTCTTTCTGCCCCCTATCGCCATTCTCTGCTGATCAGCAGACCGTTTTCCCGCCGCTCCGGCGGATACTTCTTCAGCGCTTCGCTGTCCATCAGGCCTTTCATATGACCTCCTCATAAAATGGAGCAGATCCACGCTGTCAGTACTGCGGCAAAAGGCAGCGTAACGATCTGTCTGAGCTGCTCGCTGCGGTTATAGCCGAATTGATGATACCCGGCACATCCCTTTGTTTCCGGCAGATAATGCTGGAAAAACTGCGTTTTTGTGATCAAAACATAGTCCAGGGCGAGGATATCAAAGGCCTTCACGCCGAACAGGATAATGAGGAAGCGCTTGAGGAACTGCCCGAAGCCGTATCCCTGCCGGATGCCGTCCCAGCCGCCGTAGACGATCACGCCGAGAAAGCCCAGCATACACAGCGCCATACAGACCCAGCCGATCACCGGCGCGGCCGGAAACGGCGGCTTGTGGTCCTTCGCCTTTTCCCGGATATCCTCCGGGAAAAAGTCCATCAGCCTTTTCCACGGCAGAAAGTACGTGGCCGCCCAGATCATCAGAAAAAGAAGCAGGCACATGAGCAGGGTGAGAAAGATTGTCGTCAGCATCGTTTGTCTCCTTGATCGATCTTGATCATTCAAAGGCTGATCCTTTTTTGTTGTTTGTTAGCTATATCTAACCATATAATAGCACACTTCCCTCCAAAGTGCCATAGCTTTTGAGAAAAGAATACGAATAAAATATCCGCCTGCCATGCGACAAGTGGATACATGCTTTATTCTTTTGCCCTTCAGTAGGCCAAGGGGATCAGATACATCAATCCTTCACCCAGATTCCGCAGGACGTAGGAGATCGCCTTTATCGGGCTGGGCAGGGCAGCTCCCAGCACAAGACCTATAATGAGACCGATGATGGGGTTTAACAGGATGAGCCCTTTCTTCACGCGATAAAACTCTGATCCCGCCCGCGCGTAGGGAACGCCGAGGTAGCCTTCTATGGATTTCCCCTGTATCGTTTCGATCTGAGAGGAAAACTCCCCGATCGGTGTTACAAGCGTCTTGTTCATCGATCTCTCCTTTGGTAAACGTTGATGCTTCGTTACCTATTCTTCCTTTGACGGAAAAACGCGTTGATGTCCTCGACGATCTCCCTTTCACCGTCCCGTCCTTCCTTGACAAAGGTGAAGACCGGCCAGCTGTGGAACATGCCGGGCTCGATCTTGATCTCATAGTCCTTGACGCCGCAGCGGAGAAAGGACTTTTCATAGTCCGGGGCGATGCCTGCGAAGACCTCGTCCCCGGCAAAGTACATGATGATCTTTGGGAAGCCGGTATAGTCGTCCTCGTCCGCCTTGCCCAGGATATACTGCGGCAGATCGCCGTTCGGGTTATAGTACTTCACCATGGTATCGAACATGTCCCAGTGCAGAAGCGGGTCTCGCGGGTCGATCTCCTTCATGCGCGCCTTGGCTTCCTCGCTCATCAGCAGGCCGGATACGGACACCGGGATCATCAGCCCCGGCATGGGAAGCGTGGAGTATTTCTGCACCATGTGCCGCCCGGCCTGCATCAGCACGTCCGCCCCGCCGGAGAAGCCCAGCCAGACGATGTTTTCTGGCTTGAAGCGCCGCAGCATCCTCTCGTGGACCCGGATCGTGAATTCCGTCTCGTCCATCAGATCGAAGTCCGGCAGCAGCGGGTACAGCGGGATCCAAAGCTCCGCGCCGGTCCCCGAGATATAATGCTTGATGGAACTCCGAAAAGGAAGCTGCCAGCGGCGGGAGCCTCCGCCCGGGAAATAGACCACGGCGCGGTCCGGCTCGCTGCCCGCTTTCTTTCCCACGATGATATGGAAGCCGTCCAGCTGTTCGTCCCGGAATTCATAGCCTCGGATTGAGGGCAGCTTGAACTTGAATTTCTTTTGAACGTCGTAAGACGCCTGTTTGAATTCCTCGTAGCTCTCCTCCTGATGGAGTGAGCTGCCCTTGACGACCTTGCGTACAAGAGGCTTTAAAAATCTGTATAATAGACTCATCTTTCCTGTTCACCCCAATGATCCGGCCAACCGGCCGTCCTTTTCCGGCGTGAAGGTCTGCGCCGGCTGCCTTCTTTCTGTCGTGTGCTTCTTCATACCTCTCTCCAGCCTTTCTGCCATTCTTGTTATATGGAATTCTCCGGTCTTTTACTCTCTGTTTTTCAAGATCTCATTGGCCGGGATCTTCCGGATCCGTCTCATCAGGAAGACGTGGATGACGGCATAGATCAGCATGCAGCCGATGAACAGCACGCCATAGACCCAGGGGGCCATATGCAGATTGATCGCGCAGGCCACATTGGACACCAGATAGGGATACATGGCGTCCATGATGATCTTCGACAGGGGGATGGAAAGCAGCGTCCCCACAAGGATTAAAACCGTATTCCCGTCCAGAAACAGCCTGCTGATCTCCCCTTTCCGGTATCCGAAGACCTTAAAGAGCGCGATGCTTTTGGCCGAGCGGTCCAACATCACCTTCATCATCAGATACATCACGATGGCCATGATGACCGCGGAGGCGATGATCATGGTATAGACCATGGAGTACATCAGATTGACGAATACATCGGCCGCCTTGACCACGTCCGCCTTGCTGCTGACGCTGTAAAGCCTGCCGGATTCGATCTCCAGGTCACAGTCGGAGAATACCACGTTGTAGTAATCCTCCGGCATGCCGAAGAGCTCCCGCATCGAGCCGATATCCATGAAGACAAAGAACGCCGGGGCATATTCCACGATGCCGTCCACCGTGAAGGCATAGCTTCGGTCGTTCTGCAGGTCGTTGAGCACCAGCTGCTCGCCGACGGAAAGCCCATACTTCTGCGCCATGGCCGAGCTGATCTGTACGCGGCTCTGGCTCTTTGCAGGGCTCGCGTCAAAATACGGATTGTCCGGCTCCAGACCCAGGACCGTGACGTCCAGATTGTAGCCCAGAACTTCCTTTTTCAGCGTCTCGGCGTAGGCCGGGCTGCCGCCTTCCGGCGCATGTTCCTCCGGATACTTGTACAGATACATATACTCGTATTTTGTATCCGCCACATTGTCCCGCCCCACGTGGATGCAGAGCACATAGGCGTTGATGCCGATCATCATCAGAAGCAGACAGACAAAGATGCCCAGCACCACGCCGACGGCGCTTCTCCCCTCCCGCAGCATCTGGCGCAGCTGAAATCGGCGGAGAAAACCCATGTTCTTCAGGTCGATCTCCGACACATCCCGGCGCTTCTCCTCGCCGCGGATCATCTGCAGCGCGGGTCTGGAGAGCTTGTGCCGGATAACCGCGGCATTGACCAATGCCGTGACCAGCGGCGGCATGACGACGCCATAGAGGATCACCGGCAGCTCAACAACGGTGTCCAGCGCCGGCACGGAGAAATAGGCATAGGTATCCGCCGTCTGCAGGGGCACGCCGTATCTGCTGTAGCCGACGATCGTCCCGATCAGCCCCGCGAGGAAGCTGATGCAGACCGGCAGCGTCAGATAATGGCGCAGCAGATCCTTTCGACCCACGCCGAGGGCGTAAAGCGTACCGATCACGCTCTGTTCGGACTCAATACTGTGGATCACGAAGACCGAGATCACATAGCCCAGCAGCGCCAGAATGATGACGCCTGCCACAAGACTTGCGTACTTGTTGATGATGACGTCGTCCGCTGCGCCGCCGATGCGGGTGTTGTCTTCCGCGGCCGTAAAACTGCACAGATTGGACAGATCTTCCGGCAGGTATTTTTCCGCGATCTCATGGACGGCGCCGCTCAGTTCATCAGCACCCTCCGCGCCGGCCTCGCTCAGCTTCGATACCGCCTCAAACAGCTCCTCCGGCAGGTAGGGTCTCACCGGCGTGAGCGCGTCGCCGGTCACGGTGTCGTTCAGTTCGCGCAGCGCATCGCTGAGCTCCCTGTTCCCGCTGGACAGGTCGTCCGCGCCGTTTAAAAGCTCGTTCCGTTTTCCGTAGGTCTGGTCCCAATACTGGCGGAACCAGGGATCCGTCACCTCCGCCGGGTCAAATCGGAGCTCCTTCACGCGTTCGCGGAGCTCCCTGCTGCTCATGGCGCCGTTCAGCCGGTAGGCATAGAGGTATTCCTCCGCCTGCAGCGCCTTATTGCTGCTTTGCAGCCGCTCATAGAGCGCGTCCGTCACAAAGGCCGGGCCGAAGTTGGCGCTGTCTACCGTGCTGTCGCCCATGGAGCGGAAGGGCGTGTCATAATCCGGCGAGGTCACAATGCCGCTGACGGTCAGCTTCTCTCCCGCCAGAGTGATCGCATCGCCCACATGAAGTCCATTGGCTTCACAGTACCGTTTTTCCAGCGCGATCTCGTCCGCACTTCCCGGAAGGACGCCCGTTTCGAGCTCAGCAAGGTCGATCTCTCTGCGCAGATGAAAAACGCGCAGTACGCTTCCGTTATCGCGCTCATAGTCCAGGCAGAACATAGGCTCGACCGTCACGCCGTCCCGCGCAAGGCCGCGCAGCGCCCCGTCTGTCAGCGGGACAAACACCGTAAACTGCCCGTCCTCCAGATGATTTGCCTCCGCATGCTCGGCGCTTCCGACAATGACCGTATCCGCCGCGCCGATCAGGCTCACAATCAGGTATATGGCAAAAACGATCACAAGGCCCAGAGCGAGATACCGCAGCCAGTTTGCCCGCAGCTCCCGGAGCATTTTTCTTCGCAGGATCCGCTGCATCTTAAAGCTCCTCCAGCTCAGCTGCGGAGACCGGGCGCTCGTTTTCCGCTTCCTCCGTGATCCGGCCGTCCCGGATCTGCAGCACCTTGTGGGCCATGCGCCGGATCGCGGTGTTGTGCGTGACCAGCAGGATTGTGGTCCCGTATTTCCGGTTGATCTGCTCAATGAGCATCAGGATCTCCCGGCTGGAGACCGAGTCCAGCGCGCCGGTGGGCTCGTCGCAGAGCAGAAGCTGCGGATTCTTGATCAGCGCCCGCGCAATGGCGCAGCGCTGCTGCTGTCCGCCGGAGATCTGGGACGGGAACTTCTTCTGGTGCTCCGTCAGGCCCAGGGTCTCCAGCAACTCGTCAATGGGCAGCGGAGAGGCCGTCAGGTACTGGCAGACCTGGATATTCTCCCGCACCGTCAGATTCGGAACCAGATTATAAAACTGAAAAACAAAGCCCAGCTTATCGCGGCGGTATTCGGAAAGCTCCGCTGCTTTGAGATCGCAGATGTCGATCCCGTCCACCAAAATCGCGCCGCTGTCTGCGGTTTCCAGACCGCCTATGCAGTTGAGGAGCGTGGATTTGCCCGATCCGCTGGGGCCGAGAATCGCACAGATCTTCCCCCCGTCGATACCGGTGGAAATGCCGCGCAGCACCTGTGTATGACTGCTGCCCTCTCCATAGCTTTTTTTCAGATCACAGATTTCAAGATACATTCTGTCGCCTCTTCTTCCCTGTCTTTCATGTTGCGGCTGCATCCGCCGGTTACTTCAGCAGTGTGAAAATCGCCGGATGATCTCTGCTTCCGTCTTCATGAAGAAACCTTCTCCGTTAGCACCGCCTAACCGGTGCTCGGCAAAACGCCCATCACACAACCGTCCACCCGGGACCCTTGGCTGATGGGCACAAACAGGTCGTTAGCCTTGGCTAACTATTATAGCAGATCAAGGAATAATTTTCAAGGCATGCAGGCGGGATTTCACAAATATACCAACCGCTTCAAATCATGCGCCAGCGCGAAGCAGCGAAGCCTCGGCAAACTTTTTCTTGACACGGAAGCATCCTGCGCATATAATAACGCTGTTATTAATAACAATGTTATCGCCTTGGGAGGTGAGGATATTTCCAGCCAGGATAAGAGTATCGATCCGCGCATTCTCGCCTGTGCGCGGGAGGAGTTCCTCTCCAAGCCGTATGAAAAGGTGTCCCTGAGGGAAGTCTGTAAAAAGGCGGGGGTGACGACCGGCGCGTTCTATAACCGCTACAAGAACAAGGAAGAGCTGTTTGACGCGATTGTTGCGCCGACGCTTGCAACTCTGGCAGCGTACAGCGACAGTACCGAAACCTTCAACTATGATCGCCTGAACAATCAGGATATGCGCCGCGTCTGGGAGCTGACGCCGGAGACGCAGCGGCGAACCGTAGAGATGCTGTATAACGACTTTGACGGTTTTCGGCTTCTCCTGTGCCATGCCGAAGGGACCAGGTACGCAAACTTTATCCATGATTTCGTCAGTGATGTGACTGACCGCTCCTATCGCTTTGCGGTGGAGGCGTACCGGCGGGGCATTTCCCCCTTCCTGATCGAAGAGGAAGAACTCCACATGCTGCTGACAGCTTACTGGTCCACCATGTTTGAGCCTGTCATTCACGGCCTGCCAAAGGAAAAGGCTTTGCGGCACAGCGAGGCCGTAGCGAAACTGTTTAACTGGACTTCCGTTTTGGGCTTCTGAGGAAGCCCAAACGTTTGAATGCAAGTTAGATAAATCTAACAAACGGGAGGGAATCAATTGTTTAATAAAGTTCGCCCCTATATGGGCGAGTACATGAAGTACACCAAACGCGCGGCGGTTTCCGTGACGATTGCCGTTATTTTAAGCGTGGTCCCGTACTTCCTGCTGTATCGGATCATCGCTCCGCTGACAGAGGGCGGAAGCATCAGCTTTGGCTTTGTACTGCTTCAGGCGGCGATCACGGCGCTGTGCCTGGCGGGCAACGCCATCCTGTACGTGCACGGGCTGAGTCTGAGCCATCTGAGCGCCTACAACACCCTCAAGAATCTCCGCATTGCCCTGCAGGGGAAGCTGGAGAAGCAGCCTCTCGGCGTCATCCGGGAGCTGGGCAACGGGCGTATCAAGAAGGTCTTCACCGATGACATCGAGACGATTGAGATCCTGCTTGCTCACGCGATTCCTGAGGGAATCGGAAATCTGTTCACGCCGGCGGCGGTTTTGATCGCCATGTTTTTTGTGGACTGGAAGCTGGCTTTGCTGAGCCTGGCCGCCCTGCCCATCGGGATGCTGGCTATGGGCATGATGTTCAAACTCGGCATGAGCCGCATGGAAGCTTACTATGCCGCCGCAGCCAGAATGAACAATACCATTATCGAATACATCAACGGCATGGAGGTCGTCAAGGTCTTCAATCGGGACGGCGAGAGCTATGAACGCTTCGAGCACGACATCAACTACTACCGGGACATGACTCTTGACTGGTACAAGGTCTGCTGGCCCTGGATGGCGCTTTATTCCAGCATCCTGCCCTGCGTGGCGCTGTTCACCCTGCCCATTGGCGGCTGGTTTGTACTCAGGGGCTGGAGCACGCTGGCCGATTATATTCTGGTGCTGTGCATGTCCTTTGGCATCGGCGCCCCGCTCATCAAAGCCATGAGTTTTGGCGGCAAGATCCCGCAGCTGAACTATAAGATCGAGGAGCTGGAACGCCTGCTGGATCACCCTCCGGTGAAAAGCGCCGACAGAGCCTTTGAGGGCAAAAACCACGACATCCGTTTTGAGGACGTGCATTTTTCCTACAAGGAAAATGAGGTCATCCACGGCATTGACCTGGAGCTCAAAGAGGGCCAGATGGTGGCTTTGGTGGGCGAGAGCGGCAGCGGCAAGAGCACGCTGGCAAAGCTGCTTGTTCATTTCTATGACCTCAACGGCGGCCGCATTACTCTGGGCGGCCAGGACATTACGGATATGCGGGTAGAAGCGCTGAACGATCAAATCTCTTTCGTCTCTCAGGAGCAGTTTTTATTCAACACCAGCCTTTATGAGAATATCCGCATCGGGCGGCCGGACGCCACACGGGAGGAAGTGCTGCGCGCTGCGCGGCTTGCTCAGTGTGATGAATTCCTTGCCCGCTTCCCCAAGGGGATCGACACCCAGGCGGGCGATGGCGGCAAGATGCTGTCCGGCGGGGAGCGGCAGCGGATCTCTCTTGCACGGGCGCTTTTGAAAGACGCCCCCGTGATCGTACTGGACGAGGCCACAGCCTTCATCGACCCGGAAAACGAGGAGAAGATGAATATGGCGATTTCGGAAGTGATACGCGGGAAAACGGTGCTGATCATCGCCCACCGGCTTCATACTGTTGTTGGCGCCGATAAGATCGTGGTGCTGGATAACGGCCATGTGGAGGCACAGGGCACACATGAGGAGCTGCTGCAGAACTCGGCGGTTTACCGCAGGCTCTGGCATGCTGCCGAGCAGAGCGTCCAGTGGGAGGTGAGAGGATGATCGCGCTGGTACGCCGCATTCTGCGGCTGGCTGAGGGCTACAGGACCAGGATCCGGCTTGCAGCGGTTTGCTCTTTCCTGAAGGCCTTCCTGGGCAAAGCCCCTATCGTCGCCGCGTACTTTATGATCGCCGCGTTTTTGGAAAACAGCGTCACCGGGAAAAGCTGCATCTGGGCAGGCGCGGCGCTGGTGCTCTGTCTCGCGCTTCAGTGCCTGTTTCAGAATCTGGCCGACCGGCTGCAGTCCGGAGCCGGATTTGAGATGCTCGCCGATCTGCGCAAGAAGCTTGGCGCGCATCTGAGGCGCATGCCCATGGGCTTCTTTACCGAGGGCAACATCGGCCGCATCAGCTCGGTGCTGTCCACGGATATGGTGTTTATCGAAGAAAATCTGATGATGGTGCTGGCGGATCTGATGAGCTATCTCTTCTCTGCGGCGATCTTTGTCCTCTTTATGTTCGCCTTTGACTGGCGGCTTGGCGCCGCGGCGCTTATTGTCACCGGGATCATCTACGGCATCGGCGAGGCGATGAAGAAAAACGCCCTTATGCACTCGGACGAGCGGCAGGCTGCCGCGCAGCAGGTTACGGACGCGGTGATCGACTTCACCGAGGGCATCGGCATCATCAAAACCTATAACCTGCTGGGGGAGAAGTCCAGAGAGCTGAGCGAGAGTTTTCAGGTCAACTGTGACAAAAACATCGAATTTGAGGTCGACTACGCCCCCTGGTCGCGGGCCATCAATCTGACCTACGGCATCGGTTCAGCCGCTATGCTGGGCCTGAGCTGGCTTCTGTATCAGGACGGGACCCTGAATCTTGCTATGTTTATCGGGATGCTGCTTTTTGTGTTTGAGCTGTTCTCTCCGTTGAAGGCCTTCTACGGGCAGGTGGCGCGGCTTACCGTAATGAACGCCTGCCTGGACCGCATTGAAGCGGTCTTTCATGAGCCGGAGCTGGACAACAGCGGAAGCGCCGCCATCCCGGAGAAAAGCAGCTGCGCGGAGATCGAGTTCAGGAACGTCAGCTTTGGTTATGATAAGCGCGAGGTCTTGAAGAATGTTTCTTTCACGGTCCCCAAGGACAGCATGACCGCCCTGGTCGGACCCTCGGGCAGCGGCAAGAGCACGATCGCCAATTTGCTGCCCCGGTTCTGGGATGTGCATCAGGGCGAGGTGCTGCTGCGGGGCGTGGACATCAGGACAGTGCCCCTGGCTTCGCTGATGGACAACATCAGCATGGTATTCCAGCGGGTCTATCTGTTCCAGGACACGGTCTACAACAACATCGCCATTGGACACATGGCCGCAACCCGGGAAGAGGTGGAGGAGGCAGCGAAAAAAGCCCGCTGCTATGACTTCATCATGGCCTTACCGAACGGATTCGATACCGTCATCGGCGAGGGTGGCGCCAGTCTCTCCGGCGGCGAGCAGCAGCGTATCTCCATTGCCCGCTGCATTCTGAAAGACGCCCCCATCGTCATCCTGGACGAGGCAACCGCCTCGGTGGACGCCGACAACGAAAGCCATATTCAGGCGGCAATCTCCGAACTGGTGAAAGGCAAGACTTTGCTGGTTATTGCCCACCGTCTCAACACCATCGAGAGCGCCGACCAGATCCTGGTTATCGAAGACGGAGAGATTCAAGAGAGAGGCACACATCGCGAACTCATGGCAAGAAACGGCCTCTACTACACCATGGTCACCAAGAGAAGTGAGATCCGGGGCTTTGCCCGGTAAGCCCGCTCTTGTGAAAAAAGAAAGAAAAAGGAGAAACACAAATGGACAAGAAACTGAACGCAAAAGACCTGATCAACATCGGTATCTTTACGGCCCTGTATTTCGCCATCGTCTTTATCGTGGCCTTCGTAGGGTATATCCCTATCATGATGGTCATCATGCCTGCCCTCTGCGCGCTGATCGGCGGGATTCCCTTTATGCTGTTCCTGACCCGTGCCAGGAAGTTTGGCATGGTCACCATCATGGGAACCTTGCTCGGCCTGCTCACCTTTCTGCTCGGCCGCCCCTGGCTCTCCATCCTCTTCGGCGTCGTTGCCGGACTGGTGGCGGATCTTTATCTGAAGGGTTCTGACTATCTCAGCATCAAAAAAGCGCCGCTGAGCTGCGGCATCTTTTCTCTCTGGATCGTCGGCATGGCCCTGCCCATGTTCTTTGGCTTCCGCGACGCGTATTTTGAAAGCCTGCGTCCCGGCTACGGCGACGCCTATGTGGACGCCCTGAGCAAGCTGACCCCCAGCTGGATGTTCTGGGTCCTGATTGTGACCATATTCCTCGGCGGTCTGCTGGGCGGCTTCCTTGGCGCCAAAATTCTGAAAAAGCACTTCGTCAAGGCCGGTATGGCCTGAACCGATGCAATTTTTCCAGTACGGGAACGAGGGCTATAAAAGTATCCTCGATCCGCGGACAAAACTTTTGCTGCTGGTTGTTATCAACGTCGTGATCATCGGCACAGGCTTTACGGGGACAGATTTTCTGCTGCGTATTGTCTGCGCTGCTATCCCGCTCGTCCTGTTTGTGATCATCCGGCGGTATCGCACAGCGCTGCTCTATGGCCTTGTTTGCCTTGTTATGTTCTTCGGCGAAGCGGTACTCATCCCCTGTACAACGGGAACAATAAACCTGCTTATTGTGATCACTCTAGGCCCCTTTTCCCGCATTCTGGTAGGTTATGCTTTTGCCTATTACATGATGTGTTCCACGACGGTCAGCGAGTTTGTGACGGCACTGAAACAGATGCGCGTTCCCGACCAGATCAGCATTCCGCTTTCTGTTATGTTCCGCTTTTTTCCAACCTTGGCCGAGGAGAGCCATGCGATCCGGGACGCCATGCGGCTGCGGGGAATCCGGCTCACAGGAAAAAACGGCGGTTTGCTGAAACAGATCGAGTATGAGGTCGTGCCCCTGATGATGTCCACGCTGCGGATCGGGGACGAGCTCTCTGCCGCGTCCCTGACGAAGGGTCTAAACCCCGGCAAGCCCAGAACCCACATCTGCCGCGTAAAAATGGAGTTGTGGGACTGGGCGCTGGTTGCGCTGAGTCTGGGATTTCTCATTTATATGCTGGTGCTGCGATGATCAAGTTTCAAGACGTATCCTTTCACTATAAGAACACCGACGCCTTTGGCAAGCAGCAGAAAACCCGTGGAGTAGACGGTTTGACGCTTACCGTAAAAAAGGGCGAGTTCGTTGTGCTGGCCGGGGATTCCGGCTGCGGAAAAACCACGGTCACCCGGCTCATCAACGGGCTTGTGCCCCATTACTATGAGGGGGAGCTTTCTGGGACAGTCTCTGTCTGCGGGATGGATGTACAATCCTCCGGCATCGGCGACCTGGCTCCGCATGTGGGAAGCGTTTTTCAGAATCCGCGCAGCCAGTTTTTTAATGTAGACACCACCAGCGAACTGGCCTTTGCCTCTGAAAACCTGTGCACACCGCCTGACGAGATTCGGAAGAATATCCGTCGTATCGTACAGGAGATGTACATGGAGCCGCTCATGGATCGAAGCATCTTTGCCCTGTCCGGCGGAGAAAAGCAAAAGGTGGCCTGCGCCTCTGTCGCGGTGGCAGAGCCGGAGATCATGGTGCTTGACGAGCCTTCCTCCAACCTGGACGCGGCAGGGATCGAAGAGCTGGCAAAGGTTCTGGCTCTCTGGAAAGCGAAGGGCAAAACCGTCGTTGTGGCGGAACACCGGCTGTACTATCTCACCGCGCTGGCTGATCGGCTGCTCCTTCTGCGAGACGGAAAGCTTGCGGAAGAAATTCCCGGGGACCAGATTCGTCGGATGGATAACGCCCAGGCCGGAGAGCGGGGTCTGCGCTCTTTTACGCCCATCGCCATGCCGGAAACGGAGACCGTCTCCGCGGAGGATGTGCTGGTCTGCGAGGATCTGGAGTTTCACTACAAGCATTCGGAAAACGGCATCCATATTCCATATCTCTGTATCCCGCGTGGGAAGATCACCGCGATCGTGGGGAAAAACGGAGCGGGGAAAAGCACTTTTGCCCGGGTACTCTGCGGACTTGAGCGGAAAAGCCGCGGCAGTGTACGCTTTGAAGGTCGGGAGTGGAAACCGAAGATGCGCCCTTCGCTCTGCTACATGATCATGCAGGATGTAAACCACCAGCTTTTCACCGACAGCGTGCTGGAGGAGGTCATGCTGAGCATGCCGGAGTCCGTATCGAAGCAGGAAAGAGAGCCTCTGGCCCGAAAGGTCCTGGAACAGCTGGATCTGTCGTATCTTTCCGATATCCACCCCATGGCGCTCTCCGGCGGGCAGAAACAGCGAGTCGCCATTGCCGGCGGCGTAGTAGCAAAAAATCCGGTCCTGCTCTTTGACGAGCCCACCAGCGGTCTTGACCTCAGGCACATGCGCCAGGTTGCGGATCTGCTGAGACAATTACGGGATACGGGCAAAACCGTGATCGTGATCACACATGATCCCGAACTTGTTCAAGAGATCGCTGACCGCGTGATTGCCTTTTGCTGACAAATAGTATCAACGTCATATCCCGAACACAGGAGCCCGGCGGCACGATTCTCGTGCTTCCGGGCTCCTGCCTGATCTTTTTGACCTTACTTTATCATTTATGCGGCTTCCTCTTCCTCAAACCGGTCGCTGCTTTCGTACATTTGTCAGACGAAAACGATCGCTGGCCCCTGTCTCCGGGAGATAGCCTTTCGTCGGCGAAGCCGTCACTGCGGGTCCTTCACCCTGTCCCCGACCACCCAGTAGTCGCAGACGCCGTCGCCGTTTGCGATGGTGTGCTCCCGGTGCAGCTTTCCGTGCTGCAGGCGGAACATCACCTCGTCGGTGGCGCAGAGCGCGGGCATCAGCTCCGCAATGCCTTCCCGCCGGCAGAACTCGCAGATGGGACAGCGGGTAAAATAGTAGTAGCTCCCGTCCCGGTGCACGCCTGTGTCAAAGCTGACATTCCAGTTGACGGGATAGTCTTTTCCGTGGGCGGCGAACCACGCTTCGTACTTCCGCATGTCCTTTTCCCATTTCTTCGGCGTCCGGTTGAGGTCGGTCATCCCGAAGACCGTGCGAAGCAGCCTGCTCTCCAGCACGTCGGCCATGACCTCTCCCATCCCGTCCGGCGTGATCTGTCTTCCGCTGCCGAGCCACGCGGCGGCGAAAACATAGGCAAAATACGCGTTCGTCGCCATGGGATTGCCGGGTCCCAGGTCGTCCGCGTGCGCCAGCAGCTTCCGGTATTCTTCCTTGCCCTGCCGGATCGACCGCTCTGCCAGTTCCGCTCCGTATCGCCTGGTGATGCTCCGCCTGATCATCGGCGCAAACAGCGTCCAGTATACCCTGACATATTTCATATCCGTTCCCCCATATCCAGAAACCGGCATCCGGCCTGTTTGTTGTGATTAACCGTATCATAGCACATCATTTCAGAAAATACCAGATTTGTTTTTATCCGCAATTCAGCTTGACAAGCATGAGTTAGTGTTATATAATTCCGTCAGTTAGCCGAGTCTAACGAGTGAATAGAAAAAGGAGAGAATCATGAAAAAGCTATTGGCAATTGTCTGCGTGATGGCGATGCTGCTCAGTCTGGGCGCATTTGCCGGCGCGGAAGGAAACGACGTGATCACCGTCACAACAGCGGAAGAACTGGCCGCGATGGCACAGGATTTGACCGCAGACTATGTCCTTGGCGCGGACATCGACCTTGCCGGGGTCGAGTGGACGCCCATCGGCGCCTTCGCGCCCTCCGGCGAGAGCGAGGAAGAGCAGGAGATCCCTGCTTCGGAAACCGCTTTTACCGGTACCTTTGACGGTAACGGCTATACGATCCGCAACCTCACCATCACCGGCGAAGACGGAATCGCAGTCGGCCTCTTTGGCTGCATCGCCAACACCCAGGTCGGCAACTTCACCCTCGAGAACGCCTCTGTCGAAGGCACCATCATGGTCGCGGATGCGGTCGGATATTCCTTCAGCTCAGTCGTCCATGACATCAACCTGGTCGGCGGCAAGGTGACGGCATACGCAAGCGAGCTGAGCGCCGAAGGCATGTACGGCGGCGTTGTCGGCGCCGGTATGGCCAGCCAGATCGTCAACTGCAGCGCTGCGGCGGACATCGTGATCCCGGACGGCACGGCCAACGCCGGCATCGTCGGCGGCGGCCTGGAGCTGACCTCTTTGGTCAACTGCACAGCCACCGGCACCGTCACCGCAGGGAATGACTGCTACGGTCTCGGCGGCGTCTCCGGCTGCGGCTTTGGCGCGGAGGAGTTCACCAACTGCACGGCGTCCGATGTCACCATCACCGCCGGCGAAAACTGCTTCTGGATCGGCAGCATCACGGGCTATGCCGGCGGCTATGAGATTCCGGAGTTCGGGACCCCGGTCACCGTGTTCACGGATTGCGCGGCGGAGAACGTCAGCATCGTGAAGGCGGCCGGCGAAGAGGATCTGGTCGGCGCCGGCTTCTACAACGAGGAAGTGGCGGCGGCCTACGGCGCACCCTTCGATCAGCCGACGGTCTATGTGATCCGTAGCAGCGCAGCCGAAAAAGACGGCGATGCGGCAGCTGCCGAACAGCTTCTTGCAGACGTGAGCGGCACCTATGACGCGCTCTTCCCCATCATTACGGCTCCGGAGTATGACCAGATCTGGCTGGACGCCTGCGCCGAAGTAGTCGGCGACGAAGCCGCGCCTGAGGTGGCGGAGATGCTGAAGGCCGCCTGCAACGGCACGATCTACGGTCAGGAAGCCATCGACGCCTTTGGCGACGGCTCCAACGGAGCACAGTTTGACTGCCTGTTCATCAACGGTGTTTCTCAGCTCGTGTTCGACGGCAGCACGATCTCCGGTCTGGATGAAGCCGGTGAAGTGGTCTTCAGCCATGAGTACAAGTATGTCGAGCCCATGTCCATCGCCGGCATGATGAACGGCTATCTCTACAAGACCGAGGATGCGGACGCGGGCGAGTTTGAGTACTTCTTCCTGCTGCCCGACACACCGGCCACCACGTTCCACACCGAGCTCCGTTACGGCAGCGACCCGGTGGCAATGACTCAGTACAACGAAGGCCCCTATGCTTACTGGCTTGCGGCCGGCATTCTGGCGGACCGTGACGAACAGATGGTCGAAGATGTGATCAACCTGTTCTGCGGGGAGAACCTGGCTGAGATGGCGGAAGAAGAGGCCGCCTGATCCGATACAACCCATGATCCGGCACTGCCTGGGCTGATAGCAAATGCACTGTCTTCTCCTTAAAGAGTTGACAGTGCATTTGCATTTTATTAATTTTGCTCAGCGCTTCCGGAGCCGCCAGTCTGTTTACGCCCGGTATTGGGCAGTTTCTTCTGCCAGTGCTGCAAAGCCGAGCTCTTCATCCTGTTTCAGTTCGGAAAGCGCGAACGCCCGCAGCTCAGGCAGCGTCTTCCCCTTCGACTCCTGACTCTTTGGGGCATAGAGATTCACAAGCTTCTCCAGCACCAGCGTCTGTCCGGCTCTCACCTCAACGGAATATTCGGATCGGATCCCCTGAGCTGTCATTTGGATGTCCTGTACCTGCGGTATCGTTTTCCCGTCAAGGGTAACGCCGTGACAAGCGCTGAACAGCAGGAGGTTTCCCGACGGAAGATCGCCCTGAACATATTGCAGGTACTGCCCGTCATGAGAGAACGCGTGACTCTCTGCTGTCTGGTGCAAATCCATCTCCATCGTCGCCTTCGCTATCCCGGAGTGGAAAGAAATGGCGGCGTCCTGCCTGGATATGATGCTGATGCGCAAGGCCGCACCATTCAGCTGTTTCTGATAAACCATCCGTTCAAAGCGCATGACAAGCTCTTTGCCGGAAAGGGAACGCCACTCCACATCCCGTGTTTGTATCCCGGCAGAGCGATCCTGTGATTGCAAATCCGCCAGCAGTTCTCCGGATGTCTCGGTAAAAGGCTCCCCATCCAGCAGGATCTCAACCGTATCGACATCTACACCGCAGGGTGTTTCTGAATAGATCAGATTTCCATATTTTCCGTCGTGGTCCCAGCGGTGATCCTCCCCTTCGGCGGCCCAGCGCGCGACACCGTTACGAAAGGGTTTATACGGCAGCAGGAACTGAGACTTTGTCGCATCCCCCCGCAGAACACGGCTGCAGCATTCGATCAGGTCGTCAATCAGGCTCAGGGGCACAGACAGATGCGGCCCGTGACAGATCAGGATCCGTTTCACCTTTGGCAGCCATTCGTCTTTCAGGCGGCGCAGCGTCTCACGGTATTCCGCCACCGTCGAGGACTCCCGGAGGAAAAGAAAGGTGGAATTGTTGCAGCCGTCCCCGGCAAACAGCGTTGACGTCCGGCTGTCGAAAAAACCGACCGATCCCCTTGTATGGCCACAGAGATCAATGATCGTCAGGGTTCTTCCTCCAAGATCGATCACGTCCCCCACGCGGCAAAGCTGTATGTCCATCTCACGATAGGGTATGTGTTCCGACAAGTCTTCGATCTCATGCAGTTCCGGATTATACGCCGCCGCAAAATCCCGCCGCAGTTCCGGCTTCGTCTGCCAGGCGAGGAGTTCCCGATCCTCCGGAGTGACATAAACGGAGTCAAAGCCATACATCCCCCCGCCGTGATCCACATGGCCGTGGGTCAGATAGACTTCTACCGGCAGCTTCGTAACGGCCGCAACGACCGGAAACAACTCCCCGATTCCCAGGCCCGTATCCAATAAGACCGCGCGGTCGGCGCCTTCGATCAGATACATATTCACATCCATCACGTCTGTGATCCTGGTAATTCCTTCCCCAAGGCTCTCCGCCCGAAACAGAGGATTGGTTTTCGCAAAATCCTGAAAGGTCATATCGTTTCTCCGTTTTGAAAATGGTGCGCAGTTTCCCCTGCGCACCACCATTTTATTTTGCGGTTTCCCGGAAGAAAGAGGCGATGTTTTTAAATGCCTGGCGGCTCTCCGGAAGATCAATCTGATAGAAGGTGTGCCACATGCCTTCCCATACCTTCAAACGGGAATCTACCCCCTGGCGCAGCAGCTTTTCATGCGTACGGATGCTGTCGTCAAAAAGCATCTCTTCTGTGCTGACTTCCAGGTATACCGGGGGGAACCCGGTAAAATCAGCGTAATAAGGGGACATCACAGGGTCTTTGGTATCAGCGCCTTTCACATAGAGGGCCTGAACGATCTCCTTCTGATTGCGCGGCAGGATGACCTCCCTGTCCATGCGCTCCGTATAAGAAGGGAATGAGAACGAGAGATCCATCACCGGACTGATGCTGCAGATCGCGGCCGGCAGCGGAGCATGCTCTCTTTTGGCTATGACGGCGGTTGAAAAAACGAGGTTTCCGCCTGTCGACTCTCCGAGGAACACAATGTTCTCAGAAGCGATTCCCTGTTTCAGCATCCAGTTGTACACGGTGAAGCAGTCTTCATGAGAGGTGGGGTAAGCATATTCCGGGGCATAGCGGTAATGGACAGATATCAGATTGCGTCCGCTTTTCTTTGCGATCTCAACCGCACAGAAGTGGCCCCATTCGGGCTCGCCGTTGGTCCAGCCGCCTCCGTGGATATAATAGATATATTGATTCGGATCTGCACCGGGAATCAGGATCTTCTCCGCCGGGACTCCATCGGCGTCCACCCATGTAATATCACAGTCTGACAGATTGGAAATAGCGTTGATGGATTCTGTGTTTGCTTTCGTTGCTGATTTAAAATCATAATGATCGTAGTCAACCCGGTCCATGCGGTAGGACTGGAGGATCCCGAACATTTGGGCCGCTTCATTGCTTATGAGGCTTTTCCTGTTTGACATCTTACTCCCTGCCCTCTCTCTTCTTAAGATCCGCCATGATGGACGGATATCTCTTGTCCAGGTCATAGACAACCAAGATCAGAACCATGCAAGCTGCAAGGCAAAGGGGCAAAATGCTGTACATCTTTTGAATCGCATTGATTGTGCTTTCATTCTGGATCGCAATCGAGCCGTTGAAACCGACAGCCTGAAGGATCCAGGTGATCGCGGTCGTGATCAGTCCCGCGCCGATTTTACCGCCTGCGCTTTGCGCACCCATCGTAACGGCTTGCGCTCGGATACCGGTTTTCCACTGGCCATATTCGATGGAGTCAGCCAGCATCGCGGCGTATACAGCGGTGGGGCATCCAACGCCAATGCTCTTGAATACCTGCGCGCAGCAGAGCATCGGCAGCGAATTCGGGAACAGAGCCGCTACAACGGACCCAACAACGATCGAGCAGGAACCGAAGAGCGCAATATTTCGTTTTCCGACTTTGGCAATGATGAAGCCAAGGCAAGGAGTCATGATCATCATGGGGAAAGCGAAGCAGGAGTTAAGCGTATCCGCAAGCGTCGTGTTTCCGAGAACATACTGAGAGTAATAGGGCGTAATCATGGCGGTGCCGCTGTATACACCGGTCCCCAGGGTTACAAATCCGAGGATCATCCACCAGTATTTGTTGCTGACGACAGCCTTCAAGGCTTTCAGGAAGGGCACCTTCGCCTCAATTCCGGCTGTTTTTGCAATCTCGTCGGGATCAACTTCTTCCTTGCAGAGAACAACACACAGCATCGCAAAGAGCATTCCTACGAAAGCAACGCCGCCGGTTGCCAGGATCCATGCCCGCTGATCGCCGCCCAGGCTTGTAACGATACGGAACATAAAGGTCGAAAGAATAAACTGCACCAGGAAGTTTCCGGTGTTTGCGCAGATGTACAGGATGCCGCGCTCGGTCTGATCGCGCGTCATATAGGTGGGAAGCGTCATCGTGGACAGCTGATAAAGCGTAGCAATCACAGCGTTCGCAACATTGTAGCTGATGAACACATAAAGATATTTGGCTGTGTCTCCGACATGGGGCACACAAAACAATCCAAGAATACCGAGGAAGCCAAAAATGCTCATACGAAGGACCCACGGACGCGCGACGCCCATCTTGGTTCTTGTCTTGTCGATAACGTTTCCGAATACGATATCCGACAAACCGTCCAACACACGGGATACCAGGAAAATCGTACCGATGATTCCGGCGCTTAGTCCGACTACATTGGTGTAGAAGTATGTCAGATAGGCGCTGACGATCAGGAACATCTGACTGCTGCCCACATAACCAAAACCCATTCCGAGTCTTTTCTTAAACTTGTCGCTCATTTTCATTCTCCTTCAAAATACTTTTTTATGTTCTGTTTCCTGCTCGCTGTCCGGGAACATCTTGTACGGTTCAGCATCCCCCTTTTACACTGGTTTTTCTGTGACAGATACACGGTTACTTGCCTTTTCTGACTTGATTATCTCAAAGAAATGTTATATAGTAAACTACGAGAAAAATTATTTTGCGATCAGTATTTTATATATTTAGAGGTGATAAGCATGGATCTTCAAACCCTTCGTTTCTTTGTGGCCTCGGCTGACGCGGGAAGCTTTTCCGCCGCGGCAGAGAATCTGTGCTACGCGCAGTCCAACTTATCCAGTCGCATCAAACAGTTGGAGGAAGAACTGGGCGAGCCGCTGTTTTACCGTTACAAGCGCGGCGTCTCACTGACCGCCAAAGGAAAAGTTTTTTATGACTACACCGTGAGGGTTTTAAGGCTCTCGGAAGAAGCGGTGACGGTCATGCGGGATATGGATCACGCCAGGGGGAAACTGATGCTGGGCTCTTTGGAGGCCACTGCTCTTGGAGACCTGCCGGAGCTGCTGTCGGCCTATCATAAGCAATACCCGGATGTCGCTCTGTCTCTCCAGACGGACATGAACGATGTGTTCCTGTCCCAGGTGCTCTCCCGGAAACTGGACGGCGCTTTTGTCTCCGGCCCGGTATCCCATCCCGAACTGGAGGAACGCTACTTCAAAAGCGAAGAACTGATCCTTGTGGGAAGCGCAGAAGATCGCGCCGAGAATGCCAACAGCATCCTCGCCCATGCGCCTCTGATCACGTTTCCGGAAGGCAGCGTTTTTCGCCGCAGACTGGAGCTGCTGCTCTCTTCCAAGTCGATCCCCTATATGGACAGGCTCACCGTTCTGAACTCTCTCGGCGCCATGGTTACGAATATCTGTGCCGGGATCGGCTGCGGCTATCTGCCCCGCTCCATTGTCCAGATGTACATCGACCGGGGGATTATGGTGGAATATGCGCTGGATGATCCTTTCTCTGCGCTGGACGTGGTGTTTATTTACCGCAAGGATCACATTCCAGACGCGGCTTTTCGGTACTTTTTGGATCAAATCAGGGGACGATAATCAAGCAAGCACCCGCCGTTCATCTTTCAAACGGGGGTGCTTGCTTTGCTCTGTGATTTTTTGTTCTATGATCCCTGTCGTAAGCCCTGTTCAGGAAGCTGTGCGGTGAAGCCGCCGCTTGCGATGTAAACCATCATCGCCTCAGCTTCTGCGCGTGTGATGCTTGACGCTGAGCTATGTCAATCCTGCTGCAGGTTGGAATTGCCGAAGGAAACAAAGGTCGCGCCGGTCACTCCGTCCGTGCCGACAAGATAAATCGGGGTATCAAACAGCAGATCTTCCACATGGAGGCTGCGGTGGCCGTAGAGCTTCTTCCCGACCGCGTACTCGACAGTGTACAGTGTCTCGTTCTCCGTGCGGAGCATATAGCCGGTCACCGTGACGCGGACAGGCTCGCCCGGCTCCAGGCCGTCGCCCGCCAGGTTCTCCCCGCGGTTTTCACTCCCGGTGGGATAGACATAGAGCTCCGTGATCGTGTCTTCCATGGCGTTGCGGAGCGTATAGGTACGGGTGGCTTTCACTTCACCGCGGGTCTCCGGGGTATCCTCCTGCGGAGCGGGGGCAATGGCTTCGGCAACAAGCGCGGAATCATCGCCGTCCGGGAGATTGCTGACGGAGAAGGACAGTGGCGTGGCGCTGGAAACGCCGTCGATACCGACCAGATAGATAACCTTGTCATTCAGCAGATCTTCCACATGCAGCGTGGTGTGATCATAGGTCTGTCCGTCTGCGACAAACTCCACGGTATAAAGAGTCTCGTTCTCAGTGTGAAGCATGTATCCCGTCACGGTAACATAGACCTGTTCGCCTCGGACAAGGCCGTCGCCGGCCAGGTTCTCACCTTTTTCGGTTCCGGCGCTGGGATAGACATACAGCTCGGTGATAACGCTGTCCGTGGCGTTTTGAAGCAGATAGGTGCGCGTTGCTTTGACCTCGCCTGCGGTCTCCGCCTCGCTCTCCCAGACCAGCGCGTCGGGATCGTGTTCTGCCTCGGCAAAGGCAGGGAGCACGCTGCCCAGCAACACCATCACTGCCAGCAGGATGAAGCTGAATGTTTTCAGAAACGGCAAATTCTTCATGATGTTTCCTCCTAATGTTCGGCCGTCTGTGGCCTTTGATGTCAGAAGTATAACACGCTCTTTATCTATCTTTGAACTCACCAAATTTATTATTTTACGATCTGTATTTTATATAGATAGCTCGAAAAAGCCCAGCGGCTGACCCTGCCATGAACAGGATCGCCGCTGGGCTTGCTTTCTTATCTTATATTATTTCTGCACCACAAAGCTGCTGTCCGGCTGCAGAACCAGCGTCAGATCCGCGGGGAGGGACCTGCTCAGGCAGAGGTCGGCATTCGCGAGGTCACTGAACTCCACAAACTGCTCCGCCTCCTCACAGGGCATGCCGCTGGCGGCCTTGCGCGCGACCAGCCGGTCTCTCAGCGCCTCCCGGTCCGCCAGAATCCTGACCGTGTAATCCGCAAACTGGTGCAGATCCCGCCAACCGTCCTCATCCAGAAGCAGATAGTTGCCCTCGAGCAGGACGAGGTCCCCGACCACGCGCAGTGCTCCTTCCACCGGGTCGTGCAGCAGGCGGTCATACTCCGGCCAAGCGCACGCTTCCCCATCGGCCACCTGCCTGATCCGCTCCCGCAGGCATTCGAGGTCGAAGGTCTCGGGCGCGCCTTTGACCCGGACCATCGGGATCTGCCGGCCGTCTCGCTCCGTCGTGT
The DNA here is from genome assembly GCA_017458065.1 of Oscillospiraceae bacterium. Classification (GTDB taxonomy): domain Bacteria; phylum Bacillota; class Clostridia; order Oscillospirales; family Oscillospiraceae; genus Limivicinus. Next base: position 81,007 of record JAFTGD010000042.1, read on the forward strand.
GCGTGAGCAGATACTCCTGCCTGCGGTGGAATCCGTCCATCCCGATCACGGTCAGGGGGCAGAGCGTCGGGTCTGAGAGAGACAGCTCTCTCAAGAAGTGCGCCAGAGTCGTCTTGCCGGCGCCCGGCGGCGCCAACATCGCGAGAACGCGCCGTCCCTTCCGGCGCTGCAGGTCCGTCAGCGTCCGCAGCAGCGGAAGAAAGATCCCGCCGATATTCTCTTCGGTAAACTGCGCCCGGACCGGAAGTCCGTTGACATCAATGTTGTAGTTCATATCCTGGCCTCTTAGGTTGAGGGAATCGGCAGCGCTTCCCTGCAAAATACTGTCATCACTGTTCTGCCCGGCTGCCGCCTCCGGTATGATGCTTCGGGTTTGCGGGGAACCAGCCGCTTTCCACACGCCGGTTCTGCTGAAACAGCTCAATGATGCTCCACAGACAGGAGAACCCAATAACGCCAATGATGGCAGAAAGAATCACATTAGCGATGTACAGGGAAACTCCCAGCAGGACCAACCCCGCCACGAGGAAAACCGGCCAACAGCGATAGGAAAAGCGATATTCACAGGCAATCACGATAGGATGGAATACCCCAATACTCAGAAAAGAGCTCAGTCCCAGCAAAATACCGTAGAAATGCATTCTTCTTCTCCACAAAAAATTATTTGATGTGCTTCTCATGTGAGCGTGCGTCGGCTGGAGATCGGCAAAAGACAGCTATATCAAATTTCAAGCGTCTTTTTGCTTATTTTCAGTTGTTGAAAATTATAATGCGGAACAGAGAGAATGTAAAGGTGTTTTGTTCCAAAGCAGCCGCTTGAAAGGGCAAAGCCCGGCAGCCTAAGCTTAAAAACCCACTTGACCCGTATCTTTTTACAAATATTGGTCACAAAGCTGTTGACAAACGAAAAAAAGTATTGTATAGTTAGCGCAGATGGTTAGGCGGCTCTAACCCCCTCCCTCTTCTGCCTCCTTGCCATCTGAATTTTAAAGGCAATGGTTAGCTTTATCTAACGTTTTGATATCCCGTTTCCGGAAGGAGATCGCCGAAATGTCCGAAGAACTGCTCGTACAATGCTGTGCACCGACGCTGGCCGGTATCAAGACCGGCAATATGTTCAGCGTAGAATTCGACAGCAGAGAGCAGATGGTCGAAGAGCTGAGGCAGCTGAACCGCGAGCTCTCCTTCGCCGGGATCTGCGTCCTGGCGCTGCGGTATCATGAAGGGAAAGCGCTGCTCTACCTGTTTCGCCCCGCCTCGCTGCAGAAGGATATGAAGCGGCGGGACGTGCGGGAGATCCTCGCGCAGGAGGGTTATGCAGACCTGCGCAGCGGCGAGTGCCTCCGCCGGCTGATCCGGCGGCTCCGGGAGGGAGAAGGCTTCCCCCACGAGATCGGGCTGTTCCTGAGCTATCCCCCGGAGGACGTCAGGGGCTTTATCGAGAATCACGCGCAGAACTACAAGTTTATCGGGTACTGGAAGGTGTACGGCGACGAGAACGAAGCGCGGAAGACCTTCGCCCGGTATAAAAAATGTATCGATTCCTACTGCAGGCGGCAGAAGCGCGGACAGACGCTCTCTGAGCTCGCAGTAGCAATATAAGAAATGGAGGAAACAAAGATGAAAAAAGTAGCAGTAGTATTCTGGAGCGGTACGGGCAACACCGAGGCCATGGCAGACGCGGTCGTCAAGGGCGCGCAGGCTGCCGGCGCCAGCGTTGACAAGATCACCGCTTCCGCCTTCGGTCCGTCCGATGTGGACAGCTATGACGCCATCGCCTTCGGATGCCCGGCAATGGGCAGCGAGCAGCTGGAAGACGGCGAGTTTGAGCCCATGTTCGATTCCGTCAAGGGCAGCCTCAACGGAAAGACGATCGCTCTGTTCGGCTCCTACGGCTGGGGCGACTGCGAGTGGATGCGCAATTGGGAAGAGGACTGCAAAGCGGCAGGCGCTATTCTGGCCTGCGACAGCGTGACGGCCAACGACGCCCCGGACGACGACGCAGTGGAAGCCTGCAAAGCGCTGGGCGCCGCGCTTGCCTGAGAACACCTATCCATAAAAGGGACCGGAAGGAGGAATACGGATGAGTGTTGTGATCATCGGCGGCAACGAATGTATGGAACGCCGTTACAAGGACCTCTGCGAGTCATACCAATGTCAGGCGAAGGTCTTCACCAAACCGCGGGGCGGACTGCGCGACAAGCTGGGCAGCCCGGATCTGCTGGTCTGCTTTACAGATACCATGTCCCATAAGATGCTGCACGGTGCGATGTGCGAAGTGAAGGGTCAGAACACCATCATCGAGCACTGCCGCAGCAGCTCCCTTTCCGCCCTCCGCACGGTTCTGGAAAAGCACGCTACCGCGTAAGCGACTGTCCTGTACAGCTCTGCCCGACCCCCCCGGCAGACTCAGGACAGATAAAAGGCCCCGGATTTGCAAGGCGCTTCTTGCAATCCGGGGCGCTTTCTGTTTTTCTTAGGATCATTGACCATTTTCCTTTCCTGTGGTATCCTTCGCCCTGGAGTGATGATACGCCATCAATGGTGAGAAATGAGGAGCAGAGCTCATGAAATATAAACACACCAATCGTCCGGGATTCCTTCTCGGATTTGTTGACTTTTTCACGGCCGGACTGTTCTTCGTATTCTACATGCCGCGCGGCTTGCAGGACGAGTTGGAGGAGATCCTCGGTCACAAGGTTCGCCCCTATTGGCAGGTATATCTTCTGGGCATACCGAACTTTTTCATATACACTTTGGTGTGGATGGCAAGGATTGCGGAGGAACTGAGGGCTAAGGCCCTGGAGCTGGGCGTAGATGGGAAATTAACGTCTTTCCGTCACATGTTCTGGTGGAATGTGCTTGGCTGCCTGACCTTCGGGCCGATGATTGCCACAGAGCGCTTTTTTGGAACCCTGAACCGTGTGGAACAAAAATTGAATACCGCTCAAAAAGGATAAGAATGAGAACATTGTATAATTTGTGAGATATGATCGGCTTCAAGCCGGGAGTTGTGAGAGAATACTCTGGATATAATGATTTACTCTTGACAAAATTCCACTTCATGATACTTTAAACGTGGGATTTCCCACAATTGGAGGGTTTGTTATGCCAACAGCTGTAAGAGAATACGATGCGAGATTGGATTCAAAAGGCCGTTTCACTGTCCGCAGCAGCGGATATGATTATTATCATGTTTCTGAAATGGAAGACGGCGTAATTATTTTGGAGCCACGGGTGCTCACCGCCCCGTTCTCTGTTTCTGCCAACACACTAAAGATGATGGATACCGCTGTTCAAAGCATCCGGGAAGGCAAAGTATCTGCTGCCTTGGATCTGTCAGAGTTTGAATGATGTTTGCAATCCATATGAGTATTCCGGAGCTGTACCGTTGAAAAACAAACGGCAAAAAGAAAAAGAGGTCGTCTCCCTCATGATCCGTTTGTACTGCCGAAAGAATCACGGCGGGAAGTCGTTATGTCCATCCTGCGCCGAACTGGAACGGTATGCCCACAGCCGCGTGGATCAGTGCCCGTTCATGGAGACGAAAACCTTCTGCTCAAACTGCAAGGTTCACTGCTATAAGCCAGACATGCGCGAGCAGATCAGGGCAGTTATGCGCTTTTCCGGCCCCCGGATGATGCTCTATCACCCTGTCATGGCAGTGCGGCATCTTATACTGACGAGACTTGAAAAGAGATAAGGACCGTCTCCCGGCGGTCCTGTATCTATGCTTTATGGTTAGAAATATTTAGCCGGATGGAATAAAAAAGAAGCGGAGTCTCCCCCGCTTTTATTTCCGCCGCTTCCTCATATTCTGCTCCTCAGCGGCAATCTCCCGGTGCAGGCGCTCTGCCGCCCAGGACTTGTTCGTTTCCGTCACAACGCATTTCAGCCTGACCGGGCATCCGTTATTCCGCATGGTGTCCAGAAGGGCATGCATGCTCTGTGACGGGAATGCATACATCACCATCATCTCGTCTGTGAATGGAGACAGCACTCTTTTCTCGCCCTCTTCCCTTTTCAGCAGCTCCGAGACGGTCATCCCCTGCCGGGAAGGAGGCACATCGATGTACGAGAACCCCAGCCGCATCGAAAGCAGCCTGATCGCCGTTCTCTTGGTTTCATCCTCAATATTAAAAAGCAGAAGTGTGCTCATTTTCCTTTTCTCCTCAGCTGTTCTAAAGCAGGAGCAGCCTACGCCCTGCCGTACCCTGACCCGGTATACAGATATTATTATAATGGAGAAACAGTTGGATGACAAGAAAAACAGTCTGTTTCCCGTCATCCCACTCATCGTAGTAATACAGCCCGTGTTGAAAAATTCTATAGATAATCTAAAACTATCGTCCCTTGGGAAGTTTTTGTGACTTTCTTGGGGACGGTCTGCAAATATAAGCGCCCCCGCTGCGGAAGAGGAGTACCGCAGCGGGGGCATGACACATCGCGTATCATTCTGTTGTATTTGCTTTACTTCTTCGGCAGGGCTTTATCCCAGTTTGTCTCCGTTTGCGACAGGCTTATCCGGGGTTATCAGCACAACGCCACCTTCGCTGTAGGTCCCGAGAACGAGAATCTCCGACATAAAATTTGCGATCTGCCGCGGCGGAAAGTTCACAACGGCAAGGACCTGCTTTCCGATCAGGTCTTCCGGCTTGTAGTGGTCGGTGATCTGGGCGGAGGATCTCTTCACCCCAAGCTCACCGAGATCTACTTTCAGCTGATAGGCCGGTCTGCGCGCCTTTTCGAATACGCGCGCCTCAACAATCGTCCCGACGCGGATGTCGAGTTTCAAAAAATCATCAAATGTTGCCAGTTCCATCTTTACACCTCTTTCCCCGTTTATGCGGAATCATCTCTCCAGACCGGTCACAGTCAGGAATCTTCTGAGCGAGCTGTTGCTGCTTGCATAATCCAGCCGAATTGCTCTTGCCAGTGCACCGGCGGAAATAAGCGCCGCAACCAGGGCGAATACTGCGAGCACATCGGAGGCTGTCTGAGTCCAGAAGAACTCCATCAGAACGGCGGTAATGATCATTGCGATTCCGAGAATCATGTCTTTCATGTTCTTACTCCTTTGTGTGATGATTTATTGTTTTTACTGCGTTTGTTTTCCTTTGTTGACGCCATTATAGAGCCGGTTTATAATAAAGTAAAGCGGCAATCAATCAATTTAATTTTAAGTAACACTTAAATCTATCACACAAAGAGAACAGGAGCAGATCATGGATACAGCAAGATACCGGGCATTCGTCGCCTCGGCCGATACCGGCAGTTTCACCCGCGCCGGGGAACTTCTCAATTATTCGCCGTCCGGCGTAAGTCAGCTTGTGACCGCGCTGGAGAATGAGCTTGGCTTTCCTCTTCTGGTCCGCACAAGACGGGGTGTGACGGTCTCCACCGCCGGCGAAGAGATCCTGCCGTCCATCCGCGCGCTGCTGCAGCAGGAAAAGACCATGCTGCAGATTGCATCCCAGCTCAACGGTCTGATGACCGGCGAGGTACACATCGCTTCCTATTCCAGCGTGGCTTCACAATGGCTCCCGATGATCATCAAAGAATACCAACGGGATTATCCGAATATCAGGATCAGTCTCATGGAGGGAACCCGTCAGGAGATTCTGGCATGGCTCGGCGACTCGCGGGCGGATATTGCCTTTCTTCCGAAAGTCCCGGACTCCGCATATGACTGGATTCCTCTGAAAGACGACCCGATTGTCGCCCTGCTTCCAAAGGACCATCCGCTTGCCGGGGCGGATGTCTATCCCCTCTCGGTCTGTAATCAGGAGAAGTTTATCATGCCGGCCATGGGAAAAGACGAGGATGTGCTTGAGCTCTTCGAGCGTACCGGGCTTCACCCTGACATTGCATTCTCCACCTCTCAGTTTTACGCCATTTTCTCCATGATTGAATGCGGGCTGGGCATGACAATAACCAATGAGCTGATTACCGAAGGGCAGCATCTGGATCTGATCAAGCTTCCGGTTGATCCGCCCCAGCATCTGGAGTTCGGTATCCTGATTCCCGATCTGAGCGTCGTCTCGCCTGCTGCAAAAAAGTTCATCCAGTACGCGAAGAAGCTGGTGAGATGAACAGCACGGCTCTGTCATACGGTGCTCAGCCCTTCATTTACAAACTTGAGAATCAACGATCAGTACCGCATCTGCTTCCGTGTTGAGGGCAACAATCTCTATAGCGTTGAGATTGTAGAGTATCTCCTCATTTCCGCTTTAACTGTTGTCTCCCCACTGTGGCCGGAATAGAGAACCGTATTCTCCGGGAGGGTAAAGATTCTCTCCCGGATGCTTTTTAGCAGCGTGTTTCGGTCTCCTCCCGGATATCGGTATTCTCCAATGCTTCCTTTGAAGATCGTATCGCCGACGAAAGCAATGCCGTCTCTCTCACTGTAATAGATCACGGAATCAGTGGTGTGGCCCGGTGTGTATATGGTTTTCAATGCAAAAGCAGGATTTCCGGAAAGGGCAGCTCTGTCCCCGTCCTTCAGGCAATCCACGTCTTTCACGATCCAATTTCCGACGCAAAACGCGGACAGATTCATTTTCGGGTCAAGAAGATAGCGGTCCGCATTTTCATGGGCAAGAACAGGAATGTCCAACATTTCTCGCAGTTGACTGACCGCTCCTGTGTGATCAAAGTGTCCGTGGGTAAGCAAGATTTTCTCTATCGTCCATCCTTCCCTCTGGATCAGGTCGAGGAGTCTCCCCGCTTCCGCTCCCGGGTCGATCAGAAAGCCATGGAGAGAGTGATCATCTATATAGAAGAAGCAGTTCTCTTCGAAATAGCCCTTCACGGGCACGCAGCATACCATCGCCTCACCTGATTCTGCACCCCTCAGGGCCGCAGCTCATGCCGGTTGCCATCGCTTCCTCCGCTTCCTTTTCCATCAGCTTCAGGAGGGCAGACCGAAGTCCTTCTCTGTCCGGAGCTCCCGAGATGCTGTATCTTTCATTGATTACGAAAAACGGAACCGCGTGAATGCCGTGATACGCCGCTGCCTTCTCATCCGTCAGCACTTCGTCCCGATACTGATCCGAGGATAACATGTCCCGGACCTCACCGGCATCCAGCCCACAGTTCTCTCCGATTTCCTGAAGCAGTCCACGATCCGCCAGTTCCCGGTTTTTTGTAAAGTACGCGTCAAACAGGGCCTCTATCACGCGTTCGGTCAAGACGGGATCCTTCTTGCTCTGGGCCAGCTTTGTCAGCCGGTGCGCGTCCATCGTATTGGTGAAAAGCGTCGTCGCATAGCGAAAATCGATTCCCTCCGCGCGGCCCATCTCAGATATCGATTCGATCTGCCGGCCGGCGGCTTCCATACTGATCCCGTATTTATTTGCGAAACGGGTCTGGGTATCTCCTTCCGCATGCGCTCCGGCGTTCGGGTCAAGTTGAAATGCTTTCATTTCGACCTCAACATCCTTAAGCTCCGGGATTTCAGCGATTGCGCGTTTCAGCCTCATCTCGCCGATATAGCAATAGGGGCAGGCATAATCAGACCAGTACGTAATTTTCATGTTTCTCCTCCTTAATCAAACACGTTCTATTTGCAATTATAAACAGAATATGATATGATGTCAATAGTTTTAGAACGAGTTTTATTATTGAAGGTGATCTTATGCCAAGAAAATGCGGGCGTCCTCCAAAAAGCGCAGAACCCCTTGACGCGCAGAAAAAACTGATCGATACCACGGTCAAGCTGATCAAGAAATACGGTGCCGACAGCATCACGGTACGGAATGTTTGCGAGGAAGCGGGGCTGTCGATCGGCACCTTCTACCACCATTTTCAGAACAAAGACGACCTTCTGATGCATTTTGTCCGTGAGACTTCCTTCGACCGGTTTGTGCTTGAAACACCCCTTTCGGATGTACCGGGACGAATCTGCGAGCTTTACATGCACCTGATTAACCGGTATATGAATCTTGGCGAGGAGTTTATGAAGAGCTTCTATACCACCGGCAACAAGGCTCTCTCTGCTTATATGGGCCAGGAGGACGGTCATTATGCGGAAGGAACCGTCATGGCCCGCTGTGAGAAGGAACTTGATCTGGCGAAGCAGGAAGGCTTTCTGAATGCCGATGCCGATTCTCATCTTCTGAGCATAGATATCTGCACGATTGTGAAGGGCTGCGTTTTTGAGTGGGCTTTAAACGACGGAAAGATGGATATTCAGACCAGCCTGCACCGGATTCTTGATGCTTACCTGTCGGCCGAACGGATTCTCTGATCACCAAGGTGTCTTTTCCCACCATTCGCAAAAATAAATTGAACGCGTTCTAAATTTCTCTTGACAAGGCCCTCCGTGTCATGTAGAATATAAATAGATCGTGTTCTATTATTTTTGTTGGAGGGAAACACATGAAAAAACTTACTGCAGTTCTTCTTTCTCTGGTTCTTATGGTTTCACTTTCTGCCGCGGCTTTCGCAGAGTCCGGTGCAATCACGGGATCTGCTCACGGCAATAACGGTCCTGTGAATGTGACGGTCGCTATGGACGGCGCAAAGATCACCGCCATTGAGGTGGAAGCAGAGTGGGAAACCGCAGGGCTCGGCGCTCCCGCCGTCCTGGAAATGGCAGACGCTATTGTCGCGCAGCAGTCTCTGGATGTTGACGCTGTCGCCGGTGCTACCGTCTCCAGCCTCGCAGTCATTCAGGCTGTCGAAAATGCGCTCATTGGCGCCGGTATGGATACCGCCCCCTATCACGGCAAAGCACCTGCCGGTGAGCAGGTTGAAATGACTTCAGATGTCGTAGTGGTCGGCGGCGGCCTCGCCGGAATGGTCGCCACAGTGCGCGCGGCCGAGAACGGGGCTCACGTCATCCTCGCAGAGCGCTCCGGTATTCTCGGCGGCAATGCCCGCTTTGCCATGGGCTGGATCAGCGGCGCCGGCTTCCGGATTCAGAAAGAGCTCGGCGTAGAGGACACCCCCGAACAGTTCTATCAGGACATCGTTGCCATTGCAGGCGGCGAGGAGAATCTTTATATCCCGACCGCGAAATACTATGCCGAGCACTCCGGCGCCGCAATCGACTGGCTCCAGGATAACGGTGTAGAATTCAAAAACGAGCTGAATCCCGGGATCTACGATCCGATGAGCGTACTGCGTGTTGCATGGGGCAGCCGGATGGGCGCTTCCCTGGTCAGCGGCATGCAGGAGAGAATCAATGCACTTGTTGAAGAAGGCTCTGTCGAAGTTCTCTTTGACACCAATGTGGATGAACTGATCGTCTCTGACGGCACAGTAACCGGTGTCAAAGCAACACAGAAGAACGGGAATACCGTGATCGTAACAGCGGGGGCGACGATTCTGTCCGCCGGGGGCTACGAGGCCAACGAAGAGATGCTCAATGGAATGTTTGAAAACGTTGCCCGCAGTTTCATGACTGCTTCCAAGGGCGACACGGTCAGGCTGGCCATTCAGGCCGGAGCCGCCACGCATGACCTGGAATCCAACACGGTTGTCGGCGGTGTTCTCCCGGTCGATGGCTTCTATTCCAATGTTACCATGGATACCGCTTACGGCGGTCTGATCTTTGTCGACATCAACGGCAGCCGTGTCTTCAAGGAAATGGGAGCGAAAACACTGGAAAAGTCTATGGCATGGGTAAATGCCCCTCAGAACACGCTGTACGCCATTCTGACCGAAGATATGCTGGATGCGTCTCAACCGATTCTCAGCCAGGGCAATGCCTGGATGTCTGTGAAGGATAAAGAGTGGGCGCTCTGGAGCAGACTGCTCTCGGAAGATCAGCTGATCATAAAAGCGGATTCTGTGGAAGAACTGGCTGAGCGCCTGAATATGCCCGGACTGGTTGAGACCGTCGCAACCTATAACACCTATGCCGCTGACGGTCTGGATGCCGATTTCGGCCGCACAGAAAATCTACAGGCCCTTGAAAACGGTCCCTTCTACGCCATCAGGACCATCCCCTACTGCAGCTGGTCAACCGGCGGCCCGATGGCAAATGAGAATATGGAAGTTCTGGCCGACAGCGGTGCTGCAGTGCCCGGCCTCTATGTCGCCGGCGAAGGCGCCGGTCATGCACTGGTGGCAGGGAAGACTCCGATCTCCGGAATGTACCTCGGTATGGATGCGACTTTTGGTATCGACGCGGCAGATCACGCAGCGGAATACGCCCTGAAAAAGTAAAAGAAACCCTTCATCTATAAGACAGGCCTCGAGGCCTGTCTTGTTTCATACGTCCATGAACGATCTCCTTGTATCAAACTCCACACTTTCTTTCCTTTCTCACTCTCAGCCACAGCAGATAAGAGCGTAGAAGAAAATAGTAGAAGTAAGGTCCGCTCTCTTTTTCTGGGCAGCAGATGGAAATTCGCTCATGGGAAAACCATGTGCATCATCATCTGCCTTTGCCAGATCATCGCGCTTTTTATCACCTGGGGCGGCGCCATTTCGCTGCTTCCTGTCGCTGCAAATATCGCATCCACGATAGCCGGGTATACACACAATGGCCGAAAGGTTCGCATTGCCGGTATGCTGATCAATTCTCCGCTCTGGATCATCTATGATGTCATCATTGGTTCATGGGCAGGCATTGCGGACGAGGTCGTAAGTGAGATTTCCATGCTGATTTCCATCAAACGGTACGGGTGGAAGAACCTGGACAAGGTAGAGGAATAGCTCAGATCTGCTGTACGAGCCCATGGCAATCCTGCAGGCAGTCGGGACCGTGCTGATGTTTTGCACAGCAGCATTTATTAACCGGAACTTTGGATTGCAATTGAACGCGCAATGACAAACTATCAATAATCGGCGGTATCGCATAAAAAGAGGGGCCGCAATCTGCTTTCGATTGCGACCCTGAGAGAAAGAGAGTGTGTCGTGTCAGCCTTATTTGTCTCCGTTTACAACCGGCTTAAGGTATTTTCACATCCTGGCTCATCAACTTCAGTCCTCCAAACAATAAATACTATGCGTGATGAAAGCTCCCACCGCGCTTGAGAAACGCACCGGTGAAGATTTCCTTGTGATGTTCCTCCGCGTAGGTGCCGTCCTTCATCTGTTTCATTTCGTCCTGCTCCATGGCGAGATTCTTACGGACCGCGCCGAGCAATTCTGCGGCGTCATCACGTGGGATCACAACAAGGCCGTCGGAATCACCCACCAGCAGATCACCGGGCATGACCACCTGCCCGCCGCAGACGACGGGGACGTTAATCTCGCCCGGGCCTTCCCGATAGGGGCCGAGCGGCGTGGCGGCCATGGCGAAAACTGGAAGCGGGCTGTTATGAATATCGTCCAGATCGCGCACGGCACCGTTGACCACAAAACCGCCGAGCTTACGCTCCTCCGCGTAGGCCAGCATCATGCCCCCGACCAAGGCGCGGTCAGCATACCCCGCGCCGTCGATGACGATGATGTCGCCGGGCTGTGCGTAGTCAAGCGCGACCTGCGCCATCAGGTTATCCCCGGCGGGAACCTTTACCGTAAAGGCAGGGCCGATCAGATTGATCCGATTGTAAGAGCGGGTGCCGCCGAACATGCAGTTCATGCGCTTGACGCAGTCTCCAATGTTGCTGCTGGGGATTTCCCGGTAAGCCTCGATCAAAGAAGGATCGGGACGCTCAATATTCAGGAATGCTCGAAATCCGATAGGCATGATTGTTCCTCCTCAAAGGTGACCTGCGTATTTATCCGCAACCAGCTTTCCGCAATACTCCGCGGCAAAGGCAACAAAATAGGAAATGTGCATTTTCGTTAACTGCTCTATTTCTGTGGCAAGATTTCTCCTTATCGCTGAGCGCTCAGCCTCACTTGTTTTCGTGTGAATGACCATGAGGATTACTTGATGAAACCGACCTGCTTGCTGATGATCTCGACCTGCTCATCTTTTTTTCTGTTATACTCGATCTTCTTCTCCTCGAAATAGTTGTTTCCTTCGGCGTCGATGGAGACGATCAGGGGACCGAACTCCTTGACCCGGCAGTTCCACAGCGTCTCGGGCATGCCCAGATCGCGCCACTCGGCGCGCTCGATCTCTTCCACACAGACCGCGGCAACGACTGCGTTGCCGGCGGGGATGACACAGTGGATACAGCCGAAGTCCTTGCAGGCGTTGGCAGTGTTCTCCTTCATGCCGCCCTTGCCGACGATGACGCGCACGCCCGTGGTCTTGACAAACTCATACTCGAACTTCTCCATGCGCATGGAGGTGGTGGGGCCGACGGAGACCATCTCAAACTTGTCGTTTTCCAACGGGCGGATGATGGGGCCCGCGTGCAGGATGGCGTTGTTGCGCACATCCACGGGGATTTCGCGCCCCTCTTCCACGACACGGCGGTGGGCCACATCGCGGCAAGTGGTGAGGCTTCCGCTGAGATAGAGGATATCGCCGATATGCACGTCCTTCAGATCGTCGGCGGAGATGGGGGTCACGAGGATCTTTTTGCCGTCTCTGTATTCAACCATGGTAGTTTCCTCCTTTTCTCAGATCAAAGCACGCAGCCGGAGTGGCTGGTGATGGTGTAATTGAGGTCCTTGTCAAAAATGATGTGACCGCGCCGGTGGCTCCAGCATCCCACGTTTACCGCCACACCGATGGCGGAGGGGTGACGGGCGGTGTTCTCGATATGTACGCCCATGACCGTGTACTTGCCGCCCATGCCCTGGGGGCCGATGCCAATGGCGTTGATGCCATCTTCCAGGAGCTTCTCCATCTTGGCAGCACGCTCGTTCTCGTTGTGGGAACCGATGGGGCGCATCAGGGCTTTCTTGGAGAGCAGGGCCGCGGTCTCAACGGAGGTGGCCACACCCACGCCGACAAGCAGCGGAGGACAGGCGTTCAGGCCGTAGCTGGTCATGCGGTCGAGAACGAACTTGGTCACGCCCTCGTAGCCCTCGCCGGGCATGAGCACGGTGGCATTGCCGGGCAGGGTGCAGCCGCCGCCAGCCATGTAGGTATAGATCTCGCAGCCGTCCCAGTTGGGGACGATGTCCCACCAGACCGTGGGGGTACCCTTGCCGACGTTCTTGCCGGTGTTGTACTCGTCAAAGGTCTCGACGCTGTTGTGGCGCAGCGGCGTCTCGAAGGTTGCTTTCACGACCGCATCCTTCAAAAGCCCTTCCAACTCATTGATGAGGGGAAAGCCGGTGCCGCACTTCACCCAGAACTGGAGGACGCCGGTGTCCTGGCAGGAGGGGCGGTCGAGCTTGACGGCCAACTCCTGGTTGCGGAACATGGTGTCGTAAATCACCTTGGGCAGAGCCTCGGTCTCCTTCTCGCGCAGTTCTTGGAGCTTTGCGATCACATCGTCCGGCAGCTTCTTGCCGGTGTAGCCGACGAACTTGGCCATCATGTCGGTCATTTTCTGAACCTGTGCTTCTTTGTTCATGGGATATTCCTCCTTACGGTTTATATTCAGGTTGTTTCAATCAGGGGTAGAACGGGAACGCGATGGGCAGAACGATCATGCTGACGATCAGCGCGATGACGATCAGGGGCAGGCCGGCTTTGACATAGTCCATGAATTTGTAGTTTCCAGCGCCCACGACCATGGTGTTAGCGGGCATGCCGATGGGAGTCGCGTAGGCGCAGGAGCCGCCGATGACGCAGGCCATCAGAACGGCGCGGGGATCGGCGCCCATACCCTGGGCGATGGAGAGACAGATCGGAGCCATGAGAGCGGTGGTGGCGGTGTTGGACATGAAGTTTGTCATCACGCAGCACAGGAGCAGCACCACGAAGGTCAGCAGGTACGGGGAGGGGTTGGCGCCCAGCATACCGATCACCTTGTCGGCAATGAGCTGGCCCGCGCCGGTATTCTGGAGCGCCGAAGCCAGGGACAGGGTGCCGCCGAAGAGGAAGATGGTCTTGAGGTCGATAGACTTGATCGCTTCCTTTTCGGAGATGACACCGGTGAGCATCAGGAGAATCGCGCCGAGACATCCGGTGACGGCGAGCTTGATTTTGATCTGATCTTCAAAGATCATACCCAGCAGCGTGGCAATCAGGATCACCAGCGACAGAACCTTTTTCCACTTGGGGACCTTGCTGAAGTCCTTGACCTCATCGAAGACGGAGCCGTCATCATCCGTGGTATCGTGATTGGGCAGGAGCCTGAAGCCGACGGTGGCATAGAAGATAATGCCAACCACCAGGATGGGAAAGCCCACGATGGCATACTCAAAGAAACCGAAGGACAGTCCGATGGGTTCCAGTGTGCTCTGGGCGATCATGTTGCCCGGAGCGCCGATCAGGGAGAGGTTGCCGCCCATCGCCGCGGCGAAGACCAGCGGCATCAGCAGGCGGGAGCGTTTGAAACCGGATTTCGCGGCGATGCCGATGACCACGGGGATCAGCACCGCGGCGGTGCCAGTGTTGGACAGGACGCCGCTCATGAGGCCGACGATGACCATGATGGCGACGATCAGACCGCGTTCAGTCTTGGCAAACTTCGTGACCAGGCCGCCGATCTCATTGGCCATGCCGGTCTCAAACAGGGCGCCGCCCACGATGAACATGGCGACAAAGAGGATGACGTTGGAATCGATGAAGCCGCTGAAAGCGGTCTTGAGATCCAGCACCTTGGTCAGCACCAGACCCACGGCGACGATCATGGAGGTCAGACCCAGAGGGATCTTCTCCGTGACGAACATGACGATGGCGAAGAGCAGGAAAAGCAGGGTAATGATTGCCGGACTCATGTGATTTCCTCCTTTAAGTGAAGAGAGTGTTTTTCGGAATCAAAACCTGCATCGGCCGAATGCGTTTTTGTTTCTGTAATTACAGTATAGCGCACAGTTATCCATATGTCTATTTAATGAAAATCATGTCCACATAAGAAAAATTTATGTGCTGTCTTGCAATTTCCCTTTCTTTGCGCGATAATGAAAACAGACAAAATGAGAGAGGGAATCCGCCATGACGCTCAACCAGCTTCGCTATTTCTGCAACGCCGCCCGCTGCCACAGCATCACGCAAGCGGCAAAGCTCATGTTTGTGACGCAGCCCGCCGTCTCCTCCGCCATTCGTGAGCTGGAGAAGGAGTTCTCCATGACGCTCTTTGCCTATACAAATAACCGGCTGGAGCTCACCGTGGAGGGAGAGCAGTTTTACGAGAGGGCTTCTGCTCTCCTCGCTGCCAGTGACGAACTGCAGCTTGAGTTTCAAGATCAGAGCCGCCGCAGACCCACGGTGCGTCTCGGAATCCCGCCAAACCTGAGCACCGTTTTCTTCCCTGAACTGATGGACGCCTTCCATCAGGAGCACCCGGAGATCTATCTTGAACTGTCCGAATACGGGTCGGTGCGCGCCTGCGACATGGTGCAGAACGAGCAGCTTGATCTCGGTCTCGTGAATCTGGAGCTCTACGCGGTGGACAAGCTGGAATACACCGTGCTGGCGACAGACCGTCTCCTGTTCTGCGTGGCGGACAATCACCCGCTTGCCGGTGAAGAAACACTTGATCTGCGCCGCCTGGATCAGGAGCCGATCATCCTTTTCAATCGGGATTCTGTGCAAAACCAGCTTCTCTTGCAGCACTTTCACGCGCTGGGAGTGCAGCCGCGCGTCATCATGCACTCCAGCCAGATCGCCACGACCATGAAGTTTGTAAACCAAGGCAAATGCGGATGCTTCTTTTTCTCTTCCATGCTGCCCTTTACACCGGGCATACGCGGCATTCCGATCCAGCCGGAGATCCCGACGCGCATCGGCCTTGTATGGAAGAAAGGGAAATACATTTCTTCTTATACGCAAGCCTTTCTTCGGTTCTGCGAAAAGTATTATCAAAGTAATCCACTGACGTAAAATATTATAAGCGCTGCAGGAATACATCTTGAGTAAAGTCATAACCACCGGCTAAGCCGGTGGCTTGATTAAGCCCTAGAAGGGCTTATTACTAGCACGCATCTTAAGATGCATGAATCATTTACCAGCCGCATTACTCGCTCCACAACCCGTAAACGGGCGATACTTCTTTGCACATCACACTTGTGGAAACCAGAAGTTCTATTCCTATTGGCTCACTCCGCTCGATACTTGAAGCTAAAGCTTTTTACGGGATACCTCCACCGGTAGAACCGGTGGTTTCCGAAGCAATAAAAGCGCCTCCGTTGCGGAAGAGGAGTACCGCAGCGGGGGCATGACGCACCGCATATGATTCTTTTTTGCTGCCATACTGATATTTTGCGAGCATCTTACATGTCCCTCCATCTGAACATGATAAGTTTGATGGCAAGCAACTATCGTCCTCCTTTTTTACGCTTTCACCCAATCTATGATTTCCTTTTCCGACTCAGCAAAATATCCCAGGTTTTCTTTCCGGTATCGGCCAAAGGTTTTGTACATCAGTCCGATCAGGGGGATCATCCGATACAGCTTCTTTTCTCTTTCCCGGTTAGGCATAAGGCCGCTCAGGTGGCTGCCGTGGGGAAACAGGACAACCTTGACATCTTTCGGATATCGGCTGTCTTTCAGCTGTCGCTCGATCTCTCTGACGGAGAACTCCGCAGGCCAGGCTTCATCCTCCTGTCCGGCAATCAGCAGCACTCTTGCGCCGGTCTTTTCTACCTCCAGCTTTGCCTTCTGCACAGCTGCATCGTTCTGATAGGCGTTATAATATGCGACCCACATGCCCGTGACCTTGTGTGCGGCTGCAGGATGCTTCTGATATTTACCGGCTTTCACAGAGGAAAAATCCGCCCGGACGAAAGGAATATCCTCTCTGTGCCAGGTCGCCACGCTGTGCCCCGTCATCGTTTTCTTGTCCTTAAGCGTTCCTTCAAAAGGCACATGCGTAGGCGACACCATGATCAGGTTTTCCATACCGCCGATATACTGCGCAACAAGCACCGCAAAAATGGAGCCCATGGATTGTCCGTATACGCTGATATGCTCTATATGCTTCTTGTTCCTGAGATAGCTGACAGCGGGGAGAAACATATCCAGCGGGATTTGATTTGGCGCATCCGGTATTCCGTCGGCTCCGAAAAGGGACACTGCCAGACCCGTAATTCCATAATCAGCAAATCGTTCAGCGAATTTGATACCGGGCAAAAGGCTCTGTTCCCCGCCCATGATAACGATGACCGCCCTGTCGCTGCCTTCATCCGGTTCTGCGAGATGCCCCACAAAACCATGTTGGTTAAAGTTGAAATCCTCATGCCTCATGATCATTCATCCCATCATCTGTTCCGTTCCTTTTTTCATTTTTTGCTTCCAGTAGATTACCAGATTGATGTAAACACAGCCTTCAAACAGGCTTTCGCTTGCGCCGAGAACACCGATCCATTTCCAATTTCGCAAAACAGGCTGGAGGACTGCGATCAGTACTGCATATCCGGCATTGATCCATATCGTTTTTCGCGGGATCCCGTATTTACCGCGTACCGTCATATACAGTATCATGAACAACGGAAGATACAGCAGAAGGATCATAAGCACATCCGGAAGCGTCATGTAAGAAGTCCATCTCATGCACATCCGGGCGGCCTGTTCCGCAGAAGCGCCTTCTGCCAGCGCGTTCTTATAGGTCAGAGGGAGCAGTGACCCCAGCACAAAGTGCGCAAACCCGGCCAAAACAGCACCGGCCATGCCAAGGCTCGATAGTTTTCCGATCCTGTGCCCAAGCTCGCTTCGGATTGCAACATATGCGCTATATGCTCCGTACATCATAACAATGCCGCCGATCATTCCGCACCATGCAGATCCTACAAACCTCCAAGTTGGCATTTTCGCCCATAATGGCTGGATGTCATTTTCGAGCGCAAGCCCGGGATACAAATAGATCAGCCAGTCACCCACACCAAACAGAGCAGCGCCGACAATCCCCATGCAGGCCATATTTCTGTATTTCTTCCACATGACTGATACCTCCGATGTCGGGTCAGATGGACTGTTCGCCCCTTGCCAATGCGGAAAGCCAGCCGCAATACTCCTCCAGGTGTTCCCCCGGATATCCCACATGGCCGTATCCGCTGACCAGTTTATACCGCGCAAAGGGATAGGCTCTTTTCAATTTTCTGCGGCAGAAACGCCAGGCAGATTCTTCTTTGGAATAGAAGAAATAAAGATGCTTCTGGAAGTCTCTGTCCATAGCCGGATAGTCGAAAGTCACACAGGCGTCTGCCTCACGCTCCAGTGTTTCATCACTCATATAAACAGCGTTCTGGCAGATTGGTCCGAGCAGGCTGCTGTATCGTTCCGGCTTTCCTCCGGAGAATTTTACGATCGTCGGCTCCCGAAGCGCCTCGTCCAGAGTCTTGCCCCGCAGATTCCCGACGATGGTTTTGAATTTGTTGCCAAGCAGTTTTGAAACGACCTTGGGAAAGCGAAGAAAGGGACCTCCGTCAAAGAAGGCCGAACCGACTGCGATGCTGTTTTGTTTCAGCTGCGAGATGAGCTCCATCCCCATTTCTCCGCCCATGGACTGACCGTATACGAGGGCGACGGAGGATATGGCGTGTTCCCGCAAATACCGGATGATCTCCTCCGCTTCACCGCGCCGCGAGGTAAAGGGCTTTTCGCTTCCTGCATACTGTCCGTTGTAATCAACAGCCAGGATATGAAACTCCGTTTCCAGTCTGTTTATGATATTCGCCATGGTATCTGCGTTGCAGAAAGAGCCCGGCAGCATGATGACTGCGGGAGCGCTATCGTCCCCATAGGTATGGATATTCATATCAATACACCTTTCCCGTATTCATATAGTAACATTCTGCCTTCCTCCTCAGCTCGCTGTTGTTGTCATCCATGTTTATGATCCTGCTCAGGTTAATGCTTGTCACAGCTTTCTGAGCAGAGCAATCTGTTTCCCAAAATCCCGCCGACTCTCCCGAAACACTGGGGCAGACGCATAGCAGTGCATCATCCCCGGTTCAACGTGCATGTGCATTTTCTCACCGGCACCGTCCCGCACATAGCTTTGTCGGATCGCATCCGCAACGGCGGAGCAGGCCTCTACTGCGTAGAACACGTAGGTCTCCGGAGCGTTATGGAAGTCCATATCTGCAGGATACAGAATCCAGTCCGGTGTGTTCGGTGAAAGCTTCAAAGTGAGGCCCAGCATCCAGCGGAAGGCACCGGGAGTGATCATTGCGTCATTCTTTTCCAGTTCCTCTGCATACATCCATTCTTCCTCCGTTTTCGGATAAGCGAAGGGGGAATTCATGATCAAAAGGCCCGGCATCTCCACATGCTCTTTTTCCTTGGCTGCGTTGTTTCGGTTGATCCATGTCAGAAGCTGCATGGCGAGAAAACCGCCGTAGGAACTGCCAACAACGGCAACCTTGTCCGTTCCGTATTCCTTCACCATTTCCCGATACACGTCGAAAATGAACTCCGCCGTCCGGGCCGGAGAATCTTCCGTGAACGGCGGGTAGAGCGGATAATAAACGTCCATTTCCGCCCGCTTTCCATACGTTCTGGCGAAGGACACCTCCGGCCTCCATGCGTCATGATCTCCGCCGCCGTGGAGGAAAAGGATCGCTTTATGTGTCTGGTTTTCAGGCTTGATCACCAGGCAGGGGTATCTCCCGACCCAAATCGTTTGATAAGCGGCCTTTCGGTCTGTGGGTTCTTGATAGGGGTGCTTCCGGTTGTATTTCTTCTCTTTTCTGAGCGCTGCGTCAAGATCCGCACTCGGGCCTTTGATCAGGCCGGTTTTCTTGATGCCGCGCATAGCCGACACCGCGATTTTTGCGCCAAGACTCAAAGAGACGCCTCCCTTACGAATTTTTTTGCTCCATTCCTACATAAATAGTACCAGGCCTTGGTATCGCTGGACGATCGTTAGTATTGACTAACCCGCACTTACAATAAAAGCCCATCACACAGCCGTCCATCTTCGACTCCGCTGTATGATGGGCGAAAAGTTCCAGTTAGTTACTGCTTATTATTATACTTCACGACACCTCATTTTTCAAGGATTGCGGCTGAAAAAGCGTAGAAAAGCTTTTTCGATTTGAAAGATCCGCTTGACATGCACACGCGAAACAGGTATAATCCTTCCATGATCAAGAGTTTTGCAGATAAAGAGACTGAGACGGTATATCATCAGACCTTTTCAAAAAAGCTTCCGCAGACAATTCAGTACGTTGCTCTGCGCAAACTGATCATGATAGACAATGCAGGATGTTTGGAGGATCTGAAAGTCCCACCATCTAACAGGCTCGAACCCTTAAAGGGAGATCGCGAGGGGCAATACAGCATTCGTATCAATGATCAATACCGCATCTGCTTTCGTGTTGAGGGCAACAGTTTCTATAACGTTGAGATTGTAGATTATCATTTAAGACATTAAGAGGCATTTTTATATGGACACATTCATTCCAACTCCAAAGATCAGTGAAATTCTCTGGGAAGAATTCATGCAGCCGATGGGTATTTCCGCATACCGCCTTGCCGCGGACATTCACGTTCCGATTTCCAGAATTCAGGATATCCTGCACGACAGGCGAAAGATTACAGCTGATACTTCCCTGCGTTTGGCCCGATATTTCGGAGTGTCAGACAGGTATTTTCTTGACATGCAGAACGATATTGATGTACGGAATCTGAAAGAACAGCTTGCCAATGAGATTTCCATCATTCATCCGTACCAGGAAGCTGCAGCGGGATAAGACGGGGAGCCCTTTTCGGCTCCCTGCTTTTCATGTCCGCCGAAACGTGTAGATTTGAGCCGGCGTCATACCGGTTCCGTGATTTCCTGCGGGGATTTCCTGAAGAATTTCTCAAAAGACTTGACAAGAAGTTGAAATACGGTTATAATTCCCTCATCTTTGATAGGAATGAAGCGCAGAGCCGCTTTATTTTTTCAAAGATTAGTTAATCCATTCTAATTAGAGATATCAAATCGGCGACAACTCGCGTGGCGGACTGCGGTCCCCATGCGGTTTATTCTTTTCACCGGGTGTTAGATTTTTCTAATTAAAATTAGTCTCGTATAGTTAGATAAAGCTATTCGATTATTCCGATTTCAGAACGGAAAGAAGGACAGAAATGAGAGCGCTGAAAAGAAGCTTCTGCTTCCTGATGATGCTGGTGTTGCTGGCGTCGGTGTTTGCCGGCATCACGGCTTTTGCGGAGGATGCCGCGTCGACCCGCTGGGCGGATGCGGCGGACGAGATCGACAAGTACCTGGACGCGGGTTTTGAGTGCTGGCTGGAGGGCGACTTCAAGGCGGCCTACAACAACGTCAACGACGCCTACTTCCGCGTCTATGAGACGACAGGGTTTGAGCGCCAGACGATGAGCTACATCTCCGGCAACCGCAAAAACGCAATTGAGATGCAGTTTTCCAACTGCAAGTCCCTGGTAAAACGTGAGGAGACCGACCTCGACACCAAGATCAAGGTGCGTTCCGGCCTGGCTAAGCTCAAGAGCATGATCCGCGAGGACGGCAACAAGCTCGCCACCCTGCAGGGCGGGGCGCTGAGCGAGACCAAGTATTATCTCCACGGCGAACTGGTTTCCTCCGATCCCTACGCCGATTTTTCGGCGGATCCGGACGCGGCGACCAAGTACGAGAGCTGGTATGAGGCCGCGACCCTGGTCAAGGAACTGCTGGACACCGCGTACATGGGCTATCTGGACAAGGACTTTGAGGCCGCTTCCGACAACATCAACACGGCGTTTTACAGCGTGTATGAAGAGTCCGGTCTGAGCCATGCGATTTATACCGACCTCTCGCTGAAAGACCGCCAGAAGATGGACGCCCACTTCACGGCGCTGCGCGGCCTGATCTCCTCCGCGGCGGAGAAGTACCAGAAGAACAAATACCGCACCAGCACCGACAGCGCGAAGAACGACGTGCTCAAGCTGGCAAAGGCGCTGGATGCCAAGGAAGAGGAAGCCAAGGCTGCGGCCGCGGCCGCAGCGGCGGAAGAACTCGCCGCGCAGGCGGAGGAAGAGGCCGCCAAGCAGAGCGACCCGCGTCTGCTGACCTTCCTCGGCGCATTCGGCATCATCGTACGCGAGGGTCTGGAAGCGATCCTGGTCATCGCGGGCATGATCGCCTACCTGGTCAAGAGCGGCAACCAGAAGACACTGAAAAATGTCTACATCGGTTCTGTTCTTGGTATCATCGCAAGCTTCATCGCCGCCTGGCTGCTCAACTACATCAAAAAGGTGTGGACCGGAGCCGGACAGAGCCAGGAGGTCATCGAGGGCATTACCGCTCTGATTGCGGTCTGCGTGCTCTTCTACGTCTCCAACTGGATGATCTCCAAGGCGGAGGCCGCGTCCTGGAGCCGCTACATCGACGACAAGGTCCATTCCTCCGTCGAGACGGGCAGCAGCTTTGCCCTGGCCTTCACGGCTTTCCTGAGCGTGTTCCGCGAGGGCGCCGAGGTGGTGCTCTTCTACCAGCCGATGCTGAACGAAGGCAATCCCGGCATGGTCTGGGCAGGTTTCGGCGCGGGCTGCGTGCTGCTGGTGTTCGTGTACCTCGCCATCACCAAGCTCTCCATCCGTCTCCCGATCAAGGTTTTCTTCACCGCGACAAGCATCCTGATGGCCGTCATGTGCGTCAGCTTCCTCGGCGGCGGCATCAAGGAGCTGGCAGAGGGCAGCGTCTTTGACCTCACGATGAACGTGCCGGGCATCCCGGAGAACGATGTGATCCAGATCTTCGGCATTTATCCGTGGCTTGAGACGCTGGTACCGCAGCTGATCCTGTCGATCATCCTGCTGGTGACCTTCCTGGTGGCGCATTACCGCGGCAAGCTGGACGCCCTGCGTGCCGAGCTCACCGCGAAGGCCAATCCCTGATTTTGCTGTTCCGGGCGGCTTTACCCCGCGTAGCGCCGCTCTGGCAATAGAGTCTCCCCTGCGGGAGGCAAAGAATGAATTTTAATAATGGAGGATCTTCTGATGAAAAAGTTTCTCGCACTGCTGATGGCTGCCCTGATGGTTCTCAGCCTTGGCATCACCGCTTTTGCGGAAGACGAAGAGGCCGGTTTTGACGAGTTCGAACTCGGCGTTGAGGGCGAGCAGGAAGTCGGCTTCATGACCATGAGCATGGTTTACTTCCAGCCTGTTGACATGGCTCCTGTTGAGAGCGCAACCCCGAAAGAGGGTTCCGACCTTCACATTGAGGTTGACCTCACTGCCAACGAGAACCCCTACAGCTTCCCCGTTGACGGCTGGGTTCCCTACCTCAGCATTGACTATGTGATCTACGATGCAGAGACCGGCGAGCAGGTTCTCGACGGCTCCATGATGCCGATGGCCGCTTCCGACGGCCCGCACTACGGCAACAACATCGCCCTGGCTGACGGCACCTACACCATCACCCTGTCCATCAAGAGCCCGGCCGAGAACGGCTATCTGCTCCATGTTGACGATGAGACCGGCGTTGAGGCCGACGAGTTCTGGACCGAGCCCCTGACCGCCACCTGGACCGGCTGGGAGTTCGTGAAGCAGTGGTAATCTGATCGGACGTTTTCCGGGGAATCTCCGGGTTTCCCGGAAAGCTTCTGAGACATATGCCTGCCGCAGAGAATGCGGCGGCTCCCATACTGCTGACATGCGATACGCGGGGTATTGCATGTCAGCAGTAAGCGCGTTTTTTAGGATTTGCTCTGTTGAGCTGTAACGTAGGATCTGGAGGCATTTTTTATGCTGAAATATATCTGGACGGTAACGCAGGACCTGTTCCTGACGGTTACCTTCGTCTCCCTGATGCACGCGGTACTCGGGAGACAGTGCGGCAGAACCGGCCGCAGGCTTCACTGGTGGGGGATCATCCTTGGCATCGCTGCCTCCGCCGTCCTGGCCTATATGAAAAACACATCCAACCGCATCATCTCCAGTCACTGGAACCATGTGATCTATGGCGTGATCATGGGTTTCACACTGCTGTTTGTTCTCTTCTCGCTGTTTTTTGGCAGGAAAAGACCCGGCACGGAAGGCGCCGGCGCTGTTCTGCTCGGCCTGGCGGGAGCCGGGCTCTCCGCAATCTGGATCTTCTTCAAGCTGCCGGGTGTGATGGGCTATCCCTTCAACTTCAACACCATGGGCAACGGGTACCTCTCCTGGTATTACCTGCAGCGCCTGCTGGGCTGGGCGCTGGCTCTGATTCTTCTGGCTATTTATGCGCACCTGCTGTATGAGTGCGCATTGCAGATAAAAAAGATCACCGCACCCTATGCCGTCCTCCTGATCGGCACGGTGTGGAACGCTTTCTACTGCTTCTGCTATTTCTTTGTCCCCTGGGTCAGCCGCGCCAAATGGCTGAACTGGCCGGTCAGGTATTCCGCCGAGCAGTACGGCTGGGTCCGGACGCTGACGCAGTTTGCCTCCCGCAATTCCATGCTGTTCATCTGGACGGTCGTGGTGCTGGTGGTGCTGCTGGCCGTGCTCTTCTTCACCGAGAACACAAAAGTCACCGACCCCTATGACAACCCCGCTCAGCACCGCAAGCTTCGCGCGCGCAACCGCCGCCACAGACGGCTTGCCGTGGCGACGGGCATCTTCCTCGCGGCAGTGGTCACGTCGCTCAGCGTCGTGAAGAACTATGACACCCGCGTGATCGAGCTCTCCCCGCCGGAGACCTACACCGTAGAGGGCGGCGAGATCCTGATCCCGATGGACACGGTGACCGACGGTCACCTCCACCGCTTTGAGTACCAGACGGAGAAAAACATCAACGTCCGCTGGATCGTGGTGAAGAAGCCCGGTTCGGCCAGCTTCGGCATCGGGCTGGACGCCTGCGAGGTCTGCGGCAACGCCGGTTACTTCGAGCGCAACGGGCAGGTCGTCTGCAAGCGCTGCGACGTCGTCATGAATATCAACACCATCGGCTTCAAGGGCGGCTGCAACCCGATCCCTCTGGCCTATGAGGTGCGGGACGGCAACCTGGTGTTCCAGCTTGAGGACATCATCGCCGGCGAGCGGGAATTCCGCTGAGAAGGAGGCATCTGACTATGCTTTTCAAAATGATCCGCGGCGTGCTCTTTCACCAGCGGGGAAAGATGCTGCTGATTGCCTTTACGATCGCGCTGGGCGCTTCGCTCGCGACCGGAATGCTGAACGTCATGCTGGATGTGGGCGACAAGGTCAATCAGGAACTGAAGACCTACGGCGCCAACATCGTCGTGAAACCGAAGGACTCTTCCCTGCTCTCGGACATCTATGACATCGGAGACGGTGAGCAGCTGAACGCCTCTTATCTGCGGGAAGACGAGCTGGGAAAACTCAAGACCATCTTCTGGGCCTTTAACATTGTTGACTTCACCCCCTTCCTGGACACCAACGTGGTGCTCCCGGACGGAAGCGCGGCAAAAATGGTCGGCACCTGGTTCAACCATCACCTTGCCCTGCCCACCGGCGAAGAACTGGATGCCGGCGTGGTGGGCATGCGGTCCTGGTGGGACGTGACGAGCGGCCGCTGGCTGGACGAGAAGGACGAAAACGCCCTCTCCGAGATCATGGTGGGCGCCGCTCTGGCCCAACAGAAGGGCTGGCAGGTCGGCGATACGGTCAAGCTCACCGCCTCGCAGGGCTCCGAGACCGTCACCGTCGCGGGCATCTTTGACGCCGGCGGAGACGAGGATTCCCAGATCTTCGGGACCCTCGACCTGGTGCAGAAGCTGACAGACCGCGAGAACAAGGTCGCATCCATTGAGGTCTCGGCCATTACCACGCCGGATAACGACCTCGCCCGCCGCGCGGCCAAGAACCCGCAGGCGCTCAGCAGCCGCGACTATGAGACCTGGTACTGCACCGCCTATGTGAGCGCCATCTGCTACCAGATTCAGGAAGCCATCACCAATTCCCTCGCGGCGCCTGTCCGCCAGGTGGCCGAGAGCGAAGGGGCGATCCTGGACAAGACCCAGCTGCTGATGATCCTGATCACGGCGCTGAGCCTCGTGGGCTCGGCTCTCGGCATCTCAAACCTCGTGACTGCCAGCGTCATGGAGCGCGCGCAGGAGATCGGCCTGCTGAAGGCCATCGGCGCCCGCGACCGCTCCATCACCGGGGTGATCATTGTCGAGATCCTCATCACGGCGCTGATTGGGGGCATCGCGGGGTACTTCCTGGGCTTTGGCTTTGCCCAGCTGATCGGCCGCAGCGTCTTCGGCTCGGCGATCGAGATGAAGCTGATGGTCATCCCCATCGTGGCGGCGCTGATCGCCCTTGTGACCATGGCGGGCAGCCTCCCGGCCATCCGGACGGTCCTGCGCCTCCGCCCGGCCGAAGTGCTGCACGGCGGCCATTGATCAGGGAGGGACACTGTCATGACAAAACGGAAAATGTTCCTGCGGATGATCACCGCGTCGCTCCTGCGCAGACGTTCGCGCATGCTGATCGCGCTGCTCTCGATTGCCATCGGCGCGACGATCCTCTCCGGTCTGGTGACCATCTACTACGACGTCCCCCGTCAGATGGGGGCGCAGTTCCGCTCCTACGGCGCCAACATGATCCTCCTCCCGGAGGACGGCGGAGCGCTGACTCAGGCTTCGATGGACAGGGCCCTCAGCGCGGTCCCGGCGGAAAACCTGGTCGGGGCGACGCCCTATCGCTATGTGCGGCTGGATATGACCTCACGCCAGCAGTCCTTCACAACGGCGGGGACCGTCTTCGCCGAAGTGCAGAAGACCAGCCCCTACTTCAGCGTAGAGGGCGAGTATCCCCAGGGGAGCAAAGAGATCCTGGTCGGTAAGGAGATTGCCGATACCATCGGCGTTAAGGCCGGAAGCTATATTCAGCTGACCTATCGGCCCAGCGTGACCGTGCATGAGAACGCCTCGGACGACTGGGTGCCCGGCGCCAGCCTCAGCGGCAGCGCGGAGGGCTTCAACGCCGGCATCGTCGTGGTGGAAGCAACGCTGGACGAGGATGCGAAGATCGCCTCCATCACCGTGGACGCCTCCTCCCAGACGGAGGAAATCGGCGGCCAGGTGGCAACGGACCGGAACTTCCTCGCCCGCTTCATCGGCCAGTCCCTGCCCCTGACGCTGGGCGAAGACGTCGACGCCGTCTCCGGCGCGACGGTGAGCTCACAGGCGGTGGTGGACGCGCTGAACAACTCCCGCAGCGCTGACAGCGGCACCACCGTGACCGAGCAGTCCGGCTACTTCAACGTCACCGGCATCCTGGTCACCGGCGGTGAGGAGGAGTCCTACATCTTCATGTCCCTTGAGGACCTGGAGAAGCTCACCCGGGACGACAGCCTCGATGTCGCCGAGCTCAGCATCTCCGCCAACGCCGACCAGCTGGACGGCTATGCCGCCGCCATCAACGAGTCCGGCGAGGGCGTGACGGCGAAGCTCGTCAAGCGCGTAACCCGGTCCGAGACCGCGGTCCTCGGCAAGCTGCAGGCGCTGGTGTTCCTGGTGACGGTGGTCGTCCTGCTGCTCACGACGATCTGCGTCTCGACCACGATGATGGCGGTCGTCTCGGAGCGCCGGCGCGAAATCGGCCTGCGCAAGGCCCTCGGCGCGCCGGACAGCTCGATCCGGGCGGAGTTTTTAGGCGAAGGCATGTTCCTCGGCGGTCTCGGCGGCCTGCTGGGCGCGGCGCTGGGCTTTGTGTTCGCGCAGGTGGTCAGCGTCAACGTGTTTGGCTCGTCCATCACGTTCCAGCCGCTGCTGCTGCCGATCACGCTGGTCGTCTCGATGCTGATCGCGGCAGTCTCCTGCCTGCTGCCTATCAAGCGCGCCGTCGCGATCGATCCCGCACTGGTTCTCAAGGGCGAATGAGTTCAAGGAGGATAAAGAAAATGAGTCTTCTGGAATTAAAGAATGTATCTAAAATTTACGGCGAACTGAAGGCGCTGGACAATATCAACATCCATGTGGACAAGGGCGAGTGGGTCGCCATCATGGGCCCCTCCGGCTCCGGCAAGAGCACGATGATGAATATCATCGGCTGCATGGACAAGCCGACCGTTGGAGAAGTGCTTCTGGACGGGGTGGACATCTCCAAGGAGAGCAGCAAGAACCTCACGGACATCCGCCGCGACAAGATCGGCCTGGTCTTCCAGCAGTTCCACATGGTGGGTTACCTGACCGCCGTCGAGAACGTCATGGTCAGCCAGTACTACCACTCGATGCCGGACGAGGAAGAAGCCCTGGAGGCCCTCGGCCGCGTCGGCCTGAGAGAGCGGGCAAAGCACCTGCCCAGCCAGCTCTCCGGCGGCGAGCAGCAGCGCGTCTGCGTCGCCCGCGCCCTCATCAACCACCCCGAGCTGATCCTGGCGGACGAGCCCACCGGCAACCTGGACGAGGCCAACGAGAACATCGTCCTGGACCTCTTCCGCCAGCTCCACGACGAGGGCACGACCCTGATCGTCGTGACCCACGACCCGGAGGTGGCGGAGGCCGCGCAGCGGACCATCGTGCTGGAGCATGGCCGTGTTGCCCGCGAAGTGATCAACGAGAATTTCGGCAAATAAAGCGGGTGGCGGAATATGAAAAAAACTACGGTTATATCCCTTCTTGTCCTGCTCCTCGGCGCGGTGATCGCGATCGGCAGCGTCAGCTTCCTCGGGCCCTGCGTCCATGAGGACGGCAGCTTCGGCGCCTGCCACTGGGCCGGACGGGCGATGCTGGGCATCGGCGTTCTGCTGGCGCTTCAGGGCGCCGTCGCGCTCTTCTGCCGCGACGGCGGAATCCGCGCCGGGCTGATGATCTCCTCGGCGCTGACCGCGCTGCTGGGGCTGCTGACGCCGGGACAGCTGATCGCCCTCTGCGGGATGGCAACGATGAGATGCCGCGCGGTGATGCAGCCCGCCATGCGCATCCTCTGCGGCGCTGTTTTGCTGATCTCGGTGATCGGCGTCATAGCGGAGCGGAAAAGGACCGGGGAACAGGCGTGAAGACGGTTTCCCTCGCCCTCAGAAATCTGCTGCGGAAGCCGGGGCGCACCGCGGCGCTGGCGGCGCTGACCGCGCTGCTGGCCTTCTCGGTCTTCGGCGGGTCCATCGTGGTGCGGTCGCTGCGGCACGGGCTGGACAGTCTGGAATCCCGTCTGGGCGCCGACATCATTGTGGTGCCGTCCTCTGCCCAGTCCAAGGTGAGCTTCCAGAACATGCTGCTTCAGGGAACCACCGGCGCTTTTTACATGGACGCGGCAAATCTGGACCGGGTCCGCGAGGTGGACGGCGTCGCGCTCGCTTCGCCGCAGCTGTTCCTCGCTTCGCTGAAAGCCGACTGCTGCTCGGTTAAAATCCAGGTCATCGGTTTTGACCCCGAGACCGACTTCTTCATCCGGCCCTGGATGGAGGAGAGTGTCAGCCGTGAGCTGGGCGAGCTGGACGTTGTGGTGGGCTGCAAAGTCGAGGCCGAGGTGGGCGAGATCATCCGCATCTACGACGAGCGCTGCAAGGTGATCGGCCGCCTCGCCGCCACCGGCACGGGTCTTGACACCGCGGTCTACTGCAACATGGACACCATGAAGACGCTTCTGCAGGCCGCGGAGGCCAAAGGCGTCTCCCACAAGGTCAGCAGCGGCGACTCCGACGAGCAGGTCTCCGCCATCTATGTCAAGGTCCGGGAGGGCTGTGACATCGGAGAGGTCAACAGCAAGATCCAGGGCCACACCCGCAAGGCAAGCGCCGTGCGCACCAAGAGCATGCTGACGGATGTCTCGGACAGTCTGGCCGGCATCTCCTCCACCGTGACGCTGCTGATCGCCGCGGTCTGGGTGCTTGCGCTGGTCATCCTGCTGATCGCCTTTGTGATGATCGCAAACGAGCGAAAGCGGGAATTTGCCGTGCTGAGGCTGATCGGCATGTCCCGCGGGATGCTCAGCGGTATGATCCTTAAGGAATCCGCCCTCTGCAGTCTGGCGGGCGGCCTGATCGGGATCCTTCTTGCGGCGCTGGCGGTCTTCCCTTTCACAACCCTGATTGAGACCAGCCTCGGGCTTCCGTACCTGAGGCCGGAGACCGGCGTCATTGTGACGACCGGCCTGCTGGCGCTGGCCGCGGCTGTCGGCATCGGGTCGCTCGCCGCCTCGTGGGCGGCGTTCCGCCTGAGCCGGGTGGACCCGGGCACTGTACTGCGGGAGGGAAACTGAGATGATGCTTAGAGCGGAACAGATCAGCAAACAGTACTTCCGCCGGACCGGCGGCGCAAACTATTTCCATGCCGTAAAGCCCGTCAGTCTGGAACTGCAGCCGGGCACCGTCACCGTTCTCTGCGGGAGAAGCGGCTCCGGCAAGACGACGCTGCTGCACATGCTTTCGGGCCTGCTCCGGCCGACAGAGGGCAGGGTCCTCCTCGGCGAGACCGACCTCTACGCCCTGTCTGACCGGGAGCTCTCCCAACTGCGGAACCGCTTCATCGGCGTGGTGCCGCAGGGCCGGAGCGTGCTGGACACCCTCACCGTGGAGGAGAACATCCTGCTCCCCGGGACGCTCTATGCCGCGCCGGACCGCAGGGAAGCGGCCGCACGGTGGATGGCCCGTCTGAACATCGAGGCCCTCGCGCAGGCCCGCGCCTCCGAGCTCTCCGGCGGCGAGCTGCGCCGCACGGCGATCGCAAGGACAATGTGCGCCGCGCCGGACGTGATCCTCGCGGATGAACCGACCGGAGACCTGGATGACGAGAACACGGCGCTTGTATTCGCCTGCTTCCGTGAAGCGGCGGCACAGGGCGCGGCGGTGTTCATCGTGTCCCACGAGAGCGACGCCCTGCAGATCGCAGACAGGGCCTTCCGGATGGACGCGGGAGAAATGAACCCGCTGTAGAGACGGCGGCGTCATGCCGCAGCTGAAATTGGGAGAGACAAAGGGCAATGCGTGAACAAAAGATCAAGGAATATCTGAGCGCCATCTATCTGCTGTCGGCATACGGCCCGGTACGGGCCGCCTATGTGGCCAGAGAGATGAAGCTGAGCCGGCCCACGGTCTCCGTGGCGATCCGGAAGCTCACGGAAGAGGGCTATATCCTCGTGGATCAGGAGAACCTGATCCGTCTGACCAAACCGGGCGAGCAGCTGGCCAGAGCCTCCATGCACGAGACCGTCCAGCGCGGGAAAAACTATCACGAGCTGATCGGCCAGCTTCAGACAGAGTCCGGGGAGGACGACGCGCCGCAGGCCCCCACCGCGGAGCAGGCTGTGCGCCGGCTGGAGAAAGAACACTCCGCGGCGATCCCCGAGGCGATTCTGATCCTCTCGAAGCGCTACTACGCCGTGCGCGTGGTCGATGTGGCGCAGTTTCTGGGCCGCAACAGCGCATCGGTCCGCTCCAAACTGCGGCAGATGGAGCTGCGCGGCTATGTGATCCTGGGCGAAGAGGGCGTCGTGTCCCTCACCTCCGCCGGTACGGGCATCGCCGAGCTGCTGTATGCTCAGCACGCGCCGCGGCGCGAGGAGCTGATGGCGCGTGGCTACTCGGTCTTCGACGCCGCGCGGGAGACGCTGGCCGGGGCGCACTGAAGCCCCCGCAATGGCGGATCCCGCCAAAAACGACTGTCTTACTCTCTGGATTGGAAGTGACGCCTTTGACCATACGCAAATCAGCGGAAGACTATCTGGAAGCCATCCTCATCGTACAGAAGAGGAAGGGCTATGTCCGGTCCCTGGATGTGTCCAGGCAGCTCGGCGTGTCCAAGCCGAGCGTCAGCGCGGCCGTGAAGCAGCTGATGGACGGCGGATATGTCGCCATGGAGGACGGGAAGCTTCTGAGCCTGACCGAGAGCGGAAAGGCAGTCGCGGAACGCATCTACGAACGCCACTGTGTGCTGAAGGAGATCCTGACCACGGTCGGCATTCTCCCGGAGACCGCGGAGGAAGAGGCGTGCAAAATCGAGCACGACATCAGCGACGAGAGCTTCCGCCTGCTGAAGAAATACTGGACAGAATCACAGACCGCGCGTTAAAGCGGTCAAATTGTTATTATGATTGACGAACCGGGACCCGGCGTTTTAAGATGAACGCAGATAAGACGGGGTTCGCCCCGGGAAAGTGAGGAATCATCAGATGTGGGATAAAGTCAGACTGATCGGATACGGTTTTCTGCTCGGAACGGCGGGAGTGAAGGTGCTCAGCAGCCGCGACGCCAAGATGGCGTACACCCATGTGACCGCGGCGGTCATGCGCGGTGTCGACGATGTCGTCAAGACCGCGACCGTGATCAAGGAAAACTGCGAGGACATCGGCGCCGAGGCGAAGGGCATCAACGAGCGACGCCGCGCCGAAGAACGCGCAAGAGAGATCGCAGACGCCAAGGCACTGCTGGCCGAAGCGGGAGAAGCCTGAAACGATGAAGTGCCGAATCTTGCATGAGCTTCCGGGGCGTCTGCGCGTGCATATGTGCCAGTGCCATATGACACTGGCAGAAGCGGACATTCTGGAGTGCTATCTGAAAGAGATTTCCGGCGTCACCGAGGTCAGGGTCTACGAGCGCACGGCGGATGCGGTGATCCGTTACCGCAGCGCGCCGTGCACAGCAGAAGAGGAGAGCCCGGAGAGAGAAGAGATCCTCCGGGCTCTCGCCGCTTTTGATTACGACCGGGTCTCGGTCAGCGTGCCGGAGCACACCAGCCGCGCCGTGCAGCACGAGTATGTGGACAGGCTCGCCCGCAGCATCCTGATCCGCTACTCCAAGATGATGTTTCTCCCCCTCCCGGTCCGGAACGTCATCACCGCCGTGAAGGCGGTCCCCTATCTCTATCGCGGGCTGAAGAGCCTGCTGCACGGAAAGCTGGAGGTATCCGTTCTGGACGCGACCTCCATCCTGGTAAGCCTGCTGCGGAGAGACTTCAGCACGGCGGGGCAGGTCATGTTCCTGCTCGGCATCGGCGATATCATGGACGAGTGGACGCACAAGAAGTCCGTGAGCGACCTGGCCCAGTCCATGGCGCTCAACGTGGACAAGGTCTGGCTGCGCTGCGCAGACGGGCAGGAGGTGCTGGTCCCGGTCGACCAGGTCGGCATCGGCGACCTGATCGTGGTCCGCACGGGCAACCTGATCCCACTGGACGGCGAGGTCGCGGAGGGAGAGGCGACGGTCAACCAGGCCTCCTTCACCGGCGAGACCATGCCCGTCCACAAGAAGCCGGGCAGCTCGCTCTACGCGGGCTCCGTCATCGAGGAGGGCGAGCTGACCATCCGGGTGCGCAGCACCAGCGGCAGCAGCCGTTACGACAGGATCGTCTCGATGATCGAGGACTCGGAAAAGCTGAAATCCAGCGCCGAGGACAAGGCCTCGCACCTGGCGGACCGTCTGGTGCCCTGGACCTTCGGCGCGACGCTGCTCACCTGGGCGATCACGCGGAACGTCACAAGGGCGACCTCGATCCTGATGGTGGATTTCTGCTGCGCGCTGAAACTCTCCATGCCGATCGCCGTGCTGTCGGCAATGCGGGAGGCGAGCGGCCACCACATCACCGTCAAGGGCGGCAAGTTCATGGAGGCCTGCGCCGAGGCAAAGACCGTCGTCTTTGATAAGACCGGCACCCTCACCCAGGCGACGCCGGTGGTGCACGCCGTGGTCCCCTTCCACGGGGAGGACGAGGCGGAGATGCTGCGCCTGGCGGCCTGTCTGGAGGAGCACTTCCCCCATTCGGTGGCAAACGCCGTCGTCCGCCGGGCCAAAGAGCTCGGCCTGGACCATGAGGAGAAGCACTCGAAGGTCGAGTATGTCGTCGCGCACGGGATCGTCAGCAGCGTGGACGGCACGCGGGTATGCATCGGGAGCTATCACTTTATTTTTGAAGACGAGGGCTGCGTCGTCCCGGCGGGTGAGGAGGAAAAGCTCGCCGCCCTGCCGGATGAATATTCGCACCTGTATCTGTCCGTCGGCGGCGTTCTCTCCGCGGTGATCCTGATTCAGGATCCCATCAAAGAAGAGGCCGTCCTCGCTATCGACAGTCTCCGCGGCCAGGGCTTTGAGCATCTGGTGATGATGACCGGCGACAGCGAACGGACCGCCCGCGCCGTCGCGGCCAGCGTCGGCATTCGGGAATACCGCGCCGAAGTGCTGCCGGAGGAGAAGTCCAGCTTCATCCGCTCGGAGCACGAGCAGGGGCGGAAGGTGATGATGGTCGGCGACGGGATCAACGACTCCCCCGCGCTCTCAGAGGCGGACGTGGGCATCGCCATCAGCAGCGGCGCCGCCATCGCGCGGGAGATTGCGGATATCACCATCTCGGAGGACAACCTGATGGCGCTTTCGACTTTGCGGGAACTGAGCGTCGGCCTGATGGACCGCATCCACTGGAACTACCGGACCATCATCGCTTTCAACTCGGCGCTGATCGCCCTCGGCATGGTGGGCATCCTGCCGCCCTCGACCACCGCCTTCCTGCACAACGCCTCGACCGTCGCCATCAGCCTGCGCAGCATGACGAATCTCATTGCGAAAGACGCGCAATAAGGTCAGGTACAAAAACAATTTCATTTAAAAAAGGGCTGTCTCAAAAAGAAGCCCGAAAGAACGTAAAATACCGGCAGCCGTCCCTTGAAAAAGGGGCGGCTGTCGGCATATCATCTGGTTGTGAGACAAAACAGTATGCAGGCGCTGCCTCTCAACAGCTGTTTTCGCTGTTTTGAGACAACGCCTTTTTGCTGTTTTGTGATGTTCGGGCCTGATCCGGTATGAATACACGGCTGTATTCATACAAATACCATCTCACGAATCGAAAAACTGCTGCCCGGCCTCCGTTACGAGGCGCTCCGTCTTCGGGTACTCGAAGATTTCAGGATTATCAGCATTCGTTTCGAGATACTGCGCGAATCTCCGCGCGTACCACTTGGCCATCCCGAGATTATGCATCAGGTAATGGCCACAGTTCTGGGCGGTGGCGCCGGGGACAGTCTCGGCCTCTTCCACGGACCGGAAAGCGCTGAGCAGGAGATCGTAGATCTCTCTGGGCGGACGACCGCCCTTCAGAATCAGATAAAACCCGGTCAGGCAGCCCATGGGCCCCCAATAGATGATCTCGTCTTTCCAATCGGGATCGTTCCGAAGGAAGGTGGCGATGATGTGCTCCAGCGAATGCATGGCTGCCACGTCCACTACGGGTTCAACGTTCGGTCTGGCGAGCCGTATATCATACGTCGTAACGACGCCGTCTCCCACCTGATCCTGCCTGCTGAGAAAGATGCCGGGCACAATGGCCGTGTGGTCTACAGAAAAACTTGGGATCAAATTCATGTTCATGTCTCCGTTCCTTGTATTTTGTTCTGTCGGGAGAAGCATACCACAAATCCCGCAGGGTTTCCATAGAAAGCGTGAATTTTTCACTTTTGGTAATTGCATGTCCTGGTCCGGACCCCGGCCGCGGAGAAGAATAGAATGACGAAGGATCTCATTGCGAAAGACGCGCAATATGCTTTTATATCCCGCTAAATCTATGAAAAAACAGCAGATTTAGCGGGATATAATGAAGCTGGCCGAAAACAACAATTAGCACAGGGGGCGTTATACCGAAAGCACACGTGCGCGAAACACGTGTGCTTTCGTTATCTATGCTGTTTTGTCGGGATCAGGCCACGGCGTCTCTGCCGGCGTGGTATGCGGCGAGGTTCAGCTCCAGGAACTTCGGCGGGACGGTCTCACGGATGATCTCCTCCCAGTCGATATCGTCGAGCTTCAGCGCCTTGGTCATGGCGCCGAAGAGGACAATGTTCATGCACTTGGCGCTTCCCAGCTCCAGGGCAATCTTCGCAGCGTCCAGCGTGAAGCATTTGTAGGCCGCCTCCATCGCCTCCAGGCAGCCCTCGGGGTAGGTCTCGAGGCCTGCTGCAACGGTAGAGGAGGGCATCTCATAGTCGTTGATGACGGCGATGCCGTCCGGTTTCAGGAAGCGGGCATAGCGGACGGCTTCCATCTTCTCAAAGGCGACCATCAGATCGGCAGCGCCGTCCCCGATCACAGGGGAATAGACCTTCTCGCCCCAGTGGACCTGGGTCGAGACGCTGCCGCCGCGCTGGCTCATGCCGTGCACCTCGGACATCTTTACATCATAGCCTGCCTTCATCAGGCCGTTTACCAGGACCTTGGCCGTCAGGATCGCACCCTGGCCGCCGACTCCGACGAGAATCGCGCTTTTGTTGTTCATAGCTCACTTCTCCTCTCTGCTGATGGCACCGACCGGGCAGACCTGCGCACAGACTGTGCAGCCGACGCACTGGGTTGGATCGATGAATGACTTCTTTCCCTTTACCATGACGGCAGGGCAGCCGACCTGCAGACACTTGCGGCAGCCGATGCACTTTTCGGGATCCACGGCGCATTTGCCGATGTCGTGCTTGATGCGCTTGATGAGCAGGCAGGGACGGCGGGTGATGATGGCGGCGGGAACCTCGGAGGCGAGGGCGTCGTCGACCGCCTTCTGCATAGCTTTCAGATCCTGCGGATCGACGATGATGATGTTTTCATAGCCGTAGGCGCGGAGGACGTTCTCGATCTTGATGGACGCCGCCATCTCGCCCTGCAGGGTATATCCGCTGCCCGGGTTGTCCTGGTGGCCGGTCATGCCGGTGATGTGGTTGTCCAGCACAACCGGGATGACGCTGCCCTTGTTGTAGAGGATCTCCGCGGCGCCTGTCATGCCGCTGTGGAAGAAGGTGGAGTCGCCGAGAACGCCGAAGACCTTTTTCTTCTGGCCGGAGGCCTCAAAGGCCTTGGACAGGCCCATCGCCAGGGAGAAGCCGCCGCCCATGCAGGTGCAGGTGTCCATCGCGGTGAGCGGTGCGCTGGCGCCCAGGGTGTAGCATCCGATATCCCCCGCGATGACAAAGTCCTTCCCCTTGGACATGGTGTAGAAGAAGCCTCTGTGCGGACAGCCGGGACAGAGTGCGGGCGGGCGGGAGACCGCCTTGACCGGGAGCTCTTTGACCTCGGGTTTCTCGCCGAAGAGCATCTCCTTCAGGCGCTGCGGGTTCAGCTCGTACATGTTGCTGACCAGCTCCTTGCCGACGCACTCGATGCCGGCGGCTTTGATCTGCTCCTCCATGAAGCCCTCAAGCTCTTCCACAACGTAGAGCTTCTCGACTTTGGAGGCAAACTCCCGAATCAGCTCCATGGGCAGCGGATTGGTAAGGCCCAGCTTCAGAAAGGAGGTGTCCTCCGGGAAGACGTCCTTTGCGTACTGATAGGCGATGGAGGCGGTGATCACGCCTGTTTTTGTCCCCTTCAGCTCCATCCGGTTCAGCTCAGATTTGTTGCCGTATTTTTCCAGGGCGGCAAGGTTCTTCTCCACCTTCGGGTGGTTCTGGTAGGCGTTGGCCGGTGCGCAGACATACTTTTTCGCATTGCGCTTATAGGGCAGCGGCTCGACCTCCTCCCGCTCGCCGAAGGTCACAAGGCTCTTGGAGTGGGAGACGCGGGTCGTGGTGCGGAACAGGACCGGCATATCAAACTGCTCGGAGATCCGATAGGCCTCCTTCATAAAGTCGATGCATTCCTGAGAGTCGGACGGCTCGACAAGGGCAACCTTGGCCATGCGGGCATAGTAGCGGTTGTCCTGCTCGTTCTGGGAGGAATGCATGCTGGGGTCATCGGCCGTGACGACGACAAAGCCGCGGCCGACGCCGTTATAGGCGGCGGTAAACAGGGGATCGGCGGCCACGTTCAGGCCGACGTGCTTCATGGCGCAGAGGCTGCGTACGCCGCCGATACAGGCGCCGTAGGCCATCTCTGTCGCTACCTTCTCATTTGGCGCCCACTCGCAGTAGAGGGCATC
Organism: Oscillospiraceae bacterium; assembly: GCA_017458065.1. Taxonomy (GTDB): domain Bacteria; phylum Bacillota; class Clostridia; order Oscillospirales; family Oscillospiraceae; genus Limivicinus. The sequence continues at coordinate 118,633 of JAFTGD010000042.1, forward strand.
TTTATATTGCGGAAGAGTTTCAAAGATCTCTGTGCTTGGAGTACCGGGATAGGCGGAACATACCCTGACACCCGCTTCGTAGGCGCCTCTTGCAATGGCTTCATTGCCGGACAACAGATGTTTTGTCATGGAATCTCCCTCCGTTTTCATTTTGTATTCCTTCAGTTCCATTTTAGCGAAAAGCTTGCCAAAAGAGAAATACAATGCTATGATAAGGGCATAAGGAACACTTATGGCTCGGAGGCGCATATTATGACCATTACACAAGTCCAATATGCCTGCGAGATCGCCCGGCGCGGCAGCATGACCCGGGCGGCGGAGCAGTTTTATATCTCCCAACCCGCCCTGTCCGAGCAGATCAAAGCCCTGGAGATTGAGCTGGGCTGTACGCTGTTTCGCAGGACGGCCCGCGGGACAGCGCTTACCGAGGCCGGGGAGCGCTTCTGCAAATATGCCGAGCCCGCCATCCGCGCCTGGAAGGAACTGGAACAGAACTGCGCGGACCTGAAAAACGGGCACTACAGCCGGGTCCATATCGGCTTTGGGGTCCGGGCCCGCTCCAACGGGCTGTTTGAGCCGATCATGAGCTTTTTTGACAGCCATCCGGAGATCAGCGTGAGCTTCATCACGGACATGAACGAGAGCTTCCCCGAGGCGATCGAGGCGGGACGGATGGACATTGCGATCGGGCGCCTGTATGAAAAGCAGATGACGAATCTGACGGAGAAAATCGCGGTCTTTCCCCTTCTGACGGAGCCGCAGTGTATTCTGATGTCGAGAGCCGATCCCCTCAGCAGCGCGGAGAGCCTGCCGTTTCGGGTTCTGGACGGAAAGACAGTGGTATGCGGCCCGGAGAGATCCGGAGACGACACGGAGATGAAAGCGCTGTGCGAGAAAAATCGCATTCAGGTGGCGAGAGTGCTTCGCGCCGACGACATCAACGCCGTGATTGCCCTGGTCCAGCGCAAGAAGGGCTATGCCCTGGGGCCGGTTTCGTTTGCCGGGTTCTTCGGCGTGGCGGCGGTCCCGCTCGAGCCGGAGATGGAGATCGCCCTGAACCTGATCTGCCGGGAAGAGGAAAAGAAGGATCCCCTGTTCCGGCATCTTCGCAGCCATCTGGAGCACAGCCTGGCCCAGCGAGTCGGCTGATAAAATTGAGAGGAGGGGCTGAGTAAGCCCCTCCTCTCAGTCAAGCTTTTCCTACACGCGCGGGAGCGCCAGGAGTTCTCTGACCCGAACGTTGATCTGCTTCTCGATCGCCTGCAGATGTTCCTCCGGGAGATTGATGGATGGATGCCGCTGAAACTGAAAGCCGATCAGCTTTCGCAGCTGGCTCCGCTGCTTCGCCCCCATCACCTCCCGGCAAACGTCTTCATAGGAGATCCCATACGGATTCGCGCGGGTTTTAGCGTACTCGTCCAAATGCACATAGTCGTCCGGCATGGCATAGTTAAAGAGCGAGATGCCGTTGTCGAAGATCGGCGCCGCACCCAAAACGCGCCCGGTTCGGTTCTCCCTCAGGATTCCGAAATTTCCGAAATGTCGATCCTCATTATAAATTACGGCATCGAAGACCAGCATGCTTTTCAGCTCGTCCAAGGCCTCTTCGCTGATGGCCGCATAGTAATCGAGGCACGCCTTGATCCCGCCGGACTTCACAAGATGTCCGATCGGGATATATGCGGTGTCAATTTCTGTAAAGAGCCTGCATTTGGAGGCCAAAATGTCTTTCCAGTTCTCAAGATCATAGTGGACCGCGTGCAGTCCCATGCGTTCCGCGATTTGGCAGGCATAGTACTCGCTGTACGGCTCGCGTCCGGCGTTGACAGCGCCCTCCGTACCGCCTTTATAGAGGTAAATCCCATCGTCTTCGATGAATCGCCACGCCTTGCGCAGCATACCCTGCGTCGTAAGTTCCGGGGACGTCGTAAACGCCTCGTGACTCTGACCAACGCCGGTGTACGCAACCAGAGACAGCACACTGGAGAAGCGGTTTTCATACAAATTATACTGCGCGAAGGTTCCGGAAAAACCAACCGGAACCACCCAAAAGCTGTCGTTCAACGAAAGCCCCTTGCAGACGTCAATGATTCCCTTGGTGTTGTTGATGCTGAGCCCCAGCGACTTCAGGATCTCGTCGACAAAGGCGCGGTTCTTGGGAATAACGCGCCGCTCCAGCCATTTCATGATACCTGCGTCAGAAACCGCCAGATCCAGTGGGAACACGCTTCTACGAGCCTCGTTGACCGTGAGGATCTTCGCCTGCAAGCCCTCCAGTCCGCCGCTGCGGAGGGAAAACGTCAGCAGTTCTTCATCATAGAGCCGCAGGCTGTATCGATCCTGCTCGGGCTCAGCTTTCTCCTCCAGCGTAACGGAAACATCCTTGCCGAGGGCGCGCGCAACCTTGAGCAGCATATCCAGGGAGATATTCTGCGCGCCGCTCTCCATGCGGCAAATATTCGACCGTTTGGTTCCGATCAGATCCGCGAGTGCCTGTTGGGACAGGCCTTTTTCAATTCTCGCTGCGGTCAGCATGGAAATGATCTTCTGCCGATCCCGCATCATGCTGTGATCATCCATCGTGCGTACACCCCCTGTCACCGCATATGTTATCATATTTGATAACACATGTCAACAAATCTAGCAACGATGGCCCAGCGAACCGGCTGAAATATATACTGTTGTGTTTTTGCTTTCTTCTGTGTTAAGATATGGTTATCACCTGAATTTCATGTGAAACAAAGGACGGGCAAAATATGATACTGCATGTGGCGATCTGTGACGATGAACAGTCTACGCGCACTCTGCTGCAGAATTATATCCTGCGCTATGCCGGGGAAAACCATCTGGAAGTCTCGACGACAGTCTTTACCGACGGTGCACAGCTGCTTACGGCCGATTTCTCCGAAACAGACCTGCTGATTGTCGATATTCAGATGCCGGAACTGAACGGTCTGGATGCCATTCGCCGCATCCGGCCGAGGTATCCGGCGCTCCCGGTGATTTTTTATACCAATTACATAGAATACGCGCTGGAAGGCTACGAAGTGCAGGCTTTCCGTTTCCTGCTCAAGCCGCTGGATTATGTGCAGTTCTCCGACGTTGCGGGAAAACTGCTGCACGAAATCCAGAAAAAGCGAAGCTCGTTCCTCACCATACAGTATAACGATGAGACCGTGCGCATTCCGGTTGAATCCATCTCTTATCTGGAGACTGACTGGGGACACGTTCTCATTCACACAGACGACCGTATATATTCCTGTCGTACGCCGCTGTAGGAATTGGAAACCGCCTTGGCAGAGCACCACTTCTTTCGCTGCCACAAGGCATATCTTGTCTCCATGAAAGAGATCCGCAGCGTCTCGATACAGGATGTGCTCCTTTCGGATGGAACGGCAATCCCTCTCAGCCGTCACAGGAAAAAAGCGCTCAAAGAGGCGCTGACCTTCTATTGGGGGAAACAGCTGTCATGAATTTCTCTGCTTTTTCATGGACGACGGTTCTTTACATTGCCGTCTTTACCAGCTGTTTTGCCTATCTGACCTGGCCGTTGCCGTGGAAACTGTCCAGGCCTCTCGCTATCGCAATTCTGATCTGCGGCCTGGCCGTAACCTATATCCGGAGTGATTCCTCTCTGCATACGCTTCTGGTCCGATATCTGATCTTTGAACTGGTATTTGTCCTGTGGGCCGTCCTGGTTTTAAATGTACAGCGGCTCTATGCTGTCTATCTTGCCACTTTTTTTACGGTACTGATGGGCGTATGGGTCAGCTGTATTGACATTCTGCTCTCCCTGTTCGGAATCCATGACCGGACAATCCTGACGCTTGTCACGGGTTTTTGCAGAGTTCTGTCCGTCTTTATCATCCGAAATCACGGAATTCGCATCGACGGCACCAGAACGATGCCGCTTCACCAGATACTCCTTGGCATGATGCCTGCTGCCGCCTGCTTTGTCGCAAATCTTGAAATGATGGATTTTCTTTCATCTGTCAGTCAGTCCGGCAGGGCGGCAAACCCCTTCTTCGTCCTGCTGTCGGTTTTCTTCTTTGGGTTTACGGCAATCGCTGTTCTGCTGAGCTCTGAATCGTATTTCACCGCTGTTCAGGCTCAACAGGAAAAAGAACGGGCGCAGCAGCAGCTGCAGGCACAGTACAGGTTGTTTCTTCAGGAGAAGGACGCAGACGACCGGCTGCGCGCTCTGCACCATGACCTGAAAAATCATCTAGATACGCTGGAAGCGATGTCCCATGAGCAGAGCATCCGCAACTATATTGACAACCTGCGCGAAGCGGAAGCCCGCACGCTTCACCCCTTCCAGACCGGCAACAGCACACTGGATGCCCTCCTGCTTACAAAACAGGAAATGATGGAACAGGAAGGCATCGACTTCTCCTGCCTGGTCCATTTCACAAAACTTGACATCCTGTCTCCGATGGAAATCTGTACCCTGTTTGCAAACGGAATTGACAACGCCGTGGAAGCCAACTGCAACAATGAGCTTCCCCGGGACCAACGCTTCTTGCGGCTCTCCGGCGGCGAAGTCAACGGCAACATCGTTGTCCGTATGGAAAACCCCTTCCTTCACACTTTGACGCCGAAGCAGGATCTGCTGCGATCCAGCAAACCGGATCCTTCCGCTCACGGGTACGGCATGAGTAACATGCAGGATATCGTCAGCGCTCATAACGGCACCCTGACATATGAAGCCAAAGACAATACCTTTACGCTCTATTGGTCCATTCCCGTCACATAAATCAGAATACCGGCAAAGCGCCCCTGAACCGTCATGGTTCAGGGGCGCCATTCCTTGACATTGTTGTTTTGGCTTATTTGTTGTTTGCTGCATTGGTGCCTGCAATGCGGCCGTAGGTCAGCGCATCCGCCACCGCATTGCCGCCGAGGCGGTTGCCTGCATGGATGCCTCCCGTGACTTCACCGGCAGCATAGAGACCGGGAATGACGTTTCCGTCGGTATCAATCACTTCCGCGTTTACATTGATCTGCACACCGCCCATCGTGTGGTGGATATTGGGCTTATGCGGCGTGGCGTAGAACGGGCCGGTTTCAATCACGCGGGACATGCTGGCCTTATGGAAGTCAAGGTCCACCCCGTTCTTCACATAGGAGTTATAGGTCTCAACTGTTTCCTTCAGCGCGGTGGGATCAATATTGATCATCTCAGCAAGCTCTTCCAGCGTGTCGGCTTTCCAGATATAACCCTGCGCCAGCCAGCCGTCAATCTCTTCCTGGGTCTTATTGACGGAATTGACATCATCGATGGAATAGAACATTCCGTCTGTCTGCGCAAAGGCCGCCGCGGCAACTACGTCGCGCGCCGCTGTTTCATTCACGAAGCGCTTGCCTTCCTTGTTGACATACAGGGTCAGGTCCGGTGTACCGCCCATGCCTGTGGAGCCGTTGGTAACCGGATGGGACAGCGCCATCAGCTGGACAAACTGCATGCCGACCAGGTTTGCGCCGATATCCCGGCACATGAAGATACCGTCGCCGGTGATATTCGGGCTGTTGTTCGTCGTAATCTCATCCGGGAGCTCAGGCCAGTAGTTGTTGTATTCCTTTACAAGCTCAATGCTGCCGCCGTAGCCGCCGGTCGCCATGACAACACCGCCGTTAGCATGGAGCACAACGGGCGTGCCGTCTTTCATCTCTGCTCTGACACCGACAACTCTGCCGTCTTCCACGATCAGCTCTTTCCCCGCAGTGGTAAGCATGATGTCCACGCCCAGGCTTTCGGCATAGGGCTTGCCGTGTTTGAAGTAAGCGCTTCCAAGGTAGTCTGTATTGGAGTGGCCACGTGCCCAAAGGCTGCCGTAGACAAACTGGATCTTGTCTGTCCACTGAATTCCCCAGTTCTTGGTCCACTTGATGGTTTCCAGGCTCTTCTCACAAAGATTGCGGATCAGATTGTAGTCGCCGTTATACCAGTTTCCGTCCAGATCCTGACGCCGTCCGCCTTCATAGCACTGAATTACATGCAGATTGACCGAGTCGAACATATAGGTGGTGTCGCCTGCAAGGTATTCGGTGATCTCTTCTTTCAACGCAGCAAGTGTGGGACCGAAATCGCCGTACTCCGCTTCGTCCTTCTCCAGATAGCCTCTCAGCGTATCCAGCATTCCCGGCTGGGTCGGCTCTTTCCCCTGCAGTTCGGGGTCAGCCGCATTCCACGCGCCGCCGGAATAAAGCGTGTTTCCGCCAAGCATCTCGCCCTTTTCAATCAGGATGACCGAGGCGCCCTCTGTGGCTGCCGCGATTGAGGCCGAGATACCGGCTCCGCCGCCGCCGACAACGATGACGTCGGCTGTCTTCTCAATCAGCTCGCCTGGAACAGACGGCTGGCGGTTCGCTTTCAGTGCGGTTACGTCCGCGCCTGCGTTGAGCAGGGCCTTTTCTGTTGCCATCATGATTCCCTTGCTGCTGAGCGTGGCGCCGGAGATGGCGTCCACGGCAAGAGACTGCTGGTTCACAATGTCTTCCGGGATCTGGGCGATCGCCACATCGCTGACGCCGTCCGTCTCCATGTGCTCGACGATCTCGACCTTTTCAATTGCGCTGTCGCTCAGGGTAACCGCAACCTTGATCTCGCCGTTTCTTCCCTGTGCAACACCCTCATAGGTTCCCGGGGCATAGATGAGGGTAACTTCGCTCTCATCGATTCCGCGCGCCTGATCAATGCAGAGCTGCGCTGCCGTCCGGACCGCACTGCTGGTTACGGTTGCGGAGGTCACGCCGTCCACGTCCGCAGACTGCGCATCCAGAATCTGCTGAGGCATCTGATCAATGGCAAGCGTTCCCACGCCGGGGGTTTCGTTGTCGCCAACGATCTGGACCGCTTCAATGCTGTCGGCTGTAAACGTCATGGTAACGGTTACATCGCCGCCCATGCCGCTTGCTGTCGCCGAATAGGTACCGGGGGTATATTCCCCGTCGGCCTGCGCCGCAACTGCCGACATTGTCATCAGCATTGCCAGCGCCATGACCAAAGCGAAAATGCGTTTTCTCATTCCTGCTCCTCCTTCATGATACGCATGTATTTAAACTGACAGGATTAATGTAGCAGAATGATTTTTTGAATGCAATGGCTCTGGGCCCACTGGTCGTTTTCGTCCGCTGACTGGCAGTTTTATTTGCACAGCCTGACTCAGCCTTTTTTATAGATTGAGCCTGACATGATCTTATAGGAAATCCTTCGGAGCTCAGTCTTATCAGGAACCGCATGCTCCAGAATGTATTTTTGTGTCAGTTTACAGAGTCCTGCGGACATGAACAGCGCGGCGTACTCCCGATCATCGTCATTGAGCCCTACAAAGCTCTGTTGGCAGGAAGCCATCGACTGATAAAACTGTGTGTACAGCACTTCACTCAAGCCGTTCTCTACGAGTATAGACAACAGCTTATAGTTGGATGAAACATACTGACTGTATCGATCACAAACATCGTTCAGTTGCATGGCAGATGTGTCTTCATGATCCGGCTTCGTGTCGTTTATTAGATCCAACTGATAGAGCAGAATGTTTTCTTTCGTCTCAAAGAGGGAATAAAAGGTCTGCCGAGAGACGCCGGATTTACTGCATAGTTCGCTGACAGAGATATCCTTAAACTCTTTTTCCTGCAGCAGCGCATTGAGCGCATCCAGCAATAAACGCTGAGACAGCAGTGCCTTCGGGTTCTTTCCTTGATACATTGACAAACCTCCCCGATTGTTCGGATTATGCTCAAAATCTTGACACTGTCAAAATCTAATGCTATGATAGCGCAGAACTCAGACAGTGTCAAGATTGTATTTATAATTGGAGGCAGATTCAAATGCGATATGTAGAGCCGATCTTCCGGCCAGGCCCTACCGAAGGGAACAGCTACCTGCTGCAGGTTACCATTGGCTGCGCCCACAACAAATGTACATTTTGCAGCTTTTTCAAAAACAAGCCTTTTCGGACCCGGCCTCTGGAAGAGATTAAAGAAGACCTTGTGATGGCACGGCAGGTTTACCGCTATGATCCCCCGGTCTTTCTGATTGACGGAGATGCCACCTGTTATACGATGGATAAGCTCCGCCCGATCCTGCAGGAAGTCCGGAAGACTTTCCCAAATTCTCCCCACACCAACATGTACGCCCGATTTGGGGATATCTATAAGCGGTACAGTGTGGAGGATCTGAAAGAAATGAAGGAACTGAACGTCAAGTTCCTTTATATGGGTATGGAATCCGGCAGCGACAAGGTACTCTCTGATATTCACAAAGGCGTCACTCAGGCGGAGATGCTGGAAGCCGCCGCGCGGATGAATAAGGCCGGGATGCCCTTTAACGGCAGTGTAATCCTCGGCCTTGGCGGCATTACGGATTCTGAGGAACACATCCGGGAGTCCATTAAGGTCATCAATCAGATGCATCCTGTTTCTATTGGTACGACAGTTTTGAATCTTCAGCCGGGCACGCCACTGTATGAGGATTATCTGGCAGGCAGATTCGAGCTCCCAACCTATCGGGATATCCTCCGTGAGGAGCGAACACTGCTGGAAGGGATCGACGCGGATATGCCGATTGAGGTATGGACGGGTGGCTTCCTTCCCGGTGACAGATTTGTTGTGGGGCAGTTCCCAGAAGACCGGAACAAGGTTATGAAAGCAATCTCAAACAGACGAATTACAAATATGCTGCTGGATCAAAAGCTCATGATCGGCGGCGGCTTATAAATGAAAGAAGGAGATCAGCAGATGAAAGCATTGTTTTTTAATGGCAGTCCGCGGAAAAACTGGACAACGGTCAAGATGCTCGACAACGCCATGAAAGGAGCGGCGGACGCCGGGGCAGAAGTGGAGCTGATCCACCTGTACGACTATGATTTCAAGGGCTGCAAGAGCTGCTTTGCCTGCAAGCTGAAAAACAGCAAGACCAACGGCGTCTGTGCGATCCGGGATGATCTTCGACCGATCCTGGAAAAGGCTCACGAGGCGGACGTGATCGTGATTGGCAGTCCGATCTATTTCAGCTACCCCACCGGAGAAGTTCGCTCTTTCATGGAGAGGCTGATGTTCCCGATCCTCTCCTACAACGCGAAGGTCGATGAAGTGACCGGCGAAGTGAAGAGCAGTCTGCTTGGAAAATTCGTGCCGACGGCTATGATCTATACGATGGGCGTCCCCAGCGAGCAGTGGGCGGCGGATTGCCACTATCCGGAAATATTCGGAGAGAATGAGAGATTTCTGAAACAGCTTTTCGGTTATACGGAAACGCTGTGCACCTATAATTCCTACCAATTCAGCGATTACTCTAAATATGACATCGTGGAGGGCACACAAGAGCGCAGAGCGGCCTACCGTGACGAGCAGTTTCCGAAGGATCTGGAGAATGCTTATCAGCTGGGACAGCGGCTTGTTCAAAAAGCCGAGGCAAACAATTAAACGCAATAAATATGGCCGTTATTATATAGAAGATTTATTTCCTCTCATAACGGTTCCTTCCTGTCGATACAATTGCAAAGCGTTCCATGCCTAAACTGTGCATGGAACGCTTCGTTTTAAGGAGTGAACGTTGAGCCCTGCTCGCCGGTTTTACGCGTTACTCAACACCGGCATGACCGGCTGTTATTACTTGAAATACTGCTTGTCGTAGTTTGCCTCGATGGCCTTGACCACCTGGGTCAGGACATCGCAGGTGGGCGTCGGGACCCCGACCTTCTTGCCGTAGTCCGAAATGGCCCCGGTAAGCGCGGTAACCTCGGTCTGCCTGTCGTTGAGCAGCATATCCTGCGCCATGGAAGGATAATAGTTGCTGATTGCGGCAAGTAGATTGTCATAATTGTTGACGGTGAACTCCCACACGCCTTCTATCCCGAGGGCCTCGGAGACAGCGGCGGCTTCTTTCCAGACCTGCCATACCAGCGCCGAGCCGTTCGGGTCCGCGGCGACCTCGCCGACCTTCATGCGCAGGACCGCGCAGACGGTATTGAAACCGGCGTTGGACGTTGCCTTTTTCCACACCGCGGGACGGACGTCTTCATAGAAATGCGCGCCGAGTCCGCCCTTGTCGAAGCACTCCTTCAGATAGTTGCCGGCCTTTGTGGTCAGCTCGCTCTTCTCCGCAGCGCCGAAGTACATATTGTCGCCGCCGAGGGGCTTTGCCACGCACTTGCCGGGCCCGGCAAGCTCCGTACCCATGTTGCCGCAGCCGAACAGAATCCGGTCCGCGGGGACAAACTTCTTCACATGTTCATCGTTGCCAAGACCGTTCTGCAGGGTGACGACAACCGTCTCGGGGCCGATGCAGGCTTTGGACTTTTCCAGAAGGCCTTCCGTCTGGGTGGCTTTCACCATGATGATGGCGATATCGACAACGCCGATATCGTCAGCGGTATACGCGGTCTTGAATCCGTCAAGATGATAGGTGCCGGTGGGGTCGGTGAATTCCATTCCCTCTGCGGCCACCTTATCCATGTGGGCCTTATAGAGGTCGACGAGCACGATGTCGTCTGCGCCGCCTTTTCTGAGATAGCTGGCAAACACACTGCCGGCGGCTCCGCTTCCAAGCATTGCGATTTTCATGATAACATATTCCTTTCTGTTTTCATTCATTCTGTTCCCCCGCCCGGAGGCGGGGGAACAGGTCGCTTTTTCGGTTTCAGGCGGCTGGATTATTCATCCACACCGGCCATGTCGATGTTATGCTCTTTGAGGTAGGCTTTCTTGATCTTGCGTCCGGCGAGAAACAGGGCAGGCAGGATCAGGATCGGCAGGTTCACGTAGCCAAGGATGGTATAGCCGGTGGAGACCAGCTTCACAATGCCGAACTTGGAGGCAAACGCGCAGAGGAGCAGCAGAACCGCGACCAGTGCGGCGTCCTTGCCCGGGGTCTTCTCTTCCGGCTTGCGGTAAAGCTTGGAGAAGCGGGCCAGACCGCCAAAGCAGAAGCCGACCGCCGTGGACAGCACCGCCACGAACACCGTCACCACATAGACGACCTTCGCCCAGCCAAAGTTCAGATGAGTCAGAATGCCGTAGAAGGGCAGCGGATTGGTGCCGAGGTCCATGACGTCATAGCCGTCCATCGTGGTGGCAGCCAGGAAGAAGAGACTCAGCGCAACCAGCATCAGGCCGTTGCCGCAGATGCCGATGATGGCAGCCTTTTTGGAGGTGGAGCGGTTGGGCAGCTGCATCGCCACAGAGGAGATGTTCGCGATAACCGTCGCCTGGAACGCGGCGTAAATAACGGCGCTCCACAGGGCCTTCGGGAGGGACAGGGTGATGCCCGGGGTCTCAGACTGCTTCGCAATGGCTTCGCCGAGGTGGAGCTGGCCGGTGGAAGCGGAGAGGATGATGATCAGCGCCAGAACCGCGATGACCAGGTACATCATGTAGGTGGAAGCGACGGAGACGAGCTTGGCGCCGAAGGCACAGAGCAGCGCCGCGCAGATGATCACCAGCGCAACGCCCAGCCAGTAGTTCAGGCCGAACTGATTCAGCAGCAGCGTGGCAATGGCATTCAGCGATCCGCCGAGCGCCGTCATCATCGTGATGATGAACGAGAGGTCAAAGAGATACTTGACCCAGTTCACGCCGAACACGCCCTGGATCCAGTCGCCGTAGTTGTAGGTCTTGTAGATGCGGGAGAATTCCATGGAACAGTAGAGGCAGGTGCCGAGCAGGATCATCGCGAGGACGCTGCACACCGTACCCCAGACGCCGTATTTGACCCAGTAGGTCATGATCTGCGTACCGGAAGCGACACCCGGGCCGAAGTGGGTGCCCATCCATACGCAGGCGATGCCGATCGCAATCGACAGGGTGGACTGTTTCTTGTTCATGATAGAACCGCCTTCCTTTTTACAGTTTTTGGTTTGCCTGATTCTTAGAATAAAGGAAGACCGCCGATTTGTGAAATGCAAAAAATGCATTACAGTTATTCACTTTTTAACAAAATGTTAACTTTTTCACTGTCTTTTTTGTGACATATGCACTAAATCATCGCCGGAGCGGTCTCTGCGAAAGAGGCCGCTCCGGCGGATTTCATCGTGCAATATGGATTTGTCTGACGCTTCAGCTCGCCTTCCGCAGGCTGAGATTCAGCAGCAGGGCGATGAGGCTGAGCCCCAGCAGCAGCATAAACGCTGCGGAATAACCGTCGGTCGCGCTGTTGACAAGGCTGGCCCCCGTCGCGATAAACGACGCAAAAAGCAGGTTGCAGTTCATGACGGCAAAATTCATCGGGAAGTACCGGACGCCGAAGACCTCGGAGGTGAAGGCAGAGGTAATGGTCGGGCAGGTTCCGTAGGAGAGCCCGGTCAGGCAGAGTCCCACGACGCCGAGAACGGCGGAATGCAGCAGGATGGCGCAGAGCGTGATGGCCGCGGCCGCAATGGCCATGAGGTTTGCCGCGATCATGGTGGTCTTCCTCCCTAAGCGGTCAAACACTGCGCCGGTGATCACCCGCCCCAGTCCGTTGCAGACCGACAGGATCCCGACCAGGGCCGTCGCCGCGCCGGCCGCCAGGCCGACCGAGAGGGCCAGATCTTTTGCCATGGAGATCACCGTGTTCCCCACAGCCGCGAGGAACACCACCAGCAGAAAGGCTTTCCAGAAGACCGCGCTCTTCAGCATCTGGGCTGTTGTCAGATCACGGCTGTCCCCGTCGGCCTCCGCCTTCTGTACGGGGGCTTTTTCCGGCGCTTTCCGCAGGAACAGCGCCGCCAGCAGCAATACGGCGCCGAGCGCGCCTCCGATTGCCCGGAAAGCCATGCGCCAGCCGACCGAAGGGTTCCCGATCATGGCGTCCGCCGCGCTCCCGATCACCAGTGCCGAAGCGCCGAAGCCCATCATCAGTACGCCGGAGCACAGGCCCTTCTTGTCCGGGAACCAGGCGTTCACGGTGGAGATGATGCAATTGTACGCAATGCCGATCCCAAAGCCGGCCAGCACGCCGTAACCCAGGTACAGAACCGTGATGCTGCTCATGCCGGAAGCGAGGAAGAAGCCCGCCGCCGCAAGGACCGCGCCAAGGAGCAGCGCGCCGCGCAGGCCGATCCGCTTGTTCAGGAAACCGCCCAGCATCCCGCCCAGACAGAAGCAGCACATCGTCAGCGTAAAGTTAAGACTCAAAGCCGAAGCGGTCCAGCCGAACTCCGCCGCCAGCGGCGCCTTCAGGATGGACCAGGCGTAGATCACGCCCGCTACCAGCAGCGCCAACGTCCCAAGGACCAGATAAAACCGGCGGATAAGGGGATTGTTTTCTCTCATAACAGTTCCTTAGATAATTGGTTTCGTTGTGATTCATTTCACGTTTCCTTTAGAATAACGGAAACCGCCGTTTTTGTGAAATGCAAAAAGTGTATCACTCTGATTCACTATTTTTGAATTGGTTGAAAGAAAAATAAAATCATGTTAAAATCATGCTGTATTCTTTCGTGCCAATCATTTTATTTCTAAGGCAGGAAACACGAACATGCTGAATATGCTCATCTGCGACGACGAAAAGGAAATACTGGAGCAGTACCGCAGCTATCTGGAGCAGTTTCAGCAGGAAAACGGAATTGGCATTCAGGCAGAATTTGCGTCGTCCGTTCTCTGGGTCGATAAGGCAGATTACAGCCGATACCAGATCTTCCTGCTGGATATTGAAATCGGGGCGGACAGCGGAATCCAGTTGGCCCGCCGAATTCGGGAAAAGAATGAAAAGGGCATTATTATCTTCAGCACGAATTTCTTGGAATACGCTCTGGAAGGGTATGAAGTCCGTGCGTTTCGTTATCTGAAAAAGCCTTTTGATTATCGTTATTTTGCTTCTGTTCTGCTGGATGCGACCGAAGAGGCGAAGAAACTGGAACCGGCTTTTCTGACGCTTCGCTGCGGCTACGAGATCGAACGGCTGTGCCTTGACGATATTCTCTGCTGTGAGACGGAACGGGACCACCTGAAAATCACAATGAAAGACGGGTCTTGCCATTTTGCAAATATCGGAATTGATGAGATGGAAAAGAACGTCGCCGGCCATGATTTCTGCCGTTGTCACCGTGCTTATCTGATCAATTGCTTTTATATACAGAACCAGACGAAGCTTGAGATCCGCATGACAAACGGAATGATGATCCCCATCAGCAAATATCGTAAAAAAGAAGTGATGACACAGTTGATGAAGTACTGGGGGAATCGCTTTTTATGAGTTCTTATCTGATCAGGGACGGGATCGACCTGGCCGTTAAGCTCTGGTCCTTCTTTTATGCTGCCAATATGCCGCGGCGAAAAAACGGTTTCATCCTTCAACTTGCATCCATTATTCTGTTTTCCGTGTTTGTGATGGGGCAGCGTTACCTGTTGACATCTCATGCTCTTTCTGTTGCTTTCCTTCGCAACCTGCTTCTGTATCTTCTCACTTTAGGGGTGCAGTTCTCCCTTTTTGACGAGAAGCCCGGATACTCTCTCTTTATTGGCAGCGTGCTGTTTTTCCTGTGGGGCGGATGGCTGAAGCTGTTCAGCCCCTATGTGTTTATCACGCTCGGGATTCCTACTTTGGGTTACGGGATGCATGAAACCTTCCCTATTCTATGGACCGGAATTGCAGAAGCGGTTTGCCGCGTTGCTGCAATTGTTATCATGAAAAGGAACTTTTTCCGTGCTGATTCGGTCCACAATATCTCCATCCAGGAAACCGTACTTGCCCTTCTTCCGGCCTTGATCGATCATACCACGATCCTGATTGTCTTTTATATTACGGTCGTGGCGCCGTCCGATACGCTGGACGGAATCGCCGGAGCCATGACCTTGTTGATCTTTCTTCTGGTATTCGGGATGCCCTGCATGCTAGCTGCGTCAGAAAAAATCTTCCAGCTGAAAGCGGAACAGCTTCGCCTGACAGAAATGGAAAATCAACTGAACAGCCAACTCCAGACCTTTGAGCGCACCCGACAGACCGAGCAGCAGATACGGAGCATGAATCATGACTTCAACAAACATCTGGCTGTTCTGCGGCAGCTGCTCCGCGCAGGTGATTCGGATACGCAGCATTATTTGGATGAATTGTATGAACACAGCCGGGATATTCTTCCTCGTATCCATACCGGGAATGATATTCTGGACGCTCTGCTGAATCAGAAGCTGGATCTCTGTGAAGCCGCCGGAATCCGCTTCGACTGCATGGTCGATTTCAAACGGGTGGGGTTTATCTCCCCCGCGGATCTCATTACGATTTTTTCAAATGCCATTGACAATGCCATGGAAGCCGTATCGAATGAAAAAACCGAGCGGTGGATACAACTCGGCGGCGGCATTGTCGGCGGAAATGTCATGATCAAAATGACAAATCCTTATTCCGGATCTCTTAAGCTCCGAAACGGCGTGCTCCTGAGCAGCAAAGCGGATGCAGAAAACCACGGAATCGGCCTGGCGAACATCCGGAGAATCGTAGAAAAATACAATGGGATCGTTTCAATTGATACGGAAAACCAACGCTTCCTCCTGCAATGCATGATTCCATTCGACGGCGCAAAATGACCATTCGAGGCATTTTTGCGCCGTTTTCTTTTCCCTGTGATATCATGCCGGTATGGCGCTGTCTGCCATGTCAAATTATATTGAGAAGGGAGCAACTCATGAAAAAGAAACTGTTCAGCATTCTTCTGGTCCTGGCTATGTGCTTAAGCCTGACCACCGTAGCGTTTGCAGACGTTAGCTACGGCACCTACACCGGCACTGCAATGGGCCGCAATGGTGAAGTCGTCGTCGAAACCTCCTTTTTAAACGGAGAGATCGTATCGGTTACCATCGTTAGCCAAAGTGAAACCGCAGGTGTTGCAGATCCTGCCCTTGAGACTCTCCCCATTGAAATCGTGGAGAACCAGTCGATCGGTCTGGATGCGGTCACCGGCGCGACCTTTACCAGCACCGCCATTCTTGAGGCTGTCGCATCCTGCATCAAGCAGGCCGGCGGCGATCTGGAAGAGTGGTCCAAAAAGATCGTGAAAGAAGCCGGCGAGGACATTGAGCTGACCGCGGACGTCGTCGTGATCGGCGCAGGCGGCGCAGGTATGTCAGCAGCCGCAGTTGCAGGCGCTTCCGGCGCTTCCGTCATTTTGATCGACAAAGCAGCCGCTGTCGGCGGCAATACCATTTTGTGCGGCGGTTCTTACAACGCTGCAGATCCTGAGGTTCAGAAAAACGAGCCCATCAGTGAGGCCCAGCGCAAAGAACTGGCTTCTTACCTGGAGATGGATGAGGCCGATTTCGGCGATTTCGGGCCGACCCTCGCTATTTTAAAAGAACAGGTTGCGGAATATCTCGATTCCGGAGCGGATTATCTCTTTGACAGCATCGAGCTTCATATGATTCAGAGCTATACCGGATCAAAGCGCACCGGACTTGACGGTACAGTCATTGTCCCTGATTTTGAATTGATCTCCAGCCTGTGCCATAACGCTCTGGACGGCTGGCATTGGCTCCAGAGCATCGGCGTGCCTACAAGAGAAGATCTGACCACCGCAGTCGGAGCGCTTTGGAAGCGTACCCACCAGGTTGAAGTTCCCCCCACCGGAGCAAAGCCTCTGACTGACGCGCTGAGAGATTATGTGCTCTCCCAGGGTGTCGAGATCATGCTGAACACCAAAGCAAAGGAATTCATCGTGGAAGACGGTGTTGTTACCGGCGTTCTTGCGGAGAAGAATGACGGCACCAAAGTGATCCTCCATTCCAACCACGGTGTCGTTCTTGCAACCGGCGGCTATGCCGGAAACGTCCAGATGTGCGTAGAGTACAACAATTACTGGCCTGATCTGACGACCTCGGCCCGTACTGACAACTCATCGAACGCACAGGGCGACGGCATTAAAATGGCCGAGGCAATCGGCGCAAACACCATCGGTCTCGGCTTTGTACAGATGCTCCCCACCTGCACGGCATTGGACGGACAGGCCGGCAAAGGCGTTGGAAGCAAGATCTATGTCAACAAAGAGGGTCTCCGCTACATCAGCGAAAACAGTGAACGCGACGTCCTTTCAAAAGCTGCGCTGGCACAGACGGATGGCGTCTTCTATGGCGTCGGCGACGCCGAGATGATCGCGACACAGGGTGAGACAAAGATCAACGAGTCCGAAGCAATGGGCTACATCTTCATCGGAGATACCCTGGAAGAAGTTGCCGAAAAGGCAGGCGTTGATGCCGAGGCTCTGATTGAGACCGTGAAGAAATACAACGAATACGTAGACGCTCAGGAAGATCCGGAGTTCGGACGCTATGCATTCAGCAACAAAATCGAGACTGCGCCCTTTGTCATCGCTCCGATGTCACCGGCACTCCATCATACGATGGGTGGCGTTCAGATCAACACCGATACTCAGGTGATTGATACGAACGGGAATCCGATCCCCGGCCTCTATGCTGCCGGAGAAGTCTGCGGAGGTATCCATGCAGGCAACCGCCTCGGCGGAAACGCAGTTGCGGATGCCATTGTTCACGGCCGTGTTGCCGGAGCAAACGCCCTGGCCTTCGAAAGATAATCATATCCCGAAAAAAGCGCCTCATGCGTTCTGCATGGGCGCTTTTTTCTTCTTATCTCTTTATCTCTTGTTGCTCTGGCGCCAGATCTTCTGCTCTTCGGCGGCCTTGATGAGCTCTTCGCGGAAGTCCGGATGCGCGATGCCGATCAGCGCCTCGGCCCGCTGCCAGGTGGTCCGGCCGGGCAGAGAGGCGATGCCGTATTCGGTGACGATGTTCGGCGCCTGGGTGCGCGGGGTGGTGATGATGTCGCCCGCGGTGAAGTGCGGGATGATGTTGGAGTGGAGATTGCCGGCCTTGTCGGTGAAGGTGGAGTGCATGGCAAGGAAGGCTCTGCCGTGCTCCGCCTCCATGGCGCCGGTGATAAAGTCCACCTGGCCGCCGGTGCCGCTGATCTGCCGCAGCCCGGCAGACTCTGAGCTCACCTGACCGAAGAGGTCCACCGCGATGCAGCCGTTGATGGAGACAAAGTCGTCCAGCTCCCGGATCACCTGAGGGTTGTTTACGTAGCGCATCGGCGCGGAGAGGATCGCGTCGTTGTGGTCGAGGAAGTCATAGAGCGCGCGGGACCCATTGCAGATGGAAAAGATCCCCTTGCCGCGGTTGAGCTTTTTCTTCTGGTTGGTAATCTTCCCGGAGAGATAGAGATCCAGGTAGCCGTCGCTCATGAGCTCGGTGTGCATGCCCAGATCCTTCACGTCCGACTCGGCGATCATGCTGCCGATGGAGTTGGGGATCCCGCCGATGCCGAGCTGGATGGTACAGCCGCTGGTGACATAGGGGAAGATGAAAGACGCGATCTTGCGGTCGGTATCCGTCGCCGCGGGGCTCTTGACCGTCGGGATGGGAAGATCGCTCTCCACCACATAGGTCACATCCTGGATGTTGATGTGGTCGTTTTCCACGCCGGCAATGGTGGGCATGGTGGGGTTGACCTCCACGATGACGTGCTCCGCCACATCCAGGATCTCCTGCATGGCGCAGTTGGTCAGGCCGTAGGAAAAGTTGCCGTTGCTGTCCATGGGGGCAACGGTGATCATCGCGACGTTCACAGGGGCGTAACCCTTCCGGTAATAGGTCCCGTTGTGCCGGAACAGCATCGGCGTGTGGTAGGCCCGGCCCTGGTCGATGTACTTGCGGTCCAGACCGGAGCAGTGCCACAGGTTATAGGTAAAGGAGTGGCCGGGGTCGTTTTCCACGGTCTGTACCGGCTGCATGGTGATGGCGTTGCGGATCTTGACGTCGTGCAGTTCGCCGCTGCGCTTTGCCAGCGCCGCGTCCAGCAGCTGCGGGAAGGAGCAGGTCTGGCTGTAGTCCACCCAGTCTCCGTCCTTGATAAGCTGAACCGCTTCTTCCGCGCAGCGGAGCTTTTCGGCATAGAGTGCCTTATAATCCATAGATCTCTTCCCTTTCTGTTGTTATTGTCGTTCATAAGGATAACGCCTGGCACGATCCCGTGTCAAGCGTTATCTGTTTCCGTCGGTTTCGGATCAGGCTGCTTTCACCTTTTTCCCCGCGTCGAGGCCCATGGCGAAGGCCTTTTTGTTGAGCTCGATAAACTCGGGCTTCTTGCCCAGCAGGCGCAGGATGCAGTCGAGCACCAGGTTCTCGTCGATGAGCCCGGTGTACCCGATATACGCGCCCAGCATCACAATGTTCAGCACCTTCAGGCTGCCGAGCTCCATGGCCATCTCGGTCACCGGGATGGGAACCACGGCCACATCGTCCCGCTCCGCGCCGCTCTTGACGAGGGAGCTGTTGGTGAAGATGATGCCGCCGGACTGTACATTTGTGCGGAACTTGACCATCGAGACATCGTTCATCACGATCAGCTGGTCGACAATGTTCGGCTTGGGGGAGCCGACCTCGCGGTCAGAGATGACGACGTAGCAGTTGGCTGTGCCGCCGCGCTGCTGTGCGCCGTAGGAGGGGTAGAAGGTCACGTTGTAGTCGGTCGAGTCACATGTCGCCTGGCTCAGGAGCTTGCCGATCATCATGACGCCCTGGCCGCCGAAGCCGGCCACCATCAGATTGAGTTCCATCGTCTTTCCTCCTTATCCGTTGTCCCGGATGACGCCGAGCGGGAATTCCTTCATCATGTTCTCTTCCAGGAACTTCAGGCTCTTCTCCGGGCTCAGGCCCCAGTTGGTCGGGCAGCTGGTCATCACTTCGACAAAGGAGTAGCCCTTGCCGTCTATCTGGTTCTGGAACGCCTTGCGGATGGCGTTCTTGGCCTTGCGCACATTGGCGGGGTTGTTGCAGGAGACTCGCTCGATATACACGGGGGCGACCAGCTGGTTGATGATCTCCGCCATGTGCAGGGGATAGCCGTGCTGCTTCGGGTCGCGGCCGCCGGGAGCGGTGGTGGCCTTCATGCCCACCAGGGTGGTGGGGGCCATCTGGCCGCCGGTCATGCCGTAGATGCCGTTGTTGATGAAGATGACGCTGATGTTCTCGCCGCGGTTGGCCGCATGGATGGTCTCGGCCAGACCGATGGAGGCGAGGTCGCCGTCACCCTGATAGGTAAAGACGACGGTATCGGGATTCGAGCGCTTTAGGCCGGTGGCGGCAGCGGCGGCGCGGCCGTGAGGCGCGGTCGCCAGGTCATAGCTCACGGCGTCCTGGGCCAGACCGCAGCAGCCGATGGCCAGAATGCAGGAGGCCTTATTGTCGATGCCGAGCTCTTCCAGGACCTCACCGATGAGCTTGAAGGTGGTCCCGTGCATGCAGCCGGGGCAGAAGCCCAGCAGATTGCCGTTTAAAGTTTTGGTTCTTGTGTAGACAGCTTCCATTAGTTGGCACCTCCCGTCAGAATTTCACGCGCTTTGCCGAGAATGTTGTCACGTTCAATGAGATTGCCGCCGCTGCGCAGGCAGGTATCCACCGGGCAGCGTCCTTTCACCGCCATCCTTACGTCGTACACCATCTGGGCGGGAATGCTCATCTCGATGTCCAGAACGCACTTGCAGGTGTCGTAGTTGATATGATCAAAAGCCTTGCTCGGGAAAGGATAGAGCGTCTTCGGACGGATCATGCCGACCTTGTGTCCTTCGGCGCGCAGCATCTCCAGGGCGTTCTTCGCGATGCGGGCGGAGGTACCGTAGGCTACAAACACCATCTCGGCATCCTCCAGGAAGAGCTCTTCCACCTGCACGTCGTTCTGCTCCCAGCGCTCATACATCGCTTCCAGGTTCCGGCAGTGCTGTTCCTGCATGTCGTTGGACCAGTAGCCGGGCTGGATATAGCCGCGCTTCTCATCTCTGCCGTGGCCGACGATGGCCCACTCGCGGTTCTTCGCCTTCAGGGCGGCAACCTCTTCATCGCTCTTCATCTCGGGGAGAACCACCGGCTCCATGATGGTGCCGATGACGCCGTCGCCGAGGATCAGGACGGGGCTGCGGTCGCGCTCGGCCAGGTCAAAGGCCTGGTAGGTCATGTCGACCGCTTCCTGCACGGTAGACGGGGCCAGGACGATCATCCGGAAGCCGCCGTTGCCGCTGGCCTTGGTGGCCTGGAAGTAGTCCTGCTGGGCCGCCTGGATGGTGCCGACGCCGGGGCCGCCGCGCTGCATGTTAACATACACCATGGGGACCTTGGCGCCCGCGCAGTAGGAAATACCTTCGCTCTTGAGGCTGATGCCGACGCTGGAGGAGGAGGTCATGGACCGGGTGCCGCCGGCGCCCGCGCCGTAGACCATGTTGATGGAGGCAACTTCGCTCTCACCCTGGACGAAAGCGCCGCCCACCTGGGGCAGTCTGCGGGCCATGTACTCGGGGATCTCGTTCTGCGGGGTGATGGGGTAGCCGGCATAGAAGCGGCAGCCCGCTCTGACGGCTGCTTCGGCAATGGCCTCGCAGCCCTTCATAAATACTTTATTGCTCATGGGGCCCTCCTTACTTGTAGAGCTCGATGGCCCCTTCGGGACACATGGAGCAGCAGATGGCGCAGCCGATGCACTTCTCCGGCTCGGTCTGCATGACATAGGGATAACCGTTGGCGTTGATCTCCTCCCCGACCTTCAGGATCTTCTTGGGACAGAACAACACGCAGTAGCCGCAGGATTTGCAGTAGTCAGGATTGATGACAAGTTTTGGCATTTTCTTTCTCCTCTCGTGTTTATACTTGCCAGGGATGGGGCAGATAACGGTGCAGGGGATAAGTTTCAAAAGGAACCGTATGCCCGAAGTCCGCATACAGCGCCTCGGTCACAAAACAGGCGGAGATCTCCTCCGCGCCGATCAGCTCTTCCAGCCGCCGGAGGCCTTCGCGCAGGTCCTCGGCGCCGGTTTCGGGGCCGACGGTGGGGTTTGCAAGGAAGAAGATGTTCTCCAGATGGCAGGCGTTCAGGACGCTCTGCATCGTATCGCGCACGTCCTGCAGGCTTCCGGACCAGGGCCGGTAGGGATTCACCACATAAATCGCCGCCGCGTTCTCCCGGTTCAGATAGTCCGAGAGGCACCCGACCATCCGCGCCGCATTCTCGTTGCCGCCCACGTCCAGGAGGCTGACGCTCTCCTTCCGGACCAGATGGGGGATGATGCCGTTGACCATGACGGGGGTGTCCAGCAGCTGCGGCATGTAATGGATGGTGATGCCGCGGGTCTTCATCGCTTCCTCCGCATCCCGGGCGCGGAACATGGCCTTGGTCTGGTCCAGGTCAAAGACGTGCACATTCCGGTCGGTCTGTCCCCGCAGCAGCACCGCGGTGTTGAGGGCAATCTCGCTCTTGCCGCTTCCGGTCTCGCCGATGAAGATGAAGTTCTTTTTTGTTTTCAGCAGTTCTGAGAACCGTTCCATGGCAGGCTCTCCTCCGATAATGATAATTTATTTTAGCACGGAAGCTGTCCCTCTGTGAAATGCAAAAACCGTATCACTGCGATTCAGAGTTTAAAGCACAGCCGGGTTTTGTTTGCCGACATCATTGATCAGGTCGCTCGTAAACCCCGTCCTCAGACTTTCCTTAAAACAGCGCAAAGTCCATGCCTAATGACAACTAATAAATAAATTTCCTCATTATCACGATAAAAAAGCGAGATAATGAGGAAAAATGGTTGATATTTGTCATTAAATATGATATCCTTTACTTCAGCGAAAGGGGCGTGATCCGGATGAGCAAAACAGAGGTAATTGGTCGAACCGAGGAATGGCAGGAACTGGACAGGTGCATGGAACGCAGGCAGGCGCAGCTTATTACAGTATACGGGCGGCGCAGGGTTGGAAAGACTTTTTTGGTCAACGAATACTTCGACAAACAATTTGATTTTAAACTGACGGGAGAGTATAAAGCTCCGACAGAAAACCAGCTGGAAAACTTTGTGCTGGAGCTGAACAGACAGGCAAAAACAGAATATGCAGTACCGGAAAGCTGGAGAGCCGCTTTTTCTCTTTTCAGGGGATATCTGTCTTCGTTGCCAGAGGAGGAGAAGCACATTGTGTTTTTTGACGAAATGCCCTGGCTGGATACACCCCGCTCAGGATTTCTTTCTGCTTTTGAATATTTCTGGAATGATTTTGGCTGTGCATGTGACAATTTGGTCTTCGTTGTCTGCGGGTCTTCAACTTCCTGGATGGCTGAGAATATAGAGCATAATAAAGGGGGTTTATTCAATCGCCTGACCAGCAAAATTGTACTGCCGCCCTTTACCCTGCGGGAAACAGAGCAATACCTGCAGGCCATCGGGATAGAATGGGCGCGGTATGATATTACTCAACTTTATATGATTACGGGCGGAATTCCTTATTACCTTAGCTTTCTTAATCCGTCACTTTCTCTGAGTGAAAATATTGATCGTCTTTTTTTCCGGAAGGGCGCCGAATTGCGGGATGAATTTGATCATTTGTACCGTACGCTTTTCAAAAACAGCGAGCAGTATATCAGAATCGTAGAGGAACTCAGCCGAAAAAAAGGCGGAATGGGAAAGGCTCAGCTGGCTGCGAAGGCTGGGCTTCCTCTGAATGGCGATTTCACGAAAAAGCTAACCAATCTGGTAGATGCCGGTTTTGTCAGAGCATCCGTTTTTTACAATCAGAAAAAACGAGATATTCAGTATCAACTCTCCGACTACTACACGCAGTTTTATTTTCGTTTTATAAAAAATCATTACGGGCAGGATGAACACTTTTGGACAAATACGGTTGACCTTCCCTCGCGCCGTGTATGGGCGGGGCTGACATTTGAACAGCTTTGCCGGGATCACAGTGCTCAGATCAGGCAAAAGCTCGGCATCTCCGGTGTCCTCTCCGAGGAATCCGTTTGGTTTTCCCGCAGCAGTAAAGATGATTCATCCCGTGGCGCCCAGATTGATCTTGTAATTGACCGACGAGATTACACGACGACCTTGTGTGAGATGAAATATTCTGTCAACATCTTTGAGATAGACAAAGAATATGATATGATCCTCCGAAATAAATTGGAAGCCTTTCGAAGAGAAACAGGTACAAAAAAGTCGCTACAGCTTGCTATGATCACAACCTTTGGCGTTAAAAAGAACAAATACAGCAACATCGTCAGCAAACAGATTGTGTTGGACGATTTGTTTACTGCAGGATAAGCAATCGAGGACAGGCGGTGTCGTCTTTGCTCAGTTCATAAGAAGTCCGTTTTCCCTGGATACGAATCGGTCGCGACAGCGGCTGGATAAGAAATGCTCTCACTTGGCAGACCTTCCTCTGATATTGATGATTTGTTTTAGCACGGAAGTTGTTCCTCTGTGAAATGCAAAAACCGTATCACTGCGATTCACTGAACACCGGGCCGCAATTCCTCCGTCAGCGTATCGATCAGCAGCTCGACCGTCGGCAGTTTTGTGTTCTTCTTCCTGGCGAGGGCAACGCTGATGGTGTCGCCCATGTCCATCGCCCGGATCCCGGGCGCGTGCAGGTTGCCGTACCATCCGTCCAGCACGGCAACGCCCAGCCCGTTCTCAACACAGGCGAATACCGTGTCCAGGTTCCTCACGGTGACAAAGCGCGGCACAAAATGATACGGCTGGAAAACCGTCTCCGTCTCGTGGACAATCTGCTGGACGCGCGAGTCGTCCACCAGGAAAAAATAATAGGGGAAAAAGTCCTCCGGGCTGAGCAGTGTCTCATACCCCTCCAGCCGCTCGGAGTAGACGATATACCGCCGGACCGACGTGATCCGTTCGATCTCCAGATCCGGCTCCTGATTCAGATAGTTCTCCATCGAGAGCACCGCGTCCAGGCGCTTCTCATTCAGGCCCTGGATCAGATCCCGAAAGTCCAGGCACTCCAGATGAATCCGAAAGTCCGGCAGCAGCTGCCGGCAGCGCTGAACCACGTCCGGGAGAAATGCGGACAGGTTCCATCCTGTGTTATATCCCAGATGAAGACTGGGAGAGCCGCCTGAGAGCAGATTCCGCGTGTGTTCGAACTCTTTGGCAAAGTGCTGGAAAAGGTTGTAGTACTCTTTCCCCGCCTCCGAGAGCAAGATCCTGCGGCTGCTTTCCCTGACAAACAGCTTCGCCCCCAGCTCCTCCTCCAGACTGGAGATATACCGGCTCACAGCCGGCTGGGGCAGCATCAGGTTCTCCGCCGCCTTGGTAAAGTTCAGCAGCTTTCCCGCCTCCAGAAAGCACTCGATCTGTCTGGAATTCATCCGCCTTGTCCTCCTTCTCTTTCAGGAATGTCGGAAAAGCTCCCGAAGCCGGGAGCTTTTCCGATTGATGCCGTCACACCAGGCACTTCAGCACATAGACGCCGTCGTGCATGGCATTGAGGAAGATATAGCCTCTGTCGTCCACCACAAGGTCTTCCGCCGTGCCCATGGGCTTGTTCGCCATCGGCACATCGAAGCAGAGCTTCTCGGGATTCGGGGGGATGAAATAGGCGATTTCTTTGGGGACATAGGGGTCGCTGACGTCATAGACGCGCAGCCCCGCATGGAAGTAGCAGTCGTAGACCCGGTCGGAGCGATCTTCGATCCAGGGTTTGCCGGTCATGGGCTCGTGCAGGTTGTGCGGGCCGAAGGACGTCGGGAACGGCAGTCCCAGCTGGTTGAAGTTCTTATACGGCCAGTTCTCCGGGATCTCCGGATACGGGAACACCGCGATCATCACCGGGTCGGTGGGATCCGAGACGTCGAACATCTCAATCCCGCAGAAGGCATGGACGCCGAAGCGGTCAAACTCGTGCTCCGAGTAGGTCCACTGGCGCTCGCCTTCCTGCATGCCGACGGCGTAGTTTGTGCCGTGGATCGGCATAAAGGTATGGCACAGCGCGCCGCCGAATTTTGTCGCGAAGGGCGGGGTCATCTTCAGCTCGCCCAGCACCTGCGGCACCTGGGGATCCGAGATGTCCAGGATCTTAAAGCCCGCGCCTGCGCAGGAAATATACGTCAGGTTCTTGTCCGTCTCCGCAAAGGGGAAGTGGACATAGCCGGGATAGGTGTTGTGGCCCTGCCAGCCTTCCCAGTTTTTCTCTACGGTCTTCTTCGTCTGGTTGCCGACGAACTGGCCCGGGTTCCACCAGCGTCCGGCCTCAACCGGGTGCTCGGGATCCGCGATGTCGACAATGCGGTAAATATAGTCCTTGAAGCCCGGCGCCGTTCCGGAGACATGGACGTAACGCCCGCCGTTATAGGTAAAGCGATGCACGCCGCCGAAGCGGTTTTCGGGGTCGCCGGTCGCCCAGAAGGAGAGCTTCTTCGGATGCTCAGGATCCTCCTTGAGAGAGAAGATGTGGATGCCGCCGGGGGCCGGCTTATAGTGTGCGGGGGCCGGTCCGTGCAGAAACTCTAGGCAGTTGCCGTTGGAGACGATGAGAAGATCGTCCGCAACCTGGCACTTGGGCGTGGACATATAGGGGTACTCGTTCGGATCCATCACTGGCATATACTGCACATGTCTCGGGTTTGCCGGGTCGGTCACATCCAGGATCTCCACGCCGTAGCCGAAGAAGCAGCCGCCGTAGAGATAATACCGCCCGTCCGCGGTCTTATACAGCTGGGACTGGAAGAGATAGTGATTGTCGCAGTCGTGATGCGCCAGGACTTCCATGTTCTTGATATAGCCTTCGTTGCCGGGGCTTTTTGCGTAGAATTTACCGCTCATAATGTCTTCTCCTTTTCCGTCAGCAGATTGCTTGTGTTTTTCTTATCAGAGCTGCTTCTATTATACATGGCAAACCATCGCAAATCCAATATTAAAATTGGGGCAAACCGATAACATTATTGTTATTATTAAAACACAATTTTGGCATTTTTCAAGATAGATATTTCGTTATATAATAAACACATCCTCAGAGCAGAAATCTGTCTTTTCAAATCAAAACAAAAACAGGAGGTCAAAATCATGAAAATTCTCGGAATCTCATGCGGAACCAAAAACGGCAACAACGACACCATGTGCCGCGTGGCACTCGAAGCCTGCCGCGATGCTGGCGCCGAAATCGAATTCATCCATGCCTTCGACTGGGACCTTCGTCCCTGCACCGGCTGCGTGGCCTGCTCCCGCGGTCTGGTCATGGGCAAGGGTATGGTCTGCACCCAGAAGGACGACTATGCCGCCCTGTATCAGAAGCTGGTTGAAGCCGACGGTGTGCTGATCGTCGATCCCATCTATGAGTCCGGCGGTTCCGGTCTGTTCCACATCATCTGCGACCGCATGGGGCCCGGTCACGACTCCGGCATGCTGATGATGCTGGACGGCAAGCTGAAGGAGCAGGGCAAGGAAGGCCTGAATCCCCGTATGTTCATGCAGAAAGCCATCTCCTTCGTGGGCATCGGCGGCTCCGACTGGGCCTGCCGTGTGGAGACCGACCACGCCATGCTGGCCATGTCTCCCGGCTGGAAGGTGATTGACAACGACTTCTTCTCATGGAGCAAGGACGTCATCATGCATGACGACAAGATTGCCCGGATGCAGGAGATCGGCAGGAACCTGGTCGAGGCTGCCCAGTACATCATTGACAACCACGTCATGATCCCCGGCTCCGAGAATCTGGATCTCTGGAAAGGCGCAGCCGGCGGATGCCCCCACTGTCACGGCAACAACTTCTATGTCTTCCCCGGCACCAACCACGCCGTCTGCGAGCTCTGCGGCCTTGAGGGCCATCTGGAAGTGACGGATGAAGGCGTGAAGCTGGTGGGCGATCCCGGTCTGGGCGTCAACGGCACCATCGAGCACTGCCACGATCTGCTCTCCGGCAAGGCCGCTCACGGCGCCGATATCTTCGAGAACGAAGGCCGCCTCATGAACCTCTTTAAGGATCCCGAGTTCAAGGCGCGCAAACAGCACTACACCGACGTCATCGCTCCGACCCCCGCCCCTTCCAAGCAGTAAAAACCGGAGATACGGAGGAGAAAAACATGGCTTTTGAATTCAACATCATGCGTAGCCTTATCTATGTAGGCCTCGCGAGAGAAGAATACCGCCCGAAGCTTGAAGAGTGGCTCTATAAGTACCATGTCCCCGAAAGCATCAGCAAATTCACCCCCTACTGCACCAAGTACGCCTTTTATCAGGCTTACCCGACGCCCCCCGAGGGAGACCGCTTCGGCGCAAGGAAGATGCAGCTGACCGAGCACTACTGGCTGGTGGACGAGCACCTGCCCGAGATGGCAAACAACATCTATAACGAGTTTATGCCCATGGACGTGCTGAAATGGCAGGGCTGCATCCCCGATGAGAACGCGCCGCAGTTCCACGTCAACGCCGAGTCCGGTGACGCCGGCCGCGCAGTGGGCGGCGGTGATTTCCCGCCCTTCATCTTCAGTTTTGTTCCCATCAACTGGGAGGAGGACTTCAAAGGCCGCGGTCTGACGCCCGAGGACGGACCGAACTACCGCTGGCAGTTCCTGATCCAGTATCCGGACGGAGTGTCAAAGGAAGACGGGGAAAAGTGGTTCTATGACGAGGTCGTCCCCTACTTCACAAAGAGCATTTTCGTGCGGCGCTTTGTCAGCAGCAAGGTCAAAATCAACTACGGCGCGCCCACCGCGCAGTTTGACCGTCTTGTCGAGCTGTGGTTTGAAGGTCCCGAGGAGTGGTACAAGGCCGCTGTCGAGCACGCCGGCCAGATCCGCAAGCCGGACTGGGCCCAGCAGGAGCAGTTCCCCTATCTGAAGCCCCAGCACAACATCGCCTCCATCTTCTGCGGCGACCGCGCCACCAGCGACAACTACACCCAGTATCACGGTTATATCACCATGCGCTGACGCGATGCCGGCCGAAAGGAGAACATCATGCCCACCAAGAAAATGATCCTTACGCAGAACCTGGTGTTTAACCTGCCCACCTGCGTCGTCATGACGCTTACCGCCGCGCTCGCCAGCGGGGCCGGTCTGAACCCGGGGACCATCATCCAGTATTTTATCGGTCTGGTTGTCATTGAAATCCTCGGCGCGGTGATTCCGGTTCAGAAAATCGCCATGGGTATCGGGGCCAGGTTCTTCCCGGGGAAAAACCCGATGGCCATGCCTCAGTTCCTGCTTCCCGCGGCGGTCCTGACCGTCATCTTCACCGTTCCCATGACGCTCGTGATGACCGCCGTCGGACTCAAGATGGGCGGTCAGCCGATGAATATCTACTGGTTCGCTTTCCTCGGTACTTTGCCGAAGATGCTTCTTGCGGCATACATCTCCGTGCTGATTTTCCTTCCTCTGTCGATGAAGGTTTCCGGCATGGATAAGCTTGGCGCCCCTCCGCAGGCGTAAACATTATCACAGAAAAGAGCTCTTTCTCCAGCGGTCCGTTTTCGGGCAGCCCGGTGAGGAAGAGCTCTTTTTTGCGCCGCTTTCGCTTGATTTTTCATCGAAAACGGCTTATGATAAGGACACTTTATTTCTGTTCATACCGCTTTCGGGGGTGAATGCTTTGAACATTTTCCAGATCGAATGTTTTCTGGCTCTTTCCCGTTCGCTGAATTTTACCCAGACATCGGAGGACCTGTTCATCTCCCAGCCGACGCTCAGCCGCAACATCGCCTCTCTCGAGCAGGAACTGGGCGTTCAGCTTCTGGTACGCAACACCAAGACAGTCGAGCTCACCGCAGCCGGACGCCGCTTTGCAAAAAGCATTGCCGGATCGCTGGATCAGCTGCAGGACTCCATTGAAGACGCCCGCCTCGCCCGGGACGGCGTCGTCGGGTCTCTCCGGCTCGGCATTCAGGTGGACACCTTTGAGCCTTTTATTGTGGATCTTGTCAACCGCTTTCGTGAGACCCATCCGCAGATCGAGCTCAAGCTGCAGCCCATGTCCATGTCCAAGCTCCAGCGCGGCATCAACAACGGCACGCTGGATCTGGTGATCGGCGCCAGAGAGACCAACCTCCGCCATCCGTGTCGGCTGCTTCTGAGCGAGCGGGACGAATGCATCGCCCTGCCCGCGGGCCACCCTCTCTCCGGGTACAAGTCGCTGCGGATGGAAGACCTGCGGGATGAATCCTTTGTTGCCATGTCTCAGGCAACCTCCGCGCCGGGGCACTATCTGCTGCTGAAGTATGCCAACGACGCCGGCTTCTCCCCCAAGATTGTCGCCTCCGCCGAGACGGTCCCCTCGCTGATGATGATGGTGGCCTGCGGTGTCGGGATCGCGGTTCTCTACGGGGATCTCTCCGTCAACGCCTGCGGCCGGATCTCTTTTGTTCCTCTGGAAGGAGTCTCGAGCTTTAAGCGCTATCTGATCTGGGATGAGGACAGCAGCAATCCCGCTCTCGCCGCCTTTGTGGACTGCGCAAAAGAGCTTTATCCGAAAGAAGCCTGATTGCTGCGCCAAAAAATAAGAAAACGGAAAACAGAGCTGTGAAGCTCGGGAGCATTCTCTCCCGGTTTCACAGCTCTGCTGTTATTCCGATCCTCTTCTGCCCGGCTCTCGGGCCTGAAATTTTATTGGGATACAGACCGGCTTTACCAGCGGTTCTCCACGTATTCGCAGAAGGCGTAGAAGTCGCGGATCTCCAGGACCTGGCCGTCGTCCAGCGTGACCGTGCCGTTCCACAGGCCGTGGACCTGGTGGCTGTGCATCCGCATAACGCCGATGTTCAGGTCGCTGTGGTGGTCGTAGAAGGGGGTCATCGTCAGGGCAAAGCGGCCGTCCTCGGAGACGAACTTCCAGGGCTGCATGTATTTGTCCGGCTTCGGGAAAGTCTCGACGTCCACTGCGCCGATCTTGTGCGCCTTCCCGTCGTAGAAGACGCAGGTCTCGGTCGCGTTGGATTCGTCCCCGATGCCCCAGGTGATCTCAAAGCCGAAGAGATGACGCCCGCCGTCCGGTCGCTGGATCCAGCCGGAGCCGTTGCCCCAGTACCAGACCAGCGAATAGGGCGTGCAGACCCGGCCCCAGTCGAGAATGCAGAAGCTGTCGTCTTTGGAGAAGGTCCACTTCCCGTCTCCGGACTCGATGAAGCCCTCGCAGGGCATGCAGTTCTGCTTGGTGGTCATGAAGTAGCGGTCCGGGTACCCCTTAAAGGGCAGGACCGTCGTGATGTTCTCCAGACCGGGCAGGATATCCATGGTGATCTCGGCCTGCACCGCCCCGTTCCGGTATGCCAGACGGCGGCGCTCGGCGCCGGTGTGTGCG
The DNA here is from genome assembly GCA_017458065.1 of Oscillospiraceae bacterium. GTDB lineage: Bacteria > Bacillota > Clostridia > Oscillospirales > Oscillospiraceae > Limivicinus. The sequence goes on from JAFTGD010000042.1 coordinate 149,670, forward strand.
TCAAAGGCCGCCTTTCCGATGCGGAAGTGGACGTCGTTCGGCTCGTCGCCCCTGCGGGGCAGGATGTATTTGTCCTTTCCGCCGACAAAGGGCGCCATGTCCGACACCAGCGTTTTCCCCTCCCGAAGGTCCGCCAGCACCACCGAGGCGTAGCCGCCGAGGGAGATGTTGGCAAAGCTGATCTGCAGCATCCTTCGCCCGTCCGAGATCTGGTAAAAATCCCACTCCTTGCGGCGCAGGGTGTGTTTCACCCGGTCGCGGTCGTAAGAGAACACGTTTCTGCGCGCCCAGCCTTTGGCGAGCAGCGTCCCGTCCTCGGTGAGGAGGGGCGTCTCCTCCGTGTATTCTCTCTGGAGGCTTTTCCTGTCCCACTCCTGCCAGCCTTTGTATGTCTTTTCCATCTGTCAGCCCTCCTTCTCAGATTTGTCGAGGTTGTTTTCTTCCTTTTCATCCGTTCATCGCGGATGGTATCATGCATAGCCAACATGTATTTTGCATTTTTGAGGTAATTTGTTTTGCGTTTTTGGGGCATTCTGTTTTGCATTTTTGAGGCAGTCCGTTTTCAGAACCCGGGAGTCTCCGGCCGTTTAATGGTCGGAGCTCCCGGGCTTATCCGTTTATATTCTTTTACTGTTATTCTTCCCGCCTGTGATTCTCCAGGTGGTCCAGCCGGATCGGGGTGAACACATCCATGATCACCGTATTGGGCTCGGCGGTGATCACGCTGTGCGCCTCATTGGGCGCGAAAGCCGCGGCATCGCCGGCCTTGCACAGCTTTTCCGTCCCGTCGGCCAGGATGACCTTTGCGGATCCTTTGAGGATATACGACACCTGCACATGGTAATGGTCGTGCAGCGGGATCACATGCCCGGCCTTCGGGAACTTCCATTCCATCATCATGAGTTCCGGCGTGTAGGCGATCACCCGACTCTCAAACAGCTCTTTTCGGTTCCAGAGCTGCTCTTCATAGGGAAACAGTTTACTGAACACAGAGATCACATCCTTTACAGATTTTGCGCAGGTCTATTCTATCATGACGCAGGCGGTTGGGCAAGAACTGTGTCGATTCTTTTCTTACAGCAGGCCGACGGCTTCCATCGCCTGGCGGAGATCCGCCATGATGTCCTCCGGCTCCTCCAGTCCCACCGAGAAGCGCAGGAAACCCTTGCGGAACTTCTCCGGATACAGGAGGATGCGCTCGTCATAGCTGGGCTGCGGGAAGATCAGGCTCTCGTCGTGACCCAGCGACACGGCAAAGGTCACCACTTTCAGCGCGGCGCAGAAGCGCTCCACCGTCTTGTCGTCCGCGTCCATGCCGAAGGAGATGACGCCGCCGCAGCCGTTTTTCATCTGCTTTTTCGCCGTCTCGTAGCCGGGGTCGCTCGGCAGGCCGGGATAGGACACGAAGGTGACGCAGGGCTGCTGCTCCAGCCAGCGGGCAATCTGCAGGGTCGACTCGTTGATCCGCTGCATGCGCAGGGGGAAGGTGACGGAACCGCGGAAGATCTGCCAGGCGTTGAAGGGGCTGATCACCGCGCCGACGTTGACCTGCGCCTCATAGCGGATGCGGTCCATGGTCTCCAGGTCGTTGGAGACGATGGCGCCCCCCTGCGCGTCGCCGTGGCCGTTAACGTACTTGGTCAGCGCATCCACGACAAAGTCCGCACCCAGCTCCAGCGGGTGCTGGTTCAGGGGTGAGGCGAAGGTGTTGTCGACCGACAGCAGCGCTCCGTTCCGGTGCGCAATCTCCGCCACGGCGGCGATGTCCGTGACGCCGACGGTCGGGTTATCCGGGGTCTCGATGTGGACCAGCCTGGTCCCCGGGGTGACGGCCTTCTCGACGGCGGCCAGGTCCGTCATATCCACCATCACGGTCTCCACGCCGAATTTGCGGTTAAAGAGCTCATGGAACATGCGGTACACCGCCATATAGCTCACATTGGGATAGACCACCCTGTCGCCGGTCTGCAGCAGGGTCCAGAACAGCGCGTGCAGCGCCCCGACGCCGCTGGCCAGGACGATGGCGTCCTTTGCCCCGTAGAGGGCGGCGATTTTCTCTTCCAGCCAGTGCTGGTTTGCGTTGCCGTTTCGCGCATACATCAGCAGATCCGTGGAGGAATAGTTGACCTTGGACAGATCGTCCGGCAGCTTGTAGCTGTTGGCCATATGGAGCGGGCGCCGGACCGCTCCGGTCTCCGCGTCGTAGTCCGTCCCGGTGTGAATGGCCTGGGTCGCGATGCCATAGCCTGCAAATTTGTTCTCTTTTTCCGCCATTTTTTCTTTTTCCTTTCTGGCGCTCCCCGTCTGTCAGTGGAGCTCATCTGAAGTATACGCAATCTAACCTATTAAGTCAATGGGTTTTCTGTTTTTTCCGCTCCGTATTTTTCTATTGACAATCGACGAAAAAGCGTCTATGATAGCTATGAACATTTTAGTTAATTGTTCATAGCTTATCAGAAAGGGTGCTGCCGTCATGGGAAAAGCCTTTACCGAGGCCGAGAGAGCCGCCGTTCAGGAGCGGCTGCGGAGAGCAGGGCTCGAGCTCTTCGCCCGCAAGGGCATCAAGGGCGTTTCGATCCGGGATCTGGCCGCGGCGGCCGGGATCGCGCAGGGAGGCTTCTATACCTTCTATGAGAACAAGGAGGATTTCCTCTGCGATCTGATGGAGCTGCGGGTCCGGGAGAAGCTGACCCTGCTGCGCGGGCGCAACCAAGAGTCGCTCGGGGATCCGGCAGGCTTCCTGAGCGGGGTCTTCTGCTCCGAAGGGCTGCACCTGAAAGAGAACAAGCTCTTCGATAACATGATCAGCGGGACGCTGGCGTTTTTCTATGACAGAGAGAAGAACATCCGCGAACGGGTGAGCAGCCTGTACCGGGCGTATCTGGAGGACCTGTTCGCCTGCTGGGAGGAGAACGGTTATCTCGTCACGGCGGATCTCGACGGACTGATGAACCTCATCCGCGCGGCGGGCATCCTCTTCTCCAACGCGGCGCTCCTGGACGACGGGTATTTTGAGCAGACCTACCGCTGCTTCTGCGAGGCGGGCGTCCGGCAATTTCTGAAGGTGGTCCCCAGAGATGCGGCGGGCTGAAGAACAGCGGGAAGAGAAATACCTCCGCATGACCACCGCCCCGCTCTATCCCCTGCTTTGGCAGATGGCGGTTCCGTCCATGGTGGGGATGGCGGTGGCCTCGGTCTACAGCATGACCGACACCTTCTTTGTGGGGAAGCTGGACCGGACGGAGCTGACCGCCGCCGTGGGCATCGTCTTTTCCTTCATCTCCATTATCCAGGCGATCGGTTTCTGGTTCGGTTACGGGTCTGGGAACGCCCTCTCCCGGCATGCGGGGGAGAAAAACTTCGACCGGGCGGAGGAGATGGCGGCGGCCGGTTTTGACCTCGCGGTCCTTGTCGGCGTCCTGATCGCGGTCCTGGGCCTCGTGTGGATGCGGCCTCTCGCGGCGCTTCTCGGCGCGGGTACGAGCACCGCAGTTTTCACCGCCGTCCTCTCGTACCTGCGCATCACGCTGATCGGCGTCCCGCTGATGCTGGTCTCGAACGTGCTGTACAACCAGCTCCGTCTGCAGGGCAGCGGCCGGGACAGCATGCTCGGCCTTCTGGCGGGGATGGTCCTGAACATGGCGCTGGACCCCGTGCTGATCCTCGGGCTGCACATGGAGGTCGCCGGCGCCGCGCTCGCCAGCCTGATCGGGCAGGCCTGCGGCGTCGCGATCCTGTGGCGGCAGACCGCCCGCAACGGCAACATCCCGGTCCGCCCGCTGCGCTGGAAGCCGAAGCTCTCGCTGGTCGGGGCAATCCTGGCAGGCGGCGCGCCCAACTTCTGCCGCCAGGGCATCAGCAGCGTCTCGGCCGTGATCCTGAACCATGCGGCGGGCGCCTTCGGAGAGGCCGTCCTCGCCGGGTTGACGGTGGCGCTGCGGGTCCTGTCCATGGGCTATGCGCTGGTCATCGGCTTCGGACAGGGCTTCCAGCCGATCTGCCTGATCAACTATGGCGCGGGCAGGCATCGCCGGATCAAAAAAGCCTTCCTCTGTGCGCTGGGGACGGCGACCGGATTCCTGATCCTGGGCAACGCCGTCATGGGCTTCGGGAGCCGGGGCATCGCCGCCGCGTTCTCGACGGACGATGCGGTGATCCGGGCGGCGTCGGACTTCCTGCGCGCGTTCAGCACCGTCCTCCCCTTTATGGGTTATTATATTCTAATCGGAATGCTCATGCAGAACATCGGCAGGTTCGGTCAGGCCACGCTGATCACGACCATGGAGAACGGGCTGTTTCTGATCCCGCTGGCGCTGGCGCTGCCGCCGGTGTTCGGCTATCCGGGTCTGCTGTGGTGCAAACCCGCCGCCAGCCTGTGCGCGCTGCTCTGTTCCCTGCTGATCGGGACGCGCGCATGGCGGCGCTATCTGAAGGAAGAACAAGGAGGGGCTTAAAGTGGAAAAATATATGCTGTCGTTCCGGGAGATCCGCAAGGAGGACGTCCCGGTCGCCGGAGGCAAGGGGGCCAATCTCGGCGAGATGGCCGCGGCGGGCATCCCCGTCCCGGAGGGCGGCGTGCTCTCGGCGGCGGCCTACGACCGGTTTCTCCGCGAGAATCACATCGATATTGAGGCGCTGCTGCGAAGCGCCGCCTCCGAGCAGGAGGCCTCCGAACAGATCCGCAGCCGGATCCTGAGCGCGGCAATCCCCGCTGAGATCGAAGACGAGGTCCGGGCCTTCTACCGCGCGCTCGGAGCTGGGGCCCGGGTGGCCGTCCGGAGCTCGGCCACGGCGGAGGACCTGGCCGACGCCAGCTTTGCCGGGCAGCAGGAGACCTATCTGAACGTCGTTTCCGAGGAGGCGCTGCTCTCGAAGATCCGGGAGTGCTACGCCTCCCTGTGGAGCGTCCGGGCCATCCACTACCGCGCCGCCTCCGGCTACGGGACCGGCGCCGTGTCCCTCGCCGTCGTCATCCAGCAGATGGTGGAGAGCGAGTCGGCCGGCGTCCTCTTCACACAAAACCCTGCCGGGGATGAGCGCGAGATCCTCATCAACGCCTCCTACGGTCTGGGCGAGGCGGTCGTCTCGGGCCTTGTGAGCCCGGACGAGTACCGCTGCGGCCGGGACGGGTCGGTCAGGAACGCCGTCATCGGAAGCAAGGAGACCAAAATCGTCTATGGCGAGGCCGGGACCGTCAGGGTGCCCGTCGGGGAAGAGGCGCGGCGCGCCCGCGTCCTTGACGATCCAAAAATACGCGCCCTGGTCCGGGAAGCACTCCGGATTGAAGAGCATTACGGGCAGCCCATGGACATTGAGTGGGCGATCCGCGGCGATCAGGTATATATCCTGCAGGCGCGGGCGATCACGACGCTCTCCGGAGAGCAGCGGCCCGTCTTCACCGATGCGGATTTTGCCGGGCTCCCGGCCGCGAAGCCCGCGACAGGCAGAATGCGGGAGAGCATCCTCTTCAACCTCGAGAAGCTGCCGAAGCCCTACTACCCGCTCGATCACGACTTCGGCGACGCCGTCGGGATGCAGAAGCAGGTCCTGTTTGAGGAATTCGGCATCCGGATGGACGAGATGTCGCCCATCGACGACAACGGAATCTCCTCCTTCGCCCTCGGCGGCATGAGGCCCACCGGGAAGGTCGTAAAGCTGCCGGCGGTCATCCGGCAGATGAAGGACGAGGCGTACAACATCCGCATGTCCGCGGACGAGCTGCAGGCCTGCCGGGAGAGCTATGAGCGTGAGCGCCGCGCCGCCTGTACCACGGTCCGGGAGATCGGGAGCTGCCTCCAACGGATGCAGAAGCTGATCGCGCGGACGGCTTACGCCCGCTTCCGCTATGCCATCTTCCCGCAGGTCCTGGAGAACAGGAGCCTGAACCGGACGCTGGCGAAGATCGACAGGAGCCTCAACTCGTTTGACCTGCTGGAGGGTCTTGAGTATGTGACCGCGGACATCAACCGCAGCATGGCGGCCCTCGCGGCGGAGATCCGCAGGGACCCGGCGCAGGCCGATGCGGTGATGACGCTCCCCTACGGGCAGATCGTCGGGAAGTTCCCGCGCCTGGGCGAAGCCTTCGGGCGCTTTATGGAGCAGTTCGGGAACCGCTCGGACTTCAACTGCTACTGCTTCATCGCAAAGTCCTGGAACGAGGACCCGGACCGTTTTCTCCACTCCCTGCGGACCGTGCTCCGCGGCAAGGACGCCGGGACCCCGGCCCTCGAGGAGAGCCGGCAGAAATTCGATGCCCTGATGGAGCGCGCGCGGGCAGCCCTCGGGGAGAAGAAGTACCCCCGCTTTGAACAAAAGGTGCTCGCCGTCCGGCATTACCACACGATCCGCGAGGCCACGCAGTACCTCTGGGAATCGGAATTCGCGCTGTGCCGCACGCTGCTGCGGCAGGCGTCCTCGCTGCTCGGCGCGCGCTATGACGACCTGCTGTACCTCTTCGCCGGCGAGCTTTTCGCCGTGTGCGAGACGGGCGCCCTGGACGAGCAGGCAAAAGCGCTGATCGAAAAACGGAAAGCAAAACGCCCCCTCGCGGAGGCGTATTGGGACCGAAGCATCCGGTTGATGCTCGACACGGGCGATGCCGGCATCACAGGCGTCTCCGGCAGCAACGGGAAGGCCACCGGCCGCGCCTGCGTTGTCCGCAGCGCCGAGGAGTTCGGCAAGCTGGCGGAGGGGGATATCCTGGTCTGCCCGTATACCGACCCGGAATGGACGCCGCTCTTCACGCTTGCGGCAGGTGTCGTGGTCGATACCGGCGGCACCCTGAGCCATGCGGCCATCGTGGCGAGGGAGTACAGGATCCCGGCGGTGCTGGCCACGGGCAGCGCGACCGAAAAAATCAGAGACGGCGACACCGTGATGGTCGACGGTGACAGCGGAAAGGTGCTGATCGTATGATCCGCTGCGCAGACCGGAAATCCGTCGTCAAAAGAACAGGCAGGGACTGCTTCACCGAACCCGGCGAGGCAGTCCCTGCTTTTTCTATTCGTTTCTATTCGTAGTGGAAACGGAACAGGATCAGGCCTGCGGCGGCGTCTCGTCCCGCTCCATATAGCGGACCATGGCTTCTACAGCCTGTTTTGCCCCGGCGACCGCATGCGCCACAGTCTTTGCTCCTGTGACGACATCACCCGCGCCAAAGACGCCCGCTCTGGTCGTCATGCAGTTTTCATCAATGGGCAGAAGCCCGTTTTCGGCAAGCTCCAGGCCCTCCGTCGTTCGTGCAAGCTTTGCCCGCGGGACCTGACTGATCGAGATAATCGTGGAGTCTGCTTCTACCTGGATCAGCTCGTCCTCATATCCGATCACATGGTTTTCCTCATCAAAAATACTGCGTTTGAATACAGGGCCTGCTTCGGTAATCTTTTGAATCTGCATGCCGTAGACAAACTCCGCTCCGTCGAGTTCCGCATACTGCAGCTCGTGTGAGCTGGCCGTTACATGTTTGCTGCGGGCATAAAGCGTCACATGGCGCGAGCCGTTGCGCAGCGCGGTGCGGGCCACATCCATGGCGGCGTTCCCCATCCCGATGATCGCCACACGCTCTCCCAGCTTGTGCCCTTTGGGGTTGGCCAGATAGTTGAGTCCAAACAGGACGTTTCCGAAGCTCTCCCCTTCGATCCCGAGACTCCGCGGCTTCTCGGCGCCGGTGCCGATAAAGATGCTGGCATAGCCGTCCCGGAAGAGCTCGTCAATCATCAGGACCGAACCGATGGTGGTATTGGTCCGGATGGTGATCCCCATCTCTTCCATTCTGGCCTGATAGCGGTCGAGAAAGCTTTTCGGCAGGCGGAATTCCGGGATGCCATACTGCAGAAGGCCGCCGATTTTGCCCTTCCATTCAAAAACCGTCACAGGATATCCTCTCTGCGCCAGCAGAATGGCAACCGTCATGCCCGCCGGGCCGCAGCCGATCACGGCGACCTTTTTGTCCTTCTTCTCTACTTTGGGGATTTCCATCCGGTCGAGATACATTTCGGAAATATAGGTTTCGATGCTGGAGAAGTGGACCGGGCTCTCCTTCCTGCCGCGGATGCAGTGTCCGGCGCACTGCATTTCATGGTTGCAGACAATGGAGCAGACTGCCGACATGGGATTGTTTCGAAACAGCATGTCTCCGGCTTCCATCAGCCGGTTTTCTTTAAAAAGCTGGATCACAACCGGGATCGGGGTATGGACAGGACAGCCTTCCTGACACATCGGCTTTTTACAGTTGAGGCAGCGGTTCGCCTCGGCAATAATGTGCAGCGCCATGAAGATACACGCTCCTTCCTTGTTTTTGCAAAAAGCAACGTGAGAATCTGTCGGGTTCCCTCGTTGCTTTTGCTTTTGTTTATTTTATGATATCACAGTCGGAAGAATAAATCCATCAGGAATTCAGCATATCGAGGACCCACTGCGGAGCCAGCTGGGGCAGTTCGTCGCCGCGGGCTTTCGCACGCCGGTAAGCGGCGATGGTCTCGTTGCGCTTGTCCTCGTAGGCCTGCTTCTTCTCGGCCTCGGCGAGAACCGTCTCAATATGCTCGCGCGGGATGACACACACGCCGTCCGAGTCGCCAACGACCAGATCGCCGGGGTTCACCTTCACGCCGCCGCAGGTAATGGGGGTGTTGATGTTGCCCTCGTTCTTCTTGATGGGGCCGCGGGGCATGAAACCCTTGCTCCACACCGGGAAGCCGAGCTCGATGTTGCCGTCGCGGTCGCGGGTGCAGCCGTCAATGACCATACCCTCGAAGCCGACCGCCTGGCAGGCGCCCATGATCAGGTCGCCGAAGTAAGCGCGCTCTTCACAGCCTTTTCCGTCGATGACCATGACATAGCCCTCGGCCTCAAAGCTGTAGCTTGCCACATGGATTGGGAAGTTGTCGCCGTTGTCGGTCTCGACGGTCAGCGCCGTCCCGACAACCGTCATGCCGCGGTTGACGGCGTTGATGTGCATATCCATGCAGCCGCCGTTGGGGATGTCAATTTTCGCGGCTTTCACGCCGTCCAGGAGCAGGGGGACATTCAGATTCTTTGCTCTGCGGATCACTTCATCCGGCAGAAGCGGTGCGCACTGGTTGATCATATTGCTGGAACCTCCTTCTGTTTTCCGGCTGTCATTTTGAAAAACACCGTCAGCACAACAACGGCTGCCAGGCCGGCCAGGCCGAGGGGCAGGATGTGGTTGCAGAGCGTCAGGATGCAGGCGACAGCCAGGACGATACGTTCCACCGCTTTCAGGTCGCGCAGCAGCCAGCCGAACACCGCACAGGACAGGAAGCAGACGCCGATCGCTGTCAGGACGAAGGTCAGGATCACGCCGCCGTCGATGCCGAAGGTCGCGGTTGCGGGGTGGAACATCACCAGATTGTTGTTATACAGGAACACAAAGGGGATCAGGAAGCCGGCGATGGCAAACTTGACTGCCTGGAGCCCGGTTTTCCACATGTCGCCGCCCGAGATGCCGATCGCTGCGAACACTGCCAGCGCAACCGGAGGCGTGATGGCGGCGATGACGCCGAAGTAGAGCACGAACAGGTGGGCGGAGGCCATGGACACGCCCAGCTTCACCATGGCGGGGGCAACCAGTACCGAGAGGATGATGTAGCAGGCGGAGGTCGGGAGGCCCATGCCGAGGATGATGCAGACCACTGCGGTCAGCAGGCCCATGACCAGAACGCTGCCGCCGGCGAGCATCGTGATGATGGTGGAGATCTTCAGGCCGAGGCCGGTGATGTTGATGGCGCCGACGACAATGCCGACCACCATGCAGGCGATGGACACGCTCATCATGGATTCCGCCGCGTCACGACACATGGCCACAATGTTCTTGAAGGTGAACTTCTTCGGGTTGGTGATCAGGCCGATCACGATGCAGACCAGGATGGTGTAGAGCGCTGCGCGGGCGGTGCTCATGCCGCTGATCATCAGGCCGATCAGCAGGAAGATGGGGACAAAGTAGAACCAGCCTTTTTTGAAAATCTGGCCGACCGTGGGGTCGCCCGGGGCTCTCTTGATGGCGGGGACTTTGTGCCGGTGCGCATAGGAGATGATGCCGGCGGAAGTGGTCAGATAGTAGAGGATCGCCGGGATCAGGGCTGCGAGGCAGATGGTGCCGTAGGGGATGGAGGTGGCGTCCGCCATCAGGAAGGCAACCGCGCCCATGACCGGGGGCATGATCTGTCCGCCGGAAGCCGCGGTGGCGACAATGCCGCCTGCGGTGTCGTTGTCAAAGCCCGTCTTCTTCATCAGCGGGATCGTGAAGGTGCCGGCAGTCACAACCGTGGCAGCGCCGGACCCGTTGACCATGCCCAGCAGCATGCTGGAATAGACAGCCGCCTGAGCCGGGCCGCCGACGAAGTGGCCGAAGGCCGCGGAGGCGATCTCAACGAAGAACTCGCCCGCTCCGATGAAACTGAGCACGGAGCCGAACAGAACAAACAGGAAGATGTAGATCGCCGCGACATTCAAAGCGCTTCCGAAGAGGCCCTCGCTGGAGACCATCAGGTAGGTCGCCATGCGGTAAACGGATACGCGGGAGGTCTCGAGCGTTCCCGGCAGATACGAGCCGTAGAACGTGTACACCAGAAACAGCAGGCAGAGGCCGGGGAGGATGCTGCCCAGTGCGCGGTAGGAGATATAGATGGCCGCACAGACAAAGAGTACCGAGACGATCTTCTGGAAGTCCGTATAGAGCATCGTCGTCGCGACGTTGGAGTTGCGGAGAACGATGACCTCATGGGCGGCAACCACCGTCAAGGCAATCAGCAGGAGATCAAAGATCTTGCCCGGGGCGGATTTCTTGCTTCTCACGAGGAGGAAGAAGGCGATGATCAGCGCCCCGTGATAGACCGACTGTTCGGTGTTGTTCAGGGTCAGGAACGGAGACGCCGCCAGCAGGTGGAAGAGGCAGAGGGCAATGGCAACCGCCGAAGCCATGACATTGAACGCTTTATCGAGCCCGGTCTTGTTGGAAATGGTCTTCTCGTTATCCATGGTTCATATCCTCCCTTCTTAATCCTGTGCGATTCCCGCTTCACGGTAATAGCGCAGAGCGCCGTCGTGAATGGGGATATGCGAGGTGGCGATCGTTTCCGGAGAGATCTGGCGCGTGGCGTCATTGGTCTCCTGATAGGTGTCCAGGGATTCCATCATGCCCTTGACAAAGGAATAGATCAGGTCGTCATCCGCCTGGGCGGAGCAGAAGATCGTGGTGGCATAGCCGATGGTGCTGACCGCGTCCTCATTGGCCTGGTGCTCATAGACGCCCGCGGGGATCACGGTCTTGCCGATGAAGGAGAACTCGTCGATGATGGAATCGATCACCTCGTCGGAGATCGGCAGCATACGGAAAGCGGTCGTCGCTGCGGACTGCTGGATGCCGGCAATGGGATAACCGCCTGTCTGGAAGGCCGCGTCGATATCGCCGTTTGCAAGCGCTTCGGCAGATTCCGCATAGTTCATGTAGAAGGGGCGGATATCGGCCATCGTAATGCCGTAAGCATTGAGGATCTTCTCATTGATGAACAGATAGGATGTGCCCTGCGAGCCCACACAGACCTTTTTCCCCTTCAGGTCGGAGATGTCCGTGATGCCGCTGCTGCCCTTGACGAAGACATGCAGCTGGGACTGGTACAGCGAAGCAACCTCTCTCAGGTCTTCCTGGGGACCCGCGTCCTGATAGGACATGGTCCCGTGATAGGCGCTGTAAATGGAGTCGCAGTTGGCCATACCCAGATCGATGTCGTGATTCACCACCATCGAGATGTTCTCGTTGGATCCGGAGGTGGCCTGGACATTGATGTTCAGCGGGCTTACCTTGGAGACGGCGTTGCCGATGGCCGCGCCCACATAGTAGAAGGTGCCGGTGGAAGAAGCCGTTCCCAGCGTCAGAGAGCCGGAATAGCTGCCGTCGGGGTTCACGACCTTGCGGGCCGGATGTCCGTCGCGGTTCTGGAAGAAGGCCACGACCAGGGCGGCGATCATGATGCCGTATACGATCGCGACCGCAATATTCTTCTTACTTTTCTTCATGGCTCACCGCCCGCTTCTCAGACCAGCTCGTCGCCGGCCACAGGGAAGAAGTTTGAAAAGCTCTCGCCGTACTGGTAGGTCTGGTTGCCGGAGATACGGCGCAGGTGGTTGCCGCGCAGGTGAGCGCGCTCGGTATAGTACTGAATGAGATGCTTCTGGGCCTTGAAGCACTGCATCGCAGCGACCTTCTGCTCATAGACCTCGCTGATATCGATGAGCGTACCGGGGACAAACTTGCTCAGCTCGGTCTGGTGCGGCTCAAAGCCGAAGAGGCGCATCTGCTTGGTGGTCTTGGTGCCTTCGATGCGGACGCCGTTGGAGTTGGACTGGATGCTGCAGGCAAAGACGAACTTGGCAACCGCGTTGTGGTCCGGATTCAGAACGTCTTCCCCGTTCTTGTCGTGGGTCAGGATGATGTTGGGCTGGACCTCGCGGATCTTGCGGATGAGGCGCTCGCGCACTTCGTCGTTCAGGGCCGGCTCCATCGGGTAGTCGGGCAGATCCCAGAACTCGATGTTCTTGATGCCGAGGATCTCCGCCGCCTTGGTGGTCTCGGCCAGGCGCTCGGCCTTGACGGACTCATAGGTCGCCCCTTCCTTCTTCCAGAGGTCGTTGCTCTCGCCCCGGATGCCGAAGCTCAGGACAACCACATGGACGTCTGCGCCGTGTTTGATGTACTTGGCGATCGTGCCGCCGCTGCGCCATACGTAATCCGCCGCGTGTGCGCTGACTACCAGAACCTTCTTGCCTTCGATCATGATGAAATCCTCCCTAAAATAATGATTTGTTCTATTTCTTTTCCTGTTTCGGTCTGTGATCTTACTCTGCGTCTTTCCCGAGCAGCCATCTGGGATTTGTGACAGCCATGGCCCGGATATCCTCGGCGGTCAGCCCCTGCTCCATCAGCGCCTCGGCGAACTCTTCCATGCCCTCGTCGGGATAGCAGAGCTTTGTGTTGCCCAGGTCGGTGCCGATGATGCAGTTCTCTGCGCCGACGGCCTTGATCATCTCGGCGATCACGGGGAGCTCTTCCTTGCCGGTCTTCCAGGTGGTGTAGCAGTGCTCGCACTTGGCGCCGTAGGAGATGAACATCTTCTGGTCCTCAACGGAGTAATAGGTGGTCGGGAAGGTCACGTGGGTGATGACGATCTTCTTCACGCCGCGCTTTGCCGCTTCGGGGACCAGCTTGTAGGCTTCCTCATGGGAGACATGGCCCATGGCGAGGATCATGTCGTAGCGGGCGATGATATCGAGGATGTCGAGGACTTCCTTTTTCAGCTCGCCGTTCTCGTCCAGGCAGTTCTGGGTCGGGGTCTGGATGCCCTGCTCCTTCATCTCGAGGATGATGCTTGCCCAGAAGGCCAGCTTCTTGTTGGGGTTGCCGTCGAACTGATAAGCCGCCTCATGCTCGTTGTCGCAGGTCGGGAACCAGACCAGCTTGACGCCGCCGCGCGCTGCCATTTCCACTGCCGTCGGGTTCAGCCCGCCGACAGCGCTGTTGAGGGTGATGGTGCCGACGGCATCGCAGCCGGGATACAGACGGTTGATGAGCTTGGCTCTGCCCGCGGTAGAGGTCCAGTGGTTCTTGATGGCGTAGCCGGCGAGCGGGGAATCCGTGATCCGCTCCGCCATGTCGATGTCGTCCATCTTGCGGGGGAGACAGTCTGGTGCGGAATGTACGTGCAGATCGTAGCCGCCTTTGAGAATTTCCTTGAGATCCATAGTAATTGCTCCTTTCAATTGTCGCTCTTGTTTGACTGTCATGATTGTAGAACAATTTTGTATAACTGTCAACCCTCTTTTTCCGTTTTTCGATAATTCGGCATATCCGCCAATTTTGCAGCCCTGCTTTTGTGCGTTTTGCTCAATATTGTTGAACAATCTCTCCGTACTCCCCGATTTGCGGACATTGACAAACCGCAGGTCGCGTGATATATTGTCTTAGCAATGTTGTTCTACAATTTTCCCGCGATCGGAGGCCCCCGCAATGGCAAACATGAATCAGACGACAATGGTGTACGAGAAGCTCAAAGACAGGATCGAAAAGGGATATTATTCCCCCTCTGAGAGCCTCCCGGAAGTGGAGCTTGCGACGGAATACAACGTCAGCCGCAACACCGTAAAAAAAGCTCTGCTCATGCTGGAGAACGATTCGTACGTCACCATCGAGCAGAACAAGGGGGCAAAGGTCCGCAGTTATTCCAAAAAGGAAGTTCTGGACTATCTGGAGTTCCGTGTGGAGCTGGAGGGCTTTATCACGCGCCTCGCGGTCGAGCACTTCACCAAAAAGGACCTGGAGAAGCTGGAAGCCATCTATGCCAAAATGGGCCAGCGCCGGGAGGAGAACGACCTGATGGGCTACTCCGCCCTGAACCAGCAGTTCCATGCCACGATCTACGCCGCCTGTCCCAACAGGATGGCCACCGATACGCTGGTCCATATGAAGAACCAGATGCGCAAGTACAACGCCAAGACCATTTTGGTCCCGGGCCGCGATGCACATTCGTACGAAGAGCACGGGAAGATCCTGGCAGCGATCCGCGCCGGGGATGCGAAGGAAGCGGAAGCCTGCATCCGGCATCACGTTGAGAGCGTGAGAAAGACCTTTGAGGATTACTACTCTCTGCTGTTTTAATCATAACCCCATAACCAGACATGGACTGCCTCGCCGAACCCGGCGAGGCAGTCCATGCTGATTATGGTTTCTGCGCTCACCAGAAACAGCAGGAAAAAGATGTATTAAACTGAAATAACTCCCGCCTTGATTGCCGGATCGTGGCTGCACAGCACTGCGACGCATCCCGGATCGGCGGCCATTTCGGCGATCCAGCGAAGACTTTTGCGCTGCCATTCCCGGGCAAAGCCGAAGCCGGGCGTGATCATCTCCTGCCAGTTGCGCGGAGAGTATGCGGCGTCCGCGGCCAGCAGGACATAACGCCCGCCATTTCGCACGATAATTGCCGCCTGCCCGTCCGTATGCCCGGGAACATTGACCATCTGAATGCTTTCATCTCCGAACAGGTCGATCGCCCAGCGGTTCGGCCCGAGGGGCGAGCCCCGGTAATAAAGACGCTCAATGGGCTGATCGTACCACAGGCTCCAGGGCTGACGCGTCTTGTATACCGTCCGGCAGGCCCAGAAGTACTCATCCTCCGGGAGGATGATATGTTTCGCTTTGTTTACATGCTTCAGCCCTGCCACATGATCGGGATCCAGATGCGTCAGGAGCACATAGTCCAGATCCTCCGGCCGGATCCCCATGGCGGCGAGCTGCTCATGAATCGCCATGCCCTCGGGCAGGCAGGGATGAAAAAGAGCGGAAAGATGGGCCGGCAGGACTTTGTTGACCGCGTTCAGATCGTAGACGCCGCAAGGACTGATGTCCCGACACCAGCCGGTGTCTATCAGGATCAGGCCCTTGGGGTGCTCGATCAGATAGGCGCACACCGGCATGGTCAGGCGGTTCTTGTCCGGCGCGGCCAGCTGTTTTGCCGTGTTCCTGAGATCAATGCTGTTGCCGTAAGGAACCGTCTCGGACACCTGGATATATCCGCAAACGAGAATATGAAGCTTCATGAGATTGCCCCCTCTGCCAAACCTTGTGTCACTTGCCCGGCGCGCGGCGCAGGGGATGCCGCAGGGCGTTGAGAATCGGGTTTGACCCGGGCGCGCCCTTTTCGCAGCTCGGATACCCACAGGCATCCAGGCGATCCCGAATCTTTTTTTCTGTCACGATCTCCGGATCATAGCGCACGGTCAGCTCTGCGCGCAGATAGACGATGGCCGCATCCAGTACCCCTCTGGTCTGCAGCATAGTGCCCACGATCACCTCCGCGCACTGGCGACAGTAGATGCCCTTTACATGGGTTACGAATGCTTTTTCTTCCATGGCAGCCTCCGTAACTTTTTATCGCCCGTGCCCTTTAGCCGCAGCGAATTCATCAGTACGCCGATGGAGCTGGCAGACATGGCCAGCGCGCACAGTGACGGGTGCAGAATGCCCGCAGCCGCCACCGGGATGCTGACGGCATTATAGCCCAGTGCCCAGCGGAGATTTTGCCGTACCACGCGCATGGTACGGTGGGAGATGGAAAACACCTCATTCAGCTTCTCGAGCTTCCCGGCGGGCAGCAGCACGTCGGCGGATTCAATCGCGATATCCGATCCGGTTCCCATGGCCACGGAGCAGTCCGCCGTGGCAAGGGCGGGGGTGTCGTTGATCCCGTCGCCCACCATGCAGACGGTTTTGCCCTGCGCTTTCAGCTCCCGGACCTTTTGCGCCTTGTCCTCGGGCAGCACCTGCGCGAGCACATGGTCGATCCCGGCTTTCGCGGCAATGGCCCTGGCGGTTTCTTCATGGTCGCCGGTCATGATCCAGAGTTCCTTCCCGGCAGCTTTGAGCGCAGCGACGGTCTCCATTGCGTCCTCCCGCAGCACATCCGCCACACCGAGCACGCCGAGGAGTTTCCCGCCGCGGGCGACACAGAGCTCTGTTTTCGCCTCTTTCCGGAGATCGGGCAGGGTATCCAGATCCGCAAGCGAGACGCCCCGCTCCATCAGCAGCGCCCGATTGCCGCAGAGAACCGATTCTCCCATGATCACGCCTGTGATGCCGCGACCCGGGAGGTATTGGAACTCCGAGACCTCCACAGCCTCACACGCCGGCAGATGCTCCCCGGCATAGGCGGTCACCGCTCTGGAGATCGGGTGATCCGAGTGGGTCTCGATGGCCGCGCTGAGGCGAAGAAGCGTTTCCTCCGTCACGCCCGGCAACGGGCGCACATCTGTGAGCACCGGTTCGCCCAGGGTGAGCGTCCCGGTTTTATCGAACACAATCGTGTCTGCCTTCCAGGCGTTTTCCAGCGCGCTTCCGTTCTTAAAGAGGACACCCCGCTCCGCACCCGTGCCGGAGCCCACCATGAGCGCTGTTGGCGTGGCGAGACCCAACGCGCAGGGACAGGCCACCGTCAGCACATCACAGCAATTCAGGATCGCCGTTTCCAAATTGCCCTTTTTCAGCTTGAAAAACCACAGCGTGAAGGTCCCGGCAGCCACGGTCACGACGCCGGGCACAAACCACTGAGCCACTGCGTCGGCAAAGCGCTGAATCGGCGCCTTTTCGGTCTGCGCTTGCCGGACCATCGCCACGATGCGAGCCAAAACAGAGTCTTTCCCAAGGGTGGTGGCGGTATAGGTGACGAAGCCGGAGCGATTCAGGCTGCCGCCCACGAGGCTGTCTCCCTCGGCCTTGTCCACGGGCATGCTCTCGCCCGTTAGCATGGATTCATCCACAGCGCAAAGACCACTCAGGATCACGCCGTCCACCGGCACGCGCTCGCCGGGCCGGAGCAGTATTTCATCCCCTGTCCGGATGCACTCCACCGCCATCTCCTTCCATTCGCCGTCCTTCCGCACCATGGCGGTGCCGGGCTGCAGACGCAGAAGCTTACGGATGGCGGAACCCGCTTCCCCCGCCGCCACCTGTTCCATATATTTACCAAAGAGGATCAGACTCAGCAGGACGCCCTGGGAGGTGAAATACAAGGTGAAGTTTCTTTTTCTTGTCAGCGCCACGAAGGAGCTGTAGGCCCAGATAACGGAGCTGGAGAGGGACACCAGCAGATCCATACCGAACGTGCGGTTTCTGAGGTTTCGCAGCGCGCCCGCGTGGAAAGTTCGGCCGGGGACGAACTGGAGCGCCGTGCCGAGGACGAACTGCGCTTTGGGGTGAAGCTCCAGCATGAGCGGCGCGGTGAGCCCGACGGAAGTCAGGAGCGCTTGGAAAAGGCGCATGCGCGTGTCCAGCTGATGATACTCCTCACCGGCGCGCAGACCCGTCACCTCAGCCTCCGCACCTGCTTCTCTGCAGGCGGAGAGCATCGTGCGGCTGTCCACACCCACGGGGCGGAACGTAACCAGCAGCGTCCCGTCCGGGCGGTCGGTCACATCGATCACGCCGTAGACGTTCCGCAGGGCAGCCTTCACGGCGTCAACGTCCGCGGCAGAAGCGAGAGCAATATCCGCCTCCTCCCGCGGCACGCGGTAGCCCGCCTTTTTCACGTAAAGAACCACGTCCTCCAGTGTGAGAGCAGCATCGTCATAGATCAGCTCCATCGTTTGGGCAGTGTAGTTCACCGTCACGCGTTTCACCCCGCTCTGCCGCTGCATGACGCGCTCGAGCGTCGCGGCGCATGCGGCACAGTCCATGCCGAGAATGGTCAGTTGGATCGTTTTCATTCGTTTCTCCTTCATCAGAAAAAAGGCGGCGGAGACGCTGCGATCTCTGCCGCCATAAGGTTACGCTTCGAGCTGCTCCTTGAAATCCTTGCGCATCGTGAGCATATTCTGCACCATGGGGACGCTCAGCGCGATCAGATCGAGCACCAGCGCCCAGTCATACCACTTGATGCCCTGGATCCATTGACCCTCATGCCAGACGCCCTTCTGGAGTTTGAAGTAGTTGTGGTTCCATACGCCCCAGATGTCAGTGGTTGGCTTCCACCAGTGTACCTTGTTGAAGGCTGCAGCTGTGACTACAGAGCCGGCAGCTGCCGCACCGAAGGCAGCAGGGCGCTTGTTCTTGACCAGGAATTCCGTGACCACAGGCAGCACATAGACCGCCAGATTGATGACCCACAGCTTCAGCGGAATGTGGTAATGCCAGCGGCGGGCCTGGATGATGTGGTCCGCGTCGTGCGCGAGCGTCAGAGCCAGCAGGGCGAGGTTCCACTTTTCTACCTTGGCTGCGGTCTCGTCATCGAGTCTTGTGTCCAGAAACGCTGCTTCTTCCTTTTGCTGCTCCAATGTCATGATCGGCTCCTCCTAAGCATGAAATTATATTGACCAAATGGTTTACTCATAACCGGCTACATTATGCCACTACGATAACCATTTGGTCAATATACAAATTCTACAAAAATACTGTCCGTTTTTTGACAAAACCGCAAAAGAGGGGTGGTGGATTCAAGCCCACCACCCCCCAGGGGCGTTTGCATAAAACAGGCAGAAGATCCCGCAAAAACGGTTGGGCCTTCTGCCTGTTTCTTTTATGATTTTGCCAGATTGCTGAGATAGCCGATAATATTATGATTGATGCCGCCGGTGAGGGCGCCGACATAGTTGCAGAGGAAGGTTCCGGTGATGAGGATCATCATGGCCTCGGCCTCCTGCCGTCCCGCATCTTCCCCGTATACATGGATGAGGCACTGCTCCATCGTCTCCCGCCATTCCCGGAATTCCGCCTTCACCAGCGCCGCGATCTCTTCGTCATAATGGGTGAGGACATAGGTTTGCGTGGTGGCATTGGGCCGGTACTCTCCCGCGCGGCCATTGGCCACATATTCCATGAAGGCGTTCATATAGGCCAGATTGCTCTCAAAGTCCGCCCGGTTGTGTTCATAGAACCACTGCTTGCATTTCTCGGTCATGAAATCCTTGGTATATCGAACATAGCTGCGTACCAGGTCGTCCCGACTGTCAAAGTAGTTGAGCAGCTTCGCATGGCTCATGCCGGCTTCCTCTGCAATGTCCCGCAGGGAGACCTTGGTCATGGGGCGGCGCTCAATGCACCGCTGAAACGCCATCAGAATATCCATACGCACAGCGTCTTTATCTACAATCAGGGGCATACAATCGACCTCCGTTTCCTTCGTTTATTATATCAGAAATTGTTGGGAGGTCAAGCTCACATGGAGCCCATATGCAGCATCTGCAGCCCCATCAACAGCATCCGAAGACCCATGGCGGTAACCAGTACGCTGCTGGCCTTCAACAAATATTTGTTCCAATTTCGCGGAAACCACGCACCCAGTGCGCCGAACAGCACCAGCAGCGGCACAGTCCCGGCGGTAAAGGCCAGCATCCGCAGCGCGCCCCCTGCCGCGCTGCCGGAGGCCATCGCCACCAGCCACATGGCGTAAAGGGAGCCGCATGGCATCAGCCCCGTGAGCAAACCGATAAGCAGCGGGCGTCCGGCAAAGCGCTTCCGTGTACTGCCCGGCAGCGCGCAGGCGGAGTTCTGCTCCGGAACCAGAGCGCGAAGACCGGGGAGGAGTCCCCACATGTTCAGCCCGATAACCGCTACAAGGATTCCTATCATCGTAAACACCATGGATTTCACGCTCATGGTATAGGTAATCACCGTGCCCAGTGCGCCGAAGATCGCGCCCATCGCGGTATAGGACAGGAGCCTCCCTCCGTTGTAGCTAACGGCTGCCAGCACCGGCGCAGACCGGCGAACAGACAAGTCCTTTCCGGTCGTCGTGCTCAAAAGGATACCTCCGCACATCCCGATACAGTGGGTACTGGTGAGCAGGCCGATCACAAACAGGAGGGCCAAACTCGTGTCTGCGGTGGCCTCCGGGACGGGATTAAGCGGGCTGACCGTAAGAAACCAGACGATCAGTGCCGTAAACGCCAGACAAACAAGATCCACAGCCCATGCCGCGAGACCCTTGTCGCCCGTCTCATATCCGGCAGAGAGGATGCGTTGCTCCAAAAGTTCCGGCGTTACAAGGTCCGGATCATATTCCACCGTCGCCAAACCCTTATAATACCGTACTTTGGCTGAGAGTACGCCTCGGGTCTGGAGCAGCGCCTCCTCCACCGATTCCGTACAGGCCCGGCAGATCATGCCGCGAACCTGGATTTCTGCGGTTTCATTTCTCATGGTCTTGTTTCCTCATTTGGGCCAAAAGGCTATCGCCGTGACAGACAGGCAAAGGAGAATCAGCCCCAGGGAGCTGACTCTTTTATACACAGCCCTTTTCTTGTCCGCCCGATCCTGCAATTCCTGAATGCGTTCTCCCAGGGCAGAAGCCTCTGTTTCCCTGAGAGGACGGAGTTTTCCGCTTCCTGCGCGGTTCAAGGAGCCGCCAAACAGGGGATCCCCCGGATATTTTTCCTTCAGATCGCTGTCCCCGCTCACCGCAGATTCATCGACTGTGCACGCACCTTCGAGCAACACGCCATCCACCGGGATCCTCTCCCCCGGCTGCAGCGTGATGATATCCTGCGCCTGCAGCGCTGAAACAGGGATCTCGCGTATCTCTGGTCCGCGCTCTACTGAGACGGTTTTGGGCAGAAGCATGCGCAGCTTGCCAAGCGGCGCTTCTGCGCGAATCAGCAACGTCGCCTCCAAAGAACGAATCAGCAGCGGGAGGAACACGAGCAAGCCGCTGCAGAGAAAAGCTTTCCTGCTGCCGTTGGCTGTTGCAATAAGGCTCCAGACACAGCCGCTGTAAATCAGCAAGACGCACACGACGATCAGGATATCGCAATCCCACAGCCGGTTCTTCATTTCGACCCAGGCAGAGCGCAGGAATAAGCGGCCGGGTCCAATGATCAACAGGGTCACAAATACAAGCATAACCCAGGGCGGCAGGTCCCAGAGCAGCGGCAAGCCCATAAACAGAGCAAGGAAAGTTTTGCGCAGCAGTGCGATCTGGCCCGGAGAAGCATCCGCCTGCCCGCGAAGGACTTTTCCAGGCACAACGGAAAATCCGGCGTCCCTGCACGCAGAAAGAAGTGTGCTTTCTTCTACCCCAATGGCCCACATGCGCACCGACGCAATTCCCGTCTCTAGGTCGACCGCCGCATCAGAAACGCCGAATACATTTAAGAGAACGCTTCGCAATGTTTCGGCCTTCTCCGGAGAGAGCCCGGAAAAAATGAGTTCCGCCTGATCCATCGGTGTGTCACAGCCCGCTTTGCGAATAGCCGACGCGATCTGTGAAATATCCGTTAGCGTCTCCTCATATTGGACGCTTGCTTCCGCGGCGGCATAGTTGGTCGAGGTGGATTGCACACCGTAGAGCTCGGCCAGTGCGCGATCTATCCGGAGCGCACAAGCGGCGCAGTCAAGCCGGGTAAGCCGAATATCGATGTCGATCATGTCGTTCATCACCCAATTCTGCCGACTTTTTAGTAACCAATTGGTAATCTATCAACAACATAACACAGTTTGCCTTCCTTTTCAAGCCTGTGAAACAGGGAACTTCCAAATCTGACCAATTAAAGCAGATAATATATCTCTACAAGTTATACACGGCCGATGATATCACCCTGCATCATTTCATGCAGAGAAATAATCCTTTTCTTTCATTATATACAGAGCTGTGAAGCTCGGGAGAATTTTCGCCTGTCTTCACAGCTCTGCAGTTTATTATGCTATTTTCGCCTGTCCGGTTACAGGTCTTTCAGGGCATCCTTCATGGATCTGACGTATTTCCCGACCTCCGGCGCGGCGTCCCTGCCGTACTTTTCCAGGATCTTGATGATGGCCGATCCCACAATGGCCCCGTCCGAGACGGCCGCCATCTTCCGCGCCTGCTCCGGCGTCGAGATGCCGAAGCCAATGGCACAGGGCACCTTCGCGTGCTGCCGCACCACCGAGACGATGGACGCGAGGTCGGTGGTGATCTCGCTGCGGGTCCCGGTGACGCCGAGGCTTGAGACGATATAGAGGAAGCCCTCCGCCTCCGCGGCGATCTCTGCAATGCGGTTCTCCGAGGTAGGGGCGATCAGCGAGACGAGATCCACGCCGTACTCATGACAGAGCGGCAGGAATTCTTCCTTCTCCTCATAGGGCACATCCGGCAGGATGAGGCCGTCGATCCCGATGTCGCTGCAGGTCCGGATAAAGCGCTCAGCCCCGTAGGAATACACGACGTTTGCATAGGTCATAAAGACCATCGGGATGCTCACATCCCGGCGGAGCTCCCGCACCAGGTCAAAGATCCTGTCCGTCGTGACACCGCCGCTGAGGGCCCGCAGGTTCGCCCCCTGGATCACCGGTCCCTCGGCCGTGGGATCGGAAAAGGGGATCCCCAGCTCGATGAGGTCCGCGCCGTTTGCCGCCGCGGCGCGCACCACCTTCGCCGTGGTCTCCAGATCCGGGTCCCCGCAGGTGATGAAGGCGATAAAAGCCTTCCCGTTTTGGAACGCGTTTTTGATCTTACTCACGGAGATCCTCCCCTCTGTAGCGCGCAATGGCCGCGCAGTCCTTGTCGCCCCGGCCGGAGACGGTGATGACCATGATCCGGTCTTTTTCCATCGTCGGGGCCAGCTTCATGGCATAGGCCACCGCGTGGGCCGATTCGATGGCGGGGATGATCCCCTCGGTCTTCGCCAGATACTCAAAAGCGCAGACCGCCTCCTCATCCGTCACCGGGACGTACTCCGCCCGGCCGATGTCGTGCAGATACGCGTGCTCCGGGCCGACGCCGGGATAATCCAGCCCCGCGGAGATGGAGTAGACCGGGGCAATCTGGCCGTACTCGTCCTGGCAGAAGTAGGACTTCATCCCGTGGAAGATCCCAAGCCTGCCGGTGGCGATGGTGGCCGCCGTCTCAAAGGTGTCCACGCCGCGTCCGGCGGCCTCGCAGCCGATCAGCCGGACGGAGGGCTCGTCAATGAAGTGGTAGAAGCTACCGATGGCGTTTGAGCCGCCTCCCACGCAGGCCAGCACCGCGTCAGGCAGCCGCCCCTCCTTCTCCATCATCTGTTCTTTGATCTCTCTGGAGATCACCGCCTGAAAGTCCCGCACGATGGTCGGGAAGGGGTGCGGCCCCATGACCGAGCCAAGGCAGTAGTGCGTATCGCTGATGCGGCTGGTCCACTCGCGCATGGCCTCGGACACCGCGTCCTTCAGCGTCGCCGTCCCGGTGGTAACCGGGATCACGTCCGCGCCCAGCAGCTTCATGCGGTACACGTTCAGCGCCTGGCGGCGGGTGTCCTCTTCGCCCATGAACACCACGCACTCCATGCCCATCAGAGCCGCCGCCGTGGCCGTGGCGACGCCGTGCTGTCCGGCGCCGGTCTCGGCGATAAGGCGGGTTTTGCCCATCTTCTTTGCCAGCAGCGCCTGCCCCAGCACGTTGTTGATTTTATGCGCGCCGGTGTGGTTGAGGTCCTCGCGCTTTAAGTAGATCTTTGCCCCGCCCAGATCCGCGGTCATTTTGGCTGCATGATACAGCCGGGACGGCCGACCGGCATATTCGTTGAAGAGCTCCGTAAGCTCGCGGTTAAAATCCGGGTCCGCCTTGTAGCGGTCATAGGCCGCTTCCAGCTCGATAACCGCGTTCATCAGCGTCTCGGGGATATACTGGCCGCCGTGAACGCCGAAACGCCCTCTCGGGTTCGTCATATCGCATTCTCCTCCCGTACCGCGGCCACAAAGGCCGCCATTTTTTCAGGGTCCTTGACCCCGCCGGTCTCGATCCCGGAGCTGACATCCACGCCGTAGGGCCGGAGGCTGCGGATCGCCCCTCTCACCATCCGCGGGTCCAGCCCTCCGGCCAGGAAGTATCTTCTCTTCGCCCCCAGCAGCAGGTTCCAGTCGAAGACCGTCCCCGTCCCGGCGCCGGCGTCCAGCAGGATCTCGTCCGCGCTGCTCGCCTCCGCCCGGCGGAGGTCCGCCTCCGACGCGATCCGAAAAGCCTGGATCAGCGGCCGGTCGGTAAGTCCGCGGAGCTTCCGGATTGTTATCTCGTCCTCCGTCCCGTGGAGCTGGGCGATGTCGATCACGCCCTCGTTCAGGAGCCTTGCCACGGTCTCTGGCGCCTCGTTTACAAACACGCCGACCGCCCGGATCCCGGGCAGAAGCAGCCGCTTCAGCTCGGCCGCCTCTACCGGCGGGATATAGCGCCTGCTCTTTGCGGCAAACACAAAGCCGATGTAATCCGGCTGCAGGGCGTTTGCCGTCTCAATATCCTTGACGCGGGAGAGCCCGCAGAGTTTGATCTTAGTCATGCTTCCCCTCTCAGCTGTCTCAGCATCAGGCGCTTGTCCTTCGCCCGCATCAGGGCTTCGCCCACCAGCACCGCGTCCGCGCCGATCTCCCGCAGGGCCGCCACGTCCGCGGCGTCCTTCACGCCGCTCTCGGAGACGAACAGAACCCCTGACGGGATCAGCGCCCGCAGGCGGCGGCTGTTTTCCGTGTCCACGGTGAAGTCCTTCAGATTCCTATTGTTGACCCCGATGATCCGCGCGCCGGCATCCAGCGCCATGCGGATCTCGTCTTCGTCATGCGCCTCCACCAGCGCCGAGAGGCCGAGCTCATCACAGAGTTCCCGGTATGCCAGCAGCTCGACCGGGTTCAGGATCGAGCAGATCAGCAGGACCGACGCGGCGCCCATCAGCTTCGCTTCAAAGATCATGTACGGGTCCACCGTAAAGTCCTTGCGCAGGCAGGGGACCGAGACCCGCTCCGCGATCTCCCGCAGATATTCCCCGCTCCCCAGAAACCACTTCGGCTCCGTCAGGACCGAGATGGCGTCCGCCCCCGCCGCCTCGTATTCCGAGGCGATCTGCAGGTACGGAAAATCTTCCGCGATCAGCCCCCTGGAGGGGGAAGCCTTCTTGCACTCGCAGATAAAAGCGATCCCCTCCTTCCGGAGCGCCTGCTCAAAGCGGAAGTCTCCCTTCGGCAGAGCCAGCGCCCGCTCCCGAAGCTGCTCATACGGCAGAGTCCGTTTTGCCTGTTCCGTCCGTTCTCTGGCGTGTTCCGCCAGCCGGTCGAGGATGTTCACGCCTCCGCCTCCGGCCGGTTGCTGACCTCGATGAACTTCTCCAGCGTCGCCAGCGCTTTGCCGGAATCGATCAGCTCGGCGGCGAGGACCGTTCCGTCCTTCATCGTCTCGGCCTTGCCGGCGATGTAAAGGGCGGCGCCCGCGTTCAGCAGGACGGCGTTGCGTTTGTGGCCCCCGGCCCCCTTCAGGATGCTGCGGGTGATCTCGGCGTTCTCCTCGGGCGTGCCGCCGCGCAGGTCCTCTTTTGCGCAGCGCTCAAAGCCGAAGTCCTCCGGCGTGATCACCGTGCTGCGGTACCAGCCGTCGCGGATCTCGCTGACGGTGGTGGGCGCGCTCAGGGAGATCTCGTCCAGCTTGTCCTGGCCGTAGACCACCATGCCCCGGCGGACGCCGAGGTTAATGAGGACCTGAGTCAGCGGCGCGACCAGATACTCGTCATACACGCCCAGCAGCTGCATGGACGGGTGACCGGGGTTGGTCAGCGGCCCGAGGATGTTGAACACCGTGCGGAAGCCCAGCTCCTTGCGGATGGGCCCCACATACTTCATGGAGGTGTGGTACTGCTGGGCAAAGAAGAAGCACATGCCCACCTCGTTTAAAAGCTCGACGCAGCGGGCGGGGCTCTGCCGGATGTTGACGCCGAGGGCCTCCAGGCAGTCCGCCGTGCCGCTGAGCGAGGAGGCGGCACGGTTGCCGTGCTTTGCCACCTTCACGCCGCCGGCCGCCGCAACCAGGGCGGAGGTGGTGGAGATGTTGAAGCTCTTTGCGTTGTCCCCGCCAGTGCCGACGATCTCAAACAGCTCCATCCCCGTATCCACCCGGGTGGCATGTTCCCGCATGGCGGCGGCGCAGCCCGCGATCTCGTCCGTGGTCTCGGCGCGGGCGCTCTTGGTGGAGAGGGCCGCGAGGAAGGCCGCGTTCTGTGTGGCGGAGGATTCGCCGTTCATAATCTCGTTCATGACGGTATAGGCCTCGTCAAAGCTGAGGTCCCCTTTGTTGACGATTTTTTCAATGGCTTCTCTGATCATGGTTTTGTCTCCTTTTCAGATCTTCGGTCCCACCGGGGGATCTTATTCCGGTTTTTTATCTCCGCAGGGGCAACAAAAACGCCCCTGACAGAAAACGTTCTTCTGTCAAGGACGAATAAATGCTTATCCGCGGTGCCACCTTGATTCACGGTCTGACCCGTGCGCTTGTCAGGATACCGTCATATCCCCGGCAACTGACGTATGCCTCCACGTTGCAGAATACTCTGTGCGCATCCGCGCACATTTGACTGCACCCTCGGCGGTCCATTTGACAAGCTGTTTCTCACCTGACTCTCAGCATCGCAGGCTCTCTGTGGAGGCATTTTTGCCGTTATCTCCGCTTCATCGGTTTAACGTATTGAATTGCTGTGAATTTTACCACTGTCAAACCCACTTGTCAAGTTTGGTTTCCCGAGATTTTTTAAAAATTTATAAAGGTACCTTGACAAGTCGCTTTTCGTGTGCTATCCTGTAGCCAAGGTAAAACAAAGGTACCTAATGAATATTGCTTTGAAAGGATTTTTCTATGTCTGAAATCAACAACAAATGTCCCGGCTGCGGCCGTCAATGTGATCTGAGCGCTCCGAGCTGCCCCCGCGGCGAAGCGTATGCAAGAGGAGAGGCCCCGGATGTCCAGAACACGGAACACACCTCCCGGGGGCATCACGAACACATGGGGAAAGCCGGAAATCATGACGGCCACCGTCATGATCATCCGGAAGATGAGGCAGTCAGCAGTTTCCGGTGCGGTCATGAAGGCCACGACCGCGATAACCGCGGTCCCAGACCACCCAAACTCAGTGACGAACAGTACACGCTCCTGAATACAGAGGAAAAGCTTGCCGTTCAGCTCCGTGAACTCGGGCACATGAGCCGCCATCATTTGGAGAGCAAAGGCGGACAGGGCAGAATCCTGAGTATTCTCGCCCAGGAGGGCGTTATGACCCAGCGTGTTCTTACAGAAAAACTGGGCATTCAGTCCGGATCGGCCAGTGAAGTGATCGGCAAGCTGGAGCGCGCCGGTCTGGTGGAGCGCAGCGAAAATGAGAATGACCGCCGCACCTCGGATGTTTGCCTGACTGAGCTCGGGCGGGCGCAGAGCGCCGAGGCTACCCGGGAACGTCCTGATCTATTTTCCGCTTTGAACGAAGAAGAAAAGCTTCAGCTTCTCACTCTACTGGAGAAACTCAGTACCGACTGGAAAACCCGTTTTCCCCGCGGACATCACGGACACGGTATGAGGAAAGACCATCATCACGGCGAATATCACGAGAGAAACGAATAACGGAGCGAGACAGGGAACCCTCTGTAGATGAGGTTCCCTGTCTCTTATTTTGAGCGTTATCACTCAGGCGTCTTTCTTCTTCGCTTCCCTATGGAAAAGCTTATCGTAGATCCATGCGATCAGCAGTGCCAGCAGTGCGCCTACAATGGTACCGATCAAACGGAAGAGTGCATACCGGATGCGGATCTCTCCCTGCGTTGCGAGTGTCACCAGCGCGAAGGTAATGCAGCTGACCTTGGCAGCCACCGCGGGCATTTTTGCAAGGCGGCAGCAAAGCAGGTTCAGTATGATCCCGATGCCGCAGAGCAGCATGAAAAGATACGGGTTCTCAACTGCATTGTCAATGAAAACGACCAGCAGAGCAAGAACACCGCCGATAATCACACCTTCCACACGGGTCACTCCGACCTTCCAGGTGATTTTCCCACTGTCCTGCGTACACATGATGATCGCTGTTCCTGCGGAAAGCGCCTGAATGCTTGGGAAAAAATGCACCAGCAGCAGAGAAAGCGCAATCCCGATTCCGATCCTGATATCGATGTTGTTGGGGGTATAAGAACCGTTTTTCTGTTCCATCTATAAATCTTCTTTCTGTTATGCCTGAAATCGCGCGCAATCAACCATGTTGTTCTTCCAAAAGGGAAACCATGTCACGGATCAATTGTTCTGCGCTGCCTCTGGCATAATGACTTCTGAGCGCCTGATAGCTCACTTTATCGTAATATTCCGCTTCCGGTAAGTAGCCTCCGCCCAATTCGGAGAATTCCACCACCCAGGTTTTGCCATAGGGTGAAGCAGCTCGCAGCGCGGCCATGGTACTCACGTTCAGCTCTACGCCGCAAAAAAGTATGGCGGCGTCACCCAATGTCAGAAGCGTAACCCCGGCTTCGTCTTCGCCGGCGATCTCGTATCGACAGCTTTTCGCCGCCCTGGCGGGAGAGGCATCCAGCACCTGCTGATGCGGATAGAAAAAAGTTGCTTTTTTCACACCGATGGCGTCGATCTCGCATGTCTTCGTTTCGAGCGCCGCCCGCATAACCTGTTCGCCCAGCCGTATGCCGAGAATTGTTGTCAGGGCAAACCCGGCTTCGCCCAGGTCAATAAAAACCTGTTCTCCATCCGGCGTCCGATAGTCAAGTCTGGCGCGAAGCGCAGTCCATTGATCTCCTGTGGCGCCGGTACAATACATGGCAACAATGTCCTCGCTCAGCTGAGACTCCAGAAAGCGCTCCGAGACGCCGGCTATATCGGCAGATACAGCTTTGCCCTCAGGCAGTGTAGAGAATTCGAGACATCCCGGCGCGGCATTCAGCGTATAAACAAGCCCCATAAGACTACTGTCCGCCCGGTCCACACGGAGGAAATAGACATTTGGATCTGTAGGACCGTCCTGGTTTACGCCCTGCCACCAGCCGTCGCGGGTTTCAGCCACGCGGTTTACGGTAACATTTGTTTTTGCTGTACCCACGCCGAGCCGGGCAGGACCGAGAGTTGCTTCTGCCTGCAGAACAGCGGAACGGAACGCGTCCATATAGGCACTGTGCAGAGTTGGACTCTCCGCAATTTCATAGTGCGGTGTAGAAAGGATGTGCTGAAAATGGACGACGATATGATCGCGGTTGATGCCCAGCAGTTCCTGCGCAGCGTCCAGAAACACATTGCGATCGCCCATGACCAGTCCGATATTGACAAGTGCAAAATTCTCTGTCTCTGTCTTCAGCAGCAGTACCTTGACAGAGGGGCAGTCGTGAATGCTGGCATACCCTTCTCCGGAGTACGGGAGCATGTCCGGGGTCATCACCACTTCGCTGCGGCCGACACCCGCCTGTAAACTCATTTCTTTTTCCCTTTCTTTGATGCTGCCTGTCTCAGCCGCGCAGCGAGTATCCGCCGTCAAGGGCGATAATCTGGCCGGTCAGATAGGCGCTTTCTTCACTGGCCAGAAAACAGATCGTCCCCGCGAGGTCCTCCGATGATCCCAGCCGATGCATGGGAATTTGCGGAAGAAAGTCCGCCGGATCCGCATCCCCCGGGCGTATTCCCTCAATTCTCGGAATGGCCCCTTTTGCAACCGCATTCACGGTGATGCTCTCTTCCGCCAGACGCGCCGCCGCATTCAGCGTCAGCGCCCGGACTGCACCCTTTGCGACGGCATTTTCGAAGCTTTCGTGGATGCCGCCCCTGGATCCCTCCACGCTGGTCATCAGGATGATCCTCGGCGCTCTGCTGCGGCGCAGGCAGGGCAGGGCAGCTTTCATCATGGCAAAGGCGCCGCCGACCAGATGATCCATGTTGTGGACCAGCTGATCCCGGGTCAGTTCCTCCATCGAAAGGGCGCTTCCCGTCGCGCCGGTATTGGAGATAATCACATCCACGCTTCCGAAGCGCCGCTCAATCTCTTCATAGGTCTCCGTGCGCTCTTCCGCCGGCCCGTCATCTCCCCCGAAGTATGCCTCGCAGATTCCCGGCAACGCCGCTGCCCGGATCTCTTCCACCAGGGCTTTCGCCCGTTCGGCGTTATGGGTTGTCACCACCACATTCATCCCGCCTGCACACAGCGCATGCACGCAGGCAATGCCGTCACCGGCCGTCGCGCCCGCGAAGACGCAGGTTCTCCCGCTTAAAGTCTGCATGGCAGTTCCCCTCAGTTTAAAAAGCGTCCCGGCGCGCTCAGCCAGCGGTCGGCATAGTCGAACGTGAGCTTCTGGGTATCGCCGAATTCATCTCTGCCCATGTTGTCGAAATTGTGGCCGGCACCCTCTACAAACGCAATGGACTTATCCGTGCTCCCTGCATTGTGGAAGATTTCTTCCGCGGCCAGCCCCTCATAGCTTCCGGTCATCCCCATAGCCAGGAGCGGCACGCTCACATTCCGAATATTTCCCGGTGTGCAATTGAAGGTGTTCTCCCACCGGATGCCATATGCGCCGTCATCCCGGATCGTATAGTCTTCGCCGGCCAGAACAGACCGGTTGCTCAGATAGGAACGGACTGTTCCGATAAATGCGAACCGGCAGAATCGGGAGACGCTGCTGCCTCCGCGGGGGCGGCGGACGCTCCGGACGATTTCTCTGGTTTCGCCGCCGTCTTTATGAAGAAGGATATACGGTTCTTTTGTATGGGCAAGCAGGCTCACGTCCTCCGGGAACAGCTTGTTGCAGGGGCCAAACTGCGCCGCCGCGGGAACTACAAACGGTTCATCTTCAGCATAAAATCCCTTGCCGGCATTCAGCACCGTCAGGCGATCCAACGCCTGGTGGATTATCCGGTTGTTTCTTTCCGCCTGCGCCTCCAGGAACTTTTTCAGGAAGGCTTCGCTGTAATGGCTGCCGTCGGGGGCATAACCGTTTTTCTCCTGAAATGGATCAAGCTCCGGATCAATCCGGATACGGCCGTTTTCTTCGACCACCGAAGGATCGATGCTGAACAGCGTCATGGATCCGTTCCCCCAGTTCGAGTCAAGGGTCATCAATCCGTCTGCAGGAATCAATTCTTCGTCCAGCGTACAGGGTGAAAGCATATTGCTTCCCTGATAAATCCCTGTTCCGTTCTCCGCTGCAGACTGGTATGCGCTCATCAGCGTTGCACCGCCGCTGTGACCCATCAGGACAACCTTTTCGATCCCCGGATATTCCTTCAGAAACTGCACCACGTGCAGGATATCGCGCATTCTTTCTTCCAGTGTGGCTCCCGGATCCCGGACCTGACCGCAGAGTGTTCGATAGCCGCGTCTGGCCAATTCCCCGCCGATCGGGAAGGTGCTGTAATCGTCATCAGAATGAATCACCACGATGCCGATTTTGCTCTTTTCCTCCGGCAGTTCCGGTTCATAAAGCACGCAGCGCATGCAGGACATCCCCATCCCGATACGGACGAAATGATCCCGTATGGCAAGCCCGCCGTTCTGATACCCTCCGGCTGTGTAGTGAATGGTTTTTCTTTTGTCATCAAATATGTACATATGATTCTCCTGATTCCGGTTTCTTAGTCAATCAGACTGCTGGTTTCATCCGGTCTGTTTCCGCTGGCTTCCTGTGTATATGGTATTCTCTTTTCCGTCTCTTTCAAAAGCGCACTGAAGACTCCGCATAGCAAAAATCCGCAGAAGCAGACGCCTGTGCTTCCGGATGATTCCGGACGCCGGAGGAGCAGCCAAACGATGCTCGCCCCCGCGGCCAGAATGGATGAGAGCCCTGTCAGCGTCGCCGCGTGCTGCAGCGCTTTTGAAGACGCCTTGTATTCGTAGACGGTCATCTTCTCCGGTGACACAACATATCGGAACAATGCAACCAGTTCCCAAAACAGCCCCATCACCGTAAGGGCTTGAAAACATGTTACATAGACCGAACGGTTGCTGCCAACCGGCCTGGTCGCTGCCAGCACGAAGGCAGCCGCTGCGACAATCCAAAGCAATCCATATTCGACCCGCAGCCAGACTGCTTTTTTCCGGCTCACATTTTGACAGTAATACAGGCCGATGTAGGTCCGCTCGATTCTGAGCCGTCCATCCGCATCAAGCCGCTGTCTCTCTGCATAATCCTCAAAGAAGCGGTGATAAGCTCTGCTGTGGAAATTGGAATGCGCATCCTCCGAAGAGAACCGTGCCTCTCTTTGATTGACGAAGTTTACCAGCCGCTCCTTCATGTTCAGTTCACTTCCTTTACACGGCAACAGGACACAAAGTGTCCGGGACTGACTTCCTCCAGCTTCTGCGGCTGGCTGCAGGCCTCCGTTGCGTATGGGCAGCGGGAAGCAAACCGGCAGCCGGGCTTGGGATTGATCGGAGAGGTAATCTCCCCTCTCATCTGGATGCGCTGCATCGGATGGTCGATGTCGACAGAGGGAATCGCGCTCAGAAGCGCTTTGGTATACGGATGCAGCGTGTTTTCAAACAGCTCGTCGGTCGGCGCTTTCTCTACCAGCTGTCCGAGATACATGACACAGATGTTGTTTGAGATGTGGCGGACGACAGAGAGATCGTGCGTTACAAACATATATGCCATTCCAAGCTCTTCCTGCAGGTCCATCAGCAGGTTCAGGACCTGTGCCTGGATGGAGACATCCAGCGCGCTCACCGGCTCGTCGCAGACGACAAATTCGGGATTCAGTGCCAGGGCGCGGGCAATCCCGACGCGCTGACGCCGCCCGCCGTCCAGCTC
Organism: Oscillospiraceae bacterium; assembly: GCA_017458065.1. Classification (GTDB taxonomy): domain Bacteria; phylum Bacillota; class Clostridia; order Oscillospirales; family Oscillospiraceae; genus Limivicinus. The sequence continues at coordinate 182,704 of JAFTGD010000042.1, forward strand.
GTGCGGGTAACTCGCACGAAGTCTCTCATCGATTCCGACCAGATCCATGAGGCGGTTGGTTTCCGCGTCCAGATCCGCCCGTTTGCGAAAACGTCCCGAATACTGCAGGGGTTCCCGGATGGTCTCTTCAATGGTCATCCTAGGGTTCAGCGAAGAATAGGGGTCCTGAAAAATGATCTGCATCTTTTCCCGAACCCGCTCCAGCGCGCGGCCTTTGATATGGGTGATGTCTTCTCCGTTAAGCAGCACCTGACCGTCCGTTGCCTCGTGCAGCCGTATAATCGCACGGCCGAGAGTGCTCTTGCCGCAGCCGGATTCCCCGACCACACCGAGCGTCTCACCTTTCCGGATGGTGAAGGAAACGTCATCGACGGCGTGATTGTATCCCGCCGGAACCTTAAAATATTTTTTCAGATTTCTGACTTCAATCAGTTCCGCCATGCTTCACTCCTCCTTTCCGCGCAGACAGCAGCGCACGAAATGACCCGGGGCGATCTCGCGCAGCTGAGGATGTGCCGCGCGGCATTCTTCGGTTGCGTAGGGGCAGCGAGGACTAAATGCGCAGCCTTCCGGCAAATCTGTGGGATCTGGCGGCATGCCGCTGATGGGCTTCAGACGGTTAGCCTGCACGCTGATATCCGGGAGGGAATCAAACAGTCCAATGGTATAGGGGTGCGTCGTGTGTTTATAAATGGAGCGTTTGTCGCCGTACTCCACAATCTCGCCGGCATAGATCACTGCAACCTTGTCGCAGGTTTCGGCCACCACGCCGAGATCATGCGTGATCAGAATCATACTCGTCTGATACTTTTCTCTCAGTTCCCGGATCAGATCCAGAACCTGTGCCTGGATGGTTACATCCAGCGCCGTGGTCGGTTCATCTGCCAGAAGAAGCTGAGGATCACAGGCCAGCGCCATCGCAATCACCACGCGCTGTTTCATTCCCCCGGAGAACTGATGCGGATACTCGCCGTAGCGTTCTCTGGGGATGTTCACCAGTTCCAGCATGTCACCGGCGCGTTTGATCAGTTCCTCTTTGCTCTCGGATTTGTTGTGCAGCTGAAGAACTTCCAGGATCTGGTCTCCGACCGTCATGAGCGGGTTCAACGCCGTCATCGGATCCTGGAAAATCATGGCGATTTTATCTCCACGGATTTTCAGCATCTCTTCCTCGGTCAGGTCAATGAGGTTCACCCCGTCCAGCTCAATTCTGCCGCCTTTGAAGATGGCAGGGGGATCCGGAAGAATGCGCAGGATCGCACGCGCGATGGTTGTTTTTCCGGCGCCGGTCTCCCCCACGAGACCCAGGGTCTCGCCACGTTTCATATCGAAGGAAACCCCGTTTACCGCATGCACGATTTTCTTCCCGGACGTATAGATCACTTCAATATCTTTTACTGAGAGGAACGCTTCGTTCTGTTTTTCGCTCATTTCTGTTCCTCCTTTTTCAGCTTCTCAGCCGCGGATCCAGCGCATCGCGCAGCCCGTCACCGAGCAGATTGATCGCGAGCACGGTCAAAGCAATGCACAAGCCGGGAAATGCAATGATGTGCGGAGAATACAGGATATCTGCCTTTCCGTCGGCCAGCATGGCTCCCCATTCGGGCGTGGGCGGCTGAACGCCAAGGCCGATGTAGGAAAGAGTCGCGGCCATGGTAATGGTCATGCCGATGGTCATGGTTGCATTCACGATGGTCGGGGAAATCACGTTTGGAAGAAGATGCTTGAACATGATCTTTGTCTTTGGGCAGTTGATGGATTCCGCTGCCTCCAGGTATTCTTTTCCCCGTTCTCGTAGAATCTGCGCGCGCTGGAGACGTACACCGCCAGGAACACCGCCGACGGCCAGCGCGAGAATGGTGTTTCCAAACCCTGTGCCGAGCGAGGCCGAGATCAGCAGGCACAGCAGCATGCCGGGAATCGAGGACCATATGTCCATGATGCGCATGATAATCGTCTCAGTCGTGCCACCGAAATAACCGGCCACCGAGCCGATGACCACGCCGACCGCACTGCCGAGAAGTGCTGTCAGAATTCCCAGAGACAGGGAATACCTTCCGCCGTAGAGGATACGTACCAGGATATCTCTCCCGAGCGCATCGGTCCCAAACGGATGAGCTGCGCTGGGCTTTGCCTTGGTATTCAGGAGGTCAAACTGATCAATCTTGTAGGGCGAAAGATACGGTCCGATGATTACCGCCAGGACAATCAGACAGAACAGAATTGCTCCAAGTTTTGCGCTGGGTGATTTCACCGTGCGCTGCAGTGTTTCCAGGAACATGGATTTTTTCTTCGGTGCTTTCTTTTCGGATCCTGAATTAGCCATGGATTACGCCCCCTTTCTTTTTCCCGCAGCGGAAGCGGAATACTGTGCTTTGATGCGCGGATCCACAAACGCATAGGCAAGATCCACCAGCAGCATGGCAATGGATGTGAACAGCGCAAAGAAAATTACACAGCCCCTTACCACCGGGTAATCACGGTTGGTTATACCGGTCAGCATATAGAGACCGACGCCCGGAATGGAGTAAACGGATTCTACAACCGCCCCTCCGGCTACAATGCTCGTAAAGGCTGTACCGAGGGATGTAATGATCGGCATCAGCGCATTCGGCAGCATGTGTTTGCGTACGACAACCTTCTCCTTCTGCCCTTTTGCCCGGGCAGTGGTTATATAGTCGGACCGAAACACCTCCAGCATACTGGAGCGGGTCTGCCTTGCGTTGACCGCGATGCCTGCGATGGAAGAAACGATGATCGGCATGATGAAGGAATACCAGTACTGAACGCCGTAAGGCGGCAGCCACTTCAGTTTCTGCGCAAACAGGACAATCATCATCAGTCCCAGCCAGAAATCCGGGACGGAGATGAAAACCATCGCGATGATCATCGCCACAGAGTCCTGCCACTTTCCTTCATGCGTCGCTGCAAAGATGCCGAGCAGCAGGCCGATGATCACATTCAGAATCATCGAGATTCCGCCAATGGTAACGGTATAGGGAAGCCGGTTTCCGAGTTCCTGCATGACCGGGACGCTGTAGGTCCAGGAATTTCCGAGATCAAAGCGCAGGAACGTGTTATACATAAAGTTGCCAAGCTGTACAAGATACGGCTGATCCAGCCCCAGCACGTGCCGCATATTTTCAACTTCTTCGGCTGTTGCGCTGGCACCCAGAAGGTTTTTGGCCGGGTCGCCGGGCGTAAAATACAAGATCGTAAAAATGACGAATGCCGCAGCTATCATGATGACGATAACCATGAGAATTCGTCGCAGAACGTAACGTCCCATATTTTCCTCCGTTCGACTCAATCAAATTGAGCGCCGCCCGCCGCACCTGCGGAGGGCGACGCTCGTGGGTTTATGACTCAGGATGTGCGTCCGTTGTTATTACTGGCCGGCATAGGTGGAGCCGCCGGGAACGAAGTTCAGGTTGTTGTCATAGCAGGGCTCGGTCAGAGCATTGCTGTAGATGGAGTAGTTTACATTGACAACCAGGGGATCCAGATAGCCTTTGCCGATCCAGATCTCGCGCAGCTTATCCATGTTCTCCTTGTTGTTGCCTTCCATGGTGTTGCAGAGGTTATAGGCTGCGCGAAGCTCTTCATCGGTGAAGTTGCCGAGCGTCATGTCATCGCCGTTGATGGTGTCATCGAAGAAGGCCTGGCTCAGGCTGATGCAGAAACCGCCGGATGCGCAGTACATGAGGTAGAGATCCCATCCGGTATTCTGGTTGGAAATGGTCTGGATCGAGTTCAGGTCGCCGATATTGAGCGTCACATTGAAACCGGCCATGTCAAGCAGGGCCTTGCAGATGGTCGCCATGTTCTTGATGTCCTCATCGTTCATCGCGATGATGGTGATCTCTTCTCCGTTGTAGCCTGCCTTTGCGGCGTACTCTTTTGCGAGATCGACGTCATAGACCGTCATGTAGTTTTCTTCGGTCTCCCAGGCGGGGTCATAGTCTGCAAAGATGTTGGTGCCTGCGCCGTATGCGGGGTTGTACCCGGTGACGGCCGCGGCAATCATGGTGTTGTCAATCGCATAATAGACCGCCTTGCGAAGGTCCTCGTTTGCCATCAGGCCGCCTTCATAGCAGTTTGCAAGCAGAGAATAAACGAAGTTGCCGTCGCTCTGTTTCACGGTGTAGTTCGGATTTGCCTCAAAGTCTGCGAGGCTTGCCATATCAAAGGAGTTGGAATACTCAATGGAACCGGTGTTCAGCGCAACGGTCTGGGAAGCCGCTTCGGTGATGATGTCATATTCCACCGTCTGGACCGTGCGCTTGTGCGTATCAGCGGTCAGTTCGTCGGTCTGCCAGTAGTTTTCGTTTGCCTCCAGAACCAGCTTGGAACCGGACTGATAGCTCGCGACCTTATACGGACCGGTACCGACAGGGGCAATTGCGAAGTTCCCCGCTTCATAAGCTGCCTTGGTGAAGATCGCCGTGCCGCCCCAGATGAACTCAAGCGAGCCGATGGCAACAAACGGATCTTCCTTGAAGTGGAAACGAACTGTGTAGTCGCCGGTCTTCTCAATGCTGTCATAGATGCCGTACTTGATGGCGTAGCCGGAATCAACCAGAACCTGATAGGAATAAACGACGTCATCCGCGGTCACGGGGTTTCCTTCGGAGTCCTGAATGTAGTCATAGATCTCTACATCCACCGTGGTGGGATCAACGACCGTGTATCCCTTTGCAAGAATGGGGACATATTCCGCGCCGTCGTTGTCGAACAGGCACTCATAAATCTGATGCCAGACCAGATTCTTGCCCTGGTTGTTCGGGTTCCAGGGGGCGAGCTCCTGCGGGTCGTTTGCCATGCCAATCGTGAACTTTTCCAGACGGCCGTTGTCAAGAACATTGCCGGCTGCAAACGCCGTGCCGTTTCCGACAAAGAGGGTGAAAACCATCACGAGGGCAACGATCAATGCTGCGTATTGTTTCGCTTTTTTCATTTTACTTCTCCTTCTTTTTAAAAATTTTGACCAAATTTACTTGCGGATTTCAACTTAATTTCCGCTTCTAATTGTATAATATAACGATTTTGCTGCACGCTGTCAATGCTTCCGGCGTTTCATAATGCAGCACGGACATTTCCAAAGCGGAAATGTCCGTGCTGTTTTATTTCATTCGTTTTTTGTTTTCTATGTTTCAGCTTCATGAAGAAGAGAATTCAGGAAAGTCTTCGCTGCCGGAGAAAGCTTCCTTCCGCGCGCCTTCCAGATCTCCACATGAATCTCTGTCTGCGGTTCCAGACGGATGACGCGAACGGCGCTGTTTTTCTGATTCCTTGTCAGTTTTTCCATCATGATCGAACAGCCGCCGTTTTCCGCGATACATTCCACAATCGCCGTTCCGCGTGTGCAGGTCAGCACAATGCGGGGAACGAACGCCTCCTGCCGCATGAGCGATTCACAGTACCGGTAATGTGTTGTTGTCTGGGGCAGCATGACAAAATCCTCGTCCCGCAGCTGAGAGAGCGTCAGCGTCTGCTGCCCGGCGAGAGGGTGCTCCTTTGGCAGCACCGCAGCCAGATAGTCCGTCTTATAGGGAATTTTCTCAAATGCGGCATCATCCAGCTGCGCATCACACAAAAGAGAAAAGTCGACGATCCCTCTGGACAGCATCCTTGCTGTCTCTTCATAAGTTTCATACTCCTGATACTGAAACTTGTATTCCGGGTAATGCCGCTGGAAATGGTATACCGAGCCCCAGATCCGATAGTCTGAGGAAACGCGAACCCTGGTGCCGGCCTCCTCCTTCCAGTTGTTCAGTTCGGCCTGACACTGTTCTTCAATGCTGACCAGTTTCGACGCATAAGGAAGAAAAAGCTCCCCGAACGCGCTGAGGGTGATAAAGCGTCCGTTTTTGTCAAACAGCGCTCCTCCGAGATCTTCCTCCAGTGCCTTAATATGCTTAAACAGGGAAGAATGCGAAATATACAGGTTGTTCGCTGCCGCCGCATAGTTCAGCGTCTTCGCCGTCATCAGAAAGTCTTTCAGATATTCTGTCTGCATGTTTTCCTCCTCTAATCTCAGCTGTTTCGCCTTTAACCTGCACCTCTCATCAGATCCACCACTCCGGGGTCAGTTCTCCCAGGGTCATGATACGCTCCTGCCGGTAGTCCATCATAATCTCAACGTTTTGATAGCTGTCCGGCATCAGCTGCACCATCAGTTCACGACAGGCGCCGCAGGGCGCCCCGCTTCTGCCGTCGGGCAGGATGGCGACCACCTTGCGGATCTTCTGCTCGCCGTCTGTGAGCATCCGGAAGATGGCATTGCGCTCCGCGCAGATCCCGAGGGTGGAGCAGGTGTCGACGCAGACGCCCGTATAAATCTTCCCCGCGCCGGAGAGAATCGCCGCCGAGACCTCGCCGCAGGTGACATAGTCGGAGATCCTGCGCTCCTTCCGCACGGCAGCGGCGGCCTCGTACAGCCGGTCCCACTGCCACTGGTCCCTGGTTATGGCGCTGACATGGCATGTGCGCTTTTCATGCAGGAGCGGTACATCCACGTTCTCCGTCTTCCGTTGATAGCGGAAGACGGTCTTCTCCTGCACCCGCCTGGATTTTTCGTTCCCCTCGTAATAGCCGCACCAGACCTTTGTCATGCCGATGTCCTCAAAGGCATGGCGGAGCAGCTCTCTGACGGCCTCCGGCATCAGCCCCTGTCCCCAGAAGGGCTTGCCCAGCCAATAGCCCAGCTCACATTCATCGTCCCGGTCCGTCATATCGGTATGGCCGTACAGCTTCAGCTCAACCGCGCCGATGGCCCTGTTGTCGGGCTTCCGGCAGACGGCATAACATTCCCTCCCGTTGAGGACCGTCCGGATCACATCCCGGCTCTCTTCTATGCTGCTGTGAGGCGGCCAGCCGGCGATCGGTCCGACGGCCGGGTCCTTCGCGTATTCATATAAGCTCTCCGCGTCGCTGTCCTCCCAGCGGCGGAGAATCAGTCTTTCTGTTTCCAGCATTCCGCTCAGGTCTCCTTTCCGGTTTCCCAAATCGTTAGAATATAAGAATAGTATCATAATTCCGCCGGGTCTGCAATCCTCGATCCGGATAACTGCTCTTTCTGTCAGAAAGGTTTTTACCCGGGCTTGACAGCGCCTGCCATTTGTTTTAGACTTTGTGTGATTAAGAAAGAAAAGACTGTATTCACATGACGGTTCCACATTTTCATCACAACTCCGCTTCGCGGACACATAATATGACGGAGGGCAGCATCCTCCGGCTGCTGGTGGCGTTTGCGCTGCCTCTCATGCTGGGCAACATCTTCCAGATGCTCTACAACACGGTGGACTCTGTCATCGTGGGCAACTTTGTCAGCAAGCAGGCCCTCGCCGCCATCGGCTCCACCACCATGATCGTCAACATGATGGTCTTTTTCTTCAACGGCTTTTCCATCGGGGCGGGCGTGGTGATCAGCCAGTACTTCGGCGCGGACAACAAAGACGCGCTCCACCGGGCCATTGAGACCACCATGACCGCCACCTTCCTGCTGAGTCTGCTGTTCTCGGTGGTCGGCGTGATCCTTGTCCGGCCGCTGCTGCGCATGATGAACACGCCGGAGGACGTATTCTTGGATGCGACGGTGTATCTGCGCATCTACCTGGCGGGCATCTCCGGCCTGCTGATCTACAACATGGGCAGCGGCATCCTCCGGGCTGTGGGCGATTCGATCCGCCCGCTGGAGTTCCTGATCCTCACCAGCATCCTGAACATCATCCTGGACCTGTTTTTTGTCATCGTGCTGAAGACCGGGATTGCCGGCGCCGCCATCGCGACGATCCTCTCCCAGTTTGTCTCCGCCGCGCTGATCCTCCTTCTCCTGACCCGGTCGAAGGAGATCTACCGCCTTGATTGGCGGGAGCTGGGGCTGGACCTCCCTATCCTGCGCAAGATCTTCGCCATTGGTCTCCCCACCGGGATCCAGTCGGTGATCACGGCCTTCTCCAACATCTTTGTCCAGGGCTACATCAACATCTTCGGCTCGGACGTCATGGCCGGCTGGAGCAGCTACAACAAACTGGACCAGTTTATCCTGCTGCCCATGCAGAGCATGGCGATGGCCTCGACCACCTTTGTCAGCCAGAACGTCGGCGCACGGAAGGAAAAGCGCGCCGATCAGGGTACCGTGACCTCCATATTGCTGACCTTCGGCGTCACGGGGGTTATCTGCGCCCTGCTGATGATCTATGCCCCCGCCGCGGTACGGCTGTTCTCGCCGGATGCGAAGGTCATCGAATACGGCTCGCTCTTCCTCCGGACCAACGTACCCTTCCTGCTCTTCAACTGCGTCAACCACGTGCTGGCCGGGGCGCTGCGCGGGCGGGGCGACTCCCGCGGGCCGATGATCATCATGCTCTCCACCTTCGTGGGCGTGCGCCAGATCTATCTATATCTGGTGACGCACTTTGTGGCCAACACGCCCCGACTTGTCGGCTTCGGCTACCCGGTGGGCTGGTTCTGCTGCTGCTTTATCGAGCTGCTGTACTACGGGATCCGCCGCCGGCAGCGCCGCCCGCTTATCCAGAGATAAGAATCCCGAAAACGGAACACTCCCATATCATCAGCAGGGACCGCCCCGCCCAGTTCGGCGAAGCAGTCCCTGCTGTTTGTCTCTGTTTTGATGCGTTCCTTCGGGGAAAGCGTGATCGTGCTGCCGTTACAGTCCCAGATCCTCCCGGATCAGGAGAACCTCGGCCTCCGAGCCCATCATCGGCCCCCAGAGGGTGACCAGCGCGCGGCAGACGCGCTCGGGGCTCTTGCAGTTGAAGCAGCGCGTCGAGCCGTTTGCGACGCAGGGCGTCTTCACATGGAACTGGGCGGCTCGTTTCGGCGCAGCCACATTCCGCGCCCGCCAGACGGCCTCTTCATAGGTCACGGTCACCTTGTTCTGGCCGACGACAAAGTACACCTTCTCGTGGCCGAAGAGCGTGGAGGAGACGCGGTTGCCCTTTCCGTCGATGTTGACGATCTCTCCGGTCTCCGCAAGGGCGTTGGCGGAACACAGGTAGACATCCGTCTTCATGGCGTTGAGGCGCGCCTCGTCCTGATCCTGTTCCCAGTGCCAGTAGACGGTGTTGTGGGTGCGCAGGAGGTCGTAGAGACCCAGCGCTTTCACGGTGGCCGATCCGCCGATGCCCACCGTCTTGCCGTCGACCTGCTGATTCAGCCACTCGGCCGCTTCTGTGCCGGTATCGAAGATCTGTACGGAGAATCCGGCCAGCTTCAGATTTTTCGCTGCTTTTTCAAGATTCATGGTTTTCCGCCTTTCTGATATGGACTGTGGTTTCACGGTTTTCGTTGAGCTTCTTATCAAGCATAATTTAGCATTCAATTGTATATTCGTCAATCATTTGCTTTGCAATTCCGTATGCGGACATTGGCGTATCGTCCTCACCTTCTTGGGTGGCAGCTCGAAGGCTTATCATATGTATTGTGTATTATTATCAAGCTGTTATAAGTATTTCCATATTTTAAAAACCTGTGGTATATTACAATCGTCCTGAGGGACAAGATCAAAAACAAAAGAAAGAAGGCTTTGACAATGAAAAAGATTTCTATGTTGCTGAAAGAGTACTACGAGACCTACAAAGAAGGCCGAGGCTGAGCGATCAGCGGAACCCAGTCAACAGAAACTTGAACAATCATAAAATAGAAAGAAGGCTATAATCATGAAAAAGATTTCTATGCTGCTGAAAGAGTACTACGAGACCTACAAAGAAGGCCGGGGCTGAGAACCGTATGAGAAAAAAGGTTACGGCCGATCATAATTAGCAAGGACTGCTTCACCGATGCCGGCGACGCAGTCCTTGCTGTTTATTGCGGGTATTCCGTTATAGAAAACCTTTTTAATTTCCATAGTGACCTCTGCATGAAGCAATCTCAATGGTCCCTTCTTTCAGCCTATAGACCAAACGATCTGTTTCATTGATCCTTCGGCTCTTAAACCCTGATAAATCACCATGCAGGATTTCAGGCTTTCCAATACCAAGATCCCCGGTTCTTTCGATATCTCGAATCAATTGATTAATGCGCTTTAAAGTCTTCTTATCCTGTGACATCCAATATAAATAGTCGTCCCATGCTTTGTCATACCAGATTTTATGCATCAGTCTACCTCAATGAGATCATGCTCCGTGCCTTTTCCTTCATTCAAAGCTGAAATTGCATTGCGCAGAAAGGCCATATTCGCCTCACTGTAAAAGGGATCTGCATTAATCTCAAAAGGAATTCTGTGCTCACGGACCACTTTATTTGCAAAAATGGTGTACGCCGTTGTCGCAGACATCCCCATTTCTTTGCAGACTGTGTCCATCTTGTTTTTCAGAGTTTCGTCCATTCGAAAATTGACCATAGTCTGTGCCATTTCTATCACACTCCTTGTAAAGCATAATTTAACATTAATATGCAATTTTGTCAATCATATGCTTTACAATCTTACACGTAGGCATCAGTGAGTTATTCTCGCCATTTTTGGTGGCAACTTAAAAGTTTATCATATGTTATATATATAATTAACCAGTTGTTATAAGTATTTCCATATTTTAAAAACCTGTGGTATATTACAATCGTCCTGAGGGACAAGATCAAAAACAAATGAAAGAAGGCTTTAACAATGAAAAAGATTTCCATGCTGCTGAAAGAGTACTATGAGACCTACAAAGAAGGCCGCGGCTGATCAATCAGCGGAACCCAATTAACCGAAACCAGAACAATCATAAAAAAGAAAGAAGGCTTTGATCATGAAAAAGATTTCCACGCTGCTGAAAGAGTACTACGAGACCTATAAAGAAGGCCGGGGCTGAGAACCGTATGAGAAAAAGGGTTACGGCCGATCATAATTAGCAAGGACTGCTTCACCGATGCCGGCGACGCAGTCCTTGCTGTTTTTCTGTCTGTTATTTCACTTGTACAAACAAATAAATAGAAGAAGTTAAATCGCCGCGATGCTTTTCACGTTGACTAATACACCCAATGGGTGTATGAAACAGACAGGGGACGATGGACTCAACGGAGCGTATATGAGGTGTGTTCATGGTGGCCTTTCTTTTGTGGCAACATTGTTGCTACAAAATTGACTTTTTCTCTGAATGTGCTATACTGTTTACGAGGAGGCGAAAGAAATGGATCATGTTACGTCAGCGCCGAAGACCGACGTGTTTCGTATGCGTGTGAATCCCGAAATCCGCAAGAAGCTGGAAGCCGTCTATGAGAAGAACGGTCTGAGTCTCACGGATGCGGTCAATGTTTTTTTCCAGCAGTCTCTCAACGCAGGCGGCTTCCCATTTGCCGTCACCGAGGAAAACGCCGAGGTCGTCAAGGCAAAGGCGCTCTCCCGCTTGATGAGGGAATTGCAGAAGGGCGACGAGTGCGCGGAGAGTTATTCGGAAGAAGACGCTATGCGACTTTTGGGAGTTGAGCCTTGAAAGTACGGTACAAGAGAACCGCGATTGAGGATATACAGGCAACGGAGGAATACATCCGCAGCGTCCTGCACAACGGCTCTGCCGCAAGGAAGCTGACCGGACGGATCGTGCAGGCGGTGTCTCTGCTGGCGGATAATCCCTACATGGGGACGCCGCTCAGCAGCCGCTTTGATGTGGAGACCGATCTCCGCTATCTGCTTGTCTCCGATCAGTTGATCTTCTATCGCGTGGTGGAAGAAAGTCATGTGGAAGTGACCCGCGTTCTGAACGGGCGGCAAGATTACATCAGCATATTATTTTGACGTCTGACCCGCGGCAGGACTCTGCAATACAAGGGGGTTATATTATGGCAAACGTTATTGAGAATCCAAAAATAATCAGCCGGATCTTTACTGAGAAAGAGCTGGCAGAACTGGAAAATGCCAGAAAACTGCCCATCACATATGATGAAGACTGCCCAGAGACAACCCCAGAAATGGCAATGCGATTCCGCCGTGTCAACCCGACACGTAAAGGCAAGTCATAATCTATAAAAGCCCGTCAGCGCGCCGAGGGAACATTCCTTCGGCGCGCTTAGCATATTCCGTTAATTTTCACACCTTCTTGATTGATGTTAAACCATTCATAGAAACAAAAATCAATATATTTCGTGGAAACATATCGGATCAAACCTTGGTGACGATCCGACAACCATCATTTTGTAAATGTGCTACGCAGGACATAATGTCCTACGACATACAATGTAAATAGCTGTCCCATGCCCTGGTTATCATATCTTTTATATACTATTAGACCGCTGTAACAAGTATTTCCATATTCTATGAGCCTGTGGTATATTACAATCGTCCTGAGGGACAAGATCAAAAACAAAAGAAAGAAGGCTTTGACAATGAAAAAGATTTCCATCCTGCTGAAAGAGTATTATGAGACCTATAAAGAAGGCCGGGGCTGAGCGATCAGCAGAACCCAGACAACAGAAACCTGAACCATCATAAAAAAGAAAGAAGGCTTTGATCATGAAAAAGATTTCCACCCTGCTGAAAGAGTACTATGAGACCTACAAAGAAGGCCGGGGCTGAGAACCATATGAGAAAAAGGGTTACGGCCGATCATAATTAGCAAGGACTGCTTCACCGACGTTGGCGACGCAGTCCTTGCTGTTTTATTGTGTATTATTCTTCCTGTTGTTTCAAAAAGCCTTGCAGAAACGCTGCCGGAAAAATAAACTGTTTCTCCACATCCCCAAAGGAGACGATCAGACGGCTGTTTTCCAAAGATTTTACCACGCCTTGACCAAAAGCCTTATGGATTACTCTTGAACCGGCTTTGACGCCCGATACGTCGATTGTGGGAGCCGCAGCCGCGGGAGGCGCTGCGTTCTGCTTCGGTTTTGCGGGATCGACGTAAGCCGCAGACCGCTCCGGAGCGGACTCCGGTTTGGCCGTTCTGGCGGCATGGACAATCACAACCTCCCCGTTTTTGTTTTTCTTCGCGGGCTTCTTTGCTTTCTTCGGGGCCGGTTCTTCGATTTCGTTCTCATCCTCGTCTTCGTAGTCGTCCACCGGTTCCGCGGCGAGAAGAAAGGTGTCCGGGATGTCGGTCTCATCTACAGGAGGCGCTTCGGTACTGGCCTGCTGTTCAAAGAACATTTCATCATAATCAATGACGGTGTTGAACAGACCAACCTTCTCGCCTTCATGGCGGTTGATACCGGTATAGCTCAGACTGGAGTCCTCATACCGTTTGAACTTGTAGATCGCGTCGTTCATCAGATCCGCGTTGAAGACGTTCAGCGAGCACAACAGTTCAAAATCTTTCACATTCAGACCGGTAACCTTTTTGAAGAGGCCTGGCTCCAGCTGCGTGATCACATCCACCAGCGTCTGCTCCCGGTAATCTGTCAGGTACATGAAGACCGGTACACGGGTTGCAAACTTGATCAGCTTTTCCTGGATCTGTTTCCGCAGGGACTTGTATTCCTTTTCTTCGGCGGTAAGCTCCTTCTTTTCCTTTTCTGTGAGCTTGTCACCCTTTTCTTTCTTCGCCTGTTTAACCTTGTCGGACTTGTTGATGATCGCGGCAATATCCTGGTTCAGGCTGCGGAAGCCTTCGATCTTCATCAGCGCATCCATGGCTGCTTCGTTTGCCATGAGGCGTTTCAGTGTCTCATTATCCACATTGACCAGCAGCGCACTCTCCCAGCGCCTCGCAAGCAGAGTGGCCGAAGTACCCGACATTGCAATGTCAAGAATGGCCGCCGCGTTGATCTGGGTCATCTTCGCCCCATCATATGCCAGCACCGGGAGAAAACTGATAAACTCCTCGACCTTTTTCTCCGGACTTTCGCCCATGTTGGGATTGAGGCGGCAGCTGTAATCAGCCAGCTGTTTCAGAGCACGATCCAGGGCAAAATCAAAGACATAGACCTCTTCCTTCATGATCTCGCCATCAATCTCCCAAGGGCTCTGAACGCGGAAGGCAGCCTGGAAGTAGGTCTCAGGGCTCTTCAGATTTCTCAGCATGAAGATCCCTGACCAGGGTTTCACGGTGACGCCGGTGGTGAGCTTGCCGCAGGTGAGCGTGATGGTCTTGGTTGACAGAGGATCCTTCATCGACTTCTGCACCGGAGCGAGTGCTGACAGGCCTATGCCTGCCTTTGTACCGGCACAACAGTTCACTGTGTAGTCCCGATAAAAGTTGTTCCTCGCCAGAAGATTCCTCATTGCCTCACAGGATGCCACATTGGGCAGGAACCAGATGGTATGACTGAGCACGTTCAGCAGCCTCGCATCGGAAAAGGGCATCGGCGGACGCTGTGCGCCGAGCTTCAGCTCGTCCACTGCAGTTTCCAGATAAGCGCCGCGGATCAGGTCAAGCCACTTCTGAACATAGTCTTCATATACAAAATGAGCTTCTTCGCCTCTTCCCTTGGCGGAAAAGAACACATTCAAATCGAACTCATTGAACTCACCCTGCTCTGCAATCTGCCGAATGCTGTCAGGCAGCCGGTAGGTCATCAGCACCATGCGGGGCAACGCACGGTAAGGATTGTTCTCCCCGACCCAGTTCTCTTTGGATCGCTGCTCATCCGAATAGGTCCAGTTATAGATTTGTTCCTCAATGAACTCGCCGGAGTTCAGCGCGCGGAAGGGCGTCCCGGACAGGTACAGATAGTACCGTGTGGTAATCGGCAGCCAGGTCTCGTCCACGGCGTTGCCGGCCTCTTCCTGCTGGTACTTTTCAGCGTCAAAATCCGTGTCCGCTTCCTCGTCTGGATTGTCGAAGAGCTTCTTGGCTCTGTCACGCCATGCGCCAAAGTGGTACTCGTCAAAAATGACCAGATCCCAGTTGTCTGTGTGGATAAACTCGTTCTTGGCCTTGATGCCGCCGCTCTCATTGGTCCCCAGCAGATCCTGAAAAGAACCGAAGACCACGATGGGGCGGGACTTGTCCGCTCTGGCATACTGCTCATCGATATTCAGGCTGCTGTCCGCCGCGTCCTTATTAGAGACAAACTGCCAGCCCTCGAAATCCACATGCGTGACCAGGTCCTCCCGCCAGGCAGACTCGACTGCCGGTTTGAAGGTCAGTACCAGGACCCGCTTAAAGCCCATCTTCTTGGCCAATTCATAAGCGGCGAAGGTCTTGCCGAAACGCATTTTGGCATTCCACAGGAACTTCGGAATGCGGGAAGAGACCTCTCCTTCGGTAGAGCGGAAATAGGCGATCGTCTTCTCAACCGCGTCCCGCTGTTCCGGGCGCATGGGAAAGTCGCGGGTCCTCTGCTCTTCATTCTCTGTACGGCTCTTCACCGCAATCCACGCTGCCCGCACATCTTTGACGGTGCAGCGGAACCATTCGCCGTCCAGCCGTTCAAAACCGTGCTTACTCATGTAGCGGTGAATATCGTGATCCATGAAGGAGCCGCCGTCTTCGTACATGGCGGATTCCTGAAATACGATTTTATAGGGTTTCCCGCCGGGGCGAAGGGTAGGATATTGCTGGGCGACCCGTTTCTCCACATCGTGCTTGGTGTAGCCGATTTTCAGCATGCCCTTATACATGGGGTTGTTATCTTCATAGGCATAGATCATCGGATGGGAGTCAGGACGCGGGGGAAAGAAATCCATTTTAGGCATTTATGTCACCTTTTTCAGGCATTTCATTTAATAATTCTTCATTCTCAATATACTTTAATAAACGGCGGTCTATCCTTGCTTGTATTTGGACTTGCCCAAGCCCATGTTCCCTTAATTTATTAAGTGAGAGGAAGTTGGCAGGGTATTCTTTTTCAAGCTCTAGTTTGACATATTTTACTCTTTTGGAATAGTAATTATTGGCTACTTTGGCTGGAATTGCATAAGCATTTTTCATTAATGTGTCTTCATCTACGGTATCGCTTATCACCTTACATTTGTAACGAATTTCTCCATATGGACTGCCTAAATAAATAAATGCTGCATCTCCTTTTCGCATTGAGAAGGTGTTTCTCCAGACAATCGTCTTTTCTTGAGCAAAATGAGCTGGGACATCGTATATTCTTACATTACACGGAATTAGCCAGTGTTCCATAACTATTATTCTCCATCCTCATTAATTGTTGTGATTCTTGAATCTATGTATTCCCATTCTTCTTCTGAAAGATCCCACATTTTTCGGAGCACTGAATCGGTATATTCACCTTTATAAACTCGAAGATCTGGAACAAAGCAGTAATTCTTTCTGGTTACGTCTTGAGATACTACTGTTTGCAGAAGTAAGAATCTAACGCATTTTGTGAAGATATATGATTTATATGAAAGTACTTCTTCTTTTGTGTTAAATGATCCTGCAACAATCCAGGATTCTGTACAACACTCCCCAGGATTCGCTATGCGAGTATTTCCGTCATAATAGAATCCAACTGGTTTGGTAAAATCTGTTTGACCTGCAATTGGGGCTTTAGGGACTAATAGTTTCCATTTGTCTAAATAACCTTTACTATCGTCAACATCTTTATTATCTGCATATTTAAGGCCAATACGCTGTATAAAATGACAGGGAATACCTTGACTCTTTGGTTCATAGTTGGTTGGAAGACCAAATGGTTTTCTTGAAGAAACTCTTTCACTTAAGAAATAGTCATAACCATTAGTAATCTTCTTAACAATTCCAACTGCCAAATTTTGTCGAATAAATGTATCATATTCATCAAGATAGCGTACTGCTGAAGATTCTCGTTTTGCACTGAAATTTGTTACGGTACACGGTCCTTCATAGTCTCTATCCCAAAGGAAATAACACGCCCCGCCTGCTAGATCAACCCCTGGAAACACTTCCTTAAAGTTCTCATAATCAACTAAGTTTCTAATTCTTCTATCAGAGAGCATGTCCTGCCGAAAACCAACTAGACCTTTTCCACCTGAAAACCAGCGAGAAGGAATAATCATGCTGAGATAACGAGGATTAAGTTTTTTTGCTTGTTCAACAAAGTGCTGATATATTGGCTTTGCACTTTTCCCAGCTCCACTATCATTTAATTGATAGGGGGGATTGGAGATTATTACATCAAATTTCATCATAAAAATGTCCTCTGGCTTTGTTGTATGTATCAATTCGTATGCATGTGTCTCTAAATCGTCGCCTCGAGAATATTCTTTTTCTGGGGCACCACAGAAAATACATTTTCCATCTTTCCACCGGTGCTGAATGCGCTTATAACGGATATTGCCGCTCTGGTCGTCAAATTTGGAAACGGAATAAACACTGTTGGGATATTTGGTACAGTAAAGGCTCCTTCTGGACAATAGGCTTGTCAACTCTGTTATTGCGATTCCATATAGTTGCTCATGAAAAATATGGTCGATCCGTTCCTGCAGATCCGGGATCTGGTCTGCCAACCCTTCAATCAGTCGCTTGGCAATCTCCCGAAGGAACACGCCGCTTTTACAGGCAGGGTCCAGAAACTTCGTATTGGGATCAGAGAACAGCTCCTGCGGCAGCATGTCCAGCATGGCGTTTGCCACCTCTGGAGGTGTGAAGACCTCATCGTTGGACAGGTTGGCAAGGCAGGACAGCACATCGGGATTGTAGCCGGTAATCAGATTACTCATGTTCCGCGATCCTCCTGTAATGAATTAAGGGATATTCTCTGATGGGTTTGGGGATCATCTCTTTGGTGACGGGATCCTCTTCCCACAGATCCAGATTCATGGCGTCGTCATCGAAGAGGGAAAAGGTGTCATAGTTGTCTTCATCTCCGTTCTCTTTGAGAAGCACATCCAGGCGAAAATCCCGTCTCTTGACCATGCTGTCATTGCGGGGGAAGCTCCATTCGGGGAAGACGATAAAATCCTCTGTGTCCTGTCCTTTGGCGTCCACCTTCATCATGCTCAGCGCATTGCCGCACAGGATGTTTTGGGTGAGCACATAGCGAACCGCTTCCCGGTAGGCGTCACTGGCATCCCCTTTGCACACGGATGTGTATTCCTCGTCAAATATCGTAAACAGACGTGTCTGACAGGCCTCCACATTATCCTGGAGCAGATCCACGCCATAAATGCTCATGACTGCCTTGATGGCGTGGAGTTCATAATCGTGACAGCTCCCGCGCCGGGGGAAGTATTCCCGCCGCACAACTGCCAGTTTCCGCCGGAGGATCTCTACGAGGAAATTGCCCGTGCCGCATGCAGGCTCCAGAAAGGTGCTGTCAATGCGTTCGGTCTCCTGTTTCACCAGGTCCAACATGGCGTTTACTTCCCGTTCGGCGGTAAATACTTCTCCATGATCGGCCACACGCTGTTTGGATTTGATCTGCTGTTCGGTATCATAGAATGTTGCGTTTTCTGCACTCATTAAGCAAAACTCCAGACGCTTTTAGCAAAAAGTACACGTTTTGATTATTGTCCAGAGCCCACCATCAATGCGGACAGCGGCATGCAAAAACGGCCCTTGAGGCCGTTTTTGTGTTGTAATAACAGCATTTTCCGTGTATAATGAGCCTTAGTTTTCGACTGTCAAAACGTGTACGTTGCGATAGTTGTTTTTATTTTGTGCTTCGGGTGCGGTACTCCCGCAGGCGGCGGTAGAAGGTGGCCTCGCTCATGCCGCACTGGCGGATGGCCTCGGAAAAGGGGATCCTGTGCGCCTCCCAGGAGGCGATGATCGCGCCGAAGTTCTCCGGCGGCACGATCTCCGGCCGGCCGAAGCGGACGCCCTTCAGCTTGGCCGCGGCGATGCCCTCGGCCTGGCGCTTTCGGATGTTCTCCCGCTCGTTCTGGGCGACGAAGGACAAAATCTGCAGGACCAGATCGGCGATAAAGGTCCCCATCAGGTCCTTGCCGTTTCGGGTGTCCAGCAGCGGCATGTCGATCACGCAGATGTCGACGCCGAGCTCCTTGGTCAGGATGCGCCACTGCCGCTGGATCTCCTCATAGTTTCGCCCCAGGCGGTCGATGCTCAGGATGTAGAGCAGGTCCCCCGGTTTCAGCCTCCGGATCAGTTTTTTGTACTGTGGGCGTTCAAAGTCCTTGCCGGACTGCTTGTCCGCATAGATGTTCTTTTCCGGGACGTCCTTCTCCTGCATGGCGATCATCTGCCGGTCCTCGTTCTGGTCCAGGCTGGAGACGCGCACATAGCCGTAACTGTTCATGTTCATTCCCCCTGTCGGTTGTTTTCCTCTCCATGATAAAGGGGAAATGCGAAAGTTTTTTGCACATTTCAGACCGCCAAAAACAAAAAAGAGACTGAATCCTGTCCCGTCGCGGGCATGAGAAAGGGGAATCCGTTTCTCTTCTCGCTCTGCACCTTGAAAAATGGGCAGCGGTGAAGTATAATAAGAGGCGTCTAACAGCCCGCAATGCAGTACCCCGCCGTGGATGGCTGTGCGGCGGGCTGTTTGTTTGCAGCTCGGTTAGTTTTTTCTAACAGCAAGGAGAAAAGAAAGAGGCTTAAAAGAAATGACAAGCGCGGAAGCAAAAAAGATCTGTGACCGGATGCTCCTGATCATCCCCGGCATGCTTTTCGCCATGATCGGCGACTATTGCATGGGCCTGGAGCCGGCGGACAGCACGGCGATCTCCGGAATGATCTCCTCCGGATGGCTGACCATCGCGGACTGGCGGATCGCGGTATCCAATATCGGCGGGATGATTGGGACGGCGCTGTACACCGTCGCCGCATTTGCCTTTCTCAGATATCTGGTATACAGACTCTCAAAATGCAGCGAAAAACGGGACAGGGTTTTCCTCAAGACCTACATTGCCGGTCTGGTCTGGGGGATCATGGTCTTCATGTATTTTCACCTTGCCTGCGGGACGCTGATCCACAACTTCAACGTGATCTATGACGCCGCGGGCGGAAACACGGAGCTTGCCGTGCAGATGTGGAACCGAACTTACAGCGTTCAGTTCGTGACCTATTGGGGCAGCTTCATTGTGCTGGGGATCACGTCCACCGGCGGCTGGATTGCCGTTGTGTTAAAAGGCCTTTTGCCGCTCAAAAAGACGTGGGCGCTGGCCGCGCCTCTGATCATCGCGTGTATAGGGTTCCTGTTGGAGTGGCTGCTGCCGCTTCCCTTCAACGGGTTATCCTCCGGCTTTGAGAGCTTCGGTTGGATCGTCATGTTCCTGGGCGGGAGGAAAGCGATCAAAAACGACTTGTGAAGGAATTGAAACGGACCTATTTGGAACGATCAAACAACTACGGGAGGAGTGTGCTGTGTTGAAAGAAAAATACACGATCGAACAAGACGGATTTGTAGGTTACTGGCATCCATCCGATGGCCATGAGGATAGAGCGATTATCGTATTTCCCGGCTCCGGTGCGGACTATGAACTGACAAGAAACGGCTCAGCGTTTCTTGGGAAAGCAGGCTGGAACAGGCTTCTTGTAGCGTTTGCCGGCTGGGACGGACTTCCGGAAGATCCGGTTCTCGCTCCCGTGGAGTATGCGGAAAATGCGATAGCTGCATTAAAAGACGCCGGCTTTGACAAAATCGGCGTATACGGGATATCTGCAGGGGCAAAGTATGCAATCACGGCTGCTTCTCTGCTGCCTGGAATCAGCCTTGTGATTGCGGCATCTCCGTTTGATTATACGACAGAGGCTTTTAAAGGAACGAAAGCATTGAATGAATCCACATTCTCGTTTAGAGGAGAGCCGCTGCCCTATGATCCAACCGTCACGCTCCACAGAAACATACTCAACGTACTTTTTCGGACGGCATTTTCGAAGAAGTATGGGACGAGGAGGATGCTGCGCGGATGTTATGATGAAAATGTTCAGACAGAGAAAGCCCGTATCAAGGTAGAAAATATGCATGCCGATTTCCTGATGCAATGCCCGGGTTACGATGATTGTTGGCCTTCTGACGAGGCTGTACCGAGGATGGAGAAGATTCTGAAAGAAGCAGGATATCCCTACAGGTACAAAGCTACCGTGTATGAAAAGGGCAGTCATCTGCTCTGTGGTGATCTGTCCGGCAGCCCGGATTATTTGAAATCCATGAAGAGAATCCTTCAGGCGGAATACGTGGATCAGGAAGCCTGCAACAAGGCCCGGGAAGACAGCATGAAAGAGGCTCTTGATTTTTTGGAGGGATGGGAATAATGCCAAGTGTACGCTATAAGCTGAGCGAAACCATGTTTGGCGCGCTGGGCGTCAGCAAAATGCTGGACAAACAATGAGAATTCTGATTTATGGCGCGGGTGTGATCGGCAGCTTATATGGCGCGCTGCTGTCTGCGGCGGATCTGGATGTGACGCTCTACGCGCGGGGCAGGCGCCTGGAAACGCTCCGGAAAAGCGGCTTGCGCTATCGGACGAAGGACGGCGTCAAGCGGGCCTCGGTAAACGTAATAGACATGCTTGCCCCGACGGATCGTTATGACTTCGTTTTCCTGACCGTCAAGGAAAACCAGCTTTATACCGCGCTGCAAGAACTGAAAGAGAACATAAGCCCCACCATTGTAACCATGGTCAACTCTCTGGACAGCTATGACCGGTGGGAGGCCATCTGTGGCGAAGGACGGATCTTGCCGGCTTTCCCCGGGGCAGGCGGCGGCTTCGACGGAGAAGTACTGGACGCCGCACTGACGCCGAGACTGATACAGCCGACCACCATCGGTCGGATCGATGAGCGGGCAAATCAGCTTGCCGCGCTGTTTAAAAAGGCCCATATCCCTTATGTGATTGTTGAGGATATGCATGCCTGGCAGATCTGCCATCTGGCCATGGTCGTGCCGATCGCAGACGCCTATCATGAGGCTGACGATCCAAAGAATGCAGGAAAGGATCGTACGCTGATGGGCAAAACGGCGCGGAACATTCGTGACAACTTAAAAGCCGTTGCCTCCCGCGGCATACCGATCACGCCGAAGAAGCTGAACTTATTTCGCGTTTTGCCGGCCGGCCTGGTGCGTACCGCGCTTGGCTTTACCTTCCGAAGCCGATTCGGTGAGGTGTTCATGTATCGCCATTCTGTAAAAGCGCCTGACGAGATGCGTCGGCTGCATGAGCAGTTCTATTCCTGGCTGGAAGGCAACGAAACGTGATTTTTCTATCACCTTGAAAAATGAGCAGCAGTGAAGTATAATAAGAGGCGTCTAACAGCCCGCAGTGCAGTACCCCGCCGTGGATGGCTGTGCGGCGGGCTGTTGATTTGGCCGGCGGTTAGCATTTTCTAACAATCACGCATTTTAGTCGTGGCGTTATGAGGAACTCAAACCGGCATCCTGCGACGTTCAAAGAAAGAAGAGGCGAAAATAATGACTTCTATCAAATGGATTTTTCTTGTTGCGCTTTTCGGGCATCTGCTCTGCGGCGTGTGCGACTGCCTGATAACCTATCTGCCGAACGGGCGCTTTAAGTTTGATTATATGAAGGACAACCAAAAGCTCTCCACAATTTTCAACGGGATGCCGCTGCGCAGCTCCATCCTCTCCATGCTGCTGGGCTGCCTTGCCATGTGCATGATGTTCTTCGGCTATCTGGCGCTGGCGCTGTGGATGCGGCCGATCTCGGCGATCCACGCGAATTGGATGCTGCTCGCCGTCGGGCTGATCTTCACCTTCGGCATCGCGCACCACATTTTGTGTGGCGTCCCGGAATGGCTCTATGTCCGGCTTGGCCGCACGGAGGAGGCGCGGCAGGTCATCACGGAACTGTTTCAGAAGACCTCTGTTACGATGTTCGTCTGCTATGCCGGTTTTCTGATCTTCGGGATTGCGTTCTTCGCCGCGGTCGTCTCCGGCCTGACGCCGCTGCCGAGATGGGCTTGCGTGTTCAACACCACCCTTTTGATGTTTGTGCTGATGCCGACGCGCATCGGCGGCAGCGGGAACTGGGCCGGCGCGATCATGTTCCTCGGACTGCTGTTCTTCATGTGATAAAGGGAAGAACATTTTTTTCATAACCGAATCACGGAGGCAAAGCGTATGAAAAAACAGGTATTCAGAGCAGAAAAAGACGGATTCAACGGCGCATGGTATTTGAATCCCGCCGGGAGCCGCCGCGGCGTCATCCTGATGCTGGGCGACAGTGCGGAGGATCGGCTGGCCGTCTGCGGCGCGAAATGGCTGCAGGAAAACGGCTGCCATGTCATGGCCATGTCCCCGGACAAGAAGGACTACGGTCATCATAATTATCCATTGGAGCGGTTTGGAAAGGCCATTTCTTTCATGAAAGCACAGGGCTGTGAAAAGCTCGGCGTCATCGGCGCGTCCACCACCGGTATGCTCTCCCTTATCGCCGCGTCCTATTATCCCGAGCTGACGCTGACGATTGCGTTCTCTCCGTCGGACTTTGTGATGGAGGGCTTCTATCAAGACGGCAAAGACGGAATGCGCGAGAGGCCGGGCGACGGAGAATCTTCCGTATCCTGGCAGGGAAAGCCGCTGCCCTATCTGCCCTATGCCTACCGGCACCCGGAGTACTGGCAGAAGATCCAAGAGGAATCCAAGGCCGGAGGCGACTTTGTCGCGTCCAGAAAGATGTTCGACGAATCGGAGCGCCGGCACCCGCTTCAGGAGGAGGAAAAGATCAAGGTGGAGCGGATCCGCGGCAGGATCATCTGCATCGGCGCGGAGGACGACGTGCTCTGGGACACCTGCAAGTACATCCGGCGGATGGAGGCGCGGCTGAAAGAACTGCCGCATGAAAGCAGCTTTGAGGCCTGGCTCTACGAGCACGGCACACATTTCGCCTTTCCGGAGTCCATGCTGAAAATGATGCTGCCGGTGGGCTCCTCCCTGCTCGTCCGCATCATGTTCCGGGCGGGGAAAGAGTACCCGAAAGAGTGCCGCGAAACACGAATCGACCTTGATCGCCGTCTCAGGCAGGTGTTTCGTGCCTGGCTGACAGAAGATTAAGAAAGGAAGAGGCCGACAGCTGCGGCTCCGCGCTTTACGGAAACTGCAGTCTGTCGGCCCCTTCGGTCTTCCGCCCGTACAGCTGACGGGCGGTTTTGTTATGCTGTTTTATGTCCGGTCGATGACCGCCTGTGCTTTGCGGTTCATCGGGACGGTCGTCGCGGCGCGGTAGCTGGTCAGCGCATAGCCGTACATGTCGTTGACGATGGTCAGGGCGCGGCCCAGGCAGTTGACATAGCACTGTCCGCAGCTCTGGCAGTTTTCGGGATAGGCGATGACGGATTTGTTCGCTGCATTATCAAAACGGAAGACGTCCATCGGGCAGACGGTCACACAGGACTTGCAGCCGATGCATTTGTTCAGATCGTATCTTGCAACACTCATGTTCAGGTCTCCTTTCCTTTACTTGCCGCCCCAGCCGCCGGTGGCTTCCTCGGCAGGCAGGCCGAGCGTCTCCAGCTCTTTGGGGAAGTAATAGGTATAACGGCTCTTGTAGTCCTCGGTCAGATCGCCCTTCCACTCGTCCTTGACGGGGACCTTCTCGATGTCCATGCCGCCCTCGGCGTTCTTGGTGAGGGTGATGTAGCAGAGGAAGTTTTCATCGTCGCGGTACGGGAAGTCGGTGCGGAAGTGGAGACCGCGGGTCTCCTCGCGGGCGAGGCTGGCACGCAGCGAGAGCTCGGCGTTGAGGATCTTGTGCTGCATCTCAAGACACATACGCACATCGTGATAGCTGGCGGCCTGCAGCTTGGGGATGACGCGGTCGCGCATATACTCGATCTGGGTCAGAGTGGCTTCCAGCGTCGCCTTGCTCTTGGCGATGTAGACCCAGTAGGGGGACATGATGCTGTGCAGCTGGTCGCGCGCCCAGGTGGGATCAAAGCCCTTTTCCACGCTCAGCGGAGCCTGGATCTTCTCGGTCTCCTCTTCGATGCGCTCGGCCGGGATCTTTGTGAGCTCGGCGCCGGCGGCGTACTCGGCCGCGGCCTTGCCCGCGCGGTTGCCCATGGTGGAGACATAGTTTGAGGTGAAGCCCACACCCGTGGGATAGGCGGCGCCGGTGGGACCGCAGGCCTGCATGCCGTCGCCGGAGACCCAGAGCCCTTCGATGGAGGTCTTACCCTCCAGGTCGTCAAGGCCGCAGAACACGCCGTTGGTCAGGTGTGCGCCGAAGCCGACGGCCGCGCCGTAGATATCGCCCTTGTACATGGTGTCGTTGCACTTGCCGGTGCGGACCTCTCCGGGATTCTCGGAGGCGGAGCCGCCGCGGCGGGTCACATCCTGCTGGGACATGTCCTCAACACCCGTGCCGTCGGTGACGGCCAGACCGGTCATGGACTTGGTCACACGGTCAAGGACCATGACCTTACCCTTGGTGGTGGCGTAGGAGATCGCCGTATCAGCGGTGATGTCGCCGCCGCAGAGCCACAGGGGATCCAGATAGGTCCAGTTGTTGTTCAGGAAGGCGTTGCCCGGGGCCCAGGACAGGGTCATATGGAAGTCGTCAAACTCCTTGCCCGCGATGGGGAGGCCCAGGTTGTAGGCGATGTACTCGCCGTCAAAGGTGACGCCGCCGGTGGGGAAGCCTGTCGGCTTGTAGCAGCCGCCGCCCATGGCCATGACGACCGCCTTGGCGTGGCAGGTGATGATGGCGCCGCTGGGCACATGGAAGCCGACCGCGCCGCAGACCTTGTTGTTCTCGACGATGACGTTGGTCACCATGGTGTAGTCCGCATACTCGATGCCCTTGTCCCGCAGAACGGCCGCAAACTTGGTGCGGCGGTCGTGCTGGTAGAACTTTTCATGATAGCCCTGATAGTCGCCGGAACAGTCGGCGGGATCGCCGCTGTCATTGTAGAAGCCGCTCTCCTTGGCCGTCTCGTACTGGTCCAGGATGCCCCAGTCGCGCAGACGCTCGTAGGTGGCCTTGGACTCCTCCAGCCAGACCTCGTAGAGGTCCATATTGCCCAGGTATTCGCTGCCGTGCTGGATACACTTGCGAAGGGCGTCGTAATCGTCGCCCATTTCCTTGTCCGCCCAGCGGTGAGAGCTGGGCCAGGGGCTCAGACCGGAGTAGCCGGGGTGGCCCTTGTCGATCATGACGACGCTCTGTCCCTGATCGGCTGCTGCGGCCGCCGCGTTCAGGCCGGCGAAGCCGCCGCCGATGACCAGGACGTCACATTCGTACTCGGTTTTTGCCGGGGCTTCCGCCTCGGGGATGGGGAGCTCGGTGGTGACGCGTTCGACGAGCTCGGTCTCGCTCTCGGCGTGCGCCACGGGGATCCCTGCCAGCGCCGTGACGGCGGAGGCTGCGCCGATGCCCGCCATACCCTTGATAAAGTCCCGACGGCTGATGGATTTAGCCATAATATTCCTCCTTGAAAAGTGATGGATTTGCTGTGTTATGACATTATTTTAGCACTATATAGAGGCAATTGGAATGGCTTTTGCCCACTGTCACACGCAGGGGACAAGCTCGCCGGTTAGTCGTGTGATACTTGCCATCGGGGGGCAAAAACTTGCCATCGGGGAAAAGATTCCATTGAAAAAAACCGCTGAAATGATTAAAATGGGTCCTGAGTGAGGTGATGGACCGTGATCCGCATTGCAATTGTAGAAGATACCGCCTTTGACCGGCAGGTCCTGAAGGACTGTCTGCGCGAATACAGCCAGGAGACCGGAACGGAACTGCAGATCACGGAATTCACCGGCGGGACGGAGCTCATGGAGCGCTATCCCGAGGAGCTGGACCTGATCTTTCTGGATATCATGATGGAGGGGATGGACGGGCTGTCCGCCGCCCGGATGCTGCGTCGGCGGGACAACAAGGTCCTGCTGGTGTTTGTGACCAGCATGGTCCAGTATGCTGTGCAGGGCTACAGCGTGGACGCGATGGACTTTATCGTAAAGCCTGTGACCTATACCGGACTCAAGCTGTGCATGGACCGCGCGGTCAAGCGCCTGAACGAGGCAGCCCCGGTGCGGCTCTGCTTCACCAACCGGGAGGGGAAGCACTCTGTCCCCGCCTCGGAGATCTGCTATATCGAATCGCTGGAGCACCGGATCGTCGTGCACACCACACAGGAGGAGATCACAGCGGACATGTCCCTTGCCGCGGCTGAGAAGCTGGTGAAGGCGCTTCCCTTTTTCCGCTGTCATGTGTCGTATCTGGTGAATCTCCGTTTCGTGGACCGCATCAGCGGCAATGACGTCTGGGTCAACGGGGACCGGCTTTCGATCAGCCGCTACCGGCGGAAGGAATTTCTGGAAGCCTGGTCCGCCTATCTGGGGTAAGAAGCGCTGCCATGACAGAACTGATCTCTCCTTTTCTGATCGGCATCGGCCAGACGGCCGCCGTGCTGGTCTACCTGCTGTACGGCGATCGGGACGCGCTCCGGGAAAGGCCTGCCCGCTGGGCGTACACCGCGGGCTTTTACCTGCTGCTGAGTCTGGCGCAGGCCAGGCTGCATCTGTACCTGTCCGCACAGGGGACCGGCAGCCTGCCGACGCTGCCGTTTCTGGCGCTGAGCTGGCTGCTCTACGCGCTGTTTCTGGTTCTCTGGAGCCGCGCCCCCTGGACGGTCTGCTGCTTTCTGGCCTTCGTGCTGATGCTGGCGGACAACTGTATCTGGCCGCTGGTCAGCACCGTCTCCCGCATGCTCTGGGGCGTCAACTATCTGTACGACGGCCGTTTCCTGCTCAGGATCCCGTTTATCCTGGCGCTTTCCGCACTGGAATGTGCCCTGGCCTACGGCATCCGCAGACTCCTGCCCGAGATGCGCAAGATCCATCTGACACTTTACGACACCGTCCTCGCCGCGGCGATTGTGATCCCCTTTCTGTACATCCGGACGCTTTCGGGGCAGAGTCTCAGCCAGGACAACAAGCTGGTTCAGATCATCATGACGGTCTGCTGCCTCGTGGCGGTCATCACGCTGGCGGCCGAGATCGGCCATTCCTCCAGCGAACATGAAGAGCGCCGCGAAGAGCAGATGCAGAGCGTGCTCCGCCAGCAGCAGGCGATGTTTGAGCAGAAGCTGCAGGACGCGGACAGCCTCAACCGCAAGTATCACGACATGAAGAACTTTCTGCTCTATCTGCGCGCCCATGAGGGCGGCGGGCAGGAATTGGACAGCTCCATCGACCAGCTCATGAAGAGCATCGAGCCCTACGGCAACGCCGTCTCTACCGGCAACACCGTTGTGGATGTGATCCTGGGGGAGAAGCTGGCCGTCTGCGCGGAGGAAGGGATCGTCTGCGTCCCCTATCTGGACGGGAGCCTGCTGGACTTTGTAAAACCGCTGGACCTCTGCACACTGATCGGCAACGCCATGGACAACGCCATCGAGAGCTGCTGCCGGATCCCCGAGCGGGAGCGGCGCCATATCCGCCTGCACAGCGTACAGCGGGGCGAGACCGTGGTGCTCACCGTACGCAACACCTTTGACCGCGCGCCGGACTTTCGCGGCGGGCTGCCGGCCACCACCAAGGAAGATGCCGGGAATCACGGCTACGGACTGCGGAACATGCAGTATCTGGCCGAGAGCTACGGCGGGACGCTCTCCTGCCGGATCGAGAACGAGGAGTTTGTCCTGACCATTGTGCTGCAGCGGGACGCCGCTGTCTGAGACTTTGAAAATACTGCCTGAGCATGCCACAGCCGCGGGTCATAACGACCCGCGGCTGTTTTGCATGTTTGTGACTTATATCTATTGCCGGGAATAAATCTTCCGTTTTGCATAATTCCTGCAATAGATTTTTGTACGTTTTTTACTATTGCCGTCAATATGCCATTATGATATTATGCAAGTTAGAGAGCAGTTGTATTTCTACTGGAAGGGGTGTCTTTATGGCCATTAGTAAAGCCCAACAAAAGGCTGTAGCAAAATATAAGAATGCAAACTATGACAGAATAGAATTGACCGTTCCCAAAGGGAAAAAGGAAGAATACAAAGCCGCTGCTGATCAACTTGGTATATCTCTCAATGCATTTATTAACGAGGCTGTCGATGCTGCCATGCAGAGAGCAAATTAGAAAAGAGGTTTCATTATGAGCAACCGTGAAAGAATCATGCAAATTGTTGATCGTCTTCCGGAATATAAGCTGACTCAGATTTTGGTATTCTTACAGGGCATCCAATTTGACGATGACTTAGAAGATGATCTGTTTTGTGAGAAGCTTTATCAAAGATACCTTGAAGACGATGATCCAGAGAAGCATAACACGATTTCTCTTGAAGATCTTGCCGCCCGTGAAGGTATCGCACTATGAAGTATCAGATTCTCGTTGAAAAACCTGCTGAAAAATTCATCTCGCGTTTACCAAAACCGGAAAAAGAAAGAGTGCTGCGGGCAATCAGCAAGTTACCAAATACAGGTGATATTAAGCGCTTGCAGGGACGAACCAATAAAGATCTCTTTCGTCTCCGTGTTGGAGAATACCGGATCATCTATCGCGTGGACAACGGCAAATTGATTGTGTGCGTGATAGATGCAGGTAACCGAGGTGAAATATACAATCGTTATTAATCATGCAGAATGCTGTACGGGATCTGTCGTTTTACGGCGCGTAAACAAACCGGTCGGATCCATGATACTGCCGCCTGAACATGCCGCAGCCGCGGATCATAGATGCCCGGTCAGCTCCGGATTGTTTTTGAAATAGGAAAACTCAGAAACCTTCGTTATTTCAAATTAGCTTGACAAGTTGAAATAACGAAGTTATACTCTCATCAGTATTTCAGAAACGAGGAGGACCTGCGCATGAAAAACCGCGCCGGTGAATGGAAGCGGAACATGTCCGGGGAGGCGGCCTATCAGTCATTTTCCCCTGCCCCGTTGCCGCCGGAGCCACCGGTCGTGCTGGATGCAGAAACGGTCGAGCTGCTGGTGCGGGCCAACTGTCAGCTTGCCACGCTGGATGGGATCGCTGCGAGGATTCCCAATATGCCGCTGTTTGTATCCATGTATGTGCGCAAAGAGGCTTTGATGTCCTCTCAGATCGAGGGTACGCAGGCAACCTTGGAAGATGTGCTCGACCCGATGCTGGAGGCCAACACCAACCGAAGCGTGGCGGACGTAGTCAACTACATCAAAGCCACAGATTACGCCGTGAAGAGGTTAGAGACCCTGCCCCTCTGCAATCGTCTGCTCCGTGAGACGCACGCCGTGCTGATGGAGGGCGTGCGGGGACAGGAAAAGTACCCCGGTGAGTTTCGCCGTTCGCAGAACTGGATCGGCGGCCAGGGCAGCAACCTTAAAACCGCGCGCTATGTTCCACCCTCGCCAGAGGATATGGAGCAGGCCATGTCTGACCTGGAGAAGTATATCAACAGTGAGGACGGGCAAGACGAGCTGATCCGCGCGGCGCTGATCCACTATCAGTTTGAGACGATCCACCCCTTCCTTGACGGCAACGGACGGATAGGGCGGCTGCTCATCACGCTCTACCTGATGGAAAAGAAGGTTTTGAGCACTCCGGCGCTGTATATCTCCTATTTCCTCAAACGAAACCGCGTAGAATTCTATGACCGCATGACGGAGGTACGCCGGAACGGCAGCTATGAGCAGTGGGTGCACTTTTTCCTGCAGGCTGTTGAGGAATGTGCGCGGGATGCCATTGAGACAATCGACCGGCTGACCGCGCTGCACGAGAAAAACACCGCCATCGTCGGCGGCATGGGGCGCTCAGCCAAGAACACGTTGCTGGTATTCCGCTATCTTGAGGCCAATCCGATCATTGATATCCGCAAAACGGCGCAGGCGCTGTCGCTGTCGTTCAACACAGTTGCCGCCGCTGTACGCCGCTTAACTGAGGCGGGCATTTTGATTCAGACTGACACAACCAACCGAAACCGCAGCTTTGCTTATGAAGACTATCTGGACATTCTGAGAAACGGAACATAAATGCGGAGCCTACACATCTTCGCATAAAAACGCCGCCCGGACGGACGGCGTTTGATTTTTTGGTTTTCCTCTGTGATCACGAATCGGCTTTAAACGTAACCACAATGCTGGAACTGACGGTCAGTTTTGCCGCCTGCACAACGGTGCCTGCAGCAGATTCCTCCGCCGCCACCATGTCAAAGGAATTCCGGATCCCTTTGTCATAGCTATAGGTATTCTGCTCCGCGATATCTTCAATGCCGCGAAGCTGCAGCCCGGCCGCATCCGCGAGGACTGCCGCTTTGGCCTGCGCATCCTCCACAGCCAGCCTCATTGCCTTTTCTTTCGCTTCGCTTGTGTCCGTGGCTGAGAAGCTGATGTCGTTCAAGGTGTTTGCTCCGGCGCCGAACGCGAGGTCGATTACTTCCCCGACCCGGTCGATGTCCTTCACCCGGATGGCCAGGGTCGAATTTGCGTTGTAGGCCGTGATCTGCTCAGACCCGCCGGAATAGTCGTACATGGCGTAGATGTTGATGTAGTCGGTGTTGATATCCTCTTCCGCGATGCCGCCGGCCGTCAGGGCGGCGCGAATGGCCGCTACCGCCTCGTTCGCCTTCGCCTGAGCGGTCAGCACATCCGGATCGGCGGCGCTCACGCCAAGCGAGACAACCGCCGCATCGGCAGGGACCAGCACGTTTCCCGTGCCCGTAACCGTGATTTCGGAATCCGCAGAGGCAAACACCGGGATCATCGCCAGAACGAGCATCGCCAGGAGCAGAGAAACTGTTTTCTTCATATTGATAGGCCTCCTTGTTGATTTGGTGGCCTTATTCTACTCCTGCCCCTGCCGGGAAACAACAAACACGCTGTGAATTCAGAATTCTTCAGAATTCCGGCTTTGCTGTGTCTTTATCCCAGCACCGCGGCGCCCCAGGGGGACAGGGTGAGGGGCTCTCCCTCGCGGTGCGTCTCTCCGGTCAGGCGGTCCTGCCCGGAGACCGGGCAGAGAAGGGTCTGCTCCGCATCGGAAAAGTTCAACACAAAGTGCAGCTTTCCGCGCTGCATACTGACAATGGGCCACTGCTGCGCCGGGACCGCAATGCCTGCCGCGGCCGCGGCCTGTGCGAGAGCGGTTTTCAGTTCCCCGTTTTTCAGCGTGCAGCCCAGATACCACGCGGTCCCCTGCCCGAAGCGGTTCCGCGTCAGGGCGGCGTACCCGCCCCAGTGCGGGTCGTCATAGCGCTTCAGGACTTCCGCGCCCTCGGCCTCCAGCAGTTCCATCCAGAGGTGCCGGTCGTTTTTGGTGAAGCGGTCGTAGTGCAGGCCGAACACATCCGTCAGGCCATAGGGCTGCCGCTCATGGCGGGGCCTGGCGTTCTCATCCGCGTAGAAGCTGCGGAAACCCGCGAACACGCTGCCGCCCTGTGCGACATAGTCCCGCACCCGGGCGATCATCTCTTCGGACGC
Organism: Oscillospiraceae bacterium; assembly: GCA_017458065.1. GTDB lineage: Bacteria > Bacillota > Clostridia > Oscillospirales > Oscillospiraceae > Limivicinus. Next base: position 214,840 of record JAFTGD010000042.1, read on the forward strand.
GCAGTAGAACTCCGGGAAGACCAGCAGCCGATAGCCGCTCCAGTCCGTCTCACGGTCATAAAGGATGTCGCAGTCGAGGTTCAGCTCATACAGCGCCTGATGGAAGCTGTTCACCACATCGTTGTAGCTCAGGCGCCTGTCGGTGGGAAACCACTTCATTGCGTGCAGGTTCTCCGGACTCACAATCACGGCGATGGGTGCGCGGGCCTTCTCTTCCAGCTCCGGGGCAAGCGTCCGAAGCATCCGGCCGATCTCCCGGACCTCGGCATAGGTCTCGCCCGGTTCCCCGTCGTGGCTGAGAATCCCCTTCCAGTAGGTCTCGAGCCCGCCGTGGATGGAGGCCCAGGGCCAGTACATCTGGCCGCAGGCGCCGGCCGCCAGATGCGCCAGCGTCATCAGCTTCAGCTGTCCGGGCCAGGGCAGCCACCCGGTGAAGGCCTGGGTCTGGCTCTCCAAAACCAGATACGGCTCGCGCTTCAGCGGGCGCATGAGGCTTCCGCCGAAGGCGATCTCCCTGCCGGTCAGCTCGCCGCAGGGCGGGCAGTAGACGTCCGTCCCGATCAGGGTCAGGGCCTTCGCGGCCTCAAAATGGCTGATGCCCGGCTGGACGCCGCAGGAGTATCCCTCCTGCTGTCCCTCCGCGCCGAAGAACTTCCACTCATAGTCCAGGTTGTGGGTGACAAACTGGTCCTCCCGCTTGTACTCCGAGACGATCCCCGCCTGCCAGAGAAGGAATTCTGCCGCGAGTTCCCGCCGGTATTCCTCAAAGGCACAGGCGTAGCCGCCGTTCACGGTCCCCTCCGGGTCCGGCAGCTCCTCAAAGCTCGCCACCGAGCTGCTCCAGTGCCGGAGGCCGAAGGCGGCATTCACCGCCTCGATGCTGCCGAAGCGCTTTTTCAGCCAGGCACGGAAGCCGTCAAGCACGCGTGTGTTGTTCATCCCATAGTGCTTGGTCTCGTTGTCGATCTGAAAGCCGATCACATTGGCGCAGCTCGCCGTACGGGACACCAGCTCCCGGATGATCCGCTCGGCATAGAAGCGGTAGGTCGGGTTGGTGATGTCCATGTTCTGCCGCGGGCCGAATTTGTTCCTGCCCAGGATCTCAGGGTCTAGGTCCGCCAGCCACTTGGGCACCGCGTAGGTGGGTGTGCCGATGATGACGTCGATGCCGAAGCGCTCCGCCGCCTCAATGACCCTCATCACGTGGGAGAAGTCAAATTCTCCGCAGCGCGGCTCCTCCACCGACCAGGTGGACTCCGCGATGCGGATCGTGTTCATCCCGGCGTCCCGGATGAGCGCCATATCTTTCTCCAGCCGGTCCTCCGGCTGGTATTCCTCATAATACGCCGCACCGAAAACGAATTTTTTCATATCGCTCTCCGTTGAAAGGAGGGGCTGCTGTTGGGGCAGCCCCTCAAAGTGTTTTCTTATAATAGGTCAGGCGCGGGGTTTTGTCAATCCTTGCTGCCCGCCCAGCGGCCGGCGGCGAGGTCCTCGACGACCTTGTCATAGTGCTTGTCGAGATCGAACATCAGCAGGCACACCACGCCGATGACGGCGATGATCAGGGGAACCCAGATGACCGCGGTGTTGATGGCGGCAACGGAGGATGCGCTGGTGGGATCGGCGTCAAAGCCGCCGGCGGAGAGGATCCAGCCGAGGGCCGCGGTGCCGAGACCGGAGCCGATCTTCATGGTGAAGGAGGAGGCGGCGTTGCCCATGCCCATGGCGGCGACGTTGCTCTTCCACTGGCCGTAGGTGATGGCGTCCTGCAGCAGGCCGAACATGGTGGCGGCGCCGCAGCCGAAGCCGAGACCCTTGAGGATGTTCGCGGCGAGCACGAGGTTCACGTTCTGTCCGGCCAGCAAGGTCAGCAGGAAGGCCACGCCTGCCGCGGCCATACCGATCATGCCGGTCCAGCGTTTGCCGATCTTCTTCATGATGAAGGGCGTCAGGAACATCATGCCCATCTGGCTGAGGGACAGGGCGTTGGCGAGCAGGGAGTAGGACTCAGGCGCGTTCAGCACATACTGGGCAAAGTAGTAGTTGGCGCCGAAGAAGGTGGACATCATGAAGTACAGCGCAAAGAGGAAGATAACCATGATGACCCAGTACTTGTTGGTGACCAGGCTCTTGAGGCACTCGCCGACGGAGGGGCCTTTTGCCTTTTCGCCCGCTTCCTCTTCCTTCTCCTCTACGACGCGCTCCTTGCAGCAGAAGAAGGTGATGAGGTTCAGAACCACGAAGACCAGCATCAGCACGATGAAGGCCAGGGTCCAGCCCTTCTGGCTGTTCTCGTCGCCGCCGAAGGCCGTGACAAGCTTCAGCGTGACGGAGTTGATGGTCATGGTGCCGAAGGTGGCCAGCAGCATGCGGAAGTTGCCCAGCAGGCCGCGCTCATACTGGTTGGTGGTCATCAGACCCTGCAGGGTGGCATAGGGCACGTTCAGCGCGGTGTAGAAGATGGTGGAGACCAGGTTGTAGGTCAGGAAGGCGTAGGCGATCTTCAGCGTCATGCTGAAGCCGGCGGGGATGGTGAACATCAGCACGGTGCAGATGGCCAGAGGGATGCTCGCCCGGATGAGCCAGGGCCGGGCTTTGCCCCACTTGGTGTGGGTCTTGTCGACGATGCGGCCCATGATCAGGTCGCTGACGCCGTCAAAGATCTTGGAGATGGCCATGACGCTGGCGGCGGTGGCGCTGGGGATGCCGACGACGCTGACGTAATAGACCAGCAGGAACGCGGAGATGGCGGAGTAGACAAGGTTTCCGGCATAGTCGCCGATACCGTAGGCGATACGCTCCAGCCAGGAGAGCTTTGCGTTGGGATCGAGAGTCTGTGCTTTCGTACTCATTGGTTTTCTCCTTTTACAAGTTTTATATATTCAGGTTCTTTGCTTACACGTTTGCCGGGAACCAGCCCAGATCCACGCTCTTGCCCAGATCCCAGCAGTCCCAGCCGCGCCAGTTGGGCTCGTTGCAGGGATCGAGGAGCAGCTTGTAGTTCCAGTAGAAGTAGCCGCTGCCGTTCTCCCAGGCCGCAAGCTGGGCGTTGGCCAGCTGCTCGTAGAGGTACTTTTTCTTCTCAGGGCTCAGGCCCTCGCTCTCGGTGAAGTCCATCCCGTTGAGCGCCGTCTGGCCGCCCCTGGTGTCCACGCCGACGGCCAGCGAGTTGAAGAGGCACCACTCGCCGCAGACGATGGGTACATACTCCTGGACCTCCGCGATGTCCCTGGCGTAGTTCTCCTGAATGTACTTGATGTAGCCGTTCAGGGTCTGCTCGCAGCCGTAGGCCTCGGCCACCATCAGGTACTGGTGCGTGTCGAGGTATACCCTGCCGGTGAACTTCTCCTGCGTCAGGAAGTCCTTCCAGTCCTTCAGACGGAAGGCGTCGTGGAAGACCACAAACGCGCCGTCCTTCAGGTTCGGTTGAATCCGGTCGAAGGCGCGGGTGTAGAAGCCGCGCAGAAACTCCATGGTGTTCGGGGCGCTGCCGGCGGCCAGCTCCGGCTCCACCGGGGGATAGCGGTTGGGGACGTTCATCGTCGTCCACATGGGCTCGGTGATCGGCTCGTTGATGGGGGTGATGCCGAAGAGGCCTTCACGCCGGCCGTAGCGCTTTGCCAGCTTCTCCAGCACATCCAGGACAAAGTCCACTTCCTCCGGGGTCTGACTCCATTTGCAGACGCCGCAGATACCGCCGTTGTCAAAGCCGTTCTGGCTCAGGGGCGCGGTGTGCAGGTCGACGAGGATCTTGATGCCGTACTTTTCGGCCCAGTTGAAGGCCTTGTCCAGCTCCTCGATGCAACCGATGAAGGGCGGCCGGTCGCCGAAGATGAAGTAGGGGACGGGAATGCGCACGGTGTTCAGGCCGATGCGGCGGATGGTTGCAAAGTCGCGCTCGGAGATATACTCGCTGCGGTGGACCTTGATCCGCGCCTCATAGACCTCCGGGGAGAGCTGCCGGGGCAGGTAGTATTCGTCCTCCGCCGTGGTGCCGTCGAAGAGGGCCGGGCTCATCCATTTTTCCAGAACCAGCCAGTTGCCGAGGTTAACGCCTTTGATATACATGCTGTCGCTTCCTTTCCTTTGTTGATTTGATGTCTGTAACTATAAAATAACAAAAAATGCGCCCGGAAATATATCACGATTCCGAGCGCTTTATAACAATTCTTGTTTTTGTTTTTACTTTTGGCGTTTTGTCTAAATTTCAGGTCCGTTTTTTGTCTATTTTGTCCAGGGATCAGGCCCGTGCTGTTGCCTTCTCCCCGTAGAGCTTCCGGTACTGCCTTGGCGTCATCCCGGTCCATTTTTTGAAGACCTTGCCGAAGTGGCTCTGAGAGGAAAAACTCAGGGAGGCGGCAATGTCGTCATAGGACTTCTCCGTGAAGATCAGCTCCCGCTCCGAGACGCGGATCTTCTCCCGGGCGATGTAGTCGGAGAGTGCGATCCCCTCCTCCCGGGAGAACAGCTGCGACAGATAGTCCGGGCTGATGTTCAGCACTTCCGCCAGGTCTCTCACGGTGAGCCTGGCGTTCACCCGCCTGCTCACCAGGTCGCGGCAGCGGAGAACCACCGGATTATTGGTCTTGCTGCGGCTGTGGTCCCGCACCGCCAGGCAGTATTCCAGCTCCGCTTTTCTGGTAAAGTTCATGATTTCGTCCTTGCTTTTGAGCTCTTCGATCTGCTGGACAAAGACGTCCTCCATCGAGAAGGCCAGCTCCGGGGATACGCCGCCCTCGATGGCGGAGCGGGAGGAGAGCGTCAGCACGACAATGGCCAGGTTCTTCCAGTTGCGCAGTTCCTCCCGGGACAGAGTCCCGACTCTGGAGAGATCCAGCTCCCCGATGGCGCGGTGCAGGCCCTCCACGTCGCCACGGCGGACGCATTCCTGCTCACGGAGCTCCTGTTCATAGGAGTTGTGGCTCCTCTCGCTCTCGTGCAGGTCGGCGCTGAGAGACTGGACCTTTTTGCGCAGCTTCTTCTGCAGCGCGTCCGCGTGGACCCCTTCCCGGCTGCTGGTCGGCGCGCCGGTCAGCAGGTCCGGCTCCAGATCGCGGTATTCGAAGAAGTCGAAATCCGCGGTCATCCTATGCCGGATCAGATCGGCGCAGGTCAGACCCACAAAGGTCCCCGTGAACTCGCCGTATTGGGAATACTCGTCGGAGAACTCGCTGGTGTCGAAGGCGGGGCCGATCTCCTCCCAGGCTTCGCCGTCAAAGGACAGGCTGAACTGGGACTCTCTCCCTTTCACGCGCAGCTTCATCCACACAGGGCCGTCCCCGGCCGCGCGCCGGGCGCTGTTGAAGTCGGTCTTTTCGCCGTTATTCAGCCGGACCACCGAGATCGCCGGTCCCCCCAGCGTATCGCTCCAGTACTTGCGCAGGTAGGCATAGTTCATGTTGTCATAGTAGAGGATGAGTCCGGCGCTGTGCTGGTGGATCTCGGGTCTGAAATCCATTTTTGTGACGGTCTCCGCGTTCACACTCCGCAGCTTCCGCGCCAGGATGCTGACCTGGTTGAGCGAGCTTCTCGCCTCCTGGCCCCTCATGCGCAGCCAGCCGGGGCGGGCTTTGAGGTCGCAGAAGCTGTTGGCGTTGATGCGCGGTGCGTAGTACTGGATGCCCAGGGTCCCGCTGTCAAAATCGTCCCGCTCGGGGATCTGCGCCGGCTCCCAGTCGGGAAGCGCACTCCCCTCCACAAAGGTCTGCGCCATATTGCCGCCCGATTGAAGGCGCAGCCAGCCGTCCTCGGTCCAGGTCATCCTCTGGATGGCCGTCTCACGGCCCAGGGTGCACCGCAGTTCCGGGGTAAAGGGCCTTGCGCACAGATGCACCAGCCAGGTCTCGCCGTTGGGGCAGTCCACATAGCTGCCGTGGCCGCACTTTTGCAGGTAGCTGGCGGGGTTATAATAGCGCGGCTTGAGGTGGTCGACGTCGGCGCGCTCGTTTTTGTTCTCGGGCACCGCGGTCAGGATGGGGTTGGCCGGGTCGCCCTCATAGGGGCCGAAGGGATCCTTCGCCCGGGCCATGGTGACGCAGTGATAATACCCCGTGCCGCCCTCGGCGCACATGAGGTAATACATCCCGTTTCGCTTGGTCAGATGCGGCGCCTCCAGGCAGCCGCGGTCCGTACCGCCGCGCCAGATCCGCTTCGGGTAGCCCTTGATGGCTTTGGCCTTCGGGTCGTACTCCACGATGCAGATCGCGCCAGGCTTTTCGTAGCCGGTGCGGAACTCCCAGTCCAGCGAGACCAGCCATTTCCGCCCGTCGTCATCGTGCAGCAGAGAGGCGTCGAAGCCGGCGGAGTGCAGGTAGACCGGTTCGCTCCAGGGTCCGCGGATATCCGGCGCGGTGATGAGGAAGTTATCGATGTCAAAATACCGGGCGTTCATCGAGTTCATGACACCGTAGATCACATAAAAGAGGCCCTCCTCCTCGCACCAGGTCAGGCACGGCGCCCAGATCCCCTTGGCAGAGGGTAGGCGCCTGAGGTCGCAGGTGTTCTCGTCGGTCAGCACATTGGTATAGAGCTCCCAGTGCTTCATATCCCGGGAGTGATACACCGGGATCCCCGGGAACCACTCGAAGCTGGACACCGCGATGTAGTAGTCGTCCCCTCTGCGGCAGATGCAGGGGTCGGCGTGAAAGCCGGAGAGTATCGGATTTTTCAGCTGCATCATGACACCTTCTTTGCTCACCGGATCTGCACCGGCTCGGTATAGACGCCGTCTGCGAGTTCGGTCCGGTAGATGGCGCAGTTTTCAATGTATTTGGACCAGTAGCTGCCGCGCTCGGGCGGCGTCAGATACGAGAGGGCGCCCTTCATGGCGATGGCGTGGGTGGAGAGCAGGATTTCCTTCTCCGCGGCCAGGGGCTTCAGCTCCTCCAGCAGCGCGCCCAGCCGCTCGGTGACCGCGGCCAGCGGCTCCATCCCTTCCGGAGCCGGGTTGTGCTCAAAGTCGCTGAAGAAAAACGCCACTTCCGGGGCGGGGCGGGTCAGGTCCATCCCCTCGTAGGGGCCGAATTCCATCTCGATCAGCCGCTCGTCGATCTTCCGCTCGACGCCGGGTGCAGCCAGCTCCGCGGTGCGGAGGGCGCGGTCCAGCGGGCTGGAGTACACGAGATCAAAACGGATGTTCTGTTCCTTCAGCCAGTCCCCGGCCTCCCGGGCCTGGCGGATCCCCGTCTCGTTCAGGCGGTAGTCGGCGCGCCCGGCCAGGATATTGCGGCTGTTCTGTTCGGTCTGTCCGTGGCGGATGATATAGATCATGCGGATGCTCCTTTCCTGCGGTCCGGCGCCGGTGTATTCACTTCCTGACGATTCTGCATGCGTTTTCCTCTCTTTCCGCCGCCAGGTCGGGCCTTTCGGTTCTGCCGACCATCATAATCTGTTTGCTGCGCTTTTTCAAGAATTTTAAATGCGGCCGCCAGACCCTCTCTTTTTCCTCACGGCCGCAGGCCTTTTCTCTCATCGGCGAAGATGCGGTCGTACTGTTCCCAGCGGGCTTTGTATTCGCCCTCCATATACCGGCAGAACAGGTTTAGCAGGCCCTGGTTTTCACTCTGCTCCGAACAGAGAAAGCCCAATTCCCAGTGAAAACCGGTCAGCACACTGGTCTTGTTCCAGTCAAATTCCGGGACATTCGTTTTCAGGATATCAAACCCGACGGTGTTTCCGTGTTTGATCTGGTAAAATGCGTCCAGGGTCAGGGGCACGGTCTGATAGGGGAAGTGAATACCGCTCTGTGCGCACAGTTCCCACAGCGGCCGCATGCTGACCTCCAGACTCCCCATTCCCAGGCAGGGAATCCCTTCAAGATCCTCCGGTTTCAGATATCGCTTTCCTCCGAAAAGCTCAGGATCCTCATGATCCAGCGCTACCTCATATTCCCTCAGCACATGCATGCGGCAGCCCTCACGGCGGCAGGGCATTTGCAGGATACAGCCCGCATCCAGCTGCCCGTCCTCCACCGCGCGGATCACCGCGTCATTCTCCATCTGTTCCACCTGAAGCCGGATATCCGGAAATCCGCCCTGAAACCCGCGCAGAATCAGCTCGTTGTCCGGCAGAATAAAAGGAAACAGGCTCATCGAAAACCCGATCCTCAGACGTACCGCTCCGGCGGTCAGGCTGACCAGCCCCCGTTCCATCTCGTCGAAAGCCCGGAGGGCATCGCGTCCGGCCGTGTTCAGATAGGCGCCGTATTCGGTCAGCGTCAGCTTGTTCCGGACGTTCTCGAAGAGCGGCTTGCCGATTTCCTCTTCCATCACTGCAATGGCCTGACGCAGGGACTGCCGTGCAATATAAAGCGCGTCCGCGGCTTTGGAATAATTCATATATTCGGCTGTCTTTAGAAAGTATCTCAGCTGTGTGATATTCATGTCGCCCCTCCAAACGCAGGAAAAGCCTGCGTTTCTCGTCATATTATATATTCTTTTTCCCTCCGCGTAAAGATGTTATAGTGGAATCATCATCCATACAGGAGGTTTCTTATGTCCGACAAAACACTTTCCCGCAGAGACTTTCTCCGCGGCGCCGCGGCCCTCGGCGTCATGGCCACCGGTTCAGCCCTCGGCATCACTCATGCGTCTGCAGAAGAGATCCCGGCAACCTATATTCCCGGCACCTATACCGCCACCGCACCCGGGTTCGGCGGCGATGTCACCGTGACCATCACGGTGGATGAAACCAGCATTCTTGAGGCCAGCATTACCGCAGACGGCGAGACGGAGTCCATCGGTCAGGTTGCCGCCGCCGAACTGAAGGATCAGATCCTTTCGCTCCAGACCTATCAGATCGACGCCGTCAGCGGCGCCACCAACACTTCCCGTGCCGTCAGGCAAGCATGCGAGTCCTGCATCGCCCAGGCCAAAGGTATTGACGTCAGCCTCCTGCAGGCGGCGGACGCCGAGGCCGAAGCCGGCCAGGGGCAGGCTGACTGGCTTGGCGAGGCGCCCGTTATCGAAGAGAGCGACGTGATAGAAACCGTCGAGACCGAGGTTCTGGTTATCGGCGCCGGCACGGCCGGGCTCTTTGCCGCCTGCTCAGCGGTTGAAGAGGGTGCAAGGACCATTCTGATTGAAAAGATGGACGAGGAATTCGGCGGTTCCGGCATCCGCGATACCCTCGGCGCCATCGGCAGCCGCGAGCAGCTGGCCGACGGCGACAATCCGGACAAGTTTGACGTCATCACCGAGCTCTACCGGCAGTCTAACGGCTACGGCGACCAGCGGCTCTACAAACTCTGGGCCGACAACTCCGGCGAGGCCATCGACTGGTACACCGACCGCGTGACCGAAGGCGGTCTGCGCTTCCGCCACGAGGTAGACAGCCATACCGTGGATGTCCGCTACCCCATCTATGATGTCGGTCATTCCCTCCAGATGAGCGATACGGAGGGCGCCCACGGCGCCACTGCGAACATTCTGAAAGAGTACGCAAAAAAACTGGGGCTTGAGATCCACTACAAGACCGCGCTGGTGTCCCTGATCAAGGACGGAAACACCGTGACCGGCATCTATGCCTCTACCGAGAAAGGCTATGTCCGATATAACGTCTCCAAGGGCGTCATCGTCTGTACGGGCGGCTACAGTCTGAATATGGACATGCTCAAAGCGCTGCAGCCGGAAACCGCCAAGATGATCAACATCAACTACTCCTATCCCGGCAGCCAGGGCGACGGGATCAAGGCCTGCCTGTGGGCGGGGGCCGCCATGGACGAAACCCACTGCGGCATGCTGTTTGACCGCGGCGCTGTCATGCCGGACCAGGTCGGCTGCCAGACGCCCGGCGTCCTCTTCTGGATGGGAAGCCAGCCTTTCCTGAAGGTCAATCTTGAGGGCGAGCGCTTCACCAACGAATCCGGCTGCTATGACCACATCCTGCACACCGCCTATACCCAGCCGGGCATGACCTACGCCATGGTCTGGGACGCCAACTATATCGAAGACATGATGCGCTTCGACACTCACGGCTGCAGCCGCATGTTCGATCACGAAAACGGCGCCGAATCCGTCTGGCCTCTGGCCCTGAACGAGGGCTACTTCATGCCCATGTACCGCGATCAGGGCTACGTTGTGAAAGCCGACACCATCGAAGAGCTGGCCGAAAAACTCGGCCTCCCCGTTGAGAATTTCAAGAAAACCGTCGACCGCTACAACGAACTCTACGACTTGCAGAAGGACGAGGACTTCGGCAAGGAGCCTTACCGTCTCTCGGCAATGCGCACCGCGCCGTTTGAGGGCGTCCGTATGAGCGGCGGATACTTCATCTGCACCATGGACGGAATCCGCATCAATACGGACCTCAACGCCATTGACACCGAGGGCAATCCCATTGAGGGGCTCTATGTCGCGGGCGACTGCTCCGGCGGATACTTCGCCACCAGCTATCCGAACCTGCTGGCAGGCGCCGCAGCCGGGCGCAGCGTCACCTTCGGCCGTCTGGCCGGCAAAAACGCCGCGAAGAGATAACCGTACCGAACGGGAAGCTGAATAAAAAAACCTAAAAAGAGAACGTCTTCCAATCAGTCTGAAGACGTTCTCTTTTTTGCTGTTATGTTTGACTGCGCTTTGCTTTCTCCCCTGTTCTCATGGAGAGCGCATATCGCCGTGTGCCCAAATCCATTTCCGTTTTCTTATCGCTTGTTATACCCGGATCTTCTCCAGCAGGGCGTCTACCCGCTGGGCCAGGGTCTTCAGCGCTCCCGGCTCAAAGGGGGACGGGAAGCCCGCTTCTTCCAGCAGGTCGGTCCAGACCTTCTCGCCGCCCTGGCGGCTCAGGCGCAGGTAGCGCCGGAAGGCGTCGTCATAGTCCTCCTGGGAGGCCAGCAGGAAGCAGAAGGCCGCCGTCTGGGCCAGGCAGTAGTCGATGTAGTAGAAGGGGCTCTCATAGATGTGCATCTGGTACTGCCAGCGCGTCCCCTTCTCCAGATAGGGCATGCCCTCCATCGAGATATGCGGGCGGAACTGCTTCTCCAGCTCCAGCCAGGCCGCATCCCGCTCGGCGGGGGTCATATCGGGGTTTTCATACACGATGTGCTGGAAGGCGTCCACCATGGTCCCGTAGGGCAGGAAGGAGAAGGCGTCCAGCGCATGCATGAAGCGGTATTGATCCGCGTTCTCGCCGAAGAACTTTGCCATATACGGCCAGGCGAAAAATTCCATGCTCATGGAGTGGGTCTCGGCCGTCTCCATGCCGCCGCAGCCCAGCTCCAGGGCGAAGCGGTTGTCCGCGATCAGGTAGGCGTTGAGCGCGTGGCCGGCCTCATGAGTCACCACGTCCACATCCCCGGCGGTACCGTTGAAGTTGGCGAGGATGAAGGGCTGTTTGAACTTCGGAAACTCCGTGCAGTAGCCGCCGCCCCACTTGTTCTTGCGGCTGTCGACGTCGAAGGCTTCGTTTTCCAGCATCATGTCGATAAAGGCGGCGGTCTCCTCGCCCATGGCGTGGTACATCTCTTTCGCCGCGGCGAAGATCTCGGCCTTGCCGAAGGGCTTCGGGTCGCCGCCCGGGATGATCACACCGTCGTCATAGAGATGGTAGTCCTCGACGCCGAGGCGTTTTGCGTTTTCCGTGCGCAGGTGCGCGATCACGGGGACGATGTCCTTCAGAATGTTCTCGCGGAAGACGCGGACCTTCTCCTCGTCGTAGCAAAGGCGGCCCATCCGGTGGTAGCCCAGCTCGACAAAGTTCTTGTAGCCCATCTTCTTCGCCATGCGGTCGCGGACATGCACCATCCGGTCGTAGATGCTGTCCAGCTGCTCCTGATGCTCGGCGAGCCCGCGGCCCAGGACCTCATAGCACTCCTTGCGGGTCGCCCGGTCTTCGTCCTTGGCGTACTTCATCAGCATGGCGCGGGGCATGGTCTCGCCCCGGAAGGTAAACTCCATCCCGCTCATCAGGTCGGAGTACTCCCGGACCAGCTTGTTCTCCTCGATCATGTCCTCCACGATCTCCGGCGACATGGACTTTCTCTCCACTTCCATCGCCTTGAACAGCACCGGGGAGAGCTTCTCCTCCAGTTCCGCGCGGAAGGGGGAATCCAGCAGCGCGGAGGCGTACTGGACGGAGTAGTTCTGCACCGCGGGGCCGATCTCGTCGTAGTATTCGTTCTCGGCGACATAGAACTCGTCCACCGTGTTGCAGGAGTAGCGCATATAGGCCAGGGCCGTGTTGGTGGTATACTCCAGCATGAGCCTGCGCTCGTCCTCGCGGGCGGCCAGGATCTCGTCGACGGAGGCGGCGTTCCGGATGCGGGCGAGCACGTCCTCCATCACGGAGGTGACTTCTTCGATGGTTACTCTGCGATAGGGCAGTTCGGATACTTTCATGTTGCGTTCCTTTCTATTCAAAATCTGTATTTTGCGGTTGTCGGCGGTCCTGCGCCGGTCGGTGCAGCGGCCGCAGGGAAAAGTATAGCATTTTGCCGCCCCCCGCGCAATGACAAGTTTTTCTGTCCTCTTATTCTGCAATCCTTTTGAACGCAAAAAAGTCTGAACCCGGAAACGAACCAGGTTCAGACTTTTGCTTTTTTGCTTATTCCTCGTGAAAACTCGATGCGTTTTCTTCCTCGCGAAACTGCTCCAGAAAACTGTGCATCTCGCCGTTCGATTTGTAGCCGGGGAAGGTGTCAAGATGTACGGCGTGGATGGCGTTAAAGATGCTGCGGTCGATGTTGGGGTTGTCTTTGCGCAGTCGGCGGATCAGGATTTTCATCTCCTTGCGCTTGCTGCCGCCGGAATCATCGTCCGGAAGGGAGCAGTTCTCCGTAAACCGGCAGGCGCACTGGATGAAATCCAGCTCGTTATACCGTTTCCAGGCCAGGATATCTTCCTCATGGACGCAGTAGAGCGGACGGATCAGCGTCATGCCCTCAAAGTTCTGGCTGTGGAGCTTTGGCAGCATCGCCTGCAGCTGGGATCCGTAAAACATGCTCATCAGCGCCGTCTCGATCACGTCGCTCAGATGGTGGCCCAGGGCGATCTTGTTGCAGCCCAGCTCCTTTGCCTTGCTGTAGAGATAGCCGCGGCGCATCCTGGCGCAGAGATAGCAGGGCGAGCCGTCCACCGAGGCGGTCACGTCAAAAATGTCGGTGTCGAAAATCTGGATCGGGATGTTCAGCAGCTTCGCGTTGTCTTCAACCTTTTTCCGGTTATACTCATTGTAGCCCGGGTCCATCACCAGAAAGACCAGCTCAAAGGGCACGTCGCTGTGACGCTGCAGCATCTGCAGCAGCTTGGCGTCCAGAAACGAGTCCTTTCCGCCCGAGATGCAGACGGCGATCCGGTCTCCTTCCTGGATCAGCTCGTACTGTTTGACGGCGTTGATAAACGGCCGCCAGATCGTCTTGCGGAATTTCTTGTTGATGCTCTGCTCCACAAGCTGGTATTTTTCCAATTCTCTGCTCATTGCTTCACCAGATCCTTTACAACTTCGCCTGCGATAATAAGCCCTACGACCGAGGGCACAAAGGCCACCGAACCGGGGATATCCCGGCGGTCGGTGCAGTGGCGCTTCGTCCCCGGCGGGCAGATACAGTTGGTCCGGCAGCTGATGCTCATATCCTCCAGCGGCCGGATGGGCTTCTCTGTCGAATAAACCACCTTCAGGTGCGTGACACCGCGTTTTTTGAGCTCCCGCCGCATAACCCGCGCCAGCGGGCAAACCGAGGTCTGCGTAATATCCGCCACGCGAAAGGCCGTGGCGTCCAGTTTGTTGCCGGCGCCCATCGAGCTGATGATCGGTGTCCCGGCCGCCCGGGCCGCCAGCACCAGCTGGATCTTGCCGCTCACGGTGTCGATGGCGTCTACCACGTAATCGTATTGGGAGAAGTCAAACTGCTCCGCCGTCTCCGGCAGATAGAAGGTCTTATGGGTTTGAACCTCGCAGCGGGGATTGATCTCATGGACCCGTTCTTCCGCCACATCCACCTTGTATTTCCCGACGGTCCTGCGCGTGGCCAGGATCTGCCGGTTGATGTTGGTCAGACAGACCCGGTCGTCGTCCACCAGATCCAGCGCGCCGACGCCGGATCTCGCCAGCGCTTCGACCGTATAGCCGCCCACGCCGCCGATCCCGAAAACGGCCACACGGCTTTGCGACAGCTTTTCCATGGCTTCCGGCCCCAGCAGCAGCTGGGTCCGTGAAAATTCATTGAGCATGTTGCAGTTCCTTCATTTGATCAGATTCTCCCGGAGAAACAGGTCTCTCTCCGACGGTTTTCCGGCATCCAGAGTAGTATAAACAAAACAACATACTCCGTCAATGGGAAATTTATGTCCCCGCCGCCGGCACGGATCAATGCTCCATCGTTCTTCAATGTAGCCGGGATGGGTGTCCTTCCCTTACTCCATATACGCGCCTTTCATAGCGCTGACAGCGTGCCGGGCATAGAGTTTCAGCAGACCGCTCTGATACTTGCTCATAAAACCGGTCCATGCCTTCCGCCGTTCCTTTAGGACGGCGTCGATCTCTTCTGGCGTTTTCCGTTCACTCCGGATGCCGACGATCTCAAGACAGCGCGTCTCCACATCAATCTCAATGAGGTCGCCCTCCTCCACAAAGGCGATAGGCCCGCCGACCCCAGCCTCCGGGCTCACGTGGCCGATCACCGGACCGCGGGACGCGCCGGAGAAGCGCCCGTCGGTGATCAGGGCGAAACTGGCGGCCAGCTTCGGGTCGGCACAGATGGCCTCGCCGGTATAGAACATCTCCGGCATGCCGGAACCGCGGGGCCCTTCATAGCGGATAAAGACCGCATCGCCGGGACGCACTTCACCGTGCAACACCGCGTCGATGCAGGCTTCCTCGCTGTCATAGGGCTTCGCGGTGAGGGTAGCTTTGAACATGTTCTTCGGGCAGGCTGTATGCTTGATAACACAGCCCTCCGGGGCAAGGTTCCCGCGCAGGATCGCAATGCTTCCGTCGGTCCCCTTGGCGTCGTCAAAGTCGCGGATGATATCCCCGCGCCGGACCGTGAGGCCAAGGGCGGCGGATTTTTCCCGCAGGAGCCGGTCGCAGTGTTCGTAGAAGCCGTTTTTCTTCAGGTCCTCTAGGTTTTCGCCCAGGGTCCTGCCGGTGACGGTAAGCACGTCCAGGTGCAGCATGGATTTGATCTCCTCCATTACCCTCGGCACGCCGCCGGCATAATAGAAGTACTGGGCAGGCCAGTCCCCCGAGGGTCGGATATTCAGCAGGTAGTGTGCGCCCCGGTGCATCCGATCAAAGGTGTCGGCATCGATGGCGAAGCCGAACTCGTGGGCAATGGCCGGCAGGTACATGGTGGCGTTAGTGGAGCCGGAGATGGCCGCATGAACCATGATAGCGTTTTCAAAGTTCTTCATTGTTACGATGTCCCTGGCCCGGATCCCCTGGTTCACCAGCTGCATCAGCTGCTTTCCCGCCGCCCGGGCGGCCTTGGCGAGCTCCGGCGCGGTCGCGGGCATCAGAGCGGTTCCCGGGAGCATCAGTCCCAGGGCTTCGGCCATGATCTGCATGGTGGAGGCGGTGCCCATGAACGAACATGCGCCGCAGCTGGGACAGGCGTTGTGCTTGTAGTACTCCAGCTGTTCGCTCGGGATGACGCCGGTCTTTTCCCAGGCGTCGAACTTGCCGATCTGCTCCAGGGTCAGCAGATCGTTGATGGCGCAGGCAGGATCCTGTACCACATACTGTCTCGGCAGGACATGGGCCTCCATAACGCCGCCGGTGACGACGATAGCGCTCATGTCCTTCAAGCGACCAATGCTCATAAGTATGGCGGGCATAGACTTGTCGCAGCTGGCGATGAACACGCCGCCGTCGATGCCCGTGGCGTTGGCCTGGGCTTCGACCAGGTTCACGATGGCGTCTCGGTGGGGCAGGGAATAATTGATGCCGTCGTGGCCTTGGGCGATGCCGTCGCATATATCGGTGGCAAAGTATCGCGAAGCTTTGCCGCCGTTTTCGCTGATCCCTTGCACTGCCTGTTCGACAAAGCGGTTGAGATGCGCTGAGCCCGGGTGACTGTCGCCGAAGGTGCTCTCCACCATGATCTGAGGCTTATCCAGATCTTCAACCTTCCATCCCATCCCCATCCGGAGCGGGTCCATCTCAGGTGCCCGTTTCCGTACTTCCTGACTTTTCAGCATGTTGTGCTCTCCTTTTTTCGGTCTCAACACGGTCGTTCTACAGCAGATCATAGTCTGCATCCAAAGAAAAAGCAAGAGAACAACTGCGTTTCTCTCGCTTTTTCGGGTTTTCAGCTGCTTGACGATTTTACAACTGCAATACCGCCGGATTCCCGTTTTTCAGATTTTTGTTTTATCGTTTGATATCGTAATCCGTATTCATCAGGGCCTGAATACCCTTCACGTCGTCGGTAATGTTTGCATCGCCGTGAATGGTGTGCTTGAGAACGGAACTCGCCACCGCGAAATTGATCATCTCCATGGGCTTGAAGCCGTTCATCATGGCGTAGATCAGGCCGCTGGCAAAAGCGTCGCCTCCGCCCACACGGTCGAGGATGTTGAAGGTAAAAAGTTTGCTCTCAAACGTATGCCCCTGATACCACATATAGGCCATGAGTCTGTTTTCACTGCCGGAATGGGCATACCGTACATGTCTGACGATGCATTTGAGATTCGGTCTGCGGCTTACAAACGCCTGAAAGACCTCGTCTTGTTGCTCGTAACTTGGCTGAAGGGGAATGCCTTCTTTCAGATCGCCCTTCGCGTGATCTTGCTCATCCCGCCACAGATGGTAGGGTTCGATTCCAAAAAGGACATCCACATAGGGTAGCAGCTCGGTACAGCAGTCCCTCGCCGCTTCCCAGGTCCAGAGCCCGGAGCGGAAGTTGCCGTCAAAGCTCACGGTCAGTCCAAGCTCCTTCGCCTTTCGGGCGCAGGCGAGACAAAATGCAGCACAGTCTGGCGAAAGCGCCGGCGTAATACCGCTTAAGTGCAGCCATTCGAAACCCGTAAGCAGCTTGTCCAGATCAATTCTTGAGAAGTCATATTCCGTGATGGCACTGTGCTTTCGATCCATAGATCACTTTGCTCGGCCAGATCCCGTAACCTGCTTCCAGATAGTAGGTACTGAGACGATGGGTCGGTGTTTCTTCCGGCGTTGTGAGAATGACAGGAGCACAGTGTACATCGTTGCTGCAAAGCATACGCACGGCGCTCTTCCCGAGAGAATTGTTCGGCACGACACTGAAAAAAGTGCTGTCGATGCCTAAATTTGCCAGAGCCAAAGCGATATTGGCCTCACTCCCGCCATAGCTTGCTTCAAAATTGGTCGCAACCCCGATTTTCTCGTAGTTCGGCGGGGTCAGGCGCAGCATGATCTCGCCGAAGGTAATGAATTTCTGTGTCGTCCCACCCGATAGAAGCGGATTTCTATGCTCCATTCTATCGTTTTACTCTTGCGCCCGCACCGCCCATGACGGCTTCGACCTCATTGACGGAAGCCATGGAGGTATCGCCCGGAGTGGTCATCGCCAGCGCGCCGTGGGCCGCGCCGTAGTTGACGGCCTTCTCGGCGTCGCCCGTGGTCATCAGGCCGTAGACCAGGCCCGAGGCGAAGGAATCGCCGCCGCCCACGCGGTCCATGATCTCGAGACCGTTGTACTCCTTGGACTGGTAGATCTCGCCGTCGGCCCAGCAGATGGCCTTCCAGTCGTTGACCGTCGCAGTCTTCACCGTACGCAGCGTGGTAGCAACTACTTTGAAGTTCGGGTACGTCTCGGCAGCCTTGCCGATCATCTTCTTGTAGCCGTCAAGGTTCAGCTCTTTCAGGTTCTCGTCGTTGCCCTCGATCTCAAAACCCAGGCAGGCGGTGAAGTCCTCCTCGTTGCCGATCATGACGTCGACGTATTTTGCGACCTCACGGTTGACCTCCCTGGCCTTTTCCAGCCCGCCGATGGCGCTCCACATGGAGGGGCGGTAGTTGAGGTCATAGGAGATGACAGTACCGTACTTCTTCGCGGTCTTGCAGGCTGCGATGACAGTCTCGCAGCTCTGTTCGGAGAGCGCCGCGTAGATGCCGCCGGTGTGCAGCCAGCGCACCCCCAGCTTGCCGAAGATATACTCAAAATCGAAGTCCTCAGGTGTCGCCTGGGAGATCGCGGTGTTGACCCGGTCGGAGCAGCCCACGGCGCCCCGGATGCCGAAGCCGCGCTCGGTAAAGTTGATGCCGTTGCGGCAGATGCGCCCAATGCCGTCGGTCTTCTTCCAGTAGATAAGATCGGTAGATACGCCGCCCTGTTCGATAAAGTCCTTCATCAGCTTGCCCACCTCGTTGTCGGCAAAGGCGGTGATTACCGCTGTGCTCATGCCGAAGCACTTATGCAGCCCACGGATGACGTTATACTCGCCGCCGCCCTCCCAGGCGCGGAAGCTGCGGGCGGTGCGGATTCTCCCCTCGCCGGGATCCAGGCGGAGCATGATTTCGCCGAGAGACACGGCGTCAAAACGGCATTCTTCTTTCGGACGCAGATTGAGTTCCATGATATTTTTCCTCCCTTATCCTCTGGCTTCTTCGACGATTTCTCTGGACTTCTTGCAAAGCCCCGTGATCTCATCCCACTTGTTGTTGTCGATCAGGTCCGCTGTGACCATATAGCTGCCGCCGCAGGCTGCGATTACCGGGGAAGAGATGTACTCTTTCAGATTCTTCAAGGAGATGCCGCCGGTGGGCATGACCTTGAACATCGGGAAGGGTGCAGACAGGGCCTTGATCTTGGCAAGGCCGCCGCTCTGCTCGGCCGGGAAGAATTTCAGCACTTCCAGGCCGAATTTCAGCGCCTGATGATACTCGGACGCAGTGGTGCAGCCGGGGAAAATGGGGATGTTCTTCTCCTGTGCGTAGGCTACCAGCTCAGGATCAAAGCCGGGCGTGACGATAAACTCGCCGCCTGCCTCAATGACCTTGTCGATCTGCGCGGTATTGGTGACCGTGCCCGCACCGACGATCATCTCGGGATTGGCTTCCTTCATGAGACGGATGGCAACATCCGCACCGGCTGCGCGGAAGGTGATCTCCGCCACAGGTACGCCGCCCGCGCAAAGGGCCTTGCCGAGGTTGGCGGCGTCACGTTCCGGATGGTTAAGCTTAATCACCGGCACTACACCGATGGCGCTAATCTTTTCGTTCATTGCGTTCATTTTTTTATTCCATACCTCCGCAATAAATACGTGATAAAGCTTAATATCGGGAGAATTAAACCTGCCGGTACTGCGGCTCGCGCCCTTCCAGCGCATCTATGATCTGCTGTGCGGTCACAATTCCGCAGTTTTCGAGGTTCTCATAGGATTCCGCACCGTTGTGGGAAGTCGCAATCACGTTGGGGAGTGTAAGAAGCGGGGTGTTCTCCGGCGTCGCCGGTTCATGCACAAAGACGTCCGATGCAAAAAAGCCCACCTGCCCGCTCACAAGCGCGTCATACATTGCCTCTTCATCCACTACCTCGCCGCGCGCGTCAGTGACAAAGATTACGCCTTTCTTGCAGAGTTTGAGGCTCTCGCGGTTGATCATGTTTTCCGTTGATGGAAGCAGCGGGACCAGAATGCAGATGATGTCACTCTCCTTCATGAGCTCTTCAAAGCTCTTAAATTCCACACCGTATTTTTCGGCGGTCTCCCGGTCCTGCACCACATCATAGGCGATGGTGCGGCAGTCGAAACCCGTGAGCTTCTTCGCCACCAGTTTTCCGATATAACCGAAGCCCAGGATGCCGACCGTTTTCCCCGATACCTCGTGGAAGTTCAGGTTTTTCCATTGTCCTTCTTTTGTCATTTCATTTTGCCTCGGCAAATCCCGAATACCAGCCAGCAGAAGCGTCATGATATGCTCGGCGACAGAGTTGGCGTTAACACCGGGGCAGTTGGTAACCATAATCCCATGACGCTTTGCAGCCTCGGTATCTACAGAATTCATACCGGTACCGTAACGTGCAAGAATTTTTACGTTCGGTGCGGCGCTCATCGCCTCCTCCCCCCAGGGCTCGCAGTTAGCGATACAGCCATCGATGTCCCCGATCATTGGGAGCAACTCTTCCAGAAAATAGTCCCGGTCAAGCGGCGTGGTCACGACCTCATAGCCTTTGTCCAGCAGCATCTGATAGCCCGTTGGGCTGAATTTCTTATAGTTGGGCTTGGCAATCAGCACTTTTTTCATAATACAAATACCTCTTTCTTTGTGAGAAACTTTATCACAGAACCATGCCTGACAGTCTGGGTAATGTCTCCGAAATCGCCGGGATATAAGTGATGCAGAGCAGGCAGAAAAGCATTACTACAATAAAGATGATGATGCCTTTGCAGACCGTCTCCAGCGATGTATTACCAACGCGGGCAGCAACAAAGAGATTGATGCCGAGCGGGGGAGTAATAAATCCGATGGCGAGGTTAACCACCATGATGATGCCGAAGTGAATCGCTGAAAGCCCCAGTTGCAGCGCAACTGGCAACAGAATCGGGGAGAGCACCATCATAGCTGGCGTAGTATCCATGAAGCAGCCAACAATCAGCAGAAGAATATTGATCAAAATCAACACGATAACTGGATTGCTGGAAACATTGAGGATACCCTGCGTGATCATGGCCGGGATCTGCTCAATGGTGAGAATACGCGTAAACGCTGTAGCCGCCCCAATGATCGCCATCGTTGTACCGTTGGTGGAGCATGCGCTCGCAATGGTATTGAAAAGTTGCTTCGGTGTGAGTTCACGGTAGATAAACATACCGCATACAAAGGCGTAAACTGCCGCGACGGCAGCCGCTTCCGTTGGGGTAAAAATGCCGCCGTAGATGCCGCCAAGAATAATGACCGGATCAATTAATGCCCACTTGGCATCCCAGATGATGGCAAGGCGCTCCTTACTGGTATATCTCCGGCTGTCGCCCTTCCACCCCATTTTCTTGCAGTAGAAGTAGCAGAGAACGCAGAGGCAAACCCCGATGAAGATACCCGGCAGGAATCCTGCCAGGAACATGCCGGTGATGGATGTCGTTGTGGAAACGCCATAAATGACCATGGGTATGCTGGGAGGAATAATGACACCGATGCAGCCGGCACAGGCTACGCATGCAAGTGTAAAGCTCTTGCTGTATCCTTTATCGAGCATACTTGGAACAACCATGGCGCCAACTGCGGCGACTGTGGCCGGGCCGGAACCACTGACAGCGGCAAAGAACATGCAAACCACAACCGTGACGATTGCGAGACCGCCCGTAATGTGCCCGAAGTATGCGTTACAGACATTCAGAATTCTTTTCGATACACCCCCTGCGGCCATCAGCTCGCCGGCAAGAATGAACAGCGGGATCGCCATAATCGGAAAGGAATCTGTGCCGCCTATCATCTGCTGCACCATAAAACTGGAGGTAAGACGCGAGCTGTTAAAGACAACACAAAGAGACGCCATGCCAATGGCAATGCCGACCGGGACGTTCAAAATCAAAAACACAACAAGGGAAACAAACAAGATAATGGCAGCCTGACTCATCCTTCATACTCCTCTCCGTTTTTGATGCAGCGAATCCTGTAAAGAATCGTCTGGATCTGGCGGATCACGGCGAAACCAAAGCCGAAAAAGGTCGAAATATAGACATATTTAAAAGGGATGCTCATTGCGGAGGAAACGCGCGTCTGTTTCAGAGAATAGGCCAAACCTGTATAAGCGATATAGCAGGCAAAGAAAAGGAAAACCAGGTCGCCGATGATCACCACATATTTCCGGACTTTCTTCGGAAAGAGGCCAAGTGCCGCGTCAATTTTAATGTGCTTTCGCATCTGGCAGCCATAGCTTATCCCGAGATAAACCAGCCAAATAAATATATAGCGGGCAAGTTCCTCAGACCAACTCAGCGAATTGTGAAACACGTAACGTGCCACAACTTGGATGAAAATGATGACTGCCATGACGCTCATCAGGACTACGCAACAGCATTTTTCGAGATTCTCATCCATCCATTTGAGAACTTTCAATTCACGACACTCCTTTATGACATCAGATCTCCAGAGTCAATTTCCGCGGGAAAAACAACGAGAGCCGCTGTGGCATGGAAAGCTGCCCCATGTCAACAGCGGCTCTCTCCAAACTTCAGTCTCTTGCGGCAGCAAGCGTGTCAATCAGCTGCTGGCCCAGTTCAGGGTGCTCCATCTTCTGCATAGCCATCGTTGCACAGTCGGCGGAATCTGCAGCGGCCTTGAATTCTGCCAGGACGTCGTCAGAAAGTTTGACTACTTTGCAGCCGGCGGCCTCAATGGTCGCAACATCTTCTGCTTCATATTTTTCAGACTGTTCGCGCTCGTACTGGGTAGCTTCCGACATAGCCCGGGTAATAGCGTCCTGCTGTTCTGCCGTCAGACTGTTCCAGCGGTCAAGATTCATGACGACATAGTAGGGAGTGAAGCTGTGACGGGTTTCGGCTGCAAATTTTTCGACTTCCTCAAACTTGTTGCCGACAATAATTCCGTAGGGGTTTTCCTGTCCGTCAACAGTTCCCTGTTGCAGCGCAGTGAAGACCTCAGAAAACGCCATCGGGGTCGGGTTGGCACCCATCGCCTTCCATGCGGCCAGATGAATTGCATTATCCATTGTGCGCAACTTCAAACCCTTCAAATCCGCAACAGTATTAATCTCTTTGTTGTTTGTTGTGACGTTGCGGAAACCGTTCTCCCAGAGCGCCAGCCCTTTCAGATTCAGACTTTCTACGCCGTTTAGGATTGCCTGCCCTGCTTTGCCGGCAAAACCGACGTCGAAAACTTCATCCCTGCTAAGAAACAGATACGGCGTGTCAAAGATATAGAAATCATTGTAAGAGGAGGCCACAGAAGATGTAGACCCGATAGAAATGTCGCACTCACCGGTTTGGGTCATTTCCCATCTCTGCTCATCATTGCCAAGCTGATTATCTGGGAAGTCCTTGCAGACAATAGTACCGCCAGAATAATCCTCCACCAGCTCAATGAATTTCGTCACTGCATCTTTTGCATTCATGGATGTGACACCGCCAATGATCAGTTCGACTGGCTTTTCTTTTGCTGCCTCCGCAGAAACAGCAAACATGGATACCATAATCAGGATCAACAGGGTCGCGAGGAGTCTTTTTTTCATTGCTTTTCTTCCTTTCTGTTTTGAAATATCAATAACATGGTCATTGCCATATTATTTTACAGAACTTTGCGCCGCCGCACGTCGTACGCGCGACGTATGACGACCGATGATGGCAAAAATATAACACCATTAACTTTAGCTTGTCAATGGTGTTTTTGAAATAACTTTATATTTTGTCAGTTTCACCAGTAATATGGACTGGGTTTTGTAGATTATTACCAAAGAATCAAATTTCTGATGTTTGTTTTGCTTTCAGCCGTTCAATGTTTTCAAGATTGGATTCAATATGCTTCAGCATGTTGGCTTTGGCCCCCTTTGTATCGTTCGAACAGATTGCTTCCATTGTTGCCCTGTGAAGCTCAACGGTACTTTGGAGCATATCTGGATCTTTGAATCTGGTGAAAATCTGAACACTGTAAGTCACAATAGAGAGTAGTTCAGACAGGACGTTGTTATGTGTACAGGATGCAATATAATGATGGAAAGCAATATCTTCCAAACAGTGGTCTAAACCATTAGAGATTTTTTCCTCGACTGCTTCGCAGCGCTGTCGCAGCTCCTGTTTTTCATCTTCCTGAATACGTTTAGCGGCCAACGAGGCGATCCATGGTTCAAGATGAACACGGACTTCATAAAGTTCTTCTGCTAGCTTAATTTTGTCGGTAATGTATTCAAATCCCAGCGGGTCGTTCACCTGTCCGATCTTCTCGGTTACAAAAGTACCTTTTCCACGGCGAATCTCCAGGCAGTTGCGTGCAACCAACAGTTTTACCGCTTCCCGGATAGTTCCTCTGCCGACATTCAGTCTCTCTGCCAGCTCAAACTCATTTGGAAGCTTATCCCCGACTCCGATGTTCTGTTCCTTGATGAGATCGCTGATCTGTTCCGCAACCCGTTCCGACAGCGATAATTCCTTGTGCTGCTGTACCGTTTTAAAAATACTATCCAAAGTACACACCGCCCTTCTGCTACATACGACATCCGACATTATAAAGGAAATCTACCTCTCTCGTCAAGAGGTGTACTTTTTAATATGATGTGTTTTTTGAAAAATTCGGCAAGATTGCGAGGAATGTGTAAAGTACAGCACGACAGATTTTATATCTGAAAATTTGTTGATTTGCTCCTTATTTCATACTCAAAAATTTGTTGAAAACAGCTTGACTTCATACTCGATTTTTTGTATTATTACCTTGGTAAAGCCTTTTATTCTCTATACTCGGAGGATCTATATGGACATTAAAAGAAAAGCTTACAATCAGCTGTTACACTGGAAGAATGCTTCCCCCTCTTCCAAGGCAATCCTTATTAAAGGCGCCCGCCGGGTCGGAAAAAGCTATCTGGCAGAAGAATTTGCAAAGAATGAATATGCCAGTTACATTCTCATTGATTTCGCCAGTCCTTTAGCTGGGACGAAAGCGATTTTTGATCGGTATGGAAACCGACAGAATCTGAATGAGTTTTTCAACCAGCTTTCTGTTCTATATGGCATTCCCCTGATCGAAAGAAGGTCTGTTTTCATCTTTGATGAAATTCAGAAATATCCCAAAGCCAGGGAACTCATCAAATATCTTGTGGCAGACGGTCGTTATGATTACATTGAGACCGGTTCCCTGATTTCCATCCATAAAAATGTAAAAGACATCGTAATCCCATCCGAGGAAGAAGAACTGCTCCTTCACCCTCTTGATTTTGAAGAGTATCTTTCTGCATTGTCCGATCCCGTCACAGTTCCGTTCCTGCGAGAAGCCTATCAAGCCAGCCGGCCCCTGGGGAATATGCTCAAACCCATGATGGATAAGCTGAGGGGATATATGCTGGTTGGAGGCATGCCACAGGCTGTTATTGAATACGCCACTTCAGGAAATATAGACCGGGTGGAGCACATTAAGCGTGGAATCATCAAGCTATATCGGGAAGACATTGCAAAATACGCCGAGGGTTATGTTGCAGAAGCAAAGGCTGTTTTCAATGCAATCCCTTCGCAACTTGCCCATCATGATAAAAAAATCAAATATTCCTCTTTAGGAGAGGGAGACCGTTTCTCCAGCTATAAAGACGCGATTCGATGGATTGACGATTCCATGGTTGGTTCTCTTTGTTCTGGAACCGATCAGCCTGACCTTTTCAGTGAGTTCGCGGTTCAGCCATCCAAACTGAAATGCTATATGGGCGATACCGGCCTGCTGTTGACGCTGGCTGCAGGTACAAACTATCTGAAAAGCGATTTGTATAAGACTTTTATGAAGGGAAGCCTGTCCGTGAATCAGGGTATGATGACCGAGAACCTGGTAGCGCAGGCCTTATCTGCTTCAGATGTTCCTTTGCGCTTCTATGAAAAAACCGTCAGCCATGATGGCGTCACAAAGAAATACGAAGTGGATTTTCTGATTGTTGTGGATGGAAAAGTGATTCCCCTGGAAGTCAAGAGCGGTAATCGAAAAAAACATCCTTCTCTGGATTATTATTGTCAGACGTATAAGAAACAGACTGGAAAAGGAATTATTTTGACGAAGGGCGATCTTCGTATCACTGAGGAATATCGTTATATTCCTCTGCCTATGGCCTGGTTTTTACTGGAATAGGAAATGTCGACAGAAGACATGGACAGAAGAAACAGCGCAGCAGGCTGCTGCGCTGTCGTCTTCCGTATAGCTCTTACTCTGTGACGAAGGACATCAGATTCGGCTGCTCATGACCCGGGAGCCACTCGAGCTCGAGGGAGTCGGCCAGGGCCTGCAGCTTCTCGCCGTATTCCTGATTCGCCGCCAGCATACGGGCGGTTCTGGCCTCGCCGGTGACGCTGTTGAACTCGACAATGGCGTCCGGGGAGTACGGCAGACGCAGGATGATGTGGTAGCCGTAGCTGGTGTCGACGATGTCAGAGATCTCATACTCCTCCAGCGCGTTGGCGGCGTTTTCAAACACCGGCACCATGGTGCCCGGCGCGTAGGTGTAGCCCTCGGGATAGTGGCGCTTGCCCGGGTCCTCGCTGAGTTCCGTCACCTTCTGAAGGAAGGCCTCCTTGCGCGCCTGGGGATCCTCGATGGCGCGCAGCTCGGCAAGCAGCGCCTCCAGGTCCGCCTTCTTTGCCGCGAGGGCAGCCTCGTCCAGCTCCTCGCCGGTGCTGTCGTCGATGTTCCGGAAGAGGATGTGGGCGGCGCTGATGTACTCGTTGTCCTCCAGGAACTTGAGGGCTGTCTCATCGTCGATGTTCTCGGCCTTTTCGCCGTAGATCTTGTTGAAGCTCTCCTGATACAGGAAGTTCTGCGTCACGATGCGGGCGTACATGTCCTCGGAGAGGTGGATGCCCTTCAGGTACTCCAGGAACTCCTCCTTCGTGGCCCCTTCGCCCATCGCCGAGACGATATCCTGCTCCATCTGGCTCTCGATCATGGCCTGCATCTCTTCGCCGACCTCGACGCCGTTCTGCTCGGCAAAGGTCTCCAGCGCGCCGAGCTGGATCATCAGGTTGTCCGCGCTCTCCAGCGCCGCCTCGGCATAGGTGTCGCCGTCCTCTTCAATGGCGTCGCCCCAGGCAAACTCCATTCCGTAATAGGCGGACATGGCGTCAAAGTAATCCTCGATCTGGCCGCACTGCGTGAAGAGAATGTAGAAGTAGTCTCCCCAGGTCTCCTCTTTGCCGGCGACCTTGAGGACCTTTTCATCCGGATCGTACAGGCTGCGCAGGGCCTCATAGTTGAGACGGCCGGAGGCCGTGTCGGGCTCGTCAGGCACCGTGGACGGCGCTTCCTCAGCCGGTTCGGCGGCAGCTTCCGCGGGCTCCGCCTCAGCGGCGGGCTCCTCTTCCGCGGCCGGTTCCGCGGCTTCGGCGGGTGCGGCAGGCTCTTCCGCAGCCTCTGCCTCAGCGGGTTCCTCTGCGGGCTCGGCGCTGTCCTCGCCGGTGACATAGACCGCCGTCGGGCCGTCTGCGCCGCCGATGACGCTGACGGTGGGCTCCTGCGTATCGGAGGTTACAATGTTCGGCAGAACCTCGTTATAGGGGGCCCGCTCCTTCGAACCGGTCAGCCCGAAGATTCCGATGATCACCAGGCAGACGACCAGAAGGCCGATGACAAATTTTTTCATGATGCGCTCCTTTCTTCGCTGTCCCCGCCCCAGGCGAGGGCAAACTCACGTGCTTCGTCGATGACGTTCTTTTTGGACTTTATCTTCAGGCTGAGACAGGGTTTGGACCCCGCCTCCACACGAAGCTTCCCTTTGTATTCCGGCCGGGCATAGAGCTCCGAGACCTTCTCCATGTTGAACTCTTTGAGCGTGAACCGCAGCTCGCCCTGCTTCTGGACGATGTCGGTGATGCCCGCGTTGCCCGCGACGCCCCGGAGAATCGCCACCTGGATCAGGGCGTTGACCCCCGGCGGTGGATCGCCGTAGCGGTCGATCAGCTCGTCCAGCAGGTCGTCGGCCTCTGCCTCCGTGCGGATCTGGGCAATGCGGCGGTAGATGTCCATCCGCTGCTCCGAGGAGGGGATATACCGGTCGGGGATGTTGGCCGCCACAGCGAGGTCCGCCGAGCATTCAGCCCGCTGCGGGATCGGGATGCCGCGCTCTTCCAGCACGGCCTCGTTTAAGAGCTTCATATACATGTCGTAGCCGACATCCACCATATGCCCCGACTGCTCCGCGCCCAGGAGGTTGCCCGCACCGCGGATCTCGAGGTCGCGCATGGCGATCTTCATCCCCGCGCCGAACTGGGCAAAGTCCCGCATGGCGGTCAGGCGCTTTTCGGCGATCTCGGTGAGGACCTTGTCGCGGCGGAAGGTGAGATAGGCCGAAGCCCGGCGCGTGGAGCGGCCGACGCGGCCGCGGATCTGGTGGAGCTGGGCGAGGCCCAGCTTGTCCGCGTCCTCCACGATCAGGGTGTTGACGTTCGGGATGTCGATGCCGGTCTCGATGATCGTCGTGCAGACCAGCACCTGCGTCTCGCCCTGGACCACGCTGTCCATCACCCGGGCGAGCTCGTTCTTGTCCATCTTGCCGTGGGCCACGGCGACGCTGGCGTTCTCCAACTGCTGGGCGAGGCGGTAGGCCGTGCGGTCGATGTCCTCGATGCGGTTGTGGAGATAATAGACCTGGCCGCCGCGCTGCAGCTCGCGCCGAATCGCCTCGGCAATGATGCCCCAGTCGTGTTCCATGACAAAGGTCTGGACCGGCTGGCGGTCCTCCGGGGCCTCTTCGATGTTGGACATGTCGCGGATGCCGCTCATGGCCATGTTCAGGGTCCGGGGGATGGGCGTTGCCGAGAGCGTCAGCACGTCCACGCCGCGGGAGAGCTCCTTGATGTGTTCCTTGTGCGTCACGCCGAAGCGCTGCTCCTCATCCACCACCAGCAGGCCCAGGTTCTTGAACTTCACGTCCTTGGACAGGAGCCGGTGCGTCCCGATGACGAGGTCGCATTTTCCGGTCTCGAGGTTTTTGATGGTCTTGCCGTTGTCGCCGCCGGTGCCCATCCGGCTCAGAAGCCCGATCTCCACCGGGAAGCCGAAGAAGCGCTGCAGCGCGGTCTGGTAATGCTGCTGCGCCAGCACCGTGGTCGGCACCAGGATCGCAGCCTGTTTCCCGTCGAGGATGCACTTCATCACCGCGCGGAAGGCCACTTCCGTCTTGCCGAAGCCCACGTCCCCGCAGAGGAGCCGGTCCATCGGGACAGAGGCCTCCATGTCCCGCTTGATCTCCGCCGTGCAGCGGAGCTGGTCGTCGGTCTCGGTGTAGGGGAAGTTCTCTTCAAACTCCCTCTGCCAGGCGCTGTCCGGGGAGAAGGCGTAGCCGGGCAGCCGCTGCCGCTCGGCATAGAGGGCGATCAGCTTCCTTGCCATGTCCTTGGCCGCGCCTTTGGCGCGGGAGCGGGTTTTGGCCCACTCGGTTCCGCCCATCTTGGAGAGACGGACCGGGCGGTCTTCCCCGCCGCCGGTGTATTTGGACACCATGTCCAGCTGCGTGGCGGGGACATAGAGGATGTCGGTCCCGGCGTAGCTGAGCTTGATATAGTCCTTCTCGAATCCGTCCACCTGCATTTTGACGATGCCGGCGAAGCGGCCGATGCCGTGGGTCTCGTGGACCACATAGTCGCCCACGGAGAGGTCGGAATAGCTCTCGATCCGCTTTCGGTCGGCCGGCAGCTTCCTGGCCGTGCGGCGCTTGCCCCTGCCGCGGATCAGCTGGGCGTCCGTCAGGATCGCGAGACGCAGCGAGGGGTACTCGATGCCCGAGGAGAGCGCCCCGACGCCGATGCAGCAGGCGCCGTAGTCCGGCAGCGTATCCATCTCCGGCCGGATCAGGACCGGCATACCGTGCTCCTTCAAAAACTCCTGCAGCACTTTGGCCCGGCGCTCGTCGCCCGCCAGGATCACCACACGGTAGTTCTGTTTGAGATAGACCTTCAGGTCCTCCGCGGCCGCCTGGGCGTTGCCCGCGTAGGAGGGCAGCTGCTTGGCCGGGATGCTGAGCAGCGTCTTCGGCTGGAAGCTGCCGCGGCCCAGCGTGAAGGCGTCGCCCGCGTAGAGCGGGTATTGGCCCAGCGTCTTCCAGATCTCCTCCGGCGGGAAGCAGAAGCTGTCCGCGTCGAAGGGGCAGAGCCCGTCCTTCTGCAGCGCGCGCAGGTCCTCGCCCAGCTGCTTGCGGTATTCCCTGGCCATCTCGCCGCAGCGGGTGGGCTGGTCCAGGAAGACCACCGCGTCTTCCGGGATATAGTCAAAGCCGGTGGCCGCGGGGTACAGCAGCGGCAGCCAGCGGTCCAGGTCGGTCATCGGGAGCCGGTCCCGCAGTCTGTCGGCGGCCTGGCGCAGCGCCGCCGCGATTTTACCGGCGGCCTCGCTGCCGCGCCGCTTCTGATAGCGGTCGGCCAGCTCTTCCATCTTTTTGCACAGGACCTCGACCCCGCCGGGGGTCAGCGTCGGCAGCGACTCCGCCGCCGGGAGGATCCGGCATTCCTTTATGGCCTCGTCCCGGCGCTGGGACGAGATGTCGAAGGTGCCCATCGAGTCGATCTCGTCGCCCCAGAACTCCATGCGGACCGGCTGGTCCTCCGCCGGGGAGAAGAGATCGAGGATGCCGCCGCGCCTTGCAAACTGGCCCGGACCTTCCACCTGCTCGGTCCGCTCGTAGCCGCAGCGGATCAGGGCTTCCTCCAGATCCTCGATGGCGTAGCTCTCATCGGAAGAGATCGTGAACGCCGCCCTCTGCAGGATATCCTTCGGCACGGTGCGCTGCAGCATGGCGGACACCGAGGCCACCGTGACGGTGAGCGCTCCGGTCCGTTCTGCATCCGCCAGCGTCTGGAACACCGCGAGGCGCTGCTGCTCCACCCGCCGGGACACCGCCTCCGCCGGGAGGAAGGTATATTCCCTCAGGCCCAGGCACTGCGCCGGGCGCTGCAGCATGCTCTGCAGGTCGCGGGCGAAGTTCTCCGCCGCGGTGTCGTCCGGACAGAGGACAAAGAGGGGTCTGTCCAGCGCCGTGCACAGGGCGGCCGCGAGGTTTGCCCGGTGGACCGCCGACAGGCCCGAAATGAGCGCGGGAAGCCCGCCGCCCTCCAGCAGAGACGGGAGGGCGGCCAGTTCTTTATGATTGAGAATCTGGTTGACCAATTCCTTCATTCTGTGAAAACAAGCATTTTGTCCAGCTGCGCCGGACGGAGACAGCGGGAGTAAAAGTCGATGAGGATCCTTTTCGCCACGGGGGCGATTTCCGCCGTGCCGCGGATCGGCTTTGCCGTGAGGAAGACCTCCGCGCCGCCGAGGCGGTAGCTGCAGGGGACTTCTTCATAGCCGAAGCGGGCGAAAAAGCGTTTGAGCTTGCGCAGGTAGTCCCCGCCCTCGCTGTCGTCGAACACGGTGAGCTCGGCGAGGATGCCCTGCCGGTCGGCGTAGCGCTTGTGCAGCAGGCGCATGGCCTCGACGCCGAGTCCGTGGTCCTGGTACCACGAGAAGATGCCGAAGTACTTCAGCAGCACATAGCCGTAGACGTTCCGGACCCCGCAGAGGGCGTAGCCCTGGGTCATTCCGGTCGTGTCGTCATAGAACAGCAGAAACTCCTGATCGCCCCGTCTCACCGCTCTCCGGATCGCACCCAGGGGCAGCAGTTCTCTCCGGTCAAAGTCCATCTCCAGCGCGCTGTAGAATCTTCCGATTTCAGCCGCGTTGGCTTCTCTTACGTTCAGCATGCTGTCTCCGCCTCCCCGGCATAGCGGTCCCGCTGCTCCACCGCCATGGCGTCGCAACGGTTGTTATAGGGGTTCTCCGCGTGGCCCTTGACCCAGTGATAGTGCATCTCGTGCTTCTCGGTGAGGCGCAGCAGCGTTTCCCAGAGGTCCGGGTTCAGGGCCGGGTCCTTCTTGTTGCGCATCCAGCCCTTCTTCTCCCAGCCGGCGGCCCAGCCCTTCTCCAGCGCGTCGATGACGTAGCGCGAGTCGGACCAAAGCTCCACCGCGCAGGGCTCCTTCAGCGCCTGCAGGGCCGAGATGACGCCCATCAGCTCCATGCGGTTGTTGGTGGTCTGTTTCTCTCCGCCGGAGAGCTCCTTCTCCACCCCGTTATAGATCAGGATCGCGGCCCAGCCGCCTGGGCCGGGATTGCCGCTGCAGGCCCCGTCGGTATAGATGCTGACCTGTTTCATTCCTCTGTCGTCTCCGTATCGGGCGCTTCGTCTTCGGCAAAGCTTTCCTCAAAGTCCTCCGCGGGCACTTCGGCCGTTTCCGGCGCCTCTTCCCGCTCGGTCCTCTCAATGTCGATGACGCGGCTGCCCGCGACCGGGCGCATGACGCGCACGCCCTGAGAGGCGCGGCCGTACTGCGAGATGTTCTCCACCGCGACGCGGATCATGGTCCCGTCGTCGGTGACGATCAGGATGTCCTGACCCGGGCGCACGATCTTGACGGAGGCCACGGGGCCGGTCTTTTCGGTGACGCGGTGGTTCGTGACGCCGAAGCCGCCGCGGCTCTGATAGCGGTACTCGCCCACGTCGGTCCGTTTGCCGAAGCCCTTTTCGGTGATGCTGAGGATCTCCTCGCCCTCGGCGCTGCTTCCGGCGCCGACGACATAGTCGTCCTCCCGCAGGCGGATGCCGCGCACGCCGACGGCCGTACGGCCCATAACGCGCACGTCGCTCTCCGGGAAGCGGATCGCAAGGCCGTTTCTGGTGGCGATCATGATGTTTTCGTCGCCGTCGGTGGGCATAACGGTGATGAGCTCGTCGCCCTCGTCGAGGGTGATGGCCCGGATGCCGATGTTGCGCAAGTTCTTCAGCGAGGCCTGGCTGATGCGCTTGACGGTGCCGTTTTTCGTGACGAAGAAGAGATACTTGTCCTCGTCATAGCCGCGGCCGCGGATCATGGCGCTGACCTTTTCGTTCTCCTCGCCGATCTCGATGGGCAGGATATTGACGATGTTGGTGCCTCTGGCGTTCCGTCCGGCCTCCGGGATCTGGTAGCCCTTGCGCACAAAGACCCGGCCCTTGGAGGTGAAGAACAGAATATGGTCGTGGGTGGAGGCGGTAAAGACGGTCTGGACATAGTCCTCTTCCTTCATCGCCATGGCGCGCACGCCCTTGCCGCCGCGGCCCTGGGCGCGGTACTCGCTGACCGGCAGGCGCTTGATGTAGCCGCCGTGGGTCAGGGTATAGACGCACTGCTCTTCCTCGATGAGGTCTTCGATGTCGATCTCGTCGGCCACATCCTGGATCTCGGTCTTGCGCTCGTCGCCGAACTTGTCGCGGATGGCGATAAGCTCGTCCTTCAGCACGCCTTTGATCTTTTCGGGATCCTCGAGCAGTTCTTTATAATACGCAATCTTTTCTTCCAGCTGGCGGTACTCCTCCTCCAGCTTTTCGCGGTTGAGGCCCTGCAGCTGGATCAGGCGCATGTCGCAGATGGCCTGGGCCTGCACGTCGGAGAAGCCGAAGCGCTCCATCAGGTTCTGCTTGGCGTTGTCGTAGCTGGAACGGATGATGCGGATGACCTCGTCGATGTTGTCCTGGGCCTTCAACAGGCCTTCCAGCAGATGGGCGCGTTCCTCGGCCTTCTTCAGGTCGTAGCGGGTGCGCCGGACGATCAGGTCCTCCTGGAAGGTCAGGTACTCGTCCAGGATGTTCCGCAGGTTCAGGATCTTCGGCTGGGACTGGTTGTTGACCAGGGCCAGCATGTTGATGGAGAAGCTGGACTGCAGCGCCGTCTGGGCAAAGAGCCGGTTCAGCACCACCTGGGGATTGGCGTCACGCTTGAGCTCGATGACGATGCGCATGCCGTTGCGGTCGGTCTCGTCGCGCAGGTCGGAGATGCCCTCGAGGCGCTTCTCGTGCACCTGGTCGGCGATGTTGCGGATGAGCTGACGCTTGTTCACCTGATAGGGCAGCTCGGTCACGATGATGCGCGTCCGGTTCTGGCCGTGCTCCTCAAACTCCGTCCGCGCCCGCATGACGATCTTGCCGCGGCCGGTGGCGTAGGCCGAGCGGATGCCGCTGCGGCCCATGATGATGCCTTTGGTCGGGAAGTCCGGCCCGGTGATGTGCTGCATCAGGTCGCTGAGTTCCGCCTCCGGGTTCTCCAGCACGCAGACGCAGGCGTTGATGACCTCGGTCAGGTTGTGGGGCGGGATATTGGTCGCCATGCCGACGGCGATGCCGCTGGAGCCGTTGACCAGCAGGTTCGGGAAGCGGGAGGGCAGGACCCTCGGCTCCTTACGGCTCTCATCGAAGTTGGGATCCCAGTCGACGGTGTCCTTCTCGATGTCGCGCAGCATCTCGTTGGAGATCTTGGACAGCCTCGCCTCGGTATAACGGTAGGCGGCAGGGGGGTCGCCGTCCACGGAACCGAAGTTGCCGTGGCCGTCCACCAGCATGTACCGCATGGAAAAGTCCTGTGCCAGACGCACCATGGCGTCGTAGACCGACGCGTCGCCGTGGGGATGATAATGACCCAGCACGTCGCCGACGCAGGTGGCGGACTTCTTAAAGGGCTTGTCGGAGCTCAGTCCGGACTCGTACATCGTGTACAGGATCCGGCGGTGCACCGGCTTCAGACCGTCCCTCACGTCCGGCAGCGCACGGCCGACGATGACGCTCATGGCGTAGTCGATGTAGCTGCGCTGCATCTCGCCCACGAGCTCGGACTCCGTGATCACCTGATTGGGGAACAGAATGTCTTCCGGTTTATAATCTCTTTTATGTGCCATGTTTTCTCAGCCTCAGATATCCAGATTGCCCACGTACTGGGCATTGCGCTCGATCCATTCCTTGCGCGGCTCGACCTCTTCGCCCATCAGGACTGTGAAGACCTGATCGGCCAGGATCGCGTCGCCCAGGGTGATCCTTCGCAGCGAGCGCTGCTCGGGGTCCATGGTGGTCTCCCAAAGCTCGTGCGGGTCCATCTCGCCCAGGCCCTTGAAGCGGGAGATGTCGACCTTCACGTTGGGGTTGTCGCCCCGCATCTCGGCGCTGATCTGATCGCGCTGTTCGTCGGAATAGGCGACGCGCTGTGTCTTGCCGCGGGTCAGCTTGTAGAGCGGCGGCACCGCCGAATACACATAGCCGCGCTCAATCAGCGGCCGCATATAGCGGAAGAAGAAGGTGAGCAGCAGCGTGCGGATATGGGAGCCGTCCACATCGGCATCCGCCATGATGATGATCTTGTGGTAGCGGAGCTTCTCGATGTTGAACTCGTCCCCGATCCCGGCGCCCAGCGCCACGATCAGGGGATAGAGCTTGTCGTTGCCGTAGATTTTATCGGCCCGGGCTTTCTCGACGTTCAGCATCTTGCCCCACATGGCGAGGATGGCCTGGAAGCGGCTGTCGCGGCCCTGGATTGCCGAGCCCGCGGCCGAGTCGCCCTCGACGATGTAGATTTCGCAGAGGGATGGGTCGCGCTCGTTGCAGTCCTGCAGCTTATCCGGCATCTGGCCGCTCTCGAGGCCGGTCTTCCGGCGGACGGACTCCCTTGCCTTCCGGGCCGCCTCGCGGGCGCGGTTTGCCATCATGGCCTTCTCCAGGATGGCCTTGGCGGCCGCGGGGTGCTCTTCAAAATACTCCGCCAGCTGCTCGCTGACGATGGAGTCCACCAGCGTGCGGATGTAGGCGTTGCCGAGCTTCTGCTTGGTCTGGCCCTCGAACTGGGCCTCCGGCAGCTTCACCGAGATGACCGCCGAGATGCCCTCGCGCACGTCCTCGCCGGAGACCTTGTCGTCGCCCTTGATGATGTTATTCTTCTGCCCGTAGGCGTTGATGACCCTCGTGAGCGCGGTCTTGAAGCCGGTCTCGTGCATGCCGCCCTCTGGGGTGTGGATGTCGTTTGCGAAGGAGATCAGGTTCTCGTTGAAGCCGTCGTTATACTGCATGGCGATCTCGGCGATGGCGTCGCTCTTGCTGCCGGAGAGGTAGATGACGTCCTCATGGATCGGCGTCTTGTGCTTGTTGAGCCAGGAGACAAACTCCCGAATGCCGCCCTCATAGCACATGCTCTCGCTCTGTTCCTGCCCCTCGCGGCGGTCCTCCAGGGTGATCTTCAGGCCGCCATTGAGGAAGGCCTGCTCCCGCATGCGGGTGTGCAGGATGTCATAGTCGTAGACCGTGTCGTCGAACATCTCCGGGTCCGGCTTGAAGCGGACCGTGGTCCCGGTGTGGTCGGTCTCGCCGACGACGTGGATTTCGTCGACGATATCCCCGCGGGAGAAGCTCATCTCGTGGATCTTGCCGTCCTTGTGGACCTGAACGACAAGCCACTCGGACAGGGCGTTGACCACCGAGGCGCCGACGCCGTGCAGACCGCCCGACACCTTGTATCCGCCGCCGCCGAACTTGCCGCCGGCGTGAAGCACCGTGAAGACGACCTCCAGCGCGCTCTTTCCGGTCTGCTCCTGGATGTCCACCGGGATGCCGCGGCCGTTGTCCGATACGCGGATGACGTCGCCCGGCTCGATGGTCACTTCAATATGGGTGCAGTAGCCGGCCAGCGCCTCGTCGATGGAGTTGTCGACAATCTCGTAAACAAGATGATGCAGGCCCGAAGAGGAGGTGGAGCCGATGTACATGCCGGGGCGTTTCCGGACAGCTTCCAGTCCTTCCAGAACCTGAATCTGTGATGCGTCGTATTCTTCTGTTACCTTCTGGGTCAAATCGTTGATTTCCGCCATGTGTTTCTCCGTTCTGTATGCAATTGATTGATACGTTTTTCCAGTGTTCTGGACGTGCTCTGCGCCAGGAGGACCTTCTCTTCCCCGCCCTCTAAACAGATCAGGAAGGAGTTGGGGATGTCCTCCGCCGCGTTGACGACGCGGCCTGCCTTCTCCGCCGAGGAGAGAAACTCCCTCGTCAGATAGGACTGCGAGCAGATGTCCAGATCAAAAATCCCGATCACCGTCTGTTCCGGGACGATCGCGTTTTTGCCGATGTTCAGATACATTCCCGAATCCTGCCTCCGTCGACGGAAAAGACCTTTCCGCCGGTCCGCTCCGAAATCGCGGTGTCCTCGCAGCAGGTGATAAGCGTTTGTCCGCCGCCGATGCGGTTGAGGACGTATTCCTGCCGTCTTTCATCCAGCTCCGACAGCACGTCGTCCAGCAGCAGGATCGGGTATTCCCCGGTCTCCTGCAGGATGATCTCCCTCTCGGCCAGCTTCACGGAGAGCGCCGCGGTCCTCGTCTGGCCCTGGGAGGCAAAGCTTCTGGCCGAACGGCCGTTTATCAGGATCTCCACATCGTCCTTGTGGGCGCCTGTGAGGCACTGGGCGCTGTCCAGCTCCGCCTGGCGGTGCTTTTCCTGATGCTCGCAGATGTCGTAGTAGATCTCCTTCGCCGGGGCGAAGGGGTCCTTCACGGTGCTGACCGTGTGGTAGATAAGCTCGATCTCCTCGCCGTTGCCGGAAAAGTCCGCGTGGATCGGCTTCACCGCCTCGTTCAGGCGGCTCATATAAGAGGCACGGTACCGGAT
This sequence comes from Oscillospiraceae bacterium, assembly GCA_017458065.1. GTDB lineage: Bacteria > Bacillota > Clostridia > Oscillospirales > Oscillospiraceae > Limivicinus. The sequence goes on from JAFTGD010000042.1 coordinate 251,879, forward strand.
CATCTGGGCCCCGACCCGGCAGAGCGCGTCGGAGAAGGAATCCAGCGTGTCCAGCAGCGAGGGCTTCTCCCGCCAGTCCTTCAGGATCCGGGTCTTGTGCTCATAGAGCCGGTTGTACTCGGTCAGCAGCGCGCCGTACTTCGGCCGGATCTGGGAGATGGCCTGATCCATCATTTTTCTGCGGACCGCGGCCCCATCCTTGATGAGCTCCAGATCGTCCGGGCAGAAGAGCACCGTGTTCACGGTCTCCGAGAGCTCGGCCGCGGTCTTCCGCACGCCGTTGACGGTGATCCGCTTTGTCTGGCCCGGGATCAACCGGATCTGGATCGTCTGCTGCCGCTCGTGGCTGTAGACCTCGGCCAGGATCTCGGCCTCCGAAAATTCAAAGCCGACCAGCTCCCGGTCGAAGCGGGTCCGGAAGCTCTTCCCACAGGAGAGCAGAAAGACCGCCTCCAGCAGATTGGTCTTGCCCTGGGCGTTCTGCCCGGTGATGACGTTGGTGCTGGGGGAAAAGTCCGCCGTCTCCCACTCGTAGTTCCGGAAGCCGTTGAGGGCGATCTTAAGGATCTTCATGGTTCCGGACAGTCAGCTCCTGCCCGCAGAAGGACACCGTATCGCCGGGTCGGATCTTCTTTCCGCGCATGGTGCAGACCTCGCCGTTCACGGCGACCAGCCCGTCCGCGATGGCCATCTTCGCCTCGCCCCCGGACGCGACCAGTGATGCAAACTTCATCAGCGCGTCCAGCTTGATGAAGTCGCCTGTAATTGTAATGACTTCCATTGTCTTATCAGTCGTTGTCTCTCAGGCGCACCGGAAGCACCATATAGAGATACGAGCTTCCCTCCGCGCCCTCGATCACAATCGGGGCGGACGGGGTGTTCATCGAAACCCGGACCTTCTCGTCGCTCGCCGCCTTCAGCGCGTCCATAAAGTAGCGGTCGTTGAAGCCGATGCGCATGCCGTCGCCGCTTCCCTCGCAGAGGCAGCTGTCCTCCGCGTGGCCGAAGGGCGTCGTGCAGTAGAACTGGAGCTCGCCCTGCTCCACCACCATCTTGACCGGGGAGGTCTGCTTGTCCTTGATGACCAGCGAAATACGGTCGATCACACGGATCAGCTCGTCCCGCTCGACGATGATCTCATAGCGGAAGGTGGACGGGATGGACTTTCTGTAGTTCATGAACTCCCCTTCCAGACGGCGGGTGATCAGGACGGTATTCCCGATCTCAAATGAGGCATGCTTGTCGCCCAGGGCGATCATGACCTCGTCCGTCTTGTCCGCGCTGCAGAGGCGCTCCACCTCGCTCAGCGAGGCGCCGGGGATGACAAAGGTGCAGGGGTTCATATTAGCGTTTTCCATCTGCTCGCTGCGTTTTGCAAGGCGGTAGCCGTCCACCGCCACCAGCGTCAGGTCGCTGTTTCCGACCTCAAACAAAACGCCCATGTAGAGCGGTCTCGACTCGGAGGTGGAGACTGAGAAAATCGTCTGGTTGATCATGTTCTTCAGGATGTTCTCCGGGATGCCGATGTTCTGCACCGCGTCCACAACGTTCAGCTCCGGGAAGCTCTCCGGATCCAGACCCATCACGTGAAACTCCGACTTGCCGCAGCGGATCGTGGTGGCGAAGCTCTCGTCCGCTTCGATGCTGACCATGCCGTCCGGCAGGCGGCGGACCAGCTCGCCGAGGAAGCGCGCCGGGATCACGATGCAGCCGCCTTCCAGCACGCTGCAGTCCAGCGTGGTGTAGATGCCGATCCGGGTATCGTAGGCTGTCAGCTTCAGCCCGTCGCGGTTGGCTTCAAACAGGATGCCCTCCAGTGCGGGGATCGGGCTCTTGGACGGGGCGGCACGGGAGACGTTGTTGACGGCGATCTGAAGATCCTTTTTCTCGCATCTGATTTTCAAAAAAAATCACCTCATTAAAGAAAATATAATATATTTTTTTAGTAAAAGAATTAGTAGAGAAAAAAACTGTCGAAAACTCGCGACTGCCCGCATGGAACGGGACGAGTTGCGGTCTGTAAAAATGTTCAAAACTCTGTCGGAAATGTTGACAGTTTTGACGGAAAATTTGTGAACCGTCCGCTTTCGACTTTTGAACCGCAGGCTGTCGAAAAGAGGAGAGCCGCGGCCGGGGGAATAGAAATCAGCCTCCGGAGCTCGTCGTGATATTCGACGTGATGTCGCGGATAACGCCGGTCATGTCCTGGTCGCTGCGCATCAGGTCCTCAATCTTGCGGATGGAGCTGAGGGCGGTGGTGTGGTTGCGGCCCAGCTCCTTGCCGATGTCGTTGAGCGAGAGGTTTGTGAGCTGCCGCATCAGATACATGGCGATCTGCCTTGCCATGGCGGTGTTCTTGGAGCGGTTGTTGCCCTTGAGGTCCTCCGGCTTCAGGGAGTAATACTTGGCTGTTTCGCGGATGATGTTTTCCGGCTTCGGGATGTCGGTCCCCTTCTTGGTCACGTCGTCGATGGCGCGGTCCACGGAGGCGCGGGTGATGTCGCTGTTAAGGATCTCTTTATAGGCGGTCAGGCGCTTGATAACGCCCTCCAGCTGGCGGACATTGGCCGTGACGGAGGCGGCGATGTATTCAATGATGTCGTCAGGAAGGATCAGGCCGAGGCGAGTCGCCTTGTTACGGGCGATGGCCATCCTCGTCTCCAGATCGGGGGGCGCGATATCGGCCATGAGACCGCCCTCAAAGCGGGTCCTCAGCCGGTCGTCCAGCAGGGACATCTCCATCGGCGGACGGTCGGAGGTGATGACAATCTGGTGCCCGGCTTCATAGATGTAGTTGAAGGTGTGGAAAAACTCGATCTGCGTGCTCTGCTTGCCGGCGATGAACTGGATATCGTCCACCAGGAAAAGGTCCACGTTGCGGTGCTTGTTGCGGAACTCCTCCGTTTTGCCCTCCTTGATGGACTTGACCATTTCGTTGGTGAAATCGTCGCCCTTGATGTAGGAGATTTTCTTCTCCGGGAAGCGCTCGTGGATGGAGTGGCCGATGGCCCAGAGCAGGTGGGTCTTTCCGAGGCCGGAATTGCCGTAGATGAAGAGGGGGTTGTAGTTCTTGCCCGGGTTCTCGGCGACGGAGATGGCGGCCGCGTGGGCAAACTTGTTGGAGTTGCCGACGATAAAGTTGTCGAAGGTGTATCCGGCCATCTCCGGGAGAGGATCGTCGCCGGAAGGCTCCTTCTCATACTCCTCGTCCCCCACAAGGATCAGCAGGTCAAAGTCGCAGGCGAAGAGATCGGACAGGATCTTGGTAATGGTAGGGGAAAAGCGCTCAGAAATGATCTTCTTCTTGAATTCCGTCGGCGTACGGAGCACAAGCCGGCATTCTTCCAGCTCCACCGGCTCACAGTCGGTGAACCAGGTGTTGATGGCCGTCGGCGTCAGCTGTGTGGAGAGAATATGTTTGATTTCATTCCAGATGTCCATCAGAGAATTCACGGACGGATCCCCCTTCCAAACCGGTGAAAAAAAGCGGCGCATTTCGGCCGTTATCATCGGCTGTTATAAACCAATCTATTATAACAGATTTTGCGTCAACATGCAATAAAAAACAGGAAGTACAAAAATATAATAAAGAAGAGAACCCGGATTTTGCGGGTTCTCTTCTTATCGGACCAAAAATACGTTCTCCCCCGCCGCAGGCGGGGAATAACAGAACCTTTTATCGTTGTGAGCTGTGTAATTACTTTTCCTGTTTCTTCAGCTCGTCCAGGATAGCCGCGAGCAGATCTTCGGAAGTGGGCTTCGGCTCTTCCTCTTCGACAGGGGCGGCTTCCTCTTCCTGCTTCTTGGCCAGCTTCTTGGCGGCTTCGGCGGCCTTGTTGGCGGCCTTCATGATGGAGAAGATGACCAGCGCGATGACGAGGAAGTTGATCACGGCGCCGATGAAGGTTCCAAGACCCAGGACGATGGCCTCAGAGTCGGCCGTCGCGGCGCGCAGGGTGATGTTCAGGGCATCGGTGTTCGGGCTCTTGAAAATGGCCGCCAGAAGCGGGGTGATGACGTCGGCAACCAGCGAATTGGTGATGGCGCCGAACGCGCCGCCTATGACAACACCGATTGCCATCTGCAGTGCATTGCCGCGGGCAATGAACTCTTTGAACTCCTCAATGAACTTTTTCATGGATAATACCTCTCTTTCTATATTTTTACGGTTTCAAAACCGCAAATTTACTTTTTCGGGACCAGAAGCTTTGTGCCGCCCATATACGGCCAGAGCACTTCCGGAATGGTGACGCTGCCGTCGGCCTGGAGGTGATTCTCCAGGAAGGCGATAAGCATGCGCGGCGGCGCGACGACGGTGTTGTTAAGGGTGTGCGGGAGATAGGTCTTGCCGTCCTCTCCCTTGACGCGGATGTTCAGGCGGCGGGCCTGGGCGTCGGACAGGTTGGAGCAGGAGCAGACCTCAAAGTACTTCTGCTGTCTCGGGGACCAGGCTTCGATGTCGCAGGACTTGACCTTCAGGTCCGCCAGGTCGCCGGAGCAGCACTCCAGCTGACGCACGGGGATCTCCATACTGCGGAAGAGCTCGACGCTGAAGCGCCACATCTTCTCGTACCAGGCCATCGAATCCTCCGGCTTGCAGACGACGATCATCTCCTGCTTTTCAAACTGGTGGATGCGGTAAACACCGCGCTCCTCAATGCCGTGGGCGCCCTTCTCCTTGCGGAAGCAGGGTGAATAGCTGGTCAGGGTTTGGGGCAGCTGGTCCTCGGTCAGGGTCTCGCCGATGAACTTGCCGATCATGGAGTGCTCGGAAGTGCCGATCAGATAGAGATCCTCCCCTTCGATCTTGTACATCATAGCGTCCATGTCGTTCTGGCTCATGACGCCCTCCACCACGTTGCCGTGGATCATAAAGGGCGGGATGCAGTAGGTGAAGCCCTTGTTGATCATAAAGTCGCGGGCGTAGGCCAGCACGGCGGAGTGCAGGCGGGCGATGTCGCCCATGAGATAGTAGAAGCCGTTGCCGGAGGTCCTGCCGGCGGCGTCCATGTCGACGCCGTTGAAGCGGGCCATGATGTCCGTGTGATAGGGGATCTCATAATCGGGCACGACCGGCTCGCCGAAGCGCTCGACCTCGACGTTGCAGCTGTCGTCCGGTCCCAGCGGGACGGAGGAATCGATGATATTCGGGATCAGGAGCATCCGTTTGCGGATCTCGGCGGCATACTCGTCCTCCAGCTTCTCCAGCTCCGCCAGGCGGTCGTCATTTGCCTTGACGGCGGCCATATTGGCGTCGATCTCGGCCTGGATGGCGGCCTTCTCCTCCTCGGAAGCCTTCTTCAGCTTGCCGAAGAGCGGACCGTTTGCCTTGCTCAGCTTGTTCTTCTGGGCGCGCAGATCGCTGGCCTCGGTGATGGCGGCGCGGTTTTTGGCATCCAGCTCAATGACCTCGTCGACCATGGGGAGCTTGGCGTCCTGATATTTCTTGCGGATGTTCTCCTTGACGATGTCCGGGTTCTCCCGGATGAATCTGATGTCCAGCATGGTGTTCTCCTTCTATGTTCAGTCTTTTTCCTTCTTATTGATGACGGGTAGCTCAGTCCTTCAGGGCCCGCAGAGCGGCGATGAGGGCTTCCCTGTCGTCTGGGTTGTCGTAAAACAGTTCGATCTTGCCGCGGCTGTTTTTCTCCGTGAGCGTGACCCGGCGTCCCAGCAGCGATGTGAGCTCCTGGCCAAGTTCCGCCGCATAGTCCACCTCATCATTGACCTCCGGCGTCTCGCCTGCCGCAGCCCGGGCCGCTTCCTTCTTCAGCCGTGAGACCAGCTGTTCGGTTCTCCGGACGGAGAGGACCTTTTCCAGCACCTGCTCGGCGGCCTTCTTCTGCAGGGACGGGTCCTCCAGCGAAAGCAGCGTTCTCGCATGCCCGGCGGAGAGCTCGCCGTTTTCCACAAGCTCTGCAACCGGCGCGCTGAGATTCAGAAGACGCAGCGCGTTTGCCACGGCGGAGCGGGACTTACCGACGCCGGCGGCCGCTTCCTCCTGGGTCAGGGCGTAATCCTGCATCAGCTTCTGATAGCCTCTCGCCTCTTCCATGGGGTTGAGGTCCTCGCGCTGGAGGTTCTCTACCAGCGCCAGCTCTGCAACGCTCTGGTCGTCCGCCTGGAGCACTCGGACCGGAATCTCCTGAAGTCCGGCCAGTCGGGCCGCGCGCCAGCGGCGCTCGCCGGCAATGATCTGATAGTCTCCTGAATCCAGACGGCGTACGATCACCGGCTGGATCATCCCGTGGCGGGAGATGGACGAGGCCAGATCCTGCAGGCGTTCCTCGTCAAAATGGCCTCTCGGCTGGTCTTCCCTGGGCTCCACCTTCGCGATGGGCAGGGTCATCAGCTCTTCCTCCTGGAGCATCTGAAACTCCGGTCCGAAGAGCGCCTCCAGCCCGATACCGAGACCTCTTTTTTCTTTCAGTGCCATGATGTTTTCCCTTCGCTTTTGCTCAGAAATTCCTCCGCCAGCGCCATATAGGCCTTGCTCCCCTTGTTGCTCCGGTCGTACACCACGCCAGGGAGCCCGTGGCTGGGCGCCTCGGAGAGACGGACCGTGCGGGGGATCACCGTCTGATAGACCTTGTCCGGCATGAAGCGCCGCAGCTCGTTCTCCACCTGCAGAGTCAGGTTTGCTCTCGCGTCATACATCGTGAGGAGGATCCCCTCAATGTGCAGGCGCCGGTTCAGGCGGGAGGAACAGAGACGGATGCTGCTGATGAGATCCGCGATGCCTTCGAGCGCGTAATACTCGCACTGCATCGGGATGAGGACGCTGTCCGCCGCGGCCAGAGCGTTCACCGTGATGAGCTCCAGCGAGGGAGGACAGTCCAGAAACATGTAGTCGTACTCGGTATAGAGCCGCTGGAGCGCCGAATAGAGAACCTTCTCGCGGTTCGGCCGCGAGATCAGCTCCACCGTCGCCGCGGCAAATTCCCTGCCGCTGGGGATCACGTCCCCGTATTTGGTATGGACGACGCAGTCCTCGCTGGGCACGTCGTGGATCATCATGTCATAGATGTTGGGGGACTGGCTCTTCTTCACGCCCATGCCGGAGCTGGCGTTCCCCTGTGGATCGCAGTCCACCAGCAGAACCCGCTTTCCCAGCGCGGTCAGCGCGGCGCAGAGATTGACGCAGCTTGTTGTTTTACCCACTCCGCCCTTCTGGTTGGCGAAAGCGATGATTTTTGCCATAGGTTTCAGAATCTCCTTTGAAATCATCATTGAATTATACCAGCATTCGATGTCAAATGCAATGTTTCACGTGAAACAATCGAAAATCTTTTTGCTCCTCCTGCAAAACGGACCAGAAATTGTTTCACGTGAAACAATATAAATAGAGTCATCAGAAAAATGTTTCACGTGAAACAATCCGCCGCCGGCATCGAATAAGAAGAATATGATGTTTCACGTGAAACATCGGAGAAGGGTCCCGGCGCCGTTCGTCATTTCGGGCCGGATTCCGGCACGGAATCCCAAAATATGGTGGTAAAAAGAGCAAAGAAACACCAGAACTTGATTCCACGAACTTTTCAACAAAAAATCCCCGAAAACAGCAAGAAAATGCTTGCTTTTCCCGTCTTTCTTTGTTATAATCACTAAACGCGAGTGAAATCACCCGCGTAGATTACAGAGGAGGAGGTGGCAAACTGCATGGCAAATATCAAGTCTTCTGCCAAGAGAGACCTGAAGTCCAAAGAGCTTCGTGCGAAGAATCGCGCTGAGAAGACCGCTCTGAAGACCACGATGAAAAAGTTCGAGGCAGCTGTGACCGAGGGGAATAAGGAAGCAGCCGCCGATGCCTATAAAGTTGCTGTTAAGACTGTTGACCGTGCTGCCGGCAAGGGCCTGCTGCACAAGAACAACGCGGCACGCAAAAAGTCCGCTATGGCCGGAAAGCTCAACGGCTTGAACTGAAACATTCTTGATTTGATGACGAAGGGGCGCAATCTTTGCGTCCCTTGGGCTTTTTTGGAGGCAAAATTGACATGAAAAAGCTGATGATCATTGTCAATCCGGCCGCTGGCCGCGGCGGATTCAAGGCGTTTTTCGGGGAAGCCATGCAGGTCCTGGCGCAGGGCGACATGCAGCCCAGCCTCTTCTTTACCAAAGGCCGCGGCGACGCGACGGTCTATGCCGAACAATACGCGGCGGACTATGACGTGGTCGCCTGCATCGGCGGCGACGGCACCCTCAGCGAGGTGCTGGCCGGCCTGATGAAGATCGAAAACCCGCCTCCCGTGGGCTACTTCCCCATGGGCACGGCAAACGACGTCGCAACGACCCTCGGCCTGCCGAAGAACGACACCGTCGGCGCGGCAAAGCGCATCCTCTCCGGCACGCCCCACCCCTTTGACGTAGGCGGCTTCGGAGAAAACGAGTATTTTGCCTATATCGCCGCCTTCGGCGCGTTCACCGAGGTGAGCTATTCCACCCCCCAGGACCAGAAGCGCGCCCTCGGGCATCTGGCCTATGTGCTGCAGGGCGCGGCGCAGCTGGGCAAGATCGAGCGCATCCACACCCGCGTGGAATACGACGACGGCGTGTTTGAGGATGACCTGGTCTACGGCAGCATGTCCAACTCCACTTCCGTTGCCGGCATCGTCCATCTCCGGGAAGAGATGGTGAGTCTCGGCGACGGCATGAGCGAGCTGGTGCTGGTCCGGGATCCCGTCACGCTCGACGCCTATACCGATCTCACCTCCTCCGTCCTCTCCAGACGCTTCGACAGCGAGTATCTGGTCATCCTCCACACCAAGCACGCTAAATTCACATTCGACAAGCCCATCGCCTGGACCCGCGACGGCGAATCCGGCGGCAAACACCGCGAGGTGGAGCTCTGCAACTACCACGCGCCGGTCCAGCTGATTTTTTAAAGGAGACGCAACACATGAAAAGAGAAAAGATTTCTGCGATCTATGCGGACGCATCCAGCTTTACGGAAAAAGAACTGACGGTCTGCGGCTGGGTCCGCACCGTCCGGGACATGAAGAACTTCGGCTTTATCGAGCTCAACGACGGCAGCTGCTTCAAGTCCCTGCAGGTGGTTTTTGCCCGCGAGACCCTCGCCAATTACGACGAGATCGCAAAGCAGAACGTCGGTGCGGCGCTCATCGTCAAGGGCCGGCTGGTCCTGACCCCGGAGGCCAAGCAGCCGTTCGAGCTCAAGGCCGATGAGATCGCCGTCGAGGGCGTGTCCACCCCGGACTATCCCCTGCAGAAGAAGCGCCACAGCGTGGAGTTTCTCCGCACCATCCAGCATCTGCGCCCGAGAACCAATCTCTTTTCCGCCGTGTTCCGCGTGCGCAGCGTCGCAGCACAGGCCATCCACGAGTTTTTCCGGGACCGCGGCTTTGTCTATGTCCAGACCCCGATCATTACCGGCTCCGACGCGGAGGGCGCGGGCGAGATGTTCCGCGTCACCACACTGGATCTCAACAACCTGCCGCTGAAGGAAGACGGCACCGTGGACGACAGCAAGGACTTCTTCGGCAAGGCCACCAACCTGACGGTCTCCGGCCAGCTGAACGCCGAAAACTTTGCCCTGGCCTTCGGCGACGTCTATACCTTCGGACCCACCTTCCGCGCCGAGGTCTCCTATACCCAGCGCCACGCGGCCGAGTTCTGGATGATCGAGCCGGAGATGGCCTTTGCCGATCTTTATGACTATATGGACACGGCCGAGGCCATGGTCAAGTACGTCATCAACACCGTGCTGGAGCGCTGCCCGCAGGAGATGACCTTCTTCAACGCCTTTGTCGACAAGGGCCTGCTGGACCGCCTTGGCAACGTCATTTCCCACGAGTTCGGCCGCGTGACCTACACCGAGGCCGTCGAGCTGCTTCAGAAGAGCGGGAAGAAGTTCGACTATCCGGTCGAGTGGGGCATCGACCTTCAGACCGAGCACGAGCGCTATCTGACCGAGGAGGTCTTCAAGAAGCCCATCTTCGTCACCGACTACCCGAAGGACATCAAGGCCTTCTATATGCGCCTGAATGACGACGGCAAGACCGTTGCGGCGGCGGACTGCCTGGTCCCCGGCATCGGCGAGATCATCGGCGGCAGCCAGAGAGAAGAGCGCCTGGAAGTGCTGGAGGCGAGAATGGACCAGCTGGGCCTGAAGAAGGAAGACTACTGGTGGTATCTGGATCTGCGCCGCTACGGCAGCTGCCGCCACGCCGGTTACGGCCTCGGCTTCGAGCGCCTGGTCATGTATCTCACCGGCGTCAGCAACATCCGCGACGTCGAGCTGCATCCCCGCACCACCGGCAACGCGGAGTTCTGATCCCCATCCAAAATGTTTCACGTGAAACAATCGCGACAAGAGGCTGCCTCGTAACGAGACAGCCTCTTTTGGAGAGACCATGAGAAAGAGAACCAATCTGATTTTGCTGCCGCTGCTTCTGCTGCTGATGGCGGCGGCCGCCCTCCTGCTGTACCAGAACGTGCAGCTGCGCGGCGGCCTCAGCCCGGCCGCTCCTGCCATCGAGGAGACGCCCGCGCCGGAGACCCCCGTGCCAACGCCGTCTCCGACGCCGACGCCCACCCCCACCCCCACCCCGACGCCCGAGCCGGTCTATGTCCAGACCATCCAGGAGAAGGCGCTGCGCGGCTTTGTCCCGGATCCGGCGGGTTATCACGAGAGCATGGACGCCTCCGAGCTCAGCGCTTTCCTGCAGCGGGAGGACGTGCAGGACCTGATCGGGGACAAGACGCTCCTCTGGAACGAGGGCATCGTCCGCTATCCGGATACGCCGGTACGCTGGTACTTTGACGAGACCATCCTCTGCATCGTCTGGCAGGAGGTGGAAGCCCAGGCGGTGGGCACCTTCTCCGAGGTCGTGATCGCCGACGGCTCCCAGCTGCGGCGGAAGATCTCGGCCGACGAGCTCTGGAGCTTCGCCTTCGAGACGACCTCGCAGTTCGCCGCGGACACCAACGCGGTGCTGGCCTTCGGCGGCGACTTCTACTACCACGGGCGGGCCTGCGGCATCGGGATCTATCAGCGGGAGTTCTACCGCTTCGACCCCGTGACTTGCGATACCTGCTATATCACCTCCGACGGCGATATGCTCTTCTCCTACCGGAACCAGTTCAGCGAGCAGATCCAGGCGGAGCAGTTCGCGGCGGAAAACGACGTGCTCTTCTCCCTTGGCTTCGGCCCGGTGCTCATCGACGAGTATCAGGACGTGACGCCGGAGAGCTATCCCTGGGGCGAGGTAGACGACACCTATGCCCGCGCGGCCCTCGGCCTGCTGGAGCGGCACCACTATCTGACCATGAACATCAACTGCGCCCAGCCGGGCACCGAGTACTATAACCTGGCGACGCTCCGCCAGGCGGCCGACGCCATGCTGGCCCGCGGCTGCCGCAAGGCCTACGCGTTGGACGGCGGCCAGACCGCGACGACGGTCTTCGGCGGACAGCTCATCAATCCCGTCCAGTTCGGCCAGGAGAAAGAGATCAGCGACATCATCTACTTCGCCTCCGCCCACGGCGGCGAGCGGAAGGAAATCCCGCAGACCTGATAAAGACGTACAGGGGCAGCGATGCAAAAAACGGCATCGCTGCCCCTGTTCTGCCCTCTTCCGTCCTTGGCGGCTTTCTGGTATAATGCTGTTATCCGGGTGAGAAGGGGGTGACGGTGTGGACCGGGTATATATCGCGATTGATCTCAAGTCGTTCTACGCTTCGGTCGAGTGTCAGGAGCTGGGGCAGGACCCGCTCACGACCAACCTGGTCGTGGCCGACGCCTCCCGCACGGAGAAGACCATCTGTCTCGCGGTCTCGCCGTCGCTGAAGGCCTGCGGCATCCCCGGCCGAGCCCGCCTCTTCGAGGTGGTGCAGCGGGTCAAAGAGGTCAACGCCGAGCGCCAGCGCCGAAACGGCGGGCGCCCCTTCCGCGGCAAGAGCGTGTTCGCCGACGAGCTTGCGCAGGACCCGTCTCTGGAGCTTGCCTACCTCACGGCGAAGCCCCGCATGGCCTACTACATGGACTACAGCAGCCGCATCGTCAATATCTATCTGAAATATGTCGCCTTTGAGGACCTGTTTGTCTATTCCATCGACGAGGTCTTCATCGATGCGACCCGCTATCTGCGCGGCCGCAGCCCGAGGGAGTTTGCCGAGCTGCTGGTGCGGGACGTGCTGAAGACCACCGGCATCACCGCCACCGCCGGCATCGGGACCAACCTCTACCTCGCCAAGGTCGCCATGGACGTCTATGCCAAGCACATTCCGGCGGACGCCGACGGCGTCCGCATCGCCGAGCTGGACGAGATGTCCTACCGGCGCATCCTCTGGGACCACAGGCCGCTGACGGACTTCTGGCGGGTCGGGCGCGGCATCGCCCGGAAGCTGGAGGAGAACGGCATGTTCACCATGGGCGATGTGGCCCTCTGCTCCGTCGGCGCGGAGAACGACTTCTTTAACGAGAATCTGCTCTTCCGCCTCTTCGGGGTGAACGCCGAGCTGCTGATCGACCACGCCTGGGGCTGGGAGCCCTGTACCATGCAGGATATCAAGAACATCAGGCCCAAGTCCAAAAGCCTCAGCGTCGGCCAGGTGCTGAGCGGCCCTTACAGCGCCGAACAGGCGCGCATCATCATCCGCGAGATGACCGACGGCCTGATCCTGGACCTGCTGGAGAAGAAGCTGGTCTGCAGCCAGATGGTGCTCACTCTCGGCTATGACCGGGAGCAGCCGGAGGGCTACGACGGACCCATGGAGACCGACCGCTACGGCCGCCAGGTACCCAGGAGTGCCCACGGCTCCGTCAACCTCCCGGAGACCACCGCCTCCCGTAAGGTGATCATGGACAGGACCCTCGAGCTCTACGACCGCATCGTGAACCCCGCGCTCTTCCTCCGCCGGATGTACGTTGTTGCAAACCAGGTCCGGACCGCGGAAGAGACCGCGTCGGTGCCGGAACAGATGGACCTCTTCCGCCTCGTGGAGGAAGAGGAGGCGAAGGAGGCTGCCGCCGCCCAGGCCAAAGAGAAAGAAGAGAAGCTGCAGACCGCCATGCTCTCCATCAAGAAAAAGCACGGCAAAAACGCCATCCTGCACGGCACCAGCTATCTGGACGGCGCCACGGGCCGCGAGCGGAACAAACAGGTAGGAGGGCACCGAAAATGAAGTACGACGCCATCCTGGACCTCCCGCACTGGGAGCCAAGGTTCCGCCTGCGCATGCCGCGGGAGAACCGCGCGGCGCAGTTCAGCCCCTTCGACCCGCTGGAGGGCTATGAGGAAGCGGTCGCCGAGACCGCCCGCGAGACGGACGCCGAGCGCTGGCTGGACGAGGAGAGCATCTCCGCTATCAACCGCGAGCTTGCCTTTCTCAAGCCGCGCCTCAAGGACCGGCCCGCCGTCACGGTGACCTGGTTCGAGCCGGACGCCCGGAAGACCGGCGGCGCCTATCAGACCCGGACAGAGAGCGTCAAAAAAATTGACGAGTACGAATCCCGCCTGATCCTCACGGACGGGACCGAGATCCCGCTGGACCGGATCCTCTCGCTGACGCAGGAGAGCGAGTAAAAACTGATACAGAGAAAGAAAAAGCCTCGGCTCAACACAACGGATGAGCCGAGGTCAGTCTTGTTTGATGTCAGTCAAAATAACGGCGGTATAGGTTGTACACGTGAGGGTCAAGCTCGCGGCGGACATTGATGCGGTGATCGTGGATACTCTGGGCAATGCTCTGCCGAAGCTTGTCGTAGTCCTCTGTCCGATGAAGACGATACTGGGGCTGGAGTCTGGACAGATTCTCAATCTGGCGGTTCAGGGTGCGAATAACGCTTTCGCGTTCCATAAAAACACTCCATACGATCAGTTTGGCTTCATAACAGTTTTCATCCCCGCCTTGCTTTTCCCCGCCTGTTCCCCCCTTCCAAAAGCAGATCTCAGCGGAACTTTTTCCTGTTTATAGCATAACACAGGATGCGCAGGGCGGCAAGGACCAGAAAATAAAGTTTTTGTAAACATATATGCCCGATACGAGCTTGAAAAGGGCAAAAAACATCAAAACTTTGAACTTTTCAGCAAAAACGGAACGGAAGCTCCCTCAGCGGTCGTCCTGCTCGTAGCGTTTCTTCAGCACGCGGTATTCCTTCCGGTCGATCAGACCGTTGCGCAGCCATTCGTCCAGCTGCGCGATGCGGGTCCGCTTGTCCCGCTGGAAGTGGTCCTCTTTGGAGTAGTCCAGGGCGATCACGGGCTCCTGCCGCCGTCCGGACGGAGGCGCCGCGGGTCTCCGGGGTGCGCTGCTTTGCTGCGGCGCCGCCCTTCCGCGGCCCTTCTTCCCGGGGATGGCCGCGCGGATGGTCCGGAACAGGAAGAACAGCACCAGGAAGAAGGCCCCCGCGGGCAGGGCCGCCTCCAGCACTTCCAGGACACGGCTGATGATATCGTCGTCGTCCGGGGACGCGGGCGGCTCCGGGGTGGGTACGGGCGTCGGCGTCGCAGTGGGAGTCGGCAGATCGCCGGCGATGGCGTCCTGCAGCAGGTCGTCGTAGGCGGCGGTCTGGTTCATGGTTGTGTGCCCCTGGTAAGTGCGGACGTTCCTCCTGCCGAAGACGTTGGTGAGGACCATCTCTCCCCTGTTGGTGATTTGTCCGGGGATGCGGGCCACGACGTCGAGGTCCTCGGCGCCCTCATAGAGGTAGGTGTCGTCCTGGATCAAGCTTCCCTCGTTGTACAGCGCCCCTTCGATCTCTATCGCCTGGGTCAGGACCTGCGCCCCTTCGGAGACGGTCATCGTGACGCCCTCCGGGACCCTGAACCGGCAGAATACGACGGAGGTCCCGCCGTGGATCGTCAGGTCCTCTTCAATGACGACCGGATCCGACGTTTCGCAGAACAGAATCAGCTCCGTGGCGTCTTTCGCCTGCGCGCAGAGGTCCCGCAGCTCCTCAAAGCCGGAGAACAGGAGCACTCCCTCCGCTGTCTCTGCCCGGCTCTGCACAGGCAGCGCGAAAGCCGCCAGCAGCACAACCAGCAGCACGCAGACCGTGCGTTTTATGAGCGATCTCTTCATTCCCGATCCCTCCCCTTGGTCGATCATTCCTGCAGTTTTTTCCTGGTTTTGAGAATACGCTATCCGGCGGGAAAATGCAAGCACGAATGTTTTCCCTGCAATGACGGGACAGATGGCGCTATGGTCTTGCAGGATTCACGCTTTTCTGCTAAACTTTATCCTTGAACGGGTCCTGCAGGGGACCTGAAAACGGAAAAACACATGACAGGAGAGAAGAGAGCATGAACACGACAGCAGAACACAAGATCAGCGGCCGAACGCCGAGCTACGGCTTCTTCAGCCGGCTGTTCTACGGCATCGGCGAGTTCTTCGGCGGCGGGTGCTTCGTCATCGTCAACTCGTTTTACGCGGTATTCCTCACCAAGGCGCTCGGCATGCCCCCGGCGCTGGCGGGCACCATCCCGATGGTCGGCAAGATCTGGGACGCGATCACAGACCCGATCATGGGCAACATCACAGACCGGACGCGCTCCCGCTTCGGGCCGAAGCGCTTTTATATCCTGATCGGCAGCATCATCTCGGCGGTGACCTTCGTCCTGATGTGGCTGCGGGTCTCCACCCCGTCGGTCGCGGTGATGTATGTCTTCTACATCGTCACCTACTGCCTGTTCAGCACGGGCTTCACGATCTTCTCGGTCCCGTACAGCGGGCTGCTGCCGGATATGATGGACGACTACACCATGCGGTCGAAGTTCTCCAACATGCGCATGGTGTGGTCGACGCTCGGCGCCATGGTCTGCGGCATTGTCCCGACATTCATGATCAAGGACAACCTGAACCCTGCCGCCTATATGCGCTGCGCGCTGCTGTTCGGGGTGCTGTTCTTCCTGACCTCGATCGCGGTTTTCTTCGGCACCTGGGAAAAGCAGAAAGAGCCGATCCGCTCCTCCCTGAAGGAGAGCTTCCCGCAGGCAGTCAGCGTGTTCCGCAACCGCTCCTTCCGCCTGTTCCTCGGGCTGTACCTGTTCGGGCAGTGCGGGATGGACTTCATCTCGGGCATGGCCGTTTACTATGTCGACGACGTGCTGGACGGCTACCAGAACGGCTACTTCACGTATATCATGGCGGTGCTGATGATCTCGCAGCTGATCGGCATGGCGGTCTTCGGGCCGATCATGAGCCGCACATCCAAGAAGCAGGCCATCATGATCGGCGCGCCCGTGCGTCTGATCGGCATCCTGGGCCTCTATTTCTTCTCCCACGAGGGGGCGAATCTGATCCCGATCCTGTGCCTTACGGCGCTGGTCGGCTTCGGCAACGCGGGCTCGCTGACGGGCATCTTTGCCATCATGGCGGATATGACGGATGTGGACGAGCTCATCACCTCCATGCGCCGGCCCGGCGTGGTCTCCAGCATGGCGACCTTCATCCGCAAGGTGTCCTCCGGCCTGTCCGCGGCGCTGATCGGCTTCCTGCTGGCGGCAGTCGGCTATGACGAGGTGCTCGCCAACACGGGCGTCAGACAGTCCGTGTTCACACAGCGGGGCATCGCGCTCATCTTTGTCCTCGCCCCGGCGATCCTGAGCTTTTTGCTGATCGTCGTGAACCTCTTCTTCCCGATCACGGGGAAGGAGTTCGACATGGTGCAGAAGGACATCGCCCGCAGAAAGGGCGAGGAAGCCGGCGCCGCCACCGAGGACGAGAAGCAGGCCCTCGAAAAAGTGACCGGTTTTGCCTACGGCGCGCTGTGGAACCCGGCCAACGCGGGCATGAAAAACTAAAGAATATCCCGTCTGAGAAGCCTGAAAAAGAAAGTTCGAAGAATATGGAACGATCGAGGAGGAAACGATCATGGCAACACCGCTGCAGAATATTCTGGATAAATACGGCATCATGGTGATCGACGGCTCCATGTCCACGGCGCTTGAGAACATGGGCCTTGATCTGAACCACCGGCTCTGGACGGCCAGAGCGCTCGCCGAGGCCCGTGAGAAATATCTTGCCATGAACAGGCCGGCTTCAATACCGAGGAAACAGGCGTGAAGGATTATTACACCATCGGCGAGACCGCAAAGCTGCTGGGGATATCCACCCAGACGCTGCGGTATTACGACCGGGAGAACATCCTCAGACCGGACTACATCAACGAAGAGACGGGTTACCGCTATTATTCCTACAAGCAGTTTCACATGATCGACCGCATCAAGTATCTGCAGGGCTTTGGCCTCTCGCTGGAGGAGCTCGGGATGATCATCCGGAAAGGGACTGCCGAGTATATGCTGGAGCGGCTCAGCGCCCGGAAGGAAGTGCTGCTCGAGCAGATCAGCCAGACGGTGGAGCAGATTAAGGACATCGACTGGTACATCCATTGCTTTACCTATACCGGCCCGGGCGGCGATCCCTCAGAATACTACCGCCTCCACCTGCCGGAGCGTTATGTGGTGGAAGTCCCCTGCGACCCGGAAGAACCGCTCAGCGATATGGAAATCCGCCTGGCCGAAAAGAAAGGGACGTCGCCCTACAGCGCACTGCCGTTCCGCCGCCAGTACGGATACCTCGTCCATATGGAAGATCTCGCCCGGGGGAAATTCCGCCCCAGCAGCTATTTTATTTTCACCAAATCCCGCCCGGACCACGTCTGTCCGGACATCCGGGTGATCCCGGAGGGGGATTTTGTCTGCTTCCGCACTCCCCTTCTGAAGGAGTGCTGGGATGTACGGCAGCTCAACAGTTACTTTACCGGTCTGCCGCACCGGGAACCGATCCTCGCTCTGGAATTTGAGGACAACCTGGTGGACTGGTCCGATGCCATGTACGAAGTGCAGATCATGATATGACAGCGGGAAACCTTATTTCAGGTATAAGGTTTCCTCTTCTCCGCAGACCGGCCGTTATCGCCGTGCCTGCAAAAAACCAACCCGATTTTCGGAAAAACAGCGCCGCTCGCAGGCATTTGCCCGGAGCGGCGCATTTCTCTTTCGTGGAAGTGCCTAAAAACAGGGATTCAATTTTGTTAAAAAGTTCCACAGGTTTTTGCTTGACCTTGCTCCACCTATATTTTATAGAATGAAATTGAAAGCAAAATCAAACATTTATCAAACAAGCGCGACAGCAGACAGAACCCATCCAACAAACACAGACGGAGGAGAGAATCATGGCCTACAGACTTGACACAGAAGTGCTCTATCAGGGCACGACCCCGCAGGGCATTATCCGCAATCCTGAGACCCCCGCCATCTATCCGGCAAGCGCGTACATCCTCGACGACATGGAGGATTATGTTTTTGCGGACAAGGGCGGCAGATACTACTACAACAGATCGGCCAATCCCAACCGGGACGAGCTCGGCGCGGCAATATCCTTCCTGGAGAAGGGAGAAAAGACCCTGATCTGCTCTTCCGGCATGGCGGCGATCTCCACGGTCCTGCTCTCTCTGCTGCAGAGCGGGGACCATGTCGTGATGAGCAAAGCCATCTACGGCGAGACCATCGAGCTTGCACAGATGATCCTTCCGGGCTTCGGCATTGAGGTCAGCTTTGCGGATTTCACCGATCCGGAGGCGGTGAGGAAAGCGGTACAGAAGAACACAAAGATGTTCTATACCGAGATCATTGCCAATCCCCTGACCCTGGTCACGGACCTGGAAGCCGTGACGGCCATTGCTCGGGAGAAGGGCATTCTCACCGTGGTTGACAGCACCTTCACCACGCCTTTCGTTTACCGGCCTCTGGAGCACGGCGCCGACCTGGTCCTGCACAGCATGACCAAGTATTTCGGCGGGCACAGCGATATCACGGGCGGCTGCGTGACCGCCTCCGCGGAGCTGATCGATCGGATCTATCCCAAATATCTGCTGTTGGGCTGCTGTCTCGATCCCGTCAGCTCCTGGATGACCCTGCGCTCCGTTAAGACCATGAGCATGAGAGTCCGCGCCCAGAATCAGAACGCCATGCTCATTGCGCGGGCTTTGGCGCAGGACCCGCATGTGAAAGCGGTTTACCACCCGAGTCTGCCGGAGCATCCGCATCATGAGCTGGCATCCAGGATGTTCGACACAGACTACGGCTATGGCGCCATGCTGAGCTTCCGTCTGGAGGACGACCATGAAAAGGTCGCCGTATTTATGAAGCATTTGAAGCTGATCTGCTACCTGGGGACCCTGGGCGGCATCCGTACCACATTCACGCACCCCAGAACCGCGTTTGTCAACAACTTCTCCGGGGAAGAGCTGGACCGCATGGGCCTGGCGGAAGGCCTGGTCCGCATCTCGGTCGGAGCGGAGGACAGCCGCGACCTGATCGCAGACCTCCTGCAGGCGCTCGCCGCCATGGACGCCTGACCGCAATTGCGCTCCCGATTCATCAGAATCATCAAATATAAAAAACAGAAAAAGGAGAAAGACATGAGCAAAAAGATCAACTGGAAATCCGTATTCACCGTCATGGGCGCGATCCTCGCCTTCAACATCGGCACCGGCTTTGCCACCGGGCAGGAAGTCATGCAGTACTTCTCTGTCTTTGGCTGGTGGTCCATCCTGACCGGCGTCGCCTTTGCCGCCACCATGGCGATCGGCATCTACTGCTTCGCCGCCGCGTCCGAAAAGCACAATCTCACAAGCGGCGAACAGGTCCTCAAATACTACCTGGGTGATGTGCTCGGGACCGTCATCAATTACTTCTACATCTTTTATCTCTATATGTGCGTCATCGTCATGTACTCCGGCGCTGCCTCTGCCCTGAACGAGCAGTACGGCGCTCCCCTTTGGGTCGGCGCCGCGGTCATCGCCGGTCTCTGCTGCATCACAAGCCTCTTCGGCCTGAAGAATATTGTCAACATCATCAGCAAAATCGGTCCCGTCCTGATTCTCATCGCGCTGGGCATCTCGCTGATCGCGCTCATCCAGGGCATTGTCAGCGGCAGCCTGAGCGAAGGCGCAAAACTGGTCGCCGCAGGCGAGATCGAGCACATGAAGGCCTCCAACAGCTGGCTCATCGCGGGCATCATCCTGGCCACCAGCACGATCCTGTGGTATCCGAACTTCGCAGTCGAACTCAAACAGGAGCACAGCATGAAGGACCTGATGATCGGCCAGACCATCGGCAACAGCCTGGTCGGCGCGGTGGAAGTCGTCATGGGCCTGGCAATGGTCGCGAATATCGCCGCCGTTGCGGAGCTGGACGTCCCCTTCCTCTATATCGCAAGCAGAATGTTCTCCGGCTTCGGCTCGATCTACGCCATCATGATCTTTGCGGCGCTCTATACCACCACCTGCCCCCTGCTCTGGTCCTCCATCTCTCCCTTTGCGAAAGACGGCACGCCCAAGTACAAGATCCTCATCGTGGCCGGCACGGTGATCGGCTTCATCGTCGCGATGCTGGTGCCCTACGATATCATCATGAACTATGTGTGGGTCATCTCCGGCTGGGTCGGCCTCGGCGTCACGGTGATCATGATCGTCCGTGTGATCTACGACCGCATCAAAGACGGCAGAAACTGAAGAACAGAATCTGTCACAACATCTGCTTCCGGCATCGTGTGGTGCCGGAAGCTTTTTTAACGGACAGGGAAGCAAAACGACCGAGGGCAGTTTTGGGACAGCATTTGGGGGAAATGGAGTCAGAAACCGAGCCGGAAACTAAAGAATTTCCCAAGAATCATAAGTTTTCTTAACTTCGCTTGTAATTTCCTCCGCCGAGTAGTACGATTCAGCCAGATGGAAGAGAACCGTATCCGGCAGCCGGAATCCCGCCGTGCTGCCAGACAGGAGGGAATGAAAATGAAGCGTAAAATCCTGCTTACCGCAGTCGTCTGCGTGCTCATGCTGCTGACGGCCTGCGGCTCCCGAAGCGGGAGGCAGAACCCGGCTGCGACCCCGACCTCGCCCGGCCTGCTGCTGACGATGGAACCGACCACGCCGACTCCCGCGCCGACCGCGCCTGCGGCGTCACCGGCGGCAACCGCATCGCCGCTGCCCTCGACGATCCCGATGCCGGCCCCCTCGGTAAGCCCGACGCCCGCGCCGGTCCCGACCGCCA
>JAFTGD010000043.1 GCA_017458065.1 Oscillospiraceae bacterium
TCTCGCGGACAATGCCGTCGTCATGCTGGTCAACCGCGACGGGCTCTCGGTCCAGGGCGTCGTGAACGCCACCGCCGGCAACATCGGCGGCTGCTCCATCGCAAACGGCGTCCTGAAGATCGCCAACGCTAACATCGAGAGCCTCAACGCCGGCAAGATCACCGCCGGCACCCTCAGCGTCGACCGCATCGCCTCCAAATCCCTCGAGGGCAGCAAGATCGCGGACTATACACTCTCCTCCACCAAAATCGACGACGGCGCCGCTGTGAACCGCGTCATCGGCGCCTCCGCGGTCTCCTATGCCAAGACCAGTTTCCAGTCCACGCTGGATCAGGTGGGCACCAACAAGGCCAACATCGACGCAATAAATGGATATTTCACCGGATCAGCTAACTTCAACGCGCTTTCCGCTCTGTCATTTGCACTAAACTATCACTATCTTGCATTGGAACAAATCACAATAGGCGGCGTCAACCGCAAGGTTGTTACATGGACATAAGTTAAGGAGGAAAAGGGAAATATGCAGAAACTAATCACAGCACTTGGAACAGAAATTGAAATTCTCTGGGCCGGAGTCAGCACCATTGATGGCACTTTCCGCTTTATGGTCGCTGACAGTGATTTTGACACTGTTTACAGCATCTTTTCAAATCAAGAGCATACGAAGATGCTAACACATGTCTTTGATGAATCCGGCAAGATCTACGAAGGGTTTACAACTCTCTTCAGGATCGAAAAAATGCCGATGGGTGGAATCGTTGTTGGTATGAAAGGAGCCTAACGAAAGATGGTAACGAACATTACACATGTAAGCTTTGGGGATCAGCGATTCAAGAAAACGAAGAAGCTTTGGCAATGGAACCGGGGCCAGGTTCTCGTTTTTGATGACATCGACCTGCCTGACAGCTACACAGCCCGGATCTGCAACACGGGCGAGCCGAACACCAAAACACAGATCGGCACTGCAGCCGACGGGCTGAAAATCCCGAACGTCTACCTTGAGGATGGCCGGGACATTGATATTTACATCTACCTTCATGCGACAGAGGATGACGGCGAGACGGAATATCATATCCATATCCCGGTTATCCAGCAGCCGCCTCCCCTGAACATCACGCCGGATGAGACGGAACAGGGAATCATTGATCAGGCAATCGCAGCGCTGAATGCAGGGGCTGAAAAGGCTGAAGGTGATGCGCTTGACGCGGAGGCATGGGCCAAGGGCACCCGGGCCGGGGAGCCGGTTGATGAAGAGGATGAAACCTATCACAACAACGCGGCGTATTTCGCCGGACTGACCGGCGCGGATAAGCAAGCAGCAGAGGGCGCTGTCGCCGCCGCTGTGGCTGCTCAGGGCGCAGCAGAAACCGCCCGGGATGAAAGCGTCACCGCAAAAAACGATGCTGTACAGGCCAAGAATGAGGCGGTGGCGGCAAAGGATGAGGCGCAGCAGCTTGTAAACGGTGCTGTCACAACTGTCAATCAGGCCCGTGACGCAGCGGTAGAAGCCGTGAACACGGCGGGTACCACGCAGACAGCAAACGCGAAGGCAGAGGCCGACAGGGCCGCACAGAAGGCCACAGATGCGGCGGCATCAGCGGCAGCGGCCGTTGATGCCAAGAATGCCGCGGAAACCGCTCAGGGGCTTGCTGAGGGCGCACAGCGGGCCGCTGAGAACGCCGCCGGTAATGCCGAAACGGCGAAAGGAGGCGCAGAAGATGCTGCAAACGAGGCGCAGGCCGCGTCTGCAGCGGTCCAGAACATGAGCGTTTCCGCTTCCACTCTTGCCGCCGGATCACCCGCAACGGTCCAGAAGACCGTGGACCAACAGACCGGGGCTGTCAATCTTGCATTCGGAATTCCACAGGGACTTCCGGGCGAGGGCGTCAACACCTATCATTACGGGGCCCGGTGGAACAAGACAACGCATAGCATGGAAAGAACCGGCAGCGCCGCTCAGATCACGAAGACGCTGACCAATTTTGCACACCGTGGCAGCATCAATGCGAACTACAATAACCCGTTTGACAGCATCTACCCGTGGAGCGGCTGCAAGCTCTGCAATATCGACATTGACGCGTACCGTGCACTTGCCGCAGGTCAGAGCGTGCGGGATTGCATCATTGCATGGGAAGGCGATCCTGATTTCAGCTACACCCATGAAAACGGTGTGTGGAAGTACCGGCCGGAGTTCTACGGCACCAGCTATGACGGCGGTGACGGGTACCGGTATTTCGATATCACCGACAAGCCCCTTGCCGGTTACGTCCACTATCCAGAGGACGTTATAGGCCGCTGGCGCGGCATTCAGGAAACGCGGCAGATTGACGGTGCCGACAAGATCATTCTGCTTCCGAAGCCCGGGATGCCATGCAAACGTGTTGCCATGAGCACAATCCACACCTATGCGAAAAACTGGGGCGCGACTCTGGACAACATCTTCTGTCTCGACGGGTCAATCCTCATGTTTATTATTGAGTATGCTGATTTCAACTGTCAGTCTGCGCTTGGAAACGGCGTCTCCGCGCTTTACAAAGAGGGTGAGGACCATTTCACAGCCGACGCCACGGACAGCACACAGGTACGCGTTACGGCGTCAGCAGCGGCCCTTGTGATTCCGGGTGCCATCTTCGATATCGGTACCGCAAAAGCCGGGGTACAGGTTGGCAGCTATTATGTTGTGAGCGTGGAAACCGACGGTACCGACAAGGTTGTGACCCTCGACAGAGCTGTTACCGTGACCACAGCGCATTTCTGGTCTATCCACGGGCGCGTGAACATTGCCGATGAAGAAATCGGCTCTATGAGCGGGTATATCGGTACCAATGGGCAATCTGACTGCTACTATCGCGGTGAAGTCTTCTGGGGCAATATCTGGCTGTATGTGCTCGGGGCGTATCATCAGGCCAACACTAACCATGTATGGCTTGCCAAGAGTGCGGCAGCAGCCGACAATTACGATGCCATCAATACCGGAGCCCATATTGACACGGGGGTTGAATTATCCGCGACAAACGGGTATATTAAGGAATTAGGATTTCTGAATAATTCCGGTGTCCTGTCAGTGCCGATATTCTGCACCGTTGTTGGTGGCACGTCCGATAACCCGGTAGGTGATTACTTCTACATTTCCGTCGCGAGCAACACCGTTCTCCTGTTCGGTGGTGGCGCTTCCTACGGCACGCACGCCGGGTTCTATGCGCCCTGGAACCACACGGCGGGTCGCTCCTTCTGGAACCTCGGGGGTCGGCCTCATCTCAAATCCCCCTGAGGGGGTTGCAAGGGGGATCGCAATCCCCCTGCTCGACACGACAGCGGCAATGCAACCGTTTTGTAACTAAATCAGAAATCACCGCAAAATCTTATAGGCTTGCAGGTGCACGGCCTCCGGGTCCCGGTTTTTCCGTTCTCCTGTTCGGTGGTAACGCTAACAACGGAACGAACGCCGGGTTCTATGCGAACTGGAACAACACGGCGGGTAACTCCAACTGGAACATCGGGGGTCGGCCACCTCTCTTGGTACTCGACATCATGAAGCACCAGCGCCTGCAAGCCCTACCACTTGGTAAAAATAATTGCCGCCTGTATGCGTGAGTATATGGGTCAGGGACACGGCGGAGTAGGTTCAATCTCGAAACCCCGTGAAGGCAAGAGAGGACACGAGAAATGCCAAAACGGTATGGCAACCTGTGGGAGCGGTTTGTTGCTGAAGATAATTGCATACTTGCCGAAAAGACCATGGCAAAGAACAAGAGTGATAACCGCATGGCCCGGTACATCGGGGAACATGCTGATTATTACGGGAAAGCCATGCACGAAAAGCTTGTAAGCGGCGAATATACCTTCAGCATTCCGCGCGAAACAGATATCAATGACTCATACAAGGGCAAGACCCGACACCTGCAGATACCATGCCTTGAAGATCAGGCGGTCATGCAGGCTTGGCTGAATATCGCGACTCCCTATATTGAGCGCGTCAATTATTTCTATAATTGCGGATCAATCCCTAAAGCAGGACAGACAAGAGCGGTGAACGGTTTAAAACGGATGCTTGGCCGCGCAAAGCCGCCGAAGTGGGCGGCGGTCACCGATATACGGAAATTCTATGAAACCTGCCCGCACAAAGTAGTGATTGCGGGCCTGAGACGGCTTTTCAAAGACGAAAAGTTCATTGATGTTGCGGCGCGTATGATGGACAGCATGAGCAATACGGGCGTTGGCCTTGCCATTGGGTACCCGGTATCACATTGGTTTGCCAACGTTGCGCTTATGTATCTGGATTTACAGCTCCGGCGTGAATTCCCGGATGTGCTCCATTTTCGCTATATGGATGACACCGTTTTTGTAAGTCGGAACAAGCGGCACCTGCGGAAAGCACTGAAATACTATATTGAAAAGGTGCGCCGGCGGGGAATGACTGTGAAAAGGAATTGGCAAGTATTCCCGATCAAGAAACGCGGAATCACATTCCTCAGCTATCGCTTTTTCCCTGGCTACACCCTTCTCACAAAACCACTCATGTACAGAATCGCCCGGAAGATGAAACGGGCGGCGGCAAACATGACGGTGCACGCGGCGCAGGGCGTGATGTCGTATATCGGTATCTTGAAACACTGTGACAGCCATAATTTTATGGTGTCACGGGTTTATCCATATATCATCCCTAAAAAATGCAGGAAGGTGATTTCGATTGCGGCGAAGAAAAACTTATTATGCTCAGCGGCCTGAACAGGTAGAGGCCGTGGTCCTTCCGTTTGGCTCAATCGCTTATTTGCGAGAGAACATAACGGAAGAAACAACTGAAGACGGGGTACAGTACAGCGCGGATGAGTACACAGTAACATCCGGGCTGTCTTTTATTGCCCTGCGGCGCAAAGTTGAGGCCGATTTTGCGCACTGGCTCAGCATTGCAAAGGAACAGGAAGAGGAAGAGACGGAGGCAGACATTGATCTGCTGGAAATTGCGGCAGACCACGAAGAGCGGCTCTGCCTGCTGGAATTGGGGGTGTAAATCATGTCTACCACTTACAATCTTTGTGCGGCTTTGATCAAGAAGTACAAAAAGGCAAAGGCAACCGCGAAGCTGGAAGAGCTGAAAGGTAAAATGGACGTGTACCTTGCGGCTGACCGGCTCACGAGCGAGGAATACACGGCCTTGATGGAGATGATCGGATAATGAAAACAACGGTCACTCTTGAGACAAAGGACGTGCGGGAGATCATTGCCCGGTTTCTTGGCGTCAAGGTCGAAGACGTTATCCCGAATCGGTACAGTTTCGGCGTTGCCAACATGCCGGCGCAGGATATCGCGGCGAAAATCTATGGGAAGGTGCAATCATGAGAGAATGGATTATCACCGGTGTTCTGATCGTCGCGGCATTCATTACCATTGCCGTCTATGCCTGCATCATTGCCGCGTCGAAAGCAGACCGGCGAGAGGAAGAGGAAAGAGAGTGTTATCATGAACGGCACTGAAAACAAGGCTCTGTATATCGCGGAACAATGCCGCAAGGCGGGCATAACCCTTGCCGGTGCTGCCGGTATTTTGGCAAACATCGAAGCCGAAAGCGCATTCAAGAGTACGAATCTGCAAGATGTTTATGAGGTATCGCTTGGCATGAATGATGCTCAGTACACGGCGGCGGTCGATTCCGGGGCCTATACCCGTTTCGTCGGAGATGATGCCGGGTACGGGATCTGTCAGTGGACAGCGTCAGACCGTAAAGATGGAATGATGAAATTCCACCGTGCAAGGGGCGCGAGTATCGGCGATTTCCGCACGCAGGTTGACTGGATGCTGACAGAGATCAAGCAGTATGCTTACGCATGGCGCACCTGCACGACAAGCGATAACCCGTATGAATGCGGCTATGCTGTCTGCCGGTACTATGAGATCCCGGCCAACACAGAGCAGCAAGCAAAGGGCCGGGGCGGCAATTCTCAAAAGTGGTATGATTTTCTCGCAGCCGCCATGAAAAGCGGCACGGAAAGCACGATCACAGAGGAACCGGCCCCGCAGGCAAACACTGAAAGCCTTGTCACAGACGGTGATGGGGTCCCCCAAAACTGGCCTCCGAGGACCATTGACGCGCACTGCAGCGGGTGGCCGGAGGTCAAACTATTGCAGGCTGTTTTGTCCTGTCGCGGCTATAACGCGCTGATTGACGGGCTGTGGACCGATGAGCTCACAAAAAAAGTCAAGGCTTTTCAGACGGCTCAAAGGCTGCAGCCGGTTGACGGCGTTGTCGGCCCGGGAACATGGGCCGCGCTTGGCCTCAGTGAAACAATCTTTAAAAAGTGATTATGGAGGAAATGACAATGAATGCACCGGAAAGAGCAACGGAAATCAAGGCGGCAATTGCCGCGACTATCGCGTTTATGACGGCCCTTTGGGGCTGGGTCGGATGGGCCATAATCATCTGGCTTGGCTGCGTGGTTTTGGACTATCTGGCGGGGACAGCCGCCGCGCAGAAAGCGGGCGAGTGGTCAAGCTCTATTGCCCGCGCCGGCCTGTGGCACAAGCTGGGGGAGATTTTCGCCGCGCTTGTGGCGGCACTCTGTGATGTAGCCTTGACGGTGATCCTCAAGGGCACCGGTATTGAGATCGGCCTTGACGTTGGCCCTCTCATCACACCGGTTGTGCTGATGTGGTACATCATCACAGAGCTTGGCAGTATCGTTGAAAACGCTGGTAAACTTGGCGCACCTGTCCCGGCATGGCTCAAGCGGCTGCTGAAACAGTATAAAAATTCCATTGATCAGCAGCATGGCGGCGGGGATGAACCGGAAACCGTCACCGGGGAGCCGGTCGAACAGGAGGTAGGAAAACATGAGAAAGTATCTGTAAAAGAATAGTTTGATTATTGCCGCTTCGCCGCTCCGAACGCTTGCGCACCGCGCGGGCTTTTAAGGTAGGACCGGTCAAGCGTTGAGCCCCTTATCATTTTCGTGGTGTCACGAAAATGATAAGGGGCTCTTTTTATTCATCCCAATTCAAGCGCATGTATGCACGGACCGCCTCAAGGATATATTGCTGCAAACTCATCCCGGCCGCCGCCGCCGCCTCTCTGATTGCCGTCTCCTCTTCTTTGGTCGGCCTCAAAGAAATTCTTCCTTGTTTTGCGTTCCATTTATCACGCGCGCGCGCCTGTGATTCCGTCGTGGGCATCGTTTACCACCTCCGAACCTATAATAACACATCTTTTGCGATACGACAACGTATAAAATTAACAAATACGCCGCCGTATAATATAACCATCAAATGAAGGGGGACAAAACAATGTTTTATGTGAGCTATATCACGGAATATCCGATCTATGAGCCTGCGGAAGGTGGCTATTACTATGCGGGGGAAACGGTGCAACAGTGCAGAGCTTTTCATGACTGGAAGAAAGCAAATCGGCTCTATCAGTCCATGAAAAAGGCGTTCATGGAAGAATACCACTTTGAAGACGGTCATGTTGTGCCGGTCGATTGCGGCGGCTGCGGAAAGTATGTAAACCCGGTTACGCTTTTCTATAGTCGGTATATCGGGGAGGGCGCACGGGTCCAGATTACACGTACAGAGCCGCGGGACATCGGGCAACAGATATATTGCTGAATCAAAAAGGGGAGGTATCACAATGCAGACAATTGAGCGTATCAAGATGATCAAGGCAATGGAATTCATCTGCCGCAACATCAACGACGAAGAGGTTTTTTATACTTGGCTTACAGACGGAGTTGCCGACGGTGACATAGAACATGGCGATCTGTCCATCACGGATGATGATATTGAAAATCTTGAATACTGGTATGAGGAACCTGCTTTCGCGGACCTCATGGACACATTTCTTCATTGCATGGCAAAGGCCCGGAAATCCGGCGGGCTGTATTGCGACGGAGTTGTAAGCAAAGCAGGATAACGGACAAAGAGAAACAGGGCCGAAAAATCGGCCCTGTTTCTTGTTACCGTCTGAACGGTATTTGTACCTCAAAGAACGTGATTGTAAACACCGGTTCACGAAGTACGCCTTTGGTGGAGAGTGGCGGACTCGAACCGTCGACCTTCCGCGTGTGAGGCGGACGCTCTAACCAGCTGAGCTAACCCTCCAGAGCTCAACTACTATACCATATCTTTTCCTTGAATTCAAGAACTTTTTTCTGAGCCCGATGCAAATCGGCGTGAGCACGAAAAACCGGAGCGGAGAAAACGGCTTCCATTGAAAAGCGGAAGACAATCTGCTAAAATGAAGAACACCATTAGCAAGGGGGCAGACCGATGCAGGAGCTCAATGCCGCACAGCTGGAGGCGGTGACCACAACAGAGGGCTTTGTGCGCGTGATCGCCGGAGCGGGCTCCGGCAAGACACGGGCGCTGACACACCGTTTTGCCTATCTGGTGAACGACCTGGGCATCCTCCCCGGAAACATCCTGTGCGTGACCTTCACCAACAAGGCGGCCAACGAAATGCGCCAGCGCATCCATGCCCTGACCGGGGACAACGACACGGGATATATCAACACCTTCCACGGCTTCTGCGTGTCGGTCCTGCAGGAAGACAGCTTCGCGGTGCAGTACCCGAAGAGCTTCCTTGTGCTGGATAACTCCGACATCGACTCGATGCTGCGCATCATCTACGAAGAGCGGGGACTCACCCTGCGGGACATGACCTTCTCGAACGCCCGGGACATGATCGAGATCCAGAAGCTCTTCAAGCGCCCGGACTATTACCTGGACATGATCACCATGTCGCTGGACACGCTGCATGAGAAGTATCTTGCCGCGACCAGCACGACGGATATCATCTTTTACGGCTATCTCTATCAGGAGAAGAAGTGCTTCGGCCTCGACTACAACGACCTCATCAAGTTCTCCCTGTATATTTTTGAAGAGAATGAAGAGAGCCGCCTCAAGTGGCAGCAGCGGCTGGAATACATCATGATCGATGAGTTCCAGGACATCGACATGCTGCAGTACCGCCTGATGGAGGTGCTCTGCGGCTATCATAAGAACCTCTTCATCGTCGGCGACCCGGACCAGACCATCTACACCTGGCGCGGGGCGAATGTGAAGTACCTGCTGGAATTCGACAGGCAGTTCCCAGGGACCAGAACCATCCTCATGAACGAGAACTACCGCTCGACCCCGCAGATCCTCGCCGCGGCAAACTCCCTAATCTCCCGCAACCGCAGCCGCATCCCCAAGAACCTGACGCCGCATCTGCCGGACGGGGAGAGCGTCCTCTGCCACCATGCACCGACCTCCGAGACCGAGGCGGAATGGATCGCGTTCCAGATACAGGAGCTGCACGACCGGGGCGTGGAATACCGGGACATCACCGTTCTCTATCGGGCGCACTATGTAACGCGGGTCCTGGAGGAGGTGCTGCAGAAGCGGAAGCTGCCTTATACCATCTACAGCGGGGTGCAGTTCTTCGGCAGGGCGGAGATCAAGGACGCCCTGAGCTATCTGCGCATGGTGGTGTATCAGGACGATCTGTCCTTCCGGCGGATCGCCAACCAGCCAAAGCGCAACCTCGGCCTCAGCCGGATGAAGCGCCTGGAGGAATACGCCGACGAGCACAGCTGCAGCCTTTATACCGCGCTGCGCAATCTTCTGGAGGACGAGGACTTCAAGCGCACCAAAGCGCGGCAGTTTATCAGTCTGATCGACCGCTTCGCCCAGGGCTATGCCGAGCGGCCCATCTCCGAGCTGCTCTCGGCGCTCCTCAACGACAGCGGCTATGAGGAGATGCTGCGCACCGAGGGAAGCCAGGAGCGCCTGGACAATCTGGCGGAGCTGAAGCAGTCGATTTACGAATACGAGACCGGCTGCGGCGAGGAGGCCACGGCGGAACACTATCTGACCCATGTGGCGCTGTTTACCAATCAGGACAGCGCCGACGCCCCTGCCAAGCTGAAGCTGATGACGGTGCACGCGGCAAAGGGACTGGAGTTTCCTTATGTCTTCCTCTGCGGGATGAACGAGGGCGTCTTCCCCTCGGGGAAGGTCCGGACCCTGCCCGCCATGGAGGAGGAGCGGCGGCTGGCCTTTGTGGCGGTCACGCGGGCGGAGAAGCGGCTCTACCTCTCCGAGGCGGAGGGGCGGAACCTGGACGGCTCGCCGCGGTATCCGTCGCGCTTCATCCTGGACATCGACAGCGATCTGCTGGAATATACCGAAGAGCCCCGGGACGGGCTGATCCGGGATGCGCGCAGCTACATCGCCGTCAGCGAGAAGTTCCTCCCCGAGGAGGAACAGAGTGTGGACTTTGAGGCCGGGCAGCGAGTCCGGCATGCGATCCTGGGCGAGGGTGTCATCCGGGAGGTCGACACGGAGAAAAGCGCCTATCTGGTGAAGTTTGACGCCCTGGATACCCTGCGCAGAATCTCTTTCCGGGTCAGACTGGAGGCTGTGGAGAAACCATGAGCGGAAAGACAATCATCCAAAAGAACAGACGGCAGATCCCGCTGCCTGGCCAGCGGATCCTCCGGTCTCTGATCTCGATCCTGCTGTGCTTTGCGGTATACGCTCTGCGCGGGAGAAGGGGAATGCCCTTCTACTCGGTCATCGCGGCCCTGCAGTGCCTGCAGCCCTATCACAAGAGCATGAACCTTGTGGCGAAACGGCGTGTCGCGGGCACCTTTGTCGGCGCGGCCTGGGGTCTGGTGACGCTGCTGATCGAGCTCAGGATCACGCAGAATAACGTGCCGGAGGAGATGCTGCATTATCTGATCATCAGCCTGATCACGGCGGTCGTGCTCTATTCGACCGTGCTGCTGGATCTGAAGGACGCGTCATACTTCTCGGCGGTGGTCTTCCTGAGCATCACGATCAACCACATCGGGGATGTGAACCCCTACCGCTTTGTCTACCACCGGACGATGGATACGCTTATCGGCGTGGCGGTGGCGGAGCTGGTGAACCGGCTCCATCTGCCGCGTACAAGGAACCGGGACACGCTCTTTGTCTCCGGCATCCACAATACCATCTTCGGCATGGGGCAGAAGATCAGCGGCTACGCCAAAGTGGAGCTGAACCGCCTCATCGAGGACGGCTGCCTGTTCACCGTCTCCACCATCCAGACCCCGGCCACCGTGCGTGAGCTCTTGCCGGAGGTCGATATCAGGCTGCCGGTGATCGCGGCGGACGGGACGCTGCTGTATGATATGAATAAGCGCGAGATCCTCGACGCGGTCTATCTGGACCCCGGGACGGTGTGCAGACTCTGTGCCTTCCTCGACGAGCGCGAGGTGGAGTATTTTGTCAATCAGACCCATTACAACACCCTGATCATCTACTACGGCGAGATGAAGAACGAGGCGATCCGGAGCATCTATGACCAGAAGCGGCAGTCGCTCTACCGCAACTTTACGCCCAGACGGGGAGAGACCAGCGAGCACATCCTCTACTTTCTCCTGGCGGACGAGGAGGCAAAGCTGCAGCATGTGATGGAAGAGCTCAGGGACCAGCCCTGGGCGTCGGGGATCCGCGTCACCTATGACCGCTCCCAGTCCCATGACAACTGGCTCTGCATCAAGCTTCTCCCGGTCGAATCCAGCCAGGAGAGCATGCAGCGGCGGCTGATGGCCCGCCTCGGCGTCGAAAAGCGCGTCACCTTCGGCAGCCGGCCCGGGACCTGCGACGTCACTATTCAGGACACGGATAAGGACCGCATGGTGAAGGAACTGAAACGCCGTTTTGAGCCGGTCAGCCTCTCCGGCTGGAAGAACATCTTCCGTATCTGATCAACCGGGCAGTCCTGCGAAGCGGACGCGCATAGGCTCTTGCAGGCAGTGTAAAACAGGAGTATAATGATCAAAATCGGCAGAAAAGAGGAATCACCATGTTTAATAAACAGGCATATAAAATGGGAGCGGCCCCCAACCAGATCCGGCAGATCTTCGAGTACGGCCGCCAGCAGGCCAAGCTCCTCGGCGAGGACAAGGTCTATGACTTCAGCCTGGGCAATCCGTCGATCCCGGCGCCCGAGCAGGTAAACCGCAGCATCAAGGAGCTTCTCGATACCGAGAGCAGCATCCGGATCCACGGCTATACCAGCGGCGTGGGCGGAGACCCGCTGCGCGAGGCGGTCGCGAGGAATCTTACGGAGCGTTTCGGCGTTAAGGCTTATGCGCGCAATATCTTCATCAGCTGCGGTGCGGCCCCTGCCCTGCAGGCGGTGCTGCTTGCCCTGCGGACCGAGCACAGCGAGATCATCGGCGTGGCGCCGTACTTTATGGAGTACAAGGCTTTCACCGAGGCAAACGGGAGCAAGTTTGTCCTGGTGCCCGCGGACCTGGAGAAGTTCCAGGTCAATATGGAAGCGCTGGCGGAGGCGGTCAACGAGAACACCCAGGCCGTGATCCTCAACTCGCCGAACAATCCGAGCGGCGCGGTCCTGACGGAGGAGACGCTGCGCAAAGTGGCGGCCCTTCTGACCGAGCGGTCCAAGCAGTACGGACACCCGATCTACATCATCGCGGACGAGCCCTACCGCGAGTTGGTCTATGACGGCGCGGTCGTCACCTTTATCCCGACGATCTACCGGGATACCGTGGTCTGCTATTCCTGGTCCAAGTCGCTGAGCCTTCCCGGCGAGCGCATCGGTTATGTCTATGTGCCCGAGGAGGCGACCGACTCCCGCGAGCTGTTCCTCGCCGTTGCCGGCGCGGCCCGGGCCAGCGGACACATCTGCGCGCCGTCTCTGATCCAGCGCGCGGTGGCGGCAAGCATCGACTGCATGCCGGATCTCGAGGCCTATGAGATCAACCGGAAGCTCCTTTACGAGGGACTGACGGAGATCGGCTATGAGTGCGTGAAGCCGGACGGAGCCTTCTATCTGTTTGTGAAGACGCCCGGCGGCGACAACAGCGTTTTCTGCGAGAGGGCAAAAGCCAAAAATCTGCTGGTGGTCCCGTCGGAGCCCTTCGGCGTCGAGGGCTACTTCCGCCTGGGCTACTGTGTGTCGAAGGAGACCATCGTAAACGCCCTGCCGGTGTTCCGGGAAGTGTATCAAGCGGATTCCCATTAAAAGACAGACAGAATCACCGTTTCAGGAATAACAGAAACGGATTGAAGAAACAAAAAATCACCCGTGAGGGTGATTTTTTGTTACCGGTCGAGGATCGTCCGGCTGCGGTCCATCCAATTTGCCTTTCGGAAGTAGATGAGAATGATGATGCTGGTCAGCGTCCAGGAGGCCACATAGGTCAGGCAGAGCACCGGGAGCGTGTGGAACCACCGGAACAGGGTGATGATCCAGAGAATACGGAACAGGCAGATGCCGAGCCCGATGATGATGACGGGACGCACGGCGTCTCCCGCGCCGCGGAGAACGGCGGTGAGCACCTCTATCACGGTCCAGGCGAAGTAGAAGGGGACAAAGTAGGTCATCATCTCATAGGTCGTCGCGATGACGGCCTGATCGGTGGTCAGCAGTCTCAGCAGCGGCTTTGCCAGAAGCATGATGAGAGCGCTCAGCGAAATCGTGATCAGGAAGGCAAGCGTCATGCCCTGCCGGACGCAGAGTTTGACCCGGTCGGTTTTGCGCGCGCCGAGATTCTGCCCGATGAAGCTGGTGATCGCGGCGCCGAGGGCGTTGCTGACCGCCCAGAAGATACCGTCGGTTTTGGAGGTCATCGCCCAGGAGGCGACCACAACGGTGCCGAGGGAATTGACGCCGATCTGAATGATCATGTTGGAGACGCCGTACATGGCGTTCTGCAGGCCGGAGGGGAGGCCGAGGCGGAACATGTTGGCGAGATAGACGCCTTTCAGCTTCAGCTCCCGCAGGCTCAGCCGGTAGGACTCCTTTGTGCGCATCAGCTTCCGTGTCAGAAGCAGCATGTTGACGATCTGGGCGGCAACGGTCGCGATGGCGACGCCGGCGATCCCCCAGTGGAAGAAAACCACAAACACGACGTCCAGAATGATGTTCGTAATACAGCCGGCCACCATGTAGAGAAACGGGCTCAGCGAGTCGCCCACCGAGCGGAGCATGTTGGACTCCATGTTCAGGACCAGGACAAAGGGGACGCCGAGAAAATAGATCCTCAGATACAGGATGGACCCGGGCAGTGTGTCCGCCGGCGTGCGGAGAACCCGGAGCATCCAGGGGGAGGCAAGCAGGCCGAGACCGGTCAGAAAAAGTCCGAGCAGGGCAAAGACCGCGAGCGCATTGCCTGCGGCAACACGGACATCCTCGGTGCGGCCCGCGCCGTAGATCTGGGCGATCACGACGGAGGCGCCCGCCGTTGTGGCGACGAAGAAGCCGATGAGCAGGTTGATGATCTGAGCCGAGCTGCCGCCCACGGCGGCCAGAGCCACCGTCCCGACAAAACGGCCGACGATCAGACCGTCGACCGCGTTATAAAGCTGCTGAATACAGGTTCCTGCCGCAATCGGCAGGAAAAACACCAGAAGACGTTTCCAAACGACCCCGGTGGTGAGATCCTTGCTGTGAAGTTGTCTGTTCATATGCCTGATGCCTCGGTTATGCCTGATGATCCGGTAGGTCGAACCAGCGCATGG
Organism: Oscillospiraceae bacterium; assembly: GCA_017458065.1. Taxonomy (GTDB): domain Bacteria; phylum Bacillota; class Clostridia; order Oscillospirales; family Oscillospiraceae; genus Limivicinus. The sequence goes on from JAFTGD010000043.1 coordinate 14,515, forward strand.
CAAAGTCTGCCACGGCGGGGGCAAGCTGCCTGATCTCCCATGCCGTCGCATTGACGGTGAGATCAAAGGAGCTCGCGTCGCTTTTTGCCTTGCCGGTCAGAATCTCGCGGGTATGCATGCGGTTTTTGTCGATGCGGCGGATGTTGCGGACGATCTCCTTTTCGGAGAGACGCTCTGCCTCCGCTTTCTTCCTCTCGTGGGCAAGGCAGCGCTCTGTCCGCGCGGCCAGCTCGGCACAGACGTAGACGCGGAAGGGGTGATACTCCTGCAGAATGACATCCGCGTCCCGGCCGACAATGATGCAGTCGTTGCCGGCTTCGGCAATTTCCCGGATGATTTCCCGCTGCCGGACCAACAGTCTGGTGCGGACGCTGTGGTCAAAGCCCAAATGGGAGAAACTGTTTTTATATGTCAGCTGGACACTGTGCCAGCCGTGATGGCTGAGGACCCGGCGGATCGCCTCCGGGTCCATGTCATGCTCGTCGGCAAGGGCCTCGATGATCTCCTTGTCGTAGTAGTCCCAGCCGAGAAGGTCGGAGAGCCGTTTGCCAAGCTCCCGGCCGCCGCTGCCGAACTGCCTGCTTACTGTAATAATGCGCATTGCATTGCTAACCTCTGGTTTCTTTTGGTGTTATATGGGTGAGGGAAACTGCCTCAGTAAATGGCGCAGCCGTTTCGTCCGGCTTCTTTCACCCGATAGAGCGCCGTGTCGGCGTCGGTAAAGATGTCGCCCTGCGGATTGTCCCGGTCGGAGAAGGCGACGCCCACGCTCAGCGAGACGGGCGGCAGATCGTCTTTCGGATGCAGGAGGAGGTCGTTTGCGCGGCTGATCTTGCTCCTGACCAGCTGGGCCATCGAGCTGTTCACACGCGTCATCACCACGACAAATTCATCACCGCCGATGCGGCAGATGATATCGACGGAGCGGAAGCTGTGCTGCAGGATCTCCGCAACGCGCTTCAGTACCCGGTCGCCCACGGCGTGGCCGTAGGTGTCGTTGACGCTCTTGAAGTAGTCGATGTCGATGATCAGCAGCGCCATGTGCGAGGTATCGACGCTCTTCATCAGCAGGTCATAGGCGCCGCGGTTGAAGAGGCCCGTCAGCGCGTCGTGGGACGCCTCGTGGCTCAGTTTTTCACGGGCGGCTCTGTTCTCGTCGAGAATGGTGTTGTAGGTGCGGGTGACAAAGCGGAGCTCCTCGGCGCCTGTCGGCTCCATCATCTCCTGCGCGCGCATTTTCTCAACCATCTTCGTCAGCGGTTTGCGGATCTGCACGCTGACGAAGATCACAATGCCGAGGGTGATCGCGAGGAACAGGATCGTCAGGAAGGTCTGCAGCCGGACCAGCAGAGACATCTGGGCGGAGGCTTTCTCCAGCTCCTGACTGGAGGAATGGATCAGCGCCTGGGTGCAGAGGTTGACGTTCTCGCGGATGCGGTCTTTGTAATGCATGTAGTTGTTGTCAAAGACAAGAGATTCCGCTTTTTCCTTGAGCTCGTCGGGCGTGAGGCGCAGGTCCTCTTCGCTGAGCCTGATGGAGGCGATCTCCTCCGGGATGTCCGCCGGATCATAATTGCCGCTCTCCAGCGCCATGCGCATGGCCAGATATTCCGTTGAGACCAGTTCGTTGGAGAGCGCCAGGGCGGTGTTCAGGCTGGAGAGCGCGGTGGCGTCCCTCCCGTTGAGAAGCTGTTCCAGATTCTCCACTGCGAGGTCTCGCCTGCGGGTGACGTTGACTTCCTCAAAAAAGTCCTTCAGATATTCGATGTCGCCGGTCACCACAAAGCAGCGGACGCGGTCCGTCAGATAATCCGAACCGGATTCCATATCCGAGGCGGCAAATTCGGCGGAGATGTACCGGTCGCTCGCCCGCTCCATCCGCCGATAACCGTTTGTAACCGAGAGGTCGGAGATGAAAAGGGTAACCGCGGCGAGCACCGCAAGCACGAGGAAGAACAGGTTTGCGGTTTTCAGCTGGATGCCGTCATGCGGCTTCTCTTTGATGCCGGGCTCCGCCGTCTCTTCGATCGCCTCGGGCTCTGCGGGCTCCTGCGGGGGAGGATTATGAGCGGCGGATTGGATAATGTCCTCGGGGAGAAGCCGGGACGCGGCCGGCGCCTGCTTCTGAACATCGGATTTGTCCGCTTCCTTCTTCTGGAGAATAAAGGCTTCAAATTCCGCGGCAGGTACCGGCTTTGAGAAGAAGTATCCCTGTACAAGATCACAGCCCATTTTCTTCAGCGTGTCAAACTGCGCCTCGGTCTCAACGCCTTCCGCAATGATCGGGACCATAAGATAGCGGGCGATCTCAATGATGATCTCCAGCATGTGGACATTGCCTTCCGGCTTGAACGCGTTGCGGATAAACTGCATGTCAAGCTTCAGCGTATCGATCGGCAGGGTGGAGACCATGTTCAGCGAGGAGTAGCCGGAGCCGAAGTCGTCCATCTCAATATGGAAACCGAGATTCCGAAGCTGCTCTACCGTCCGGATAATCTGGCCGGAGTCCTGCGTATAGGCCGATTCCGTTACTTCAAGGTGGAGGTCCGAACAGGCCAGGCCGTGCTCCCGGACGATCTCCTGAAGCGTGGAGGGAAGCTGTGGGTCGAACATGTCAATGCGGGATACGTTGACCGAAACGGGAATCGCGTAGCCGAAGCGGTCTTTCCATTCCCGGATCTGGCGGGCCGCTTCCTGCCAGACATAGTAGTCAAGCCGCTGGATCAGCCCGTTCTCTTCAAAAAGCGGGATAAACGCACCGGGGCTGACCATACCCAGACGAGGATGGATCCAGCGCACAAGCGCCTCCGCGCCGGCAAGGACCGGCGTATCCGGACGCACGTCAAACTTCGGCTGATAATAGACCCGGAACTGGCGCTCTTCGATGGCGGAGGAAAAATCCTCAATCAGCTGCTCGGCGAACAGGTTCTTCTCGTGGAGCGCGTCGTCATAGAGCCCGACGGTCCTGGTGAAGCTGCCCCGGACCGTATCCGCGGCCATCTTGGCCCGGTCAAAGCGCCGATCCAGATCGATGGTTTTGTCCACATTCGAGTACACGCCCATGCGGAGGCGGACACGGGTGGCCGAAGTGTCCGTATCGCCCGCAAACCCGGCGGAGGCCCTGTCGAGAATCTCCTGATAGTCCTCCCGGTGGGGGCAGTAGGCCATAAAGGTGTCGGCGTCTCTGCGGCAGACGATGCCGCCGGAGCTGAACACCGTCTCGCGGATGTTCTGGCTGATGCGCCGGAGCACCTCATCGCCATAGGCCTTCCCATAGCGCTCGTTGATCATGTGGAAGTGATTGACGTCCACGATGATGGCGTCCATATTCAGGTCCTTGTTGCGCAGATCAAGCTGTTCTGCGTGGTAGAAGAAAAACTCCTTATTGTATAGGCCGGTCAGCTCGTCGCGCTCGGTGGACTGGATGGTGCTGCGGTCTTCTTTGAGCTCGATGATGCGGCGAATGCGCGCCAGGGGAACCGACATATCCACCGGATACGGCTTTGAAAGGAAGTCAATGGCGCCAAGCTGCAGACACCGCGCTTCGGAGGCGGCATCGGAAGTGGCGACAATGATCGGGATCTGCTTCAGATCGTCGTCATCCCGGACGGCTTCCAGCACGTCAAAGCCGGACATGACCGGCATCATCAGATCCAGCAGCACCAGGGAAAGCGTGGCGCAATGCGCGCGCATCAGCTCCAGCGCTTCGCTGCCGTCGGCGGCGTAGAGCAGGTTGTATTCCTTCTCCAGATTGGCGCCGAGTATCATGGCGTTGATCTGTTCGTCGTCGACGATCAGGATCAGGGGCTTGTTGTTGGGAGAAGGAGTCTGTTCTTGATTATTTGACATACAGGGGATCCCTCCGTCATAAATGGCACAGGAAGTGAAACATACCTACTCTATATAATAAGGGCTTCTGCAGTAAAATGCAAGAGAAACGGAAGAAAAGGGGGATCGGATTTGCGGCGTTTTACCCGTCCGCGATGGGAATGGCGTAATAGCCGTACTGATACCGGAGGTCCTGCTGCCAGTCCGCCGGCATCAGCGTGGTGCGGAAGTACCAGTCCTCACAGTGAAGATTCAGGCTCTGCAGCGTCTGGAATGCCGGGTGTTCGGGCGCGTCGACCTGCTCCAGATCGGTCGGAATCAGCGGCGCGCGGAATTTGTAATAAAAGATCTTTTTCTGAGGAATCCGCTCCACAACGTCGTTGACCGGCAGACGGAGACTGCGGACGGATTCTTCTTCGGCAATCAGGCCCCATGTGATCTGACCGTTCCGCTCTACCTTCATGGTCGATTTCACAATCGGGATATAGCTCATCCAGGCCTTCAGAATTTCATAAATGCGGGGATCCCGGAGAAAGTCATACTTGTCCGTGTGGGGGAGAAAACACATCGGCCTGCTCCAGCGGACATCCCAGTCGTATTCACGCCCCTGCAAGGGCGCTTTCCAGGCGAGAAAAGCCTCATAATTTGCCGTAAGGGCTTCATCCAGAAGCATCTCCTCCCGGAGACTGGACATGTTCTCCGATAAACGCCGGTCCACAGCCGCGTTGTCAACCTGATGGGCCGTGACGATCTCACGGATTTCGCGCAGAGTCATGCCGTAATTGCGCAGACGGACGCACTCCATCAGAAGCATGGAAGTCTGGAACGGATAGTAGCGGTATCCGCTCTCGCTGCGGCTGGGCGTGATGATCCCCTGGTCCTCATAGTGCTTCAGCAAGTCGGGGGTAACCCCCAGGTGTTTTGCGAATTCACCGATCCGATATTCTCTCAAGTTTCCCGCCTCTTTTCAAAAACAAGCTGAAATGCCGCTTTATTTTTCTGATAGATATTATACTGCCGATTTGCAAATCGTTCAAGCAGTATTGAGGAACGAAACAGATTCTTTTTGGCGAGAAAGAAGCTTGACATAAGTGTAACACTCAACATTATAATTGAAACGTTCCATGGGCCGAACCGGAGCGGGTTCGGTCGACAGCAATGCAAAATACGAAAGGAGTAATGGAATGAAAGAGCTTTCACGCAGAGACTTTCTGAAGGGCGCGCTGGCCGGGACCGCGGCGGCCGCGCTCACCACGGTGACCGGTGTCACCGCGTTTGCGGAGGAGAAGGGGATCTATACCCCCGGCACCTACTCCGCCACGGCGAAGGGCATCGGCAGCGACGTCACGGTCACGATGACCTTCGACGCCAACAGCATCACGGATGTCGCCATTGACGTCTCCGGCGAGACCCCGGGCATCGGCGCCGCCATCGGCGAGCAGATGCAGGAGGCGATTCTTGCAGCCCAGGCGGCGGACGTCGATGCCGTCACCGGCGCAACCGTCACCAGCGACGCCATCCGTCAGGCGGCCGCGGCCTGCATTGAGCAGGCGAGCGGCGAGGCCGTCACGCTGACGGAGAAGTCCGAGGCGCCCTCCGACTGGCTGGGCGAAGCCCCCGAGATCGCCGAGAGCGACATCACCGAAGAGCTGGAGACCGAAGTCCTGGTTGTGGGCTGCGGCACCGGCGGCTGGATTGCCGCGATGACCGCGGCGGAAGAAGGCGCAAAGGTTCTCGTCGTGGAGAAGGCGGATGCGCCGACCAAGATCAAGGAAGACATCGGCGCCCTCAACTCGAAGCTGCAGCTTGAGAGCTTCAAGGACTTCCCCGAGTTTGAGATCGACAAAACCGAGGCCCTGCAGGAACTCGTCCGCTATGCCAGCGGTTATGTCGACAGCGATCTGATCAAGACCTGGATCAACAATTCCGGCGAGCTGGTCGACTGGCTGACCGACATCCTCGAAGGCACCGGCCACTGGTACATGCAGCACGAAGGCGGCATCGGCGATCAGGAGCACCCCGAGCGCGACAAGGCCTTTGCCACCGGCCACAGCCCCCATCCGACCGCAGACAAGCCCGACGATGTCACCCTCAACACCGACATGCAGGCCTTCGTCGAGGAGCGCGGCGGCGAGATCCGCTGCAACACCAGCCTGGTGAAGCTCGACATCGACGCAGCCGCAGGCCGGGTCACCGGCATCATCGCCCAGGACACCACCGACGAACACTACATCCGCATCAAGGCCACCAAGGGCGTCATCATGGCGACCGGCGGCTATGCCAGCAACAGCGAGATGATGCTGGCCTTGCAGCCCATGACCATGAAGATGAAGATCAACGTCCCGATGGGTTCCAAGTCCGACGGCGCCGGCATCAAGGCCATGCTCTGGGCGGGCGGCCAGATGGATCCCTGCCACGCCTCCATGATGTTCAACCGCTGCTCCTGCCTGCCCACCGAGACCGCCGGCTACAAGACCAACGGCAAGTGGTTCTGGTTCGGCGAGCAGCCCTTCCTGAAGGTCAACCTCAAGGGCGAGCGCTTCTGCAACGAGTCCGGCCCCTACGAGTTCATGCTGCACAGCATGTATATGCAGCCCAACCACACCTACTGCGACATCTTCGACGCCAACGCCAAGCAGTACTGCGAGCAGTTTGACGAGGTCGGTTGCTGCCGCCTGTTCCCGTTCGACAACGGCGCGCTCTCCAACCGCGACTTTGACTCCACCTGGCGTGAGATGACCGAGGGCGAGAACTCTCACCTGGCGCTGGGCTATCTGCAGAAGGCCGATACCCTGGAAGAGCTGGCTGAGAAGCTGAACATCCCTGCCGATGAGTTTGTCAAGACCGTCGAGCGCTATAACGAGCTCTGCGCCAAGGGTGTGGACGAGGACTACGGCAAGGGCGCCCACCGCATGACCCCGGTGGACACCGCTCCCTTCTACGGCATCCGCACCGGCGCATGGCACCTGACCACGCTGGACGGCGTCCGCATCAACACCAACATGCAGGTCATCCGTGAGAACGGCGAGCCCATCGAGGGCCTCTATGCCACGGGCGACTGCACCGGCGGCTTCTTCGCCAACAACTATCCCAACCTCTTCACCGGTCTGGCCTGCGGCCGTACCATGACCTTCGGCCGCCGCGCGGCGAAGATCGTCGTCAACGGCGAAGCCTGAGCGCTGAACTGAGCTCCGGATCAAAGCGAAAACCGAATAAAAAGCAAGAACAGGCGGGATCGACCGATTCGGAAGATCCCGCCTGTTTTATGGTTTTGGGTTTCGGGCAGAAGCGGATTCAGCTCTCCGCGGTGAGGCGGAAGAAGTCCTTTACGGCGGCGGGGGATCCGGCGAGGATGCTGGTCTTGCTGCCGTCAGCGGGGAAGCAGCCGCCGTCTGCGGTGCAGCACTGTCCTCCGGCTTCCTCTGCGATCAGCGCGCCGGCTGCATAGTCCCAGAGGCTGACCCGAAGCTCAAAGTAGAGTCCGGCCCGTCCGGCGGCAACGCTGCAAAGGTCGAGGGCCGCCGAGCCCTCGCGCCGCACATCAAGACTCGCGTCATAGAGCGTCCTCGCGAGGCCGAAGGTCCGGTCGGACAGCTCGGGGTTGTAGGGCGCGCTGCCGAAGCAGACAATGCCCTCGCTGAGTCCGGCGTCGGATACATGGATGGGGCGGCCGTTCAGGGAGGAGCCATGTCCGGCGACGGCCGTGAACATCTCGTCCACATAGGGGTTATACACCGCACCGATCCGGACGATGCCCCGCTCGGCGTAGGCGACGGAGATGCAGCTGTGGTGGAAGCCGTGGACAAAGTTCATCGTACCGTCGATGGGATCGATGATGAAGAGCTGCTCAGCGTCCAGCCGGTCCTGCTCGTCCATCTCCTCACAGAAGAAGTGCGCTTCCGGCAGGGCGTCGCGGAACCGCTCCATGAGCAGCTCCTGAACCCTGCGGTCATACTCGGTCACGACATCGCGCTTGCCGGTCTTGGCCTCGGCCAGGATCCCGTGCGCCTGCAGAATCAGTTCCGCGGCTTCCCGTTCCACCCGCTCAATCAGAGCGAGGATTTCTTTATATCTCAATTTGCTGTATTCCATAGGACGAAGCCCTCCGAATGTTTAACGTTTCCAGCGAAGTATAGCATTTTACAGCGCGTCTGTCACGGTTTTTTTGATCACTGCATAAAACAGAAAATGCTTGCGGTGGCGGGGAATTGACTGTAAAATAAAAAACACATTTCACAGCGCGAACAGGAGAAACACAATGGCATGGTATGACGAGGCGTTTTTTTATCACATCTATCCGTTGGGGCTCTGCGGAGCGCCGAAGACCAACCCCTACGAGGAAGGCCCTGCCCGGCTGCGCACGCTCTGGCCCTGGGTGGACCATCTGAAGGAGCTGGGGGTCACTGCGCTCTATATCGGGCCGCTTTTTGAGTCCGGCAGCCATGGCTACGATACCTCGGACTACCGGAAGCTGGACAGCCGCCTGGGCAGCAACGGGGATTTGAAAGACTTTGTGGCATACTGCCATGAGAGCGGCATCCGTGTGGTGCTGGACGCAGTCTTCAACCACAGCGGGCGTGACTTCTTCGCCTTCCGCGACCTGCGGGAGAAGCGGGAGCAGTCGCCATACCGGGACTGGTACTGCAATGTCAACTTCCGGAACAACAACGAGTACAACGACGGTTTCTCCTATGACAACTGGGGCGGGTATAACCTGCTGGCAAAATTCAATCTGCGCAATCCGCAGGTCGTGAACTATCACCTTGACACCGTGCGCCGGTGGGTGTCGGAGTTTGACATCGACGGGCTGCGGCTGGACACGGCCGATGTGCTGGATTTTGACTTCATGCGCGCGCTTCGCGGACTTGCAAACAGCATCAAGCCGGAGTTCTGGCTGATGGGCGAGGTGATCCACGGAGAGTACCAGCGCTGGGTTAACCCGCAGACGCTGCACGCGGTGACGGACTATCCGCTGCACAAGGCGCTTTACAGCGGACACAACGACCACAACTATTTTGAGATCGCCCATACCCTGAACCGTTTTATACAGAACGGGATCGACTGCCGCAGTCTTTACAGCTTTGCGGACAACCACGATGTCGAGCGCATCCATACTAAACTCAGGGACAGGCGGCACTGGACGCCGGTGCATATCCTGCTCTTCTGCCTGCCGGGAATCCCCTCGGTCTATTACGGATCGGAGTTCGGCATTGACGGGCGGAAGGAGCGGCGGGGCTCTGACGACGAGATCAGGCCTGCGCTGGATCTGGCGAAGCTGCGGGAAGGCGATAATGACTGCCTGGAGCTGGTCCGGGCGCTCGGACGGGTCTACCGGGAGGAGAAGGCTCTGGCATGGGGCGACTATGAACAGCTGCTGCTTACAACGACGCAGTATGTGTTCCGCCGCGGGGACGTGATCGTCGCAGTGAACAACGACGGGGGAGAAGCGGTTGTCAGTGTCCCCTGCGGAGAGGGAAGCTATCGCGGCGCGCTGCACGGAGAGCGCTTCAGAGCGGAAAACGGGCGGCTGAGCCTGCGTCTCGCCCCCTGCGACGGGGAGATTCTGATCCCTGAGAGCCGTTCCGGGACGGAGTACGAGCCGATCCGGTCCGGGGCCGAGAGCCGGGAAGAGAACAGCGCTCCTGCAGCCGCGGCAATCCGGAACGAGCAAAGCCCGGCGGCAGATTCCCTCCGGGCGGTACAGCCGGACCTCAGCAAGCCCTATGACGAGATGAGCGTTGAGGAGCTGCAGGCGGCAATCCTGCAGAAGCTTGCGAAGAACGGGCCGGTGACCGACCGGATGCGCCGGGACGTGGCCGAAAACGTCTACCGTAATTCGCTGCTGAACTGGGTTCGGAGCTTCCGCTGAAAGCTTCCGGAAAAAGTGCCGAAAAAAAGTGCTTGCTTTATTTCGCTAATGTGGTATTATAGCAGAGTAAAATTTCTCTTGAAGGAGTACAATTATGAAAAAGATCCTTTCTATCGCGCTTGTTCTCATGATGGTTCTTGGCCTGAGCGCCACCGCCTTTGCTGCGGACAGCTCTCCCGTTGCGGACAGAACGACCTTTGTTATGGGAATCGACCCTGAATATCCTCCCTTCAGCTATCTCGGCGATGACGGCGACTACACCGGCTTTGACGTGGAAGTCTGCCAGGCTGTCTGCGACCTCCTCGGCTGGAAGCTTGAGATCTTCGGTGTGAACTGGGATGAAAAGCTTGTTCAGCTGGATTCCATGGAGTGCGACTGCGTATGGTCCGGCATGACCATCCTCGACACCATGAAGGAAGCGGGCTATGTGATTTCCGCCCCCTATTATGACAACACTCAGGTCCTGGTCGTGAAGGAAGAGAGCGGCTTCAAGTCCTCTGAAGATCTGGCCGGCAAGGTCGTCGCCGTTCAGCTTGGCACCTCCGGCGAGTCGCTGCTCAACGACGATCTGGCGGACCTCGCCGCGACCTTCGGCAACGTGATCACCTGCGACAGCTTCCTGAAGTGCTTCACGGAACTGCAGGGCAACGCCGTTGACGCCGTGTTCGTCGATCTGCCCGTTGCTGCAAGCTATGCCGCGGATCATGAAGGTCTGCTGATCATCGACGAGGCGCTCGGCGCCGAGCAGTACGGCATTGCCTTCCGCGCCGGCGACGCAGAGCTCTGCGAAGCGGTGGATGCAGCCGTGCAGGAGCTGGTTGAAAACGGCACCTATGCCGAAATCGCAGCAAAAGAAGAGTATGTTGACATTGTTAACAACCTGATCTTCCTGAATGGAACAGGCGCAGAGGAGGAAGCCGCCGCATAAAAGGTAGCTGCTTCTGCAACAACTGATAAAGCACTGAACAGCCCGAAAGCGCATGCAAATGCGCTTTCGGGAAATTCTGTATTATACCGGCAAACAAAATGCTCTGTCAGAGCAGGTGTACTCTGCTTCATAAACGCATCTGTATCCGTCATTCCATAGATAGAAATTGAGGTTTCCTTATGTCATTGATGACAATGATTGTCAAGATGAGCGAGGGTCTCGGAAAAACCTGCGCCATCTTTTTCCTGACACTGCTGTTCTCACTCCCGCTGGGAATGATCGTTGCCCTGCTCCGCATGAGCAAGGTCAAGATCGTCTCTGCGATCACACGCTTTATCATCACGGTGCTCCGCGGAACGCCTCTGATGCTGCAGCTGCTTGCGGTGACCTACGGCCCCTACTATCTCTTCGGGACAAACGTCGCCCGGAACAAGCTGATCCCGGTCGTGATTGCCTTTTCCATCAACTACGCGGCGTACTTTGCCGAGATCTACCGCGGCGGGATCGAGTCCATTCCCGTTGGCCAGTATGAGGCGGCGGAGGTTCTGGGCTATACAAAGCTCCAGACCTTCATGCGGATCATTCTTCCTCAGGTAATCAAGCGCATCATGCCGAGCGTGACCAACGAAGTCGTCACTCTGGTCAAGGACACGTCCATGGCCTTTACGGTCTCCTATCAGGAGATGTTCACGATCGGAAAGCAGATCGCAAACTCCCAAACCAGTTTTATGCCGTTTCTTGTCGCCGGCGCGTTCTACTACATCTTTAACGTGATCGTGGATTACCTGATGGGCAGAATCGAAAAGAGACTGGACTACTATTCATGAGAGGGAACAGAGAAATGGCAGAACAAAAGATCAACACGACAGAAAGCGGAAGCACGGCAAGCATCCTCAGCATTCGCGGCCTGCAGAAATCATTTGACTCCCTCTCTGTGCTGAAGGATATTTCCCTCTCGGTCGACCGGGGGAACGTAATCTCCATCATCGGGCCGTCCGGCTCAGGCAAATCGACCCTGCTGCGCTGCGCGACATTCCTGGAGCATGCGGACGGCGGCGATATCCTGTATGACGGACAGTATGCGCTGAAAGACGGGGTCTACGCGTCCAAAGCAGAGCTGAACCGTTTCCGGACCCGTTTTGGGCTGGTATTCCAGAACTTCAATCTGTTCCCGCACTACTCGGTGATGAGAAACATCTCCGAGGCGCCCATCCTCCACGGCGAGAACAGGGAAGAGGTCCGCGAGCGAGCCATGATGCTTCTGAAGAAGATGGGCCTTGAGGGGAAGGAGAACGCCTATCCCTGTCAGCTCTCCGGCGGACAGCAGCAGCGTGTCGCCATCGCGCGGGCGCTCGCCATCAATCCCGAGATCCTGTTCTTTGACGAGCCGACCAGCGCGCTGGATCCCGAGCTCACCGGAGAAGTGCTGAAGGTCATCCGTCAGTTGGCGGAGGACAAGATGACCATGGTGGTCGTCACACACGAGATGCCCTTTGCCAGGGCGGTCAGCAACCGGGTCATCTTCATGGACGGCGGCGTCATTGTGGAACAGGGTCACCCGGAGGAGGTCTTCGGCAATCCGACGCAGGAGAGAACCAGACAGTTCCTGCGGAATTATCAGCAATGACGACATCCGTAACCTACACCCTGCTGGACCCCACAGGGAATATAACGCTTCTGGTTGAGACGCCTGTTCCGGAGGCGTCTCAGCCTTTGGTCGCAAAAACGCTCATGGCGCTCGAGCCTGAAACAGAACAGGTCGGTTTTGTGTCCTATGAGAGGGGGGAACACCGCCTGCGGATGGCGGGGGGCGAATTCTGCGGGAATGCCTCCATGAGCGCGGCGGCGCTGCAGCTGCTGCGGGAAGGCAGAACGGAAGGCATCGTTGCGCTTCGGGTCAGCGGCGCGCCGGAACCGGTGACGGTTGTGCTGAAAGCCCGGGGAGAGAATGCCTGGAGCGGCACCGTCACGATGCCGAGGCCGCTCTCCGTCGGGAAAGAGCACTTCCCGGACGGAAGAGCGCTTCCGGTTGTGCGCTTCCCGGGGATTGCCCACGTGATTCTGGAAGAGAACCCGGACCTGAAGCAGGCGGAACAGCTGGCGCCGGTCTGGTGTCGGGAACTCGGCGCTGAGGCTCTTGGACTCATGTTCCTTGACCGGGAGAAAAAGGAACTGAAGCCGCTGGTCTATGTACCCGAGGCGGAGACGCTCTTCTGGGAATCCTCCTGCGCAAGCGGCACGACAGCGGTCGGCGCGTATTTCGCAGCAGCGTCCGGAGAGAAGGTCTGCCTGCCCCTGACACAGCCGGGCGGTACGCTGGAGATCGCGGCGGAACCGGAGGGAACGCTTCTTCTCACCGGGGCGGTGCACATTCTGCGCAGAGTCGCCGATGTAACGGTCTGACCCCGGGAACCTGGTGTGGAAGTCCAAACAGAACAAAAACGGGCCCCTGACGGCATAAGCAGTGCCGCCGGGGGCTCGCGCATGTTCCGGAGAAAAATATTTGCTTGGGAAATGGAGGACAGCATCGGCAGAGAGAAACGCTTCAGAAATGGCTGGAGCCGCCTCCGCCGGTGTAGCCGCCGCCTCCACCGCCCCCGCCGCCTCCGCCGAAGGAACCGGAGGAGGAGGAACCGCCGTTGTCAGACGGACTGTAGGAACGTTTGGTGCCCTTGTGTGCAACGGCGCCGGCGGTAAAGGCGAGCGCCGTCACGCCGATGATCTGCGGGACGGCAGGCCTGCGGAAGGTCGTGGCGTAGCGGAACACCCGGCTCAGCATCAACAGCAGGCCGATCATCAGGGCGATGCAGGCGTTGCTGAGCACCTTCATGGGCTGGGCGATCCGTTCGCCCCGCATGAGCCGGTCCATCTGAGAGAAAGCGTCTCTGGATGCATTATAGTAATGCCCCTTTGTCAGCTCGCCGCGGACATTGTTGGTGATGGAATTGGCGCGGGAGACGGTGATCACGTCATAGATCCTGCCGTAGCTCTGAATGGTGTCGGTGCGGAGCTCCATATTGATGACAAAAATGCCGGCGCTCTCGAGATCAAACAGGGCCCGGCGCTTCGCCTCGGCCTGGATGAGCTCGCTTGAGGCGCTCTCGCGCGTAGACCAGAAAGCGGCGTTGCCGTATTCGGTCAGGGGAATCATGTCTTCCAGCAGCTGACGCTCTTCTACGGAGGTGAGCAGGTCGATCTCATCTTCAATCACGACGCGGTAGCCGGTGGCGGAATTGCGCCAGACCAGGCCGGTGTCGGTGATGGAACCGAAATTCGGGATTGAGGAGAAGGGATCGTCATTCTTCCCGGCCGCAAAGCCGACTGCCTGCAGCGGCAGCAGGCTCAGGAGCACAAGCAGAATCAGCGTCAGGCGGCAGGAGCGCGAGAATAAAAACTTACGCATCGTCCCGGCCTCCCTTCTTGTTGAACTGAGGCGGTCGCCGGGTGGCAAGTTCCATCTGGGCACGGAAAGCGCGGGCGATCAGAAGGAACAGAAACAGCGCTTCCAGCATGCAGATGCCGTAGAACACCGCGTTGTAAACCGGGTCAACCATCAGGATCACGCCGCTGAGGAGGAGCAGCATCACAGCCATGACTGCCGCGGACCGCTTGACGCGCAGCAGCGAGGCGCGCCGGGAGGAGGACTTGCCGGAGCCTCTCCCGCTGTAGCGCTCACTCAGAACGGTCATCTGTTTTCTGCTCATCCACACGCCGAATACCATCAGAAGATTGGTCACGAGGAGAGACCATTCGGGTTTGAGCGTCAGAAAGAAGTTCATCGCAAGAAAGACAAGGGCGGAGGCGATGAGCGCTGCGAGCAGGAAACGTTTTTTGCTGATCGGGAAGTCTGCCACGACCTTGCCGGTCTGCCCGTTCACAGAGGCATAGGTCATGCGGTCGCCCTCACGGTAGCACAGGAACCAGACCGGGTACAGCACCTGCTGGATGCCGGTGATCTTCGCAGGGATAGAGACACCTTTGACCCCCGTGGTATGGATACGCTGTTCTTTGGCCGCCTGGACGACCTCGCTGTTCTTCAGCAGTTTCTGCGCGGTGAGGTTCTCGTAATACGCTTTGGCGTCCTCCAGATATTTCCTGGACGGCTCGTCCGCCACGTCCACGTAGAAGCCGCTCAGAATTCCGGGCGTAAAGGGCTGCCTCTTCTCACTGTCGAATGGCGCCAGACATTCGCTGATCTCGTCGTCGAACGCTCTGGAAGCGTCATGGGTGAAGCCGTCATACGAGATGTCGAGGTCGCCCGCGATGATGTACTGTTCGGTGACCAAATAGTCGCCCTCCCGGCTCGTGGAGCTCTCAGCCTCGACCCGGGCTGTTCCCTTCTGGTCCACGGTGTAGTTCCAGTAGGGCATGTAGATGCCGCGGAAGCTCTCGATATACTCCTCCTTCTTATAACGGGAGGGGGTGAAGATCGCTCTCCGCGCGGCCTTGCGGTAGGCTCTCTTACAGTCCTCCTTGTCCAGCTGGAAGGGAATGATCCAGGTCGGATACTTCACACGGCGGAGCCGGTCAAAGAGGATGGAGGTCCCGCCGCAGTACTGGCAGAAGGCGGTTGCATCCGTGCTGTCAGTGGTCAGCAATTCGGCGCCGCAGCTGGGGCAGCTGTATACCCAGGCGTCGAAGAGCTTCTCACTGGACGCGTCGTCCTGTATACTGTCAAATTCGTAGGGGTCGTAGAGATTGCCGCAGTAGTCACACTTCATCTGCTGCTCGGCGATGTCAAAGCGCAGGTTTGCGCCGCAGCCGGGACAGGCAATCATCGTAAATCACACTCCTTTCCGTTTTTTCATGACAGGGGAGGCCGGGGCTGAATCCCCGGTCTCTCACAGAATGGGGATCAGATCATAGGGATTGGTGCCGGTATAAACGTCTTTTACAAACTGAAGGAACTCCTGTAGAGGTCCGGAAGCCTCTTCCCGGTAGAAAAGACCGTAGGGGGCTGACCCGCGGACGGCGCAGGGGATAACGGTGAGATCGAACAGCACATCCTCCCAGCAGGTCGGGACCAGAAGCATCTTCTTCTGCAGGGAACACTCCCAGGTCAGGGAGGGGCTCCAGTCATCGAAGGCCGTAAACGAAATCCCGTTCTCCCGCAGCTGACGGTAGAAGTCTTCGCTGCGGCTGCCGTTGCTGCGGTCGATCAGAACCACGTCGCTGCTGCGCATATCCTCAAAGCTGATAAAGCTTTTCCCGGAACAGGGGTGGTCTTTGGCCAGCGCACAGCCGCAGGGGACGCTGCAGATCTCCAGAAAGGACCAGCCTTTCTGCCAGGGAGCTCCGTCTCGGATACTCTCAACCAGCTGTACGTTCTTGGATATGCCCTGACCGGCGTCGAGGGGCGTCAGGCGGATTTCATAGTTCCCGTTCTTCTGCGTGAACATGATCCAGAGATCATAGAGCAGGCGGCATTTGTCTGCCATGGAGGTGCCGACGGTGATGCTGTGATTCCGCTTGCTCAGATCGATCATGAAGCTGCGGATCTGTTCTCCCCGATGGATGTAATCCCTGGCCTCGCTCACCAGGTATTCTCCTGCGTCTGTGAGCTGGATGCCCCGCCGGGAGCGGTTGAAGAGCGTGACCTGAAGATCCCTCTCCAGCAGGTCGATCTGCTGGATCACGGCGCTGGAACTGATATACAGCACCTCCGCCGCCTTCCGGAAGCTGCCGGTCTGCGCCACGGCGAGAAAGGTGTCCAGATGTCGGTTGTACATATCAAGCGCTCCTGTGATAAGTTTTCCCTTGGCACTATGATAGTTTATTTCGGCTTCCGCGTCAAGAGAATTTATGTTATTCTGTGAGCGGAGATGGGGCTAAGCCCCAATTCTGAAATGAAACAATAATATAAGGAGGATTCACATGGCAAAGTTGTTATCCCGCAGAGAGTTCCTCAGAGGGGCGATGGCCGCCGGCGCGAGCGCCGCTGCCATCGGGCTGCTGAATGTCCCCGCCTTTGCGGAGGGTCCGGCAGACAAGTATACACCCGGCACCTATTCCGACACGGAGGAGACTCCGTATTCCACGATCACCGTCACGATGACTTTCTCCTCCGATGCGATTACCGATTGCGAGATCACATCCGAGGGCGCGCAGGATCTGCTGACCGCGGACAAAAAGGCCGCCATGGCAGCCGCCATCGTCGCCGAGCAGAATGCCGATGTCGATGCCGTCACCAGCTGCTCGCTGGGCTCATCGGTAGCGGCGATCCAGGTCGCCGTCGCCAAGTGCGTCGCACAGGCGAGCGGCGTGGACTATGAGGCGCCTGAGGCGGCGCCTGTGACCGGCCGTGTGCCCGGTTACTGCGGCCCCGGCGACTGGCTGGGCGAAGCCCCCGCAGATCCGGAGAGCTACGAAGACGCAGGCACCTACGATGTCATCATCCTCGGCGGCGGACATTCCGGCATCGGTGCGGCCTTCGGCGCTGTGGACGAAGGCGCCACCGTCGCTGTGATTGAAAAACAGCCCTGGAGCAACTTTGTCGATCTCGACGGAACCGGCGCCAATATGGGCGGCTGGTACGGCGAGGACATCGGCCATGTCAACTCCCAGTTCCTGATTGACCGCGGCTACGGCCCTTATGACACCGGTGAGATCGTCTCCGAGTTCTGCAAGCGTGCAGCCGGCCGCGTCAATCCCGAGATCATCAGGAACTTTGTCCAGTATTCCGGCAGAATGTTCGACCGCTATCATGAGATCTATGACATGTACGAGGCCGAGCGTAAGGAGAACGACAGCCATGTCTTCATGAACAGCACTGCCGTCATCGTTCCGAAGGCAACCGGAGACGGCTCCACGGGCGACCAGTGGGTCGACGGCGAGCCGGCAGGCGGCGAGGGCTACTACGACATGAGCAACATGTTCGCCTATCCGCTCTGCAACACGCAGGCGGCTTACGGCCAGCAGAAGACCGAGTATCCCATTGATGCCGGCGGCTACAAGACCTGGCCCTGCAACGCTCAGTTCTATGGCTACCAGGGCAACAACATCGAGTACATCCACAAGTACATTGTGAAGTATGTCTCCGAGACCGAGGGCTGCACCTGGGACTTCGAGCGTGAAGGCCTGAAGCTCATCCAGGACGACAGCGGAAAGATCACCGGCCTCTATGCCAAAGGAGCGGACGGCACCTTCTACCGCTACAACTGCAACAAGGGCGTCATCCTCTGCGCCGGCGACTATATCGGCAACCCCGAGATGTGCTGGGCTCTGCTGAACGAGGGCATGGAGTGGGCCGAGCGCAGCGGCGCGACGGCTGACAGCTGGACGGCGGCCGGCGGACGCAACGGCGCCGGACACAGGATGGCCTGCTGGGTCGGCGGCATGATCGAGCCCACCCCGCGCGGCTGGATGGGAATCGGCGGCGGCGCCTCCGGACCCTGGGGCAGCGCTCCGATGCTGCAGCTCAACGGCCGCGGCAAGCGCTTTATGAACGAGGCGGCGATGTCTCAGGTGCAGGCGACCTGCCTGCGTCAGCCCGCAGGTCTGGCCTGCTTTGTCACCGACGCCAACTGGCGCGAGACGCTGAAAGCGGCCCCGCTGGATCACGGCGCGCCGAACTTCGGTATGCAGGACTACTGGGACAAGATGGAAGCCGACATGGACGCCGCGGTTCCCGGTCAGTCCAATACCGTCACCATCGCAAACCTCGCCGAACGCACCATGATGGCCGGCAGTGTCTTCTGTGCCAACACCCTGGAGGAGCTGGCCGATCTGCTGGGCTACAAGGATGCCGCGAAGGAGAACTTCCTGGCGGAGATCGCCCATTACAATGAGCTCTGCAAAGCCGGTGTGGACAGCGACTTCGGCAAGGACGGCAAGTATATGATCCCGGTGGAGCAGGCGCCCTTCTACGGCGGTACCGGTTCCTTCTCCCACAGCGCCAATCCCATGATGGTCACCATGTCCGGCCTCGTCACCGACGAGACCCAGAACGTCGTGAACAAGGATTGGGAGCCCATCGAAGGCCTGTATGCCGCGGGCAACTGCCTGGGCGGCCGTTACGGTTTCGGCTACAGCACGCCCTTCGCCGGCAACTCCGTCGGCATGGCGATCACACACGGCTGGATCGCCGGGCATCAGGTCGGCTCCGGCAAGAGCTTCCTCGGCACGCCGGTCGAGCCGATGGAGGCCCCCGCAGGCGGCTTCGGCCCCGGCGGCCCCGGCGGTCCGGGAGGCCCCGGCGGTCCCGGCTGATCCCGGGGATTGCAAAACCGCAGAGACTGCGTTAAACTGACAGAGGCCGCTGGAGACGCAGCGGCCTCTGTTCCAAAATCGTCGAAAGGAAGTCCGGGTCATGTCATCTGATCGCAAACCGCTGCTCGTTGAGCTTTTTATCCCCTACGGTATCCGGCAGGAGCCCTTCCGGACACAGCTTCAGCTTGTGGCGGGAAACGCGGAGAAAAACGCCTATATGGCCGCCCTGAAGCGCGAGCTGCTCTCGTGGGAGGGCGAGCTGGACGCTTATGAGGTGCAGGCCCTGCGCCTCTCCGGCGGCAGCGCCACGGTTATGAGCCCCGATCTGCTGGGCGATCTGCTGAAAACGGCCCGGGAGATCCTGCCGATGGAGCACGGTGCGGAAATCACCGTGGATGCCCAGCCCCTCACCATCGGGACACCCGCTCTGACTGGGATCGCCGTCGGACGCCCCAACCGCATGGAACTGATGATGCGTGCCGGGAGCAACGAAGAGCTGCAGGCCCTGGGCTGCCCGCACACTGAGCAGCATGTGAAGAACGCGATCCTGTTCTTCAACCGTTTCCATATGAACAACTACAGTCTGACGGTCGACCTCGGCATCCCCGGTCAGACGGAGCAGAGCTGGCATAACACCATCCACGCCTGCGCCATCTACCGCCCGGCCCATATCCATCTCCAGACACCGGACATCCGGGACGCGGAGGGCATGCCCGATGAGGCGACGCGTTTTGCCTGGTACCGTCACGCCTGTGACTTCCTGGGCGGAAACGGCTACCGGCACTATGCGGCGGGGGACTTCTGCCTGCCGCAGCATGCCAGCCGCTATACCCTTGCCGAACTGGAGGGGACGGAACGCCTTGGCCTCGGTCTCGGCGCGGTCACGCTGCTCGACGGGTATCTGACGCGCAATACCAACAACGTCAATATCTATCTCGCAAATGCCGGAGACTACGAGAAGACAACGGCCCAGGTCTATACCGTCGATCAGGATTATCTGGTCGGAGCGTATGTCCGGCAGCGTAAGCGCGCGGTCAGCGGTCTGGAGCAGGAGGCGTTTCTCGCGCGCTTTGGAGAAGAGCTTCCGGAGGCGGTCCGCACAGACTTGAACGCAGAGGTCTCGGAAGGCCTGCTGGAACAGACGGAAACGGGCTATCGCCCGACGGAGAGAGGCCTATTCCGGGCTCTTTGATCCTGACAGAAAAAGCAGATGCCCGGCGAAAACCCATTCGACCCATCACAAGTCCGCAGTACTTCTGCGGGCCTTTTTTCATGCCTGTCATACCGGCGTCTTCGGAGGGATCAGGACGCCGTATCCGGTTGCCGTCTGGTAAAGAAAAAAAGAAGAAAGTTTTTCTTTACTTTTCCTGAGCACGAGCGTATAATTGCATACAATTACACAAACATAGCGCAACACCCGTGCGCAAAAGCACAAATCGGAGGACCCCAACATGCTCGAACTATCACCGAAAACCAATCTTCTGGAAGAGAACGACTATCGCTACTCTCTGCAGGATGTCAAGGACCCGGTCCTGTACCGGGATGTCTATAATTATGAGGAGATCCCCAAGGTGGCCTTCAACCACCGGCGTGTGCCGATGGCGATGCCGGAGGATATCTGGATCACCGACACCTCCTTCCGCGACGGCCAGCAAGCGTTCCATCCCTACACGCCGGAACAGATCGAGACGCTGTTCAAGCTGATGTCCAGGCTGGGCGGCCCCTACGGGATCATCCGCCAGACGGAGTTTTTCATCTATTCCAAGCGCGACCGGGAGGCGATCGAACGCTGCCGAGACCTGGGACTCCGTTTCCCTGAGATCACGACCTGGATCCGCGCCAGCCGCGAAGACTTTAAGGCGGTCAGGGACCTCGGCATCCGGGAGACCGGCATTCTTGTCTCCTGCAGCGACTATCATATCTTCAAGAAGCTCAAAAAGACGCGCCGCGAGGCGATGGAGATGTACCTCGCCACCGTGAAGGACGCCTTCGAGGCGGGCGTCATGCCCCGCTGCCATCTGGAGGATGTGACAAGAGCGGACTTCTACGGCTTTGTGGTGCCCTTTGTCAACGAGCTGATGAAGCTCTCCGACGAGGCCGGGATCCCGGTCCGGATCCGTGCCTGCGACACCATGGGCTACGGCGTGCCCTATACCGAGGTCGCGCTGCCCCGCAGCGTCCCCGGCATCATCTACGGCCTGCAGCATTACTCCGGCGTACAGAGCGAGAATCTGGAGTGGCACGGTCACAACGACTTCTACAAAGCGGTGGCCAACGCCGCGACGGCGTGGCTCTACGGCGCCAGCGGCGTCAACTGCACGCTGCTCGGCATCGGCGAGCGCACCGGCAACGTACCGCTGGAGGCGATGGTGATGGAATACGCCTCGCTGCGTGGATCATTGGACGGTATGGACCCCACCGTGATCACGGAGATCGCGGATTACTACAAGAACGAGATCGGCTATCCCATCCCGCCGATGACGCCCTTTGTGGGGCGCAACTTCAACGTCACCCGCGCCGGCATCCACGCAGACGGTCTGCTGAAGGACGAGGAGATTTACAATATTTTTGACACCGGCAGGATCCTGAAACGCCCCGCCTCCGTAGCCATCGGCAAGAACTCCGGCCTCGCGGGCATTGCCTACTGGGTGAACCAGAACTACGGCCTGACCGGCGAGCTGGAGCTCGACAAGCAGAGTCCCCTGGTGGTCAAGCTCAAGGAGTGGGTTGACAGCCAGTATGAGGACGGGCGTACGGCATCCCTCTCCAATGAAGAGCTGGAGGGCAAGATCAGCGAGCTCTCCGGCGGCGTGCTGAAGAGTATTTTATAAGTCGATACGGAGAATTTAAAACCGTATTTCCGCTTTTCCTCGATTGAAAACCCAGCGAAGCGGATTTCAATCGAAAGGTGACGAGCATCGCAGTGAGCGAGCTTTCGTCACGCCTGACGGAAGCGAGACGATACGGAGATTGCGAGGAGCATATGGAACACAGAAGCATTTCGATAGCGGACCAGATTTTTGACCAGCTGGAGCGGGAGATCCTCGCGGGCAAATATGCCCGGGGAGAAGTGCTCAGCGAGCTTGGACTCTCCAAGGCGCTGGGAGTGAGCAGAACGCCGATTCGCGAGGCGATCCGCCGTCTGGAGCAGGAGGACTTTCTGGAGGAGAGCGGACGCGGTGCGGTCGTCGTCGGCATCACCAGAGAGGACATGGAAGATATGTATGAGATCCGTCTGGAGACAGAAGGAAAGGCCGCCCGCCGGGCAGCGCAGAACGTCACGGACGAGCAGCTTGCCGCCATGCGGGACGTGCTTGATCTGCAGCGCTTTTACTGCGAGAAGAGCGGGGAAAATAGCTCCGACCAGATCAAGAATCAGGATTCCGAGTTTCATCAGCTGTTCTACCGCAGCACCGGGAGCAAGTCCTATTACAACACCCTCTGCGCGCTACACAAGCGCATGACCAAGTTCCGCAAGGCCTCGGTCTCGAAGAAGAGCCGCGCTCTGCAGTCGCTGGAAGAGCACGAGGCGATCTACGCCGCGCTGGCGGCGCATGACCCGGACCGGGCGGAGCAGGCGGCGCTCACACATGTGTGCAACGCCAGAGCGAGAATGCAGCAGATGGAGGTTTGAACGATGGAAAACGAGATCAGAAACGCGGTATCGCAGTTTGAATCCCTTCTGCGTCAGCAGCTGCAGCGCCAGGAGCGTATGGAACAGAACGCCGCGGCCAAGGATTTTGCAAACATGGAGACCATCACCGTCGGGCTCATCGACGGCGACGGTATCGGCCCAATCATCATGGAGCAGGCAAAGCGCGTGCTGGAAAAACTTGTTGCCGATGAGATCAAAGACGGCAGGGTGGTCCTGAAGCAGATCGACGGCCTCACGATCGAAAACCGCCTTGCCCTCGGGAAAGCGGTTCCGGACGAGGTGCTTGCGGCGATCAAGACCTGCGACGTCCTGCTGAAGGGCCCCACAACCACCCCGAAGGGCGGGACCATGGAGAGCGCCAATGTGACGCTGCGGCGGGAGCTGGATCTCTATGCCAATGTCCGGCCCGTGGCGGTACCGGAGGAGGGGATCGACTGGATCTTCTTCCGGGAGAACACCGAAGGCGAATACGCCCTAGGCAGCAAGGGCGTGGAGCTGCCCGGCAAGCTCACGATGGATTTCAAGGTGACGACTGACGCCGGGACACGCCGGATTGCGAAGATGGCCTTTGATTACGCCAGGGCCAACGGGAAGACCAATGTCGCTATCGTGACCAAGGCCAACATCATGAAAAAGACCGACGGCATGTTCTCCCGCATTGCTCATGAGGTCGCGGCGGAGTATCCGGAGATCACGGCGGACGACTGGTATATCGACATCATGACCGCAAACCTCGTGAATCCCGCCGTTCGGAACAAGTTCCAGGTCTTTCTGCTGCCCAATCTCTACGGAGACATCATCACCGATGAGGCGGCCCAGATCCAGGGCGGTGTCGGCACCGCCGGCAGCGCCAATATCGGCGGTCAGTACGCCATGTTCGAGGCCATCCACGGCTCCGCGCCCCGGAAGATCGAGGCGGGGGAAGGGGACTATGCCAATCCCGCCAGCATCCTGAAGGCGGCCGAGCTGATGCTGCGGCATATCGCCATGACGGAGAAAGCGGATCGGTTGGCCGCAGCGCTCAGCGTCTGCATGGAGACCGAGCGGCGCGTAGTCGTCACCGGCCACCAGGACGGCGCCACCTGCCGTGCCTTTACCGATTACCTGCTGGAAAAGCTGTGACCGAAGCATATCATATGCCAGCCAAAAATGCCGTGTGGACCAAAGCTCACACGGCGTTTTTGACAATCTCGATAAAGTCCTGCGCAGCATAAACATAGGCTGTAATATAACAATAGCCTATGTTTAATTGAATTATAACGGTTATTGATCGGCTGTTTAGCACGTAATCGTATGGAACAGAACAGGAGCTGCTTATGGAAAAGCATGATATAACCGCAGAAATGAGGAGGAAAGCGTTTGATATAAACAGAAATTGACAAAAAAAAGCTCATATGATACTATAAAAACCTATAAAGGAATTTGAAACCTATAAAAACCTATAAAAGAATATAAAACCTATAAAAGCAGAGATGTCGCTGTGAATAATATCTGATATGACCCTCTCACGGAAGGAGGCTTTCTTATGAGTACATTGGAAGCGACTGTATCCATGCTCGAAGCAATGCCAGAAGATGCAAGGATTCAAGTTTTAGAGTTTACACAGGCTCTTTTTACATCTTACAGACCGTCTAATCCATTCAAACCCCTGACGGTTCAGGAAGTTCTTTCAGATTTAAAGGTTTCCCGCGAACAGATTCAGAACGCCGAGGGTATGAATATGAAAGATGCCCTGAATAGCATGGGAAGACAGCATGGATTTATTTGATGTTGTTATTACTCCGTATGCATACGGGCAACTTGGAAACTATGTCGATTTCATACAAACAACATTGTAAAGCGGCCGTCCCGGAATCCATCTCATCAGGTTCCGAGGCGGTTCCGTTTGGTATCAATATCTGCATTCAATGAAATCGGATGGAAAGAGGACAAATGGGAAGAAAGAGATATCTGTTTTTTGACATTGACGGAACCCTGCTGGCGGGAGGGCCTCTGGGCTATGTCCCGGAATCCACCAAGCTTGCTGTGAAGAAGCTGAAGGAAGCAGGTCACTTCCTCGCCATCGCGACGGGAAGAGCGCAGTTTATGGGCGCGCCGTATATGCAGCTGCTCGGGATGGAGAACATGGTCAGCGACGGCGGCAACGGCATCACCATCGACGGCGAGCTGATCGGGATTGAACCGCTGAACAAAGCGGACGTGGTCGCGCTGGTACGGGAGTGTGAAGAGAGAGGCTTCCCCTGGGGCCTTGCGGTGGACAACAGCGATGTCCGTCTGGTACCGGATGGGCGCTTCTATGAGGCGACGCACGACAATTATATCAAGTGCCGCATCGTCCCCGGGCTCGACCCGGAGGATCAGGAGATCATCTACAAGGCCTATGTGGTCTGCAGGGAACCGGAGGAGTATACGCTGGAGTCGCTGAAAAAGCTGCCCTGGTGCCGGTATATGCCGGAGTACTTCTTCGTGGAGCCGACGGAAAAAGCCGTCGGCATCCGGCGGATGATGGACTATTACCACGCGGACTACAGCGACGCCATCGTATTCGGCGACGGCGCCAACGACCTTACGATGTTTACGGACGACTGGACCAAGGTCGCCATGGGCAACGCCATCCCGGAACTGAAGGCAAAGGCGGACTATGTCACGACCGATGTGGATCAGGACGGCATCTACAACGCCTGTCTGGCGCTGGGCCTGTTTGAAGAATAAGCAGAAAAACAGGAGCGGACCCGTGTATCCGAAAAAGGTACACGGGTCCGCTCCTGTATGCGAAGCCGGGGCCAATGTCAGGACAGCAGGACCGAATCGGTCTCCATCGGGGTGCCGGCGAGAGCGGCGAACTTGTCGATCAGCTCCCGGCGGGTCAGGTGCTTTTTCTCTTCGCCGCGGACGTCGAGGATGATCTGGCCCTCATTCATCATGATCAGCCGGTTACCGTGCTGGATGGCGTCGGTCATGTTGTGGGTGATCATGAGGGTGGTCAGGTTGTGCTCCGAGACGATCTTGTCGGAGAGCTCCAGCACTTTGGCCGCCGTCGCGGGGTCAAGCGCCGCGGTGTGCTCGTCCAGCAGCAGCAGCTTCGGCTCGCGGAGGGAGGCCATCAGCAGCGTGACCGCCTGGCGCTGCCCGCCGGAGAGCAGACCGACTCTGGCGGTCATGCGGTCTTCCAGACCGAGGCCGAGCGTCTTCAGACGCTCGCGATATTCCTCACGCTCGTCCCTGGTCACGCCCCAGCTGAGCCCGCGTTTCTGGCCGCGCCGTTTTGCCAGGGCCAGGTTTTCCTCCAGCTGCATGTTCGGGGCGGTTCCCATCATCGGGTCCTGGAACACGCGGCCGATCAGGAAGGCGCGCTTGTGCTCGGGCAGGGGAGTGAGGTCGTGGCCGTCCAGTTCGATCCGTCCCTCATCCACCGGCCAGACGCCGGCGATGGCGTTGAGCATGGTGGATTTGCCGGCGCCGTTGCCGCCGATGACGGTGACAAAGTCGCCCGGATCCAGGTGCAGGGAGAGCTTGTTGAGTGCGCGCTTCTCGTTGACGGTGCCGGGATTGAAGGTCTTGCTGATTTCACGGATGTCAAGCATCTTTCTTCGCCCCTTTCCTGAATTTGCTGAAGGAGCTGATCCGCTGGCCGCGCAGATAGGGGATCGCGAGGAAGACGGCGACAATGACAGCGGTGAAGAGCTTCAGGTCGTTGGAGTTGAGCTTCAGCCAGAGGACGATGATGATCACCAGATAGTAGATCACGCCGCCGATGACCACAAAGGTCATGATGCCGAAGAAGTTCAGATGCTTGCCGAGCAGGGCGTTGCCGATCACTTCGCCGATGATGACCGCAGCGAGACCGATGACAATGGCGCCGCGGCCCATGTTGATATCCGCAAAGCCCTGATACTGGCTCATGAGTCCCCCGGACAGCGCAACAACGCCGTTGGAGAGCGAGAGCCCGAGCAGCTTCATGCTGTTGATGTTGATGCCCAGAGCGCGGCTCATGGCGGGGTTGTTGCCGGTGGCGCGGATGGCGGAGCCCTGTTCGGTGCCGAAGTACCAGTAGAAAAGGATGATCAGGGCCAGAGCAATCAGCGCCGCTGTCAGGATGGCCATGGGGATGTTGCGGGAGGTCAGCAGCAGATGATACTTATCCACGCTGACAGCCTTGTTGGCGGACATGCCCATGATGCGGAGGTTGATGGAGTACAGCGACAGCTGCGTCAGGATCCCGGCCAGGATCGCGGGGATGCCGAGCTTTGTGTGCAGCAGGCCGGTGATGAATCCCGCCAGCATGCCGATGACAACGGCGACAAGGAGCGCCGCCCAGGCGGGCCATCCGCCGAGGATCAGCATAACCGTGACGGCTCCGCCCGTGGTGAACGAGCCGTCGACCGTCAGGTCGGCGACGTCCAGCAGACGGAAAGTGATGTAAACGCCCAGCGCCATCAGACCCCAGATCAGACCCTGGGAGACACCGCCCGGCATGTTTTTGACGAGTTTTAAAACGTTAAGGGAAGCAAAATACGCACTCACAAAAGGAGCTCCTTCCTGTCAGAACGCCCGCTCCCGCAGAGAGGGGAGCGGGCTGTATCATTGCTGGGGGAGAGGAGGAAGATCAGTCTTCGACCTCGATGGCGATATAGTCCTCGGGAACCGTGATGCCGAGGGCCTCGCAGTTGGCGGCGTTGTACTCCTTGACAAACTCGGGGGCATACTCGATCGGCATGGCGGAGACGTCCGCGCCGTTGGCCAGAATCTCATAGGCCATGAGACCGGTGGCATAGCCAATGTCGTAGTAGGAGATGGACAGGGTCACAACGCCGCAGCCGGAGCAGATGCCTTCCTCGCCGCAGACAATGGGGATGCCGGCCGGAAGCGCGATGTTGTTGATGGCCTCGGCACAGGAGGCGGCAGTGTTGTCGGTGGGGATGTAGAGGACATCGTTCTCGCCGCAGGCGGTGGTGGTGACGGCAGAGACATCGTTGGTGTCAGTGAAAGTGTAAGCGGTGACGGTGTAGCCCTTCTCCTCCAGAAGCGGGGTGATGGTCTCTACCTGGTACTTGGAGTTGGCCTCGGCGGAGCAGAAGAGGATGCCGACGGTCTTGGCATCGGGGAAGATCTCGGCCAGCATGTCGGCCTGCCCGTCCAGAGGGGCCAGGTCGGAGGTGCCGGAGACATTAATGCCGGTGACGCCGTCAAAGTCGTCCAGGTCGAGGGCGACGCCGTACTCGGTGATGGAAGTGCCGAGAACGGGGATCTGGTTTGTGGCGGCCTGGGCAGCCTGCAGGGCCGGGGTGGCGTTGGCCATGATCAGGTCAACCTCGTCCGAGACGAAGGTGCCGATGATGGTGGCGCAGGTGGCGGAGTCGCCGGCGGCGTTCTGGTTGGAGATCGCGACGCTGTCGCCGAGCTTCTCAGTCAGCGCGTCGATGAAGCCCTGGGTGGCGGCGTCAAGCGCGGGGTGCTGGACCAGTTGGCAGATGCCGACGTTATACTCGGCAGGAGCGGCGAAGGCAACAGCGCTCAGGCTGAGAATCAGCATGGCGGCCATGAGTACGGATGCAAGGATCTTTTTCATTTGAGTTTCCTCCTCAAGTATTTTTGGTTCAGCGACAGACGTGAAAAAAACCGCCCGGAGAAGTCCGTGCGGCTCAATCACTTATCAAAACGAAAACTTCTGCAGCACAAACTTCTATTACTTTGTCTTTCTAAAGTAATAGCGGAAATCGTATGCAGCTGCAAAAGAAAGGGCTTTCATAAAACGCCTCCCGTTGAAACTGATGCACACTTTAGCACTTTCTGGTGCTAAAGTCAAGTGCGCACTTGTCTTTTTGCCGAAAGAATGGTATCATGTACAAAAAATTTTGCAGAAGAGAGCGGATGATTATGAAATATGTCATCGGTGCGGTGATGGGGCTTTTGTGGGGCGCCCTGGCAGCCTGGGTGAATTCACGGATCAACAAACGTGCGATCAGCAAGAACAGCACCAGAGCGATCCTGACAGCAAACCTCTGCCGGACCCTGATCGATATTGCCGCGCTGGGATCGGTGTTCCTGCTTCGGAATGTACTGCCGGGCAATTTTGAGGCCGCCATTGTCGGAACGGCCGCTTCGCTGGGCCTGCTGACGGTGTATTTCGCCTTCCGGCTTTCCAGGCCGGAGCCGGAGCAGGATCAGAACAAAGAAGAAAAGTAAGCAGACAACGCACGCAGCGTTGTATCCAATGGGACTGTCCGTCAGGATGGTCCTGATTGTTGTGACGGGTATTTTTCCGGCGTCCTTTGCGGACGCAATCTGCAGCGGGGAACGGAGGACAGAAACAAGATGAAGATCTGCACAAAAATCACAGGCTTTGAAGCCCTGAAAGACGCTTTCCTGATCCGTACGGACAACGCGGGGATCAAACTCTGCTTCCTTACCGACGAGATCGTCCGCCTCCGCGCGTCCTTTGACGGGGAATTTGCGGAGGAGTCCTATGTTCTCATGACCACCGCGTGGGAGGACCGGCTGGACCCGCTGTTTGCGGGGGAGCGCAGCCGCGTGGAGCCGGTGCAGCCCGAAGTGACGGAGACAGCGGAAAAGATTGTCTTTTCTACCGCCGCCCTGCGGCTGGAGCTGGACCGGGACCCCATCTGTATCCGGCTCTTTGACGATGAAAACACCGAGCTCTACAGCTCGCTCCCGGGCTGCCTCTTCACGCTGGATTCCAACCTCCGCGTCACCCACTACAGCCGCATGGAGGAGGACGACTGCTTCTACGGCTTTGGCGAGAAGGGGGGCGCCCTCAACAAGAACGGGACCTTCATCCGGGAGCGCGCCACCGACGCCCTCGGCTACGACGCCGAGAACACCGACACGCTCTACAAGCACATCCCCTTCTATCTCCGTCTGAGCCGCCGCACGCACCGGGCGGTCGGCCTGTTCTATCATAACTTCTATGAATCCGTCTTCAATATGGGCAGGGAGAAGAGCAACTACCGGCCCCGTTATACCTACTGGCAGGCGGACGGCGGGGATGTCGACCTCTTCCTCATCGGCGGCGGCAGCCTGCGCCGGATCGTGGACAACTACACCCTGCTCACCGGCCGGCCCGCCCTGCTGCCGAAGCGGGCGCTGGGCTATCAGGGCTCCAGCATGTACTATGCCGAGCTGGAAAAAGACAGCGACGCCGCAGTGCTGGACTTCATCGACACGGTGAAGGAAGAGGGCTTCCCGATCGACGGCTTCCATCTCTCCTCCGGATATACGAACTTCGAGGGTAAGCGCTGTGTCTTCACCTGGAATCATGACCGCTTTCAGGATCCGCGGGCATACTTCGCCGCGATGAACGCGAAGGGTGCGCCGAACGTCCCGAATGTGAAGCCGGGCGTCCTGCTCGGGCATCCCCTGTTTGAGGAGTTCAGGGCGAAGAATGTCTTTGTCCGCGACAGCGGAAACCACGACCAGCCGGCTGTGGGCAGCTGGTGGGGCGGCCCCGGTGCATTCTGGGACTTTACCAGCCCGGAGGCGCGGGAGACCTGGAAGGACTACCTTACCCGGAATCTCATCGACCTCGGGACGGATTCCGTCTGGAACGACAACTGCGAGTACGACAGCCTGCTGGATCGGGATGCCGCGGTGGACTTTGACAGGAAGGGCGGGACCCTTGGCGGACTGAAGCCGCTGATGAGTACCCTCATGTGCAGGGCAGGCGCGGAGGCCGTCACCGAACACAACGAAAATGCCAGACCCTATATCGTCTGCCGCAGCGGCAGCGCCGGCATCCAGAAGTACGCGCAGACCTGGTGCGGAGATAATTACACCAGTTGGAAAAGCCTGCAATACGGCATCCCGATCATCACCGGGATGGGCCTCTCCGGCCAGCCCAACGAGGGCGCCGACATCGGCGGCTTTGCCGGGCCCGCGCCGGAGGAGGAGCTCTTTGTCCGCTGGGTGCAGAACGGCATCTTCCAGCCCCGCTTCTCCATCCATTCGGCCAACAGCGACAACACCGTCACCGAGCCCTGGATGTACCGCGCCTCCGCCCCGCTGATCCGGGAGGCCATCCTGCTGCGCTACCGCATGGCGCCGTATCTTTACTCCGCCGAGTACGAGGCCAGCCGGACAGGCGCGCCCATCATGCGGCCGCTGGTCTACGAGTTCCAGGACGACGAGGCGGTCTATGACGAGAGCTTTGAATTCCTCTTCGGACGGGATCTGCTGGTGGCAAACGTCCTTGAGCCGGGCGCTTCAACCCGGCGGGTCTATCTTCCGGCGGGCTGCAGGTGGTATGACTGGAACGATCATTTCCGCTGCTGTGAGGGCGGACAGACCGTCGAGGTCCCCGTGACGCTGGAGACCATCCCGCTCTTTGTCCGCGAGGGGGCGGTCATCCCAATGGCGGGGAACCAGCTTATGAGCATGGAGCGCGGCCATGTGACCGATCTCCGCCTGCTCCTTGCACCCGGCTCTGACCGGAGCTATACCCTCTATGACGACGACGGTGTGTCGAATGACTGGCGGAAGGGCGTCTTCCGCAGAACCGAGATCCGTATGGAGGGGAAGCAGAACGTCCGGGTCTCCTTCCGGGCGGAAGGGGACTATACCGATTTTGTCGAGCGCGTCACGGTGGAGATGCTCTGCAAAGACCGCAGCCCCTCCCGGGTGAACCTGGGGGAGGGGCCGCTGGAGCGCTTCCTGAACCGGCGCAGATTCGAGGCGGCGGAGCGGGGCTGGTATTACAGCCAGACCGAGCGGGCGGTCCTGATCCGGTATCCGAACCCGAAAAAAGACTGTGTCCTGACCGTCTCCTTTGACGGCCTCGACCTGATTGATATGTGATTTGTCTGCGCAGGTCCCGGAGCGGTCCGCCGCACCCTGCACAAATACGTGACTCTATGATCCGGTCCTTCCGTCGACCGAACTGCACAGCGCCGGCCATCAGGCCGGCGTTGTTTGTTACGACAGCATCGGAGAATGAACAATATGCACAAAAGGAGAGAGCAAAAATTGGTCATTCTGCCGGTGGCGATTGACAAATCTGACAAGGAATACTATAATTCTTTATAGCTTTGCCGGAGGACCGGCAGGCACGAAAGAAAAAGAAAAGGAGAAACCAGTATGAAAAAGTTATTTGCGCTCTTCCTGATCGTCGCGCTCATGCTCTGCATGGTTCCCGCGGCGTTCGCAGCCGATGATGAGATCACGCTCGATGTCATCATCTGCCAGTATGGCCCCAACACCAATGATTGGTTCCTGGGCAAGGGCATGGATGGCTCCAACTTCGTCGAGAAGTTCGAGGCTGCCAACCCCGGCATCAAGCTGAATCTTGATGTTGTCTCCTGGAACGATGTCTACACCGAAGTCGACACCCGCATTGCCAACGACAATGCGCCCGACATCCTGAACATCGATGTGTTTGCAAACTACGCCAATGAAGGCCTCCTGATGCCCGTGAAGGACTACTGCCCCGAGGACCTGTTTGGCGATTTCTTCCCCTCCTTCATTGATCAGTCCGTCATCGACGACACCGTGTGGGCAGTTCCCGACCTGGCTTCCGCCCGCGCCCTGTTCTACAATGTTGACATCTTCGACGAGATCGGCGAAGAAGTTCCCACCACCTGGGCCGAGCTGCAGGATGTCTCCCAGGCCATTCTGGACTACTACGACGGCGAGATCTATCCCTGGGGCATTGATATGACCACGGACGAAGGTCAGGCTGCGTTTGCCTACTACACCTGGGGCAACGGCGGCGGCTTCGTCGATGAAAACGGCGACTGGGCAGTGAACTCTGCCGAGAACGTCGAGGCCATCGAGTATGCCATCAGCCTCGTCAACGACGGCTACACCAACCCCAACCCCGCAACCCAGACCCGCTATGACCTGCAGGATATGTTCGCTGCCGGCAAGCTCGCCATGGTGATTGCTCCGAACCAGCTGCCCACCTATGTCGCTGACAAGGGCGGCGAGATCAACATGGCCACCGCTGGCCTGCCCGCCAACGAGGGCAAGACCTCTTCCTCCGTCGGTGTCATGGACCGCGTCATGGCCTTCAAGGACGACTCCGCTCCCGACCAGGCAGCCCGCAACGAAGCCATCGGCAAGTTCCTCAAGTTCTTCTATGATCCTGAGAACTATGTCGGCTGGGTCAGCATGGAAGGCTTCCTGCCCGCTGTGAACTCTGCGGTTGAGGCGCTTGTCGCTGCCGATCCGACCTTCGAGGCGTGGCTGGATGTTCTGGGCGGCTGCCAGTTCTATCCCGCTGCCAAGGCGGAGTGGGATCAGGTCAAGCAGGGTGTTATCGCTGCCGAGCAGAATGCTCTGACCGGAGCCGATGTCCAGGCTGAGCTGGATGCGCTGCAGGCTGAACTCACCAAGTAATCAGGTCTACCGAATCCCTTAACTGAAATCACATGCAGGGCCGGCTGATATGGTCAGCCGGCCCTGTTCCTTAACGTCTCGGACGCACAGCATTCCTCAAGGAGGATAGCAATGAACACCGGACTCAATCGAACCAAATGGGAGCCCTATGTCTGGCTCCTGCCCAGCATTCTGCTGATTGCGATCTTTGTTATTTTCCCGATCCTGATCGTCTTCAAGCTCTCCTTCAGCGAGATCTCCAAGGCGGGCGTGATCGGGGGTTTTGTCGGTTTCGACAACTATGTGGAGGCGGTCCGCCTTCCCGCATTCAAAACCGTCATGCTCAACACCCTCTGGTGGGTGCTGTCGGTGGTGATTCTCTCCACCGTCCTGGGCTTTATCATTGCGCTGGTGCTGAACCAGCAGTTCCACGGCAGAAAGATCGCCCGGTCGATCCTGGTCTTCCCGTGGGCGACCTCTCTGGTCATCCAGGCCTCGGTCTGGAACTACATCATCAAGGCCGAGTACGGCAACCTGAACAACGTGCTGCTGAATCTCGGCATCATCCAGCAGGCGATCAACTGGCGCTCCAGCTACCAGATCGAGTTTGTCTGGGAGTGCTGGGTCGGCATCTTTGTCACCGTTCCCTTTGTCACCTTCTGTGTGCTCTCCGGCCTGCAGTCCATCGACGGCTCGCTCTATGAGGCGGCCACCATGGACGGGGCGGGCTTCTGGAGCAAGCTGCGGAACATCACGCTGCCGATGGTCCGCCCGTCGCTCACGGTGAGCACCGTTTTGAATATCATCTATGTCTTCAATTCCTTCCCCATTGTCTACACCATGACCAAGGGTGCGCCCGCTCATAAGACGGACACCATGATCACGTATCTGTATATGCTGTCCTTCTATGAGCGGAGGAAAGGACCCGCAACCGCCCTCTCGGTGATTGGCTTTCTGATCCTCTGCATCTGCGCCGGGATCTATATGGTGAGCGTCATGAGAAAGGAGGAAGAGCTTTGAGCTATCCTGAAGTTCGGCAGCAGAACCGCCGTATGCTGCTCCTCCTGATCATCGGGCTTGTCCTCACGCTGTTCCTGATGAGTCTGCCGCTCTACAGCTTTGATGTCGGGGTGTATACCAAGAAGTCCGCAAACACCTTTGTCGGGGACGAGAAGTACCAGGAGGCGAGGGCGGAGGTCGAGGCGGTGGCTGAGGATTACCGTGCCCAGGGCTTTGACGTCGAGATCCTGGAAGACGTTCTGGAGCGCGTCAACTCCAAGGGCAAGACCACCTCGCTCATCACCTTCACCGTAACGGAGCGCTATAATAAGAACATGTTCTCCTTCCTCGGAAAAGGGCTTCCGTCGTCGACCGCTCTGGCGGCCATGCTGGCGCTCATGGCAATAGCGGCGGTCTCCGTCGCGGCCGGACTTGTCGGCACTGACGATGTTCTGCAGCGCTATCTCGACCGAAAGACGCGCTGGCTCCGCGGCCTTGCCATTGCGGCGCTGGTGCTGGCGCTGATTCTGGTGCCGGTCTTTATCCTGATGAACAACGTCACCTTCTCACGGCAGCTCTCGCTTTATAATGCCGAGCTCATCACTGATGGGAAGGATGCCCTCTTCGCAAAGCTGGACAATTTCTTTTTTGACGGAAAGATGGGGGACGGCATCGGGGATGTGCTCGGCGCGCTGAAGATCCGGCATTCGCCGATGGTCTGGGTGCTGATCCCGGCGCTGTTCATCTCGCTGGTCGCGGCGCTGTCGCTCAAAAACGGCGAGATCAGGAGCGGGCTCCTGCGCGGCGCGCTGTACGTGTTTGTGGTCATCGTCTGTGTCGTCACGCTCTATCCCTATTACGTCATGACCATAACCGCGTTTCGTTCTAACGCGGAAACGCTGGATATGTACTTTCTGCACCTGGCGCCCACCAGGTGGGTCTGGAGCAACCTCTCGGATATCGTGCAGCGCGGTGTGCCCCGCTACCTGCTGAACTCGATCTTTGTCGCAGGCGGCGCGACGGCGCTGGCCATGCTCTGCGGGATCCCGGCGGCCTACGCCATGGCGAGGATGAACTTCAAAGGGAAGAAGGCCTTCCTGGGCTTTGTCATCATGAGCCAGATGTTCTCGCCGGTGGTGCTGCTGATCGGTATCTCCCAGCTGATGAACACGATGCACCTCAACAACACGCTGTGGGGCCTGATGCTCATCAACGCCGCCTTCAACCAGGCATTCGCCATCTGGCTGCTGCGAGGGACCTTTGTCTCAATCTCCTCGGAGATGGAGCAGGCGGCCATGATCGACGGCTGCGGCACGGTCAGAGCGCTGACCAAGGTGCTGATCCCGATGGCGGCGCCTGGCATCGTGACGGCGCTGATCTTCGTCTTCATCAACGCCTGGAACGAATACACCATCGCGACAGTATTGATCTCCACAGCCCAGAACCGGCCCATCACCGTGGGCATTACACAGTTCAGCTCCTTCAACATGATCGAGTGGCAGTACATGTTTGCGGCATCCCTGCTCGCAACGATACCGGTGGTGATCCTCTTCATGAGCATTGAAAAGCACCTGACGGCGGGATTGACTTCCGGCGGCGTAAAAGGATAAACAGCTTATCCCCGCCTCCGGCGGGGATAAGACAGGGAAGCCCGACAGCGGGGTTGACTGTCGGCGGTGTAAATCTGTGATGAGGCGGTGAATCATCGTGCCCGAGAATCATCTTGTAGCGGAGAACTCTTTTGATCCTGTTATTAAGATAATTGAAAATGCAAAAAGCCGTGCAATTCGAGCGGCTAATGCCGAAATGGTCCAAATGTATTGGGAGATCGGCGAGTATGTCAGCTTAAGTGTGAAGGAAAGCGGATGGGGAAAAGGCGTTGTTGAAGATTTTTCGGATTTTCTGAGGCGCCATTATCCGGCTGCAAAGGGCTTCTCGCCGCAGAATATTTGGCGAATGAAGCAGTTTTATGAGACCTACCGCGACAAAGAAAAACTCTCACCACTGGTGAGAGAAATATCCTGGTCAAATAATCTTCTGATTCTGACCGGTTGCAAGACGGACGATGCAAAGGAATTCTATATGCGCCTTTGCATCCGATATGGCTACTCTAAGCGAGAGTTAGAACGCCAGATCGACAGTATGCTTTATGAGCGCAGCATGCTTTCTGACGTAAAAAACAGACAGATGATTCAGCAGAGCGAAGGTCTTTCTGCTTTGCGTGACGCATATGTTTTTGAATTTCTGGAGTTGCCGCCCGCACATAAAGAGAAAGATTTGCGCAAAGCTATTGTCGGTAATCTAAAAGACTTCATTCTGGAGTTCGGAAAAGATTTTACCTTCGTTGGAGAAGAATATCGAGTGCAGGTCGGCAATACGGATTTCTCTATTGATCTGCTGTTCTATAACCGCGCGCTGTCATGTCTTGTCGCGGTTGAATTGAAGGTTGGAAAGTTTAAACCGGAGCACATCGGGCAAATTAATTTCTATCTGGAAGCGCTGGATCGAGATGTGAAAAAGCCGACGGAAAACCCCAGCGTTGGTTTGATCCTCTGTGCCAGTAAAGATGATGCGGTGGTGGAATACGCCCTAAGTCGAAGTATGTCTCCCACAATGGTTTCTGATTATACCTTGCAATTGCCGGATAAAAAGCTGCTGCAGGAAAAATTGCGCGAGTTGACAGATATTGCATTGATTAATACAGACGAATAACAATAAGCAGCCTGTTGCTCCATCCTGATGTGTTCCTGTAAGGAAAGACAGGAAAGGACAATACTGTCGAACAGGCGGAGCGCATTGTCATAAGCCGAACGGAAAGGGCTGAAATAGAAGAGAAGATTATTCAGATCGTGAAAAAGGCTCTTCAGGGAAGAAAGCCCCGGATGATCTCCTGCATCCGGCTCCATTTTTCCTCCATATCCGCGACCAGCTTCAGCTGTGTCCGGCAGCGGTCCAGGTTGTGCTGGGGATAGGCGATGTGGTAATAATGATCGCCATCCAGATAATCGGTCAGGAAGCGCAGGCCGTTTTCCAGGGTCATGGTTTTGGCCCCGAGGGGAAGAGATTCAATCTCCGCCGCGGTGAGCCCGCCGCAGGCCGGAATGAAGCCGTTTGCATAGGTCTCATAGAGGCCGAGGTCGAAAGTGACTTTGGAGAGGTCCTTCTCATCCTCAGCGGCGGTGGAGGCCCCGAAGCGGACCGAATCCCCAAAATCATAGGCCACAAGACCCGGCATGACCGTGTCAAGGTCGATCACGCAGAGCGCGGTCCTCGCTGCAGCGTCCAGCATGACATTGTTGAGCTTGGTGTCGTTGTGGGTGACGCGAAGGGGCAGTTCGCCGCTTTCGCGCATGCGCTGCAGCGTCCCCGCTTCTTCCTCGCGGTCCAGAAGGAAGCGCACCTCCGGACCCACCGAAGCGAGCCTGCCGGCGGCATCGGCCTCCATGGCCAGACGGAACTTGCGGAAGCGGTCCGGCGTGTTGTGAAAGTCCGGGATCGTCTCGCACAGCGTCTCGGCGGGGAAGTCCCTCAGCTGGCGCTGAAAATGCCCGAAGGCGACGGCGCTCTGGTAGAAGTCCTCTCTGGTCTCGGGCGTCTGGAGGCAGATGCTGTCCTCCACAAAGTCGTAGACGCGCCAGTATTCACCGTCCGTGTCCCGGAAGAAGCAGCCGCCGTCCAGAGTCGGGATCAGGTGCAGACAGCTGCGGGGATCGGGATCCTGTCCCGCCAAAAACTCCGTGACCGACTTGACGTTGCCCATCAGACCGGGGATATCGGCAAAAGCCCTGCGGCTCAGGCGCTGAAGAATATAGCGCCTGTTTGTATTGGTTACGACGAGAAAAGTCAGGTTGATATGCCCCTCTCCGTACGGCGCGCAGGATGCGGGTGTCCCCTCCAGAGCAAATTGTTTCAGAACCTGTTCCATCAAGCAGCCCCGGGCCTTATTCCCCGATGTCCCCGCGGACAACCTTCCCGATGTTCCAGAGATGGGCGGCCTTCCCGGCGGCATCGGCGCGGTCTTCCGGCTTCCGGTACTCAAAATGGGCGGTCTGAGCGCCGCAGTCAACACACATGACATACCAGCACCAGCCGTTCTCTTCCTCCAGCAGTCCTGCTCCGCCGCAGAACGGGCAGTCCTGCAGGGCAAACTGTTCGTGAATGTCCATGATCATATCCTCCAGTCAACTGAAATCCGCCCGGCCAAACCTGCGGAAAAGGGGTCAAACCGGGCTCGGAATCACAGCGCTATCATACCAGAGAATCCCGAATTCTTCAATATCGGAATCAATCCCGCATTAATTTCGGTTTTTTGCTGAAAAAGTATTGCAAAACCGCAAAGTAGCTGATATAATGCAAGGCCGTGAATATCTTTATAAAAAGGAGACATTTCAATGAATAAGACTGAACTCGTTAAGAAAGTTGCTGCCGAGAACGCCCTGAGCCAGAAGCAGGCTGCCGCTGTTGTTGACAGTGTTCTCAATGCTGTTGTTGACACCGTCGTCGCCGGCGAGCCCGTTGCTCTGCTCGGCTTTGGCACTTTCTCCGTGAAGCATCGCGACGCCCGTCAGGGCCGCAACCCCGCTACCGGCGAGGCCATGGAGTTTGCTGCGAGCAACACCCCGGTCTTCAAGGCTGGCAAGGCGTTCAAGGAGAAGGTCAACGGCTGATTCCGGACCTGCCCCGATAGAGGGGCTCCGTATCTGAACAGAATCACAGCGTAACCCGCGGGATATGCAGGTTACGCTGTTTTTCTCCTTTTCCGAAAATGAAAACCCAAAAAACGAGAATCACTCGGCTGCCGAAAAACGGCGTACAGTGATTCTCGTTTTTTGTCTGCGGGTGCTGCCCGCGGCCTTCAGAGACGGCGTCAGCGGCCTTTGTGATCCTCGGTGACGGCACCGTCGCGGTAGGCGTCCACGAGCGCGCGCAGGTCGTTGATCTGCAGCTGGATCTCGCG
Organism: Oscillospiraceae bacterium; assembly: GCA_017458065.1. GTDB lineage: Bacteria > Bacillota > Clostridia > Oscillospirales > Oscillospiraceae > Limivicinus. Next base: position 53,288 of record JAFTGD010000043.1, read on the forward strand.
GCCCACGTCGGTGTCCTTGATGCGCTGGCGCAGTTCCTGCCGCTCGAAGACCTCCGTGGAGTGGGCAATCCCGTAGTTCTCCCGGATGGCCTTTTCCCGGCCGACAAAGGGCTGGTGCGCCACGATGCGGTAGGACTGGGAGGTGCTGATCAGCGTGTAGCCCGCGATGCCGGAGGTGGACTGATAGGCCTTGCAGAAGCCGCCGTCGATGACCAGCAGCTTTCCGCCGCCCTTGATGGGGCTTTCGCCCTTCTTGGCCTTGACGGGGACATGGCCGTTGATGATATGGCAGTGGGGTCCCTCCAGGCCAAACTCCTTCAGAATGCGGTCGCAGACGGCGGGATCCTGATAGAGCGTGTAATAGGCGTTCTTCGGCTCGGACCAGGAACTCTCATCCTTGATGAGACGGCGCTCGAAGGTGGTCATCCGGTCGCGGCCGAAGATCGGGCTGTTGCGGCCCGCCCACAGGAACCACAGAAAGTCCATCCCCAGTTTGCGCTCCGTGGAACCGGGCTTGTAGTAGTAGGCCTGACGCGCGGCGGTATCGGCAAAGTCCAGAAAGTCCCTGCCCGAGCGCTCGACCCCGTCCAGACAGAAGGAGAGGAAATCGCCCTCTTCGGTGAGCGGGATGCAGCCGTGGAAGAGCAGATTGCCGTTGTAGGTTTTATAGAGGCTGCCCTTGGAGTAGAGGAAGCGGACATGCTTCTGCAGCTTCTCGCTGCGCTCGAAAGAGGCGGTCAGCTGATCGATGACCGAGGCCTCTTCCTCGGTGAGTTCATACGGATTCTCGGGATCGACGGTGGGGAAGTCCACATCCTCCAGAGGATAGGTCACGCCGTCGATGGTGATGCACCGGTTCTGATAGTCGATCTTGTCCAGGAGGAGGCGGTCCTGCATGCCGTATTCCGGATGGCGGAGGATCTTCTGCCCCTCCAGCTTGAAGAGAATCACGGTGATGGCCTTGTGCATCCGGGCCGAGAGCAGCTTGTCCTTCTCGGAATAGTGCGAGGCATCGTCCCCGGTGAGCTTCACGGCGAAGCGGGAAACGTCACAGTCCCTGTAGACCTCGTTGGCGAAAACCGAGAGCGGGCGGAGCGAGATGCCGTAGCCCGTCTCGACCACTTCCAGGTTGTTGTAGTGGATGGAATTGGAAAGCACCGTCGCGACCAGCGTCCGGCTGCCGGAGGCGGCGCCCATCCAGAGCACATCGTGGTTGCCCCACTGGATATCCACGCTGTGGTAGTCCAGAAGCGAATCCATGATGATGTCGGCGCGGGGACCGCGGTCAAAGATGTCGCCCACCAGATGCAGATGGTCGACAGCCATGCGCTTGATGACGGCTGCGAGTGAGGAGATAAAGTCCGGCGCCTGTCCGATCTCGACAATGGTGGAGATGATGTTTTTGTAATAGTCCTGCTTGTCAAACTCGTCGCTGTGGGTGTGCAGCAGCTCCTCAATGATATAGGCGTAGTCGGGGGGCAGCGCCTTGCGCACCTTGGAGCGCGAATAGCGGGAACTCACAGCGCGGCAGAGCTCGATCAGGCGGTAGAGCGTGATGCGGTACCACTCGTCCAGATCCGGGATCTCGGGCTTCAGCTGCTCCAGCTTCTCCTCCGGATAGTAGATCAGCGTGGCCAGCTGCTCGAGTTCGGAATGGGTGACGCTGTCCTTGAACAGCACGTCCAGCTGCTCCCGGATGACACCGGAGCACGAGTTGAGGATGTGCAGGAAGGCCTCATGCTCGCCGTGTACGTCCGAAATGAAGTGCTCGCAGGCCTTCGGCAGGTTCAGGATCGCCTGCAGATTGATGATCTCGGTCCCGGCGGAGCGGAGCGTCGGATACTGGTGCGAAAGCATCCGGAGGTAGCGCAGCTCCTCCGGGGTATAGGTCTTGTGTTTCGTGATCATCCTTTTTTCTCCTCATACATGTTTGAAGATGGTTCGCAAAGGAACGCAGGGGAAGGGACGAAGTCCGCGTGGGATCAGGTGAGAGACTCGAAGCCTCCCGTGCTCTTCTTTTTCTTCTGGGGCGCCGCGCCCTTCTGCAGGTTCTTAACCATGATCCAGCAGACCAGAAGCTGCTCGGCCGCAAGCCCGAGGAAAATGATCTGCATGCCCAGATAGCGCTCATCCGCGAGGCACACGATGCAGAGCGCGGCGGCAAACATGCAGGTGAAGAGGCAGTGGGTCCATTTCGGCCGCCCGAAGAGGAAGCCGCCCATACGGAAAAAGGCAAACATGGAAGCTGCCACCGCCACCAGCTCCGGCCCGTAGGACCAAATCACGCTGTTGATGGTGTTGATCTTATAGCAGATCACCATCCACGCCGCGAGAAAGAACATCAGGAAGAAGCTGAGCGCGCAGAGCAGCCAGATGTTGGGCTGGGGATCCCGGTTGGCAAAGCCGAGCCAAAGCGGGAAGGAAATGCCCGCAACGATCGCCAGGATTGAGAGCAGCTGATAATCGGCGCTGTTCCGGTCTGTGTCGGTCTGCAGATAGAGCAGGGCCGCGCCCGCGCAGACAATCAGCCCGGTGGCGATCCGCGCGATCACATACCATCTTCCGGTGTTGGAGAAGGCGGCGGGGAATTCATCCGGAAGATAGAGCCGCTGCTGCTCAAACCGGTGGATAAAGTACAGGAAAACGCCTGCGGCCGCAAGCACGTAGAGGAGCAGCAGAGGATGGAACAGGCTCTTCTCCGGGAGCCCGAGCTCATTGAAGGCCAGCTGGTGCTGCATCCAGCGCAGAAACACGCCGAAAGCGCCCGCGCCGCCGATGTAGCAGGCGAGCTCCAGCGATTTTTTCCCACTGCGGTATTCTTCCATTTCCATTTAGGGTTCCTCCTTTGTGCTGCTTCTGACATAGGTGCAGAAGCGATAAGCTGTTCCGTCCTCTTCCAGCCAGGGACCGGCTTCCGCACAACGCCAGTCCGGATCCACGTCCAGGTTGGGGAAAAAGCTGTCCGACGCCGGCGCGAGCCGGATCTGCGTGAGATGGACCGTGTCCACATAGGGCATCATCTGCCGGTAGACGCTGGCTCCGCCGATCACCAGGCAGCGGTCAAAATCCCGCGCCCGTTCGGCGGCCTCCGCCTCGCTGTGGACGACCTCGGCCCCGTCGATGACGATGTCCTGACGGGTGAGGACAAGATTATGGCGGTTCTTCAGGGGTCTCCCGCCGGGGAAGTCGCCCAGGGTCCGGCGGCCGACCAGAACGGCGGTCCCGTCCGTCAACTCGCGGAAGTGCTTCCGGTCCGCCTTCAGCACCACCTGCTGGGTCCCCTCACTGCCGATGCCCCAGTCCGAAAATACTGCAACGATTGCTTCCATTCTGTTATACCGCGACCGGGATCTTGCCGGTGAAGTCGGAGAACTCATAGCTTTCGACGCGGAAGCTGTCGCGGGTGAAGGCATAGAAGTCCTTCACCTCGGGGTCGATGATGAACTTCGGCGCGGGCTTCGGCTCGTTCCGGATGATCTCCTCAATGGCGGGGACATGGCGGTCGTAGATGTGGGCGTCCGCGATGACGTGGACAAACTCGCCGGGCTCAAAGCCGCTGACCTGGGCGATCATCATGGTCAGGATCGCGTACTGCACCACGTTCCAGTTGTTCGCTGCCAGCATGTCCTGCGAGCGCTGGTTGAGAATGGCGTTCAGGCGGTTGCCCGTGACGTTGAAGGTCATGGAGTAGGCACAGGGATAGAGCGCCATCTCGGAGAGGTCTGCAAAGGTATAGATGTTGGTCATGATCCGGCGAGAGGCGGGGTTGTGCTTCAGGTCCCAGAGGACCTTGTCCACCTGATCCATGTCCCCTTCGGGATAGTGGTGCTTGACGCCCAACTGGTAGCCGTAGGCCTTGCCGATCGAGCCGTTCTCATCCGCCCAGGCGTCCCAGACGCGGGTACGCAGGTCGTGGACGTTGTTGCTCTTCTGCTGCCAGATCCACAGCAGCTCGTCCACGGCGGACTTCCAGTAGGTCCGGCGGATGGTGAGGATCGGGAACTCCTCCGCCAGGTTATAGCGGTTCACGATACCGAATTTCTTTACGGTATGGGCGGGGGCTCCGTCGTCCCAGCGGGGACGGACCTCCCGGTCGGTATCCCAGATGCCGTTCTCCAGGATCTCCCGGCAGTTCTGGATAAAGATTTCGTCTGCTCTGCTCATGGTGTCCCTCCTTGGGCTGCGGCAGGAGCGCGCTCCTGCAATGTTCAGTCATATCAACCATAAATTATAACACAGCTTTGGCTCTGCATCAACGCCGAATTTATGCCATTTTCAGGGGAGAAACCGGGCCGGAACCGGGACAAAGCAGGGGTTATTTCAAATTTTTGAAAAGTAATGACGCTTTGATACGGCCAGAAACAATTTTGAAAGAAACACTATATTTTGGGCTCAAAACGGTTACAAGGCGGATAAAATATCAATATCTTGTGATTTTGCTCTTGACAACTACAAGATAGCGCATTATCATGTGCACGGAAGGCGACAGAGGGGAGGCGAGAGGATGTTCCTGGCGGGAATACAGAAGCTCTCTCTTCTGGACTACCCGGGCGTTGTGGCCTGTACGCTGTTCACTGCCGGCTGTAACTTCCGCTGTCCCTGGTGCCACAATGCCGGCCTGGTCCTGCCGGAGCAGTTTACGGGGGAGTGGCCGGACCCGGAGGAGACCCTGCGCTTTCTGGAAAAGCGGCGCGGCGTCCTCGACGGGGTGTGCATCACCGGGGGCGAGCCGCTGCTGCACCCGGAGGTGCCGGACTTCATCCGCCGGATCAAGGACCTGGGCTATCGGGTCAAGCTGGATACCAACGGCAGCTTCCCCGAGCGGCTGAGGGGGCTTGCGGAGGAAAAGCTGGTCGATTATGTGGCCATGGACATCAAGAACGCCCCCGCGCATTACGGGGAGACGGCGGGTGTCCCGGGCTTCCGGACCGAGGCGGTGGAGGAGTCGAAGAACTACCTGCTCGCCGAACCGGTGGATTATGAGTTCCGGACCACGGTGGTCCGGGGGCTGCACACCGAGGAACGCCTTCTGGAGGCGGCCGACTGGATCCGGGGGGCCAAGGCCTGGTATCTGCAGCAGTTCCGGGATTCCGGCGCACTCATCAACGCCGACGGTCTGAGCGCGTTTTCCGAGGAGGAGATGCAGCAGCTCCTCCGGGCCGTACAGCAAAAGCTGCCCGCGGCAAAGCTTCGCGGATTATCCATATAGAATCAAGGAAGAAGAAAGAGTTCAGGAGGAATACCCATGTATAACGTAGTCAAACGGGACGGACAGATTGTCAGTTTCGATATCAACAAGATCGCCGACGCCATCAAGAAGGCGTTTGAGGCGACAAATACCGAATATACCGAGAGCGTGATCGACTTTCTGGCGCTGAAGGTCACGGCGGATTTCCTGCCGAAGATCAAAGAAGGCCTCATCACCGTCGAGGACATCCAGGACAGCGCCGAGGCAGTCCTCTCCCGGGCAGGCTACGAGCAGGTCGGCAAAGCCTACATCCTCTACCGCAAGCAGCGGGAGAAGATGCGCAACCTCAAGAACACCTACCTGGACTACAAGGAGACCGTCAACAAGTATCTGGACGTGTCCGACTGGCGCGTGAAGGAGAACTCCACCGTCACCTATTCGGTCGGCGGACTGATCCTCTCCAACTCCGGCGCCGTCACCGCCAACTACTGGCTCAGCGAGGTCTATGACCAGGAGATCGCCGACGCGCACCGCAACTGCGACCTGCACCTGCACGACCTCAGCATGCTGACCGGCTACTGCGCGGGCTGGAGCCTCAAGCAGCTGATCACCGAAGGCCTCGGCATCCCGGGCAAAATCAATTCCGCCCCGGCGAGCCACCTCTCCACCCTCTGCAATCAGATGGTCAACTTCCTCGGCATCATGCAGAACGAGTGGGCCGGCGCACAGGCCTTCTCCTCCTTCGACACCTATCTTGCCCCCTTTGTGAAGGTGGACAAGCTCAGCTATGCCGATGTCAAGCAGTGCATCCAGAGCTTCATCTTCGGTGTGAACACGCCGTCCCGCTGGGGTTCTCAGGCGCCGTTTACCAACATCACGCTGGACTGGACGGTCCCGGCCGACCTGAAGGACATGCCGGCCATCGTCGGCGGCAAGGAGATGGACTTCACCTACGGCGACTGCAAGCCCGAGATGGACATGGTCAACAAGGCCTTCATCGAGCTGATGATCGAGGGCGACCGCAACGGCCGCGGCTTCCAGTACCCGATTCCGACCTACTCCATCACCAGGGACTTTGACTGGACCCCCACCGAGAACAACAAGCTCCTCTTTGAGATGACGGCGAAGTACGGCACGCCCTACTTCTCCAACTATATCAACTCCGACATGGAGCCCTCCGATGTCCGTTCCATGTGCTGCCGTCTGCGCCTTGACCTGCGCGAGCTGCGCAAGAAGTCCGGCGGATTCTTCGGCTCCGGCGAGAGCACCGGCTCCATCGGCGTTGTAACGCTGAACATGCCGCGCCTGGCCTATCTCGCCGAGGACGAGAAGGACTTCTACGCCCGCCTGGACAAGCTGATGGACATCGCGGCCCGCTCTCTGAAGATCAAGAGGGAGGTCGTCACCAAGCTTCTGGACGAGGGCCTCTATCCCTATACCAAGCACTATCTGGGCACCTTCAACAACCACTTCTCCACCATCGGTCTGGTGGGCATGAACGAGGCCGGTCTGAACGCCAAGTGGATCCGCGCCAACATGACCGATCCCAAGTGCCAGAAGTTTTCCCGCGATGTGCTGGATCACATGCGCGAGCGGCTGAGCGATTATCAGGAACAGTACGGCGACCTCTATAACCTTGAGGCCACCCCGGCCGAGTCCACCTCCTATCGTCTGGCCAAGCACGATGTCGAGAGCTTCCCCGACATCATCACCGCCGCGGAAGCCGGCGGCACTCCGTATTACACCAACAGCTCACACCTGCCGGTCGGCTATACGGACGATATTTTCGCCGCGCTGGACGTCCAGGACGAGCTGCAGACCCGCTACACCTCCGGGACCGTGTTCCACGCGTTCCTGGGTGAGAAGCTGCCCGACTGGCAGGCGGCCGCAAGCCTCGTGCGCAAGATCGCCGAGAACTACCGCCTCCCGTACTATACCCTCTCTCCGACCTACTCCGTCTGCAAGAATCACGGCTACCTCACAGGCGAGCAGTTTGTCTGCCCCGTCTGCGGCGAGAAGGCCGAGGTCTACAGCCGCATCACCGGCTACTACCGCCCGGTGCAGAACTGGAACGCGGGCAAGACCCAGGAGTTCAAGGAGCGCAAGGAGTACGTCATCGCAAACTCCCTCCTGAAGCACATCGGACCTGTACCGATGGAGTGCAAGCTGGAAGACAGGCCCCGGCAGAGCGAAGAGCCGGCCGCCTCTGACGAGACGCCGATCCTGTTCGTCTCGGCTACCTGCCCCAACTGCAAGATCGCCATGGGCTTCATGGACAAAATGGGCTTCGCCTACCGGAAGCTGCTCGCGGTGGAGAACGCGGAGCTGGCCAAGGCCTACGGCGTCAAGCAGGCCCCCACTCTGGTGATGCCGGACGGGACCAAGTTTGCCGGCGCCGGCGCCATCAAGGCCTACGTCAGCAAGATTGCCTGAAGGGATGCGGCTCGAGAGCCGCAGTCCGGGACCCCTGATACACAATAACTCAAATGAGAACAGCGTATGGCTCAGACCATACGCTGTTCCTAAACTCTGAAGTTTCCGGAGGAAGACATGCTCTACGATATCATCATCATCGGGGGCGGGCCCGCAGGCCTGACCGCCGCTATCTATGCCCGCCGTGCAGGGAAGACGGTCCTCGTCCTGGAGAAGGACGCGCTGGGAGGCCAGATCACATGGTCGCCCAAGGTGGAGAATTATCCGGCGATCCCCTCAATCAGCGGCCTGGAACTCGGGAATCTCATGGCGGAACAGGCCATGGACCAGGGCGCCGAGGTCGAGATCGAAGAAGTCGTCGGGATCGAAGACCGGGGTTCGGTCAAGCGCCTGCGCTGCGCCTTCGGCGCGGAGTATGAAGGGAAGACCGTTATCATCGCCACCGGGGCGAAGCCCCGCATGCTGGGGCTCGACCGCGAGGAAGAGCTGGTCGGCAGCGGCGTGGGCTACTGCGCGGTCTGCGACGGCGCCTTTTTCCAGGGCCAGCCTGTTGCGGTGAACGGCGGCGGCAACAGCGCCCTGCAGGATGCGCTGCTCCTCAGCGAGACCTGCAGCAGGGTCTACCTCATCCACCGCAGAGACCGCTTCCGCGGGGAAGAAAAGCTGGTGGAAGCGCTGCGGGAGCGGGAGAATGTGGAGTTTGTGCTCAACGCTTCCGTCAGAGAGCTGCTGGGCGGGGACGAGCTCAGTGGCATCGTCGTGGAGCAGAACGGTGCGCAGCGCAGCATCGCTGTCAGCGGCCTCTTTGTGGCCATCGGCCATGAACCGGACAACAGCGCCTTCGCAGACCTCATCACGCTGGATCAGAGCGGCTATGCCGAAGCGGGGGAGAGCTGCCTGACAAAGACGGAGGGCGTCTTTGTGGCGGGGGACTGCCGCAGCAAGCAGGTCCGCCAGGTCGCGACAGCGGCGGCGGACGGGGCGGTGGCGGCGCTGGCCGCCTGCGCCTGGCTGGACAGAGAAGCGTAAAAAGAGTATAAAGACAGAATACCGCGCCGGCGGCTTCCTGAGCGGAGCTGCCGGCGCGGTATGTTGATGCGGTTTTCTGACAGGCCTTTTACAGGAACGGGGTGTCCTCCGGAGGAAAATATTCTTTCTCCGGCATGATATACCTGGCGAGACCCCGCTGCTCCTCCTCCAGACAGTCCCGGACGTAGTTGACAAACTCTTCGGCCAGTTCCTTTTGCTGCTGGTTGCGGTTCCAGAGCAGGACATACTCGATCTGACGGGCGCTCTCGGTGATGATCTTCTTGACGACCAGGTCGGACTCGTTATAGGTGGTCATGGGGTAGATGCAGATGCCGACGTTCTGTTCGGCAAGCGCGATGGCATCGATGTAGTTGGAGGTCTCGCCGGCGATGACCGGCTCTGCGCCGATCTCACGGAACCAGGCGTTGACCGCGTCAACGCGGGAACGGCGGCTCGGGATGAAGAGCGGCTGACCGACCAGCTTCCTGAGTGGGAGAAAATCCCCTTCCTCCTTCGCAAGCGGGTGGTTGGCCGACAGGATGGCCGTCCATGGCTCGCGCCCGACAGGGAAGCCGTCCAGAAGCTCGGTGTTATAGGGCGCCGCGACCAGGGACAGATCCGCCAGGCCGCGGCGCATGCGGTCCAGAACGTCGTCGCCGCTGCCGTTCCAGAGCCGGAAGCTGACCTGCGGGAACTCCATCCGGAAGCCGGAGATCCAGCGCGACAGCAGGAAGGGGGCGCGGCCCTCCACCAGCCCGATGTTCAGCGTGCCGGCGAGGCCCTGTAGAGAACGGATTTCCTCCTGCGTCTGCTCCGAGAGCTCCAGCAGCTGCTGGGCTTTGCGGTACAGCACCACCCCGGCGTCCGTCATCGTCAGATGGCGCTTTCCGCGGATAAAAAGCTGGACGCCGAGCTCATCTTCCAGCCCCTTGATCTGGCTGGAGAGCGGAGGCTGGCTCATGTTGAGCTTTTCCGCCGCACGGGTGATGTTCAGTTCCTCCGCCACGGTGACAAAGTATCTGAGCGCGCGCAGATCCATTCATAAAACCCCCGTTTCTGTTCAAAAAAGATGTGGACAGTATAATGCAGCTGCCGTACAAAAATCAAGTAAAAATCAAGTGAAATCTTTGTGCTTTCTTCATTCGCCGCTGGCGCCGTAGTTGGAAAGCACACGGGCGGAGGGGTCGTCGACACGGCAGCCTTCCCAGTCGGGGTTCGGCATCCAGAAGTCAGCAATCATAGACGCCTGGCCGGGATAGCAGCGCTCAAAAATCTCCCGGTAGAGCAGGCTCTCCTTGGTAAAGGGCGGGCAATAGTCAAACCGGGCGCAGCCCTGACGGAACTCCTCGTCGCTGTAGCGGCTTTCGGCATATTCCTTCAGGTCGTCCACCATCGAATGGCCCACCGCATCGGAAAAGGCGGCTTTCTGCCTCCAGAGGATCTCCGGCGGAAGAATGTCGTCCTTCTCGAAGGCGTGACGGAGAAGGTACTTGCCCATGTCATAGCGGTTGAGTTTCAGCTCGGGATCAATGCGCATCACATGGCGGACAAAATCGAGATCGCCAAAGGGAACGCGGGCCTCCAGTGAGTTGACGGAAATGCAGCGGTCAGCCCGCAATACGTCGTACATGTGCAGCTCGTCGATGCGCTTCTTGCTCTCCAGCTGGAAGGCCTCCGCCGAAGGGGCAAAGTCGGTGTACTTATAGCCGAAGAGCTCATCGGAAATCTCCCCCGTCATCAGCACCCGGATATCGGTGTGCTCGTGGATGGCTTTGCAGCAGAGATACATGCCGAGACTGGCGCGGATGGTGGTGATGTCCCATGTGCCCAGCAGACGGATGACCTCTTCCAGCGAGGAGAGCACTTCCTCCCGGGTCATATGGAAAGCGGTATGCTCCGCCCCGATATAATCCGCGGCGATCTGGGCGTATTTGAGGTCGATGGGGTCGAGATCCATCCCGATGGCAAAGGTGCGGATCCTGCGGCCCAGCAGCTTTGCGGAGATGGCGCAGACCAGGCTGGAATCCAGCCCGCCCGAAAGCAGAAAGCCCAGCGGAGCGTCAGCGTCCAGACGTTTCTCCACACCGGCGATCAGCTTTTCGCGGATGCCGCGGCAGACGGTTTCCAGATCGTCCGGCAGGTACTCTGACACCGTGGTGAGGTCCGCGTAGCGGACAAACCTGCCGTCGGCGTAGTAATGGCCGGGCGGGAAGGGAAGAATGCGGTCGCAGAGCCCGATCAGGTTCTGTGCTTCGCTGGCAAAGGCGATGCTTCCGTCGGAGAAGTAGCCGTAGTAAAGCGGGCGGATGCCGATGGGATCGCGTGCCGCGATGAGCCGGTCGGCTTCCCCGTCGTACAGCACCAGGGCAAACTCGGCATCCAGCAGGCGGAACATGTCCAGCCCGTACTCCCGGTAGAGAGGGAGCAGCAGCTCGCAGTCCGAATCGCTCTGAAACCGATAGCCCAGTGCTTCCAGCTGCAGCTTCTGCTTCCGCCAGCCGTAGAGCTCGCCGTTGCACACTACCTTGCTCTTCCCCAGGGAGAAGGGCTGCATTCCCTCATCGTGGAGTCCCATAATCGCGAGACGATGGAAACAGAGAAGGCCTTTGCCAGCCCGTTCAATCCTGGTGTCGTCGGGACCGCGGCTCTTGGTGCGGTCAAAGTACGGCCTGATCTGCTCGGGGGAATAGAGATCCGAGAGAAAACCCATCACACAACACATAAAAAATAACACCTCCGGATATTCGCGCAGCCTGTCCTCATGTCAAAAGGACGGACAGCTGCGTATCCGTGGTGCCACCTTTTTTGCCGCGATCCGCGGCCACTTTACAGAGGTCCGACAACCTCCTGCGCCTTAACGCGGCGCGTACGGCTCACCTACTGGCTTTCGCTTTGGGCTCGCAGCTCGGGAGGGTTACCGTCAGAGAGGCCTGTCCCGGGCTCTCACCAGCCCCCGGTTCGCTGTGACCGTTTCTCTCTGCGGCATGTCTCCGTCTCAGCTTGAGCGGTAAAATCTGCTGCCTCGTCCTGCAGATCCTGCCGCATCACTCATCTAAGGATGGCGGTATCATACCACAGGCGGAAGAAAGAATAAAATACAAAGAACCCGCGTTCTATCATACGAAAAAGATATGATGATCCGCGCGGATGAAGCGTCATTTCCCAAAGCGCTTATCACTTTTTTCAAAAACGTTGAAACCTGTTCCGATTTTTGTTGTATATAAGGGTGAGAGCTCTTCAAACAAGGAGGTTCAGTATGGAAGACAAACAGATTGTTGACCTGTACTGGCGGCGTTCCGATCAGGCCATATCGGAGACCAATCAGAAGTATGGAAGATACTGCCATACCATTGCCTATAACATCTGCGGGACGGACGAGGATGCGGAAGAGTGTGTCAATGATACCTGGTTTCGCGCCTGGAATCTGATGCCCGATCGGCGTCCGACCGTATTGTCGGTATTTCTCGGCCGTATCACCAGAAACTTCGCTATTAACCTTATCAAAACAAAAAACAGGATCAAACGCGGCGGAGGCGAAGCGGTCTACGCACTGGATGAACTGGAGGAGTGTATCCCCGGCGGGACGAATCCGGAACAGGCTCTGGAAGAAAAAGAACTTGCAAGGGCGATCGGAAGCTTTGTTTCCGGTCTTTCCAAAACGGAGAAAAAGATCTTCGTCCTGCGATACTGGTATGTTGCACCCATTGACGACATCGCAGATCAGTTGGGATTCAGTACGGGAAAAATAAAAAGCATTCTGTTCCGTACCCGTAAAAAGCTGAAAAACTACCTGGAGGAGGAAGGATTATGTTAGACTCGCTGACACTTCTGCGCGCTATGAACGGCATTCACAGGGAGGATGTAGTCATGGCAGGAAAGAGCTATTTTGAACGCAGTAAATCCAGAAACACAAGGAAAATCATTCACATTACGCTGCTTGCGGCTGTTTTGATCAGTCTGCTTACAGCAGGAGCTTACGCAGCCGGTTTTCTCGGCCTGAAGGCGATTGTGATCCCGGAGGCAACCATCAAAGTCAGTGAAACGCCTGCTCCTGCTGCGAAGCCGCAGGCAGAGCCGGCGGAAGCCGACAGCAATCCCACGGTCTCCACGCCGGAGCCGCCGGAGCCGGCAAGAGTAACGGAAAGCAAAGCCCTTGTTTCCATCACGCAGCCGCAGGCGGTCCCGGAAGAACTGGACAATGGAGTAAAAGCAAAAATAGAGAATGCCCGTGCAGCCTGGGCTGAATGGCAGACCTGGCGCAGAACGAGTCCCGATATTCCGCATGAGCCCCAGGTTTTCCTTCCGCCAAAAGGCACGACCATATCCAACTACGAGGACAATGAAGACGGCACCTTCACAATATCTTTCTATGGCGAAGATGCTTTTGCCCTCATTTACGATCAGGAAAGCGGGGTACCGGATTTTTCTGCCGCTGCTCCCCTTGAAGTCCGAACCGCCACAGCTGAAGAAATGGCAGAGAAGGAGAGCTGGAGGGAATACGTGAATCTCTCCTACGGGGATTACGACTTCAACTATGACATCCACAATGATGCGGAAGCGGCCAAGCTGGAAGAGATCGCCGCGAAGTACGGCCTTTATCTGCGGCGTGGGCAGACCCTCCTCTGGAGCAAAGAGACGACAGAGAAAATGGACGCGGAGTGGAACGCACAGTTCGGGACCAATCTCCACACCGACACCAGCGATCCCCGCTTTCTCACAGACCGCGAGCTCTGCGATCGTATTGCTGCGGCCGGCTGCAGCGGCGACCTGTTCCGGGAAATCCCCTGGGGCTTTGATAAAGTATACTATTATGACGAGGGAACCTTCTGCGTCAGCTACGATCACGAGCTCGCTGACGGACGACGTGTGAGCTGCTACGGCTATAACTCCATGTACGCAACGCTTTCCAGCGGCCGGGAGGTCGTGTCCCAGATCACAGATCCTGAGAATTACCGGGTCAGAATGCATACTGCGCCCGATGGCACGGAATTGACGGTCATGCAAAAGGACAATGATGCCTTCCTGTATGTTTATCTCACAGATTCGTTCTATGAGATGCATCTTCAGAGCGCCAACGCGCTTTCCGATGCAGATGTGGATATCATCGCAGACAACCTGAATTACAGCAACATCGGCAAGTAAAACCTGGACTTACAGAACCTGCCTCTCCTTACCCGGAGCGGCGGGTTCTGTCTATTGGTATAGATGTATTGTTCAATGTCATTTCAAAGGAATTTCTGTGATCACTTCGTGCAATTACGGGAATAAGAATCGGGCGCAAAAACGGACGAAAAATTTTTCGGTTGATTTTCCGACCGAAATCAAATATAATATGCCCATAATACGTGGCGGAGGATATAAAGAGATGCGGGAAACAAAGGATCTTGAATATAAAGAATCAATTACAAATACTTTTTTAAAGACGGTAAGTGCATTTGCCAACTATGGAACCGGAGTGATTCTGTTTGGTGTTACAGATGATGGATCTATAAAGGGAATCAAGGATCCGGAGAAGGCGTGTCTAGATATCGAGAATCGAATCAACGACAATATTGACCCTGTTCCCGAGTATCAGCTGAGCATCAACAGAAAAACATTTGTCATAACCTTAAGAGTTCAGGAGGGGCTTCATAAACCATATTTTTACAAGTCAAAAGCATATCGAAGGAGCGATTCCGCAACTGTTGCGGCAGACCGCCTGGAGATATCTCGCCTGATACTTGAAGGACAAAATCTTTCTTTTGAGGAACTGCCGGCATCCAATCAGCAGCTTTCTTTTGAAATCCTCAAAGATAGACTTACAGCAGCATTGCATATTGATCATTTTTCAGTAGATACCTTGAAAACACTGGAATTATATAAAGATGAAACAGGGTATAATAAGGCAGGGGAATTGCTTGCGGATACCAATGGGCTCTGCGGTACCGACATTGTCCGTTTTGGAGACAGCATCAGCATTATTCTTGACAGGGCAGTTTTCGAGCAACAGTCCATTCTGAAACAGTATGATCTGTCCTTGGAGATGTACCGAAAGTATTATCAATATGAACAGATTAAAGGCGCGTTCAGAGAAACTGTTTCCCTGATTCCCGAAGCAGCCTTTCGTGAGGCAATCGCGAATGCGCTGGTACACCGGACATGGGATATCCAGGCAAATATCAACGTTGCTATGTTCGCAGATCGGATCGAAATTACATCTCCCGGCGGATTACCCAGAGGAATAAGTGAGGAAGAATATCTACGTGGCGGAATTTCCATTTTGAGAAATCGTATCATTGGGAGTGTTTTCTTAAGGCTGCAAATGATTGAAAAATTTGGAACTGGTATAAGAAGAATATACGAATCGTACAAAGACAGTTCGATCAAGCCTACCTTTGAAGTGTCTGAAAACATGATTAAAATCACACTGCCTGTGATTCAAAGTAATAATGCGCTTACAGATGACGAAAACAAGATTTTCTCTCTTCTGAAAGGCAAGATGTTATCCAGTTCCATGATTACAGAAGCAACAGGATTTGGGAAATCGAAAACCATTTTAATCCTTAATGAGCTTGCCAAAGCCGGATATGTTCGGATCCTGGGGAATGGCAGAGGAACAAAATATACGGCAGATTGAGTTAGGCTACCACTTTGACAGACGAAATACAATGACTTCCAGATAGAAAACCCAGGCAGACTGAGTGACGACAGTCTGCCTGGGTATCGTTATTGATTACTTACTTGAATAACTCAGATCTGAAAAGTGTGGGATAATCTGAGCGCCCATCAAAGATATGATACACAAATACCGTATCCCCGATCAGGCGATAGATCATAATGTACTTCTCAACGACCAGAAAATGATAACCGAGGTTGCGCAGCTCGGTCTCCCTCATGGGCGGGCCTGAAAGCGGAAACCGTGTCAGCTGTTCCAGTGCATCATATGTTTTGTCTGTGATCTTCCGGGCAGATTGAACACCTGAAAGAGAAAGATACAACTGTGCGATCTCTTCCAGCTCTCCTTGTGCCGGGTCAAGAATCCGGACAGCATACGTTTTTTCAGCCATAGATTTTCTCCAATCTGGCGCGGGACTCAGCAAGTGAGACACCGGTATGTCCAGCCAGACGGAGTTCCTCGGCTGCGGCAAGCTTTGCTTTTAGCCTGTAGAGTTCCTCACGACGTTCGAACGCTTCAATACTCATAACCACAATATCCCCTTCACCATTCTTGGTAATGTAGATGGGTTCGTCCATTCCATGCGCAAGGTCAGAGATTGCCCCGTAGTCATTTCGTAGGGCAGTTGAGGATTTGATCAGCATAGTGAGAGCCTCCGTTGATTATTCTGGTATTATTCTATCATAATTCTGGAAGAATACAAGAACAAATTCCTGCGGCCGTGGACAGGATCATATTTCTACAGGCCGTGCCTTGGTGATCTTCTCCTTCCCCGGAGCGGCGGGCTCTTCTTTTGCGCTGATGTGCTATAGTCATGACCACCGGCTAAGCCGGTGGTCATGACTCTGAAACAAATAAGCACTTTTTGGCCAGGCAATTCATGATTTGCTGAGAAGTGTTTCTCAAAAAAATTTTTTCCAGAGGCTGTAAGATTTCTTCCCAAAACGCGTTTATTAGGATGAGACACAAACGAAAGGAGGGCAATGGATTTGGAGGACTCAAAAATCGTAGATCTCTACTGGCAGCGTTCCGAAGAAGCTATTCCGGAGACTGCCGCAAAGTTCGGCGGCTATTGCCGCACCATTGCTTACAACATTCTATCAGACGAACAGGATGCCGAGGAGTGCGTGAACGATACATGGTTCAAGGCATGGAATTCCATGCCGACCCATCGCCCTGCACTGCTTGCAACTTATCTTGCCAAGCTGACTCGCTGGCTGTCGCTGACGCGGCTTCGTGAGCGAAACGCTCTGCGCCGCGGAGGGGGAGAGACGCCGCTGGTGCTTGACGAGCTCGCCGAGGTTATCCCCGACAATACGAATCCGGAAAAGCAGGTTGAACTGAAAGAACTCAGTGCGGCACTGCGAAGGTTTGTGGCAAGTCTTGACGATACCGAAGCCCAGATTTTCCTCGCCCGCTGCTGGTATATGACCGGGGTGAAGGAGATCGCGGAAAAGTATGGTATCACACCCGGTAATGTCAGCACCACACTTCACCGCACTCGCAGGAAACTACAGAAGTATTTGAAGGAGGAAGGACTATGCTGAAAGAAGAAATGATTCTGTTTGCGCTCAATGACATGGAAGATTCCTTGCTGGAACGCACACGTCAGGCATTAGGCTTCAAGCTCAGTGGAAAGAAACGCAAAGCCAGGAAAAGCATCCGTATCGTGCTGTTGGCGGCTGTCCTTTCCACGCTGCTGGTTGGCGCGGCGTGGGCGGCCGGGCTGATTGGAGTGGGTAATATGCGCGCCGGCCAGCTTTTTGGTATAAATATGCTCAGCATGGAAGGGCTGAGCGACAGCGCCGAAGGCCGGGCCCTGCGGGAGTGGCTTTCTTTCTATGACGAGCACCGGGAAGACCCATATGATGCCGAAGAAGCTATTGCTCTCATGGACGAATACGGTCCCTATGGCGTTACAACACAGGCTATGGCCGATGAAATTGACAGGATCTGCGGGGAGTATAAGCTCACTCGTCTTGGCAAACTGTCCACTCCGCCGGATGAAAAAAGCTTTTATAAAGCCGCGAATATCGGAAAGCTGACTGCCGGGAACGAACAGTATGAAAATGATTACGGCGGGGGCTACGTATATTCCAGCGGTACCTTCCAGTACGACGGCACGCTGTTTCCGCGTGACAAAGCAACCTGTATTCCCTACCAATTCCGCAATGCGGTAAAAGGCGTGCTGGGATATGTGACCATGAACGCCGGTGATCCCAACGACTATGCCGAATGGCAGTATAAAACCCGTGACGGCCAGACGCTTACCATTTCCGATTCTGAACATGGCGCTTTCCTCCTGCTTGACCGGGAAGGCAGTTTCATTGTTGTTTCAATTGCCAAATCCGGATGGGAAGATTCTTTTAACGACGGGTTGCTCGATGGTCTGGGAGATCAGTTTGTCTCCATTGAGCTGAGCCATGAAGATCTGGAGGCCATCGCCGACAGCTTCAACTGGTCTGCGCTGGATGATCCGAATCTTAGTATGGACAGCGAGTTTACTTACCACCAGTACAGTGAAATATCCGCTGTTGAGCAGCTTACGAATCCGGATATTGACCTGAGCATGGTGCCGGAAAACCAGGAATGGCTGAAACCTTCCATTTCCGCTGTTTACGAACAGCAGATTGCCCCGTATATCAGAGACTTCAAGCTGGTGGACTATTGCATTGAAAAAAGCCGTACGGATATTGGCTGGATCAGCTTCACCGGCACACCCGTGAAACCCCTCAGCTGGCGCACGGTACCGAGCGATAAAGGCGAAGTATATTGCCGCAGTGTCTGTGTGACCACGGATGAGAGCGGCCTGCCTCTTGCGTTGGACAGCTTTGACATGCTGCCGATTCCGAAGCTCGATATGGCCAAAAACATCGGCACGGAAGAAAACCCGGATTGGATCTGGCTCGTCAATGAGAAGAAAAAAATCGCATCTGCGGAGCTTTATGTTCAGCAGACCGGAGAAACCTACACAGTCTCTGATCAAAATGCTATTGATGTTCTGACACAAATGCTGAAAAAGAACGACACAATTTCCTTTGATGCAAGCGATTCCCGATTTAATCCTCTGTACATCACCTATACTGACGGCAGCCACGCCTTGATCTTTACTGCCGCCAGCGGCGCTGACGCTTTTTGGCAGTACGGCCAGTGGCAGGGCTACCAGTTCGGCAAAACGATTTTCGACCTGTTTGGCGTTCCGCTTGAAGCCAAGGGCTACACGAAACATGACGGCCTTCTCACTGCGCACATGGATTCGCCTGATCAGAGTATGCTGAAATGGACGGAGGTGGACTTCGCTGAGGAAGGCGATCCCGTTGAGCGGCGAGTTATGTCGGATAAGATTCGGCCCGCGCGCTATGAGTATGACGGAAGCCACAACCGTGTCCGGGAGACCTGGTGGGACGGCGGCGTCATGAGCAACGAGATCGTCAGCACCTATGATGAGGACGGGCACATCCTGCACAGCGAGACGCACACCGGGAATATGTGGAGCATAACCGACTATGAATACGATGCCGAAGGCCGGCTGACCGCGGAGATCCACCGGGACAACGACGACGCACCCGGAGCAACCGGCGGAAATATCTATTACAGCTACGATCAGGACGGCAACTGCCGCCGCAAAATGGGCTGGGAGCAATAAAAGCGGGCTTTGTTTCTTGCTTCTGTAGTTTTTCAGTAAAGAATCTTTTGAGGTATGTCACATTTTCTTCGGAAGGCGTGTCTATATAGGTGAACGCCACTGAAAGGAGTGAGCTTATGAAACATAGGATTATTCTTCTGTTTTTCTTATGTACGGTTTTCCTGACAGCTTGCGGGAACCGGTCTGAGTCCGCAACTATAACACCTGAGTCTCCTTGGCCAAGTCATGCTCCAGACGCGACGCCTTATGTGCGGTTCCAGTCCGAGGCCAACGGAATTCCAGCCCCTGAGAATGAACAAGGTCAGACTGAGAATTACGGAAGCTATGAGGAATTCATCCATAGTATATATGCTGTAGAAGGCAAATTCTACGGAAAAGACTGGGAATTGCAGATGTTTAAGGATCTACCACAGGATGAACCTTATCCTTTTGTAATACGAACAAACGCTATGCTGCAAGGCGCAGATTCAGTAGATGACCATATTGCGTTGGCACAAAGGTTTGCTGAACTCGACTGCGAAGCGAAAGTCAAAGAAATGCGCAGAGTTGAAGATGGAAAAGAATATCTCGCCTGGGTAACGATCATCACAACAACCCCTTCCCATTTGTGGAAACTCAGTGACAGTCTGGAAGAACAACTTCATGTTGAGCAGTTGTACCAGAGCGTTGATATTCGGTTTGACACCGTGGTCTGGCCGGAGGAATAAACTGCTGATATGAATGAAAAAAGATTGTTGCGCAGATTGCAGCGCGGTGATGAGTCTGTGCTCCCAGAACTGATACGACAATACAGCGGGTATGCATATGCAATTGCCTCCAACATCCTGTCCCATGCTATGGGTGAAGAAGATATTGAAGAAGTCGTGTCCGATTCTTTTTTGAGCATCTGGGAAAATCGTGAGAACATCGAAACAGAGATGCTGAAAGCTTATCTTGCCGCGGTTGTTCGTAATAAAGCAAAGACGGTATTGCGGAAGCATCATGCCGAAGAGCCTCTGGAAGATGATATCCTGCAAATCAGCATTCCAAATCAGCCGGAACAAAAGATCCTTCTCTCAGAACTGAGGGAAATTGCACATGACGCGGTTGATTCTCTTGGAGAGCCGGATCGCGAAATCTTCCAACGCTATTATTTCCTTTATCAAAAGACGGAGGAAATAGCTGAAACACTCGGTCTTAAGGATGCAACCGTCCGGGCCAAACTTGCTCGCGGCCGGAAACGGCTAAAAGTCTATTTGACAGAAAGGGGGTTCGACTGTGAAGATACGCATTACTGATCTTGTATTGGATTGTTGTCCTGAATATATAGACATGGGCGAATACAATGACGAACTGGCAACGAGGATTATAGATAAGGTACAGGTGCACCTTAGAGCGAAGAATCAGTCTCATAGAATAAGGAAAGTACCACGCATTTTCCTCATTGCTGCTATGCTTGCACTGGCATTTGGGACGGTAGCATTTGCTATTGCGGAATACACCATCAGCCTCCGAAAACCATCCGTAGATGAAGAACTTGTTTCCGGGTTCCGATATGAGGAGGTTGTCGACGGCAAGGTGTGGAATAGCCAAATTCTTACTTACCCCGATGCCGGAATGGTTTTCACTTTTACCTGCCCGGAAGAGATGACGCATACACCGGAGTTTCGCTGCTTCTGGCTCCCGCAGGAAGCTACGGAAGGGATTACTGATGAACAAGGCTGGACCAAGAGGCTGTTCTGTGATTCAGGAGACATCATCCCCTACTGTATTTCCACAATAGATAGCATCAGCAATGGGCTTCAGCTCGTGTTGAGTGGTAATGTAAGCGTCGTAAAAGAAGAACGCTTGGGAGACTGGGAGCTTCTTGAAGTAACATCAGATTACAGCGAACTGATCTATCCAACATACAACCGCGCAAACTATATTCTGCTCTTTCAGAAAACAACAGGGTATTTGGTCATGATTTCCGGCGAGCTCGATATGGAAACACTGGAGCATATTGCTTGTGAGATGGAAATCAGAGAAAGCGGCACTCCAAAAGTCGAGCACACCGGAGGTCCACTCATTGGAACAATTGACCTCGGCAGAGGATAACCTGATATTTTACCAAGCCAAACCCGTTGCGGACTTTTGTCTGCAAGATCGCGCGCAATCTTGCGACAAAGAAGTATCATTCCAACACAGCTGCGATCAGAAACAGCCAGTACGACCTCGCGCTTGAAGAACTGGAAGAAGTTCTCGCCGATAAGAACAGCGTGGAGGAAGCATATGAAGCGGAAGAACTTGCAGAAGCGATCAACGGCTTCATGGCTACCTTAAATTATACAGATAGGTTTATCTTTACCCGACGCTACTGGTATTCCGATCCGGTGAAGGATATTGCCAAAATGGCACATTCAACTACAAACAGTGTGACTGTCCGTCTTTTTCGTATCAGAGAAAAACTCAGACACTATCTCGAGAAGGAGGGATTGCTTGTATGAAGCGGGAAACAATCACCTTGATGCTCAATGGTCTGGCTGTCGACTATATCGGTGAAGCAGAGGTCTTTCGTCCGGACGCCATACAGGAAAGCCCGGAAAGGATCGTACACATGAACAAGAAACGCATTATTACATTCGCGCTGGCTGCGGCACTGATGCTTGCGCTGGGAATCACGGCTTATGCCGTGTGGAGTATACATGTCACCCGTCAGCAGGAATTGAAAGCTGACCTGCAAATCGAAGAGAACAGTGTAAGCAGCTATACGGAATATGATATTACGGATGAAAAACTGAGCGGACTTGTCCTGCTGTCTTCCGTAAACGACGGTCAGGAGCAGCATGTCTACGTCAACATCTCCCCTGTTACAAAAGAAGAGGCAGCACGTTTTCCCTCCGATGTCAGGTTTTCCTGGAGCATTGCTGGCACAGAGATCTGCGGTTTTGCCGGGCCGCAGCTTCCGGTGGAGCTTTCCCTGTCCGGCAAAGAGGCAATCCGTAATGCCGTGCTGGAAAACGCCTATGATGAAAAGTCGCAGACAATGACCCTGCAGTGCTATATTGATGTGAAATTTATCGAAAAGGCAGAGGCTGAACTCGGCACAAAAGACATTCCTTTTCAGGTTCATATGATCATGGGCGAGGAAGAATCACGGACTTTCGGTCCTGTTTCCTTTTCGTCGACGGAGGAACAGAAGCGATACTTCGATTTCGGACATGCCATTTATCACGATACTGAGCTTGACAAGAAAATCGAAATCGTCGGACTCGAGCTGACACCCTTCAGCGCCATCTGGAAAGTGAGCTACGAGGGCGCGGCAGACTTTCATACCCCGGACGCAGATCCGACAGCCTATGGGCCTTGGAGCATTTTGGAGGATAAGGTTTGCATTGAGTCAAAAATCATTTTCTCTGATGGTTCTGAATTTTCCACCGGCGGTGCCCTAACCACTCCCCATGAGAATGGCACTGTGAATCAGTTCTGCGGCTGGGGTAGTGCCATCAATATCAACGAGGTGCAGCGTATTGTTATGGGAGACCTTGTTCTTTGGGAGGCAGAATAAAAAGCATCACCAAATGAGATTAGAATACCGAAAATAGGATCACTTACATTGAGCTTCTCTTCTCCGTGAAGGGAGGCTCTCTTATTCTGAAACAAATAAGCACACTTTGGCCCGTAATCTTCTGCTCCCTGATTTTCATGGAAATGTCTCCGTTAAACTGCTTTTTGTCCCTATGGGACATTGCTTGCAAGTAAAGTGCAGATTCAATTCTCCAGTGCAGATGGGTAAAAAGAAACGGACCGACGGACACTTTTTCAAGTTTCAGTCGGTCTGTTCTTGTATGGCGTATTATTGGGCTGTTTCGTTCGCAGAGCTATGGCGGAGGGAAAAACCGGCCTCAGACGCTGATTTCTGCGGGGGCGGAATCCGCGTCGGCCCAAAGGTGATCATACTGCGCGAGAAAGGCCTCCACCTGCTGCGGGGCGCGGCCGATGTAGTCGGCGGGGTTCAGCAGGGCGCTCAGTTCCTCTTCGGAAAGGCCGAACTCCGGGCACCCAGCCAGACGGGAGAGCAGGTCGCAGGGGAGCCCCTCGCGCATGTTGAGCGTCGCCTCCATCGAGCAGCGGCGGATCACCTCGTGGAGCTGCTGGCGGTCTCCACCGCGCTTGACGGCCTCCATCAGCAGGTTTTCCGTCGCGATGAAGGGGAGATACTCCCGGACCGTGCGGTCGATGATCTTTTCATTCACATGCAGACCGGCGCAGACGTTCTGTGCCAGGCGGAGGACCGCGTCGGCGCAGAGGAAAGCCTCCGGCATGGAAAGGCGGCGGTTGGCGGAATCGTCCAGCGTCCGCTCCAACCACTGGGCCGAGGCGGTCAGCGGGGCGTTCATCGCATCCGCCATCAGATATCTGGAGAGCGAGCAGATCCGCTCGCAGCGCATGGGATTGCGCTTGTAGGCCATGGCCGAAGAACCGATCTGGCTGTCCTCAAAGGGCTCCTCCAACTGCCGGTCGTGCTGCAGAAGGCGGATGTCCTGCGCCATCCGGTAGCAGCTCTGGGCGATGGCGCTCAGGGCGTTCAGAATGCGGGAGTCGGTCTTGCGCGGATAGGTCTGGCCGCAGACCGGGTAACAGGCCTCAAAGCCGAAGGCGTCGGCCAGCAGCTTGTTCAGACGGTCAATCTTCTCTCCGTCGCCGTCAAACAGGTCCAGAAAGCTGGCCTCGGTCCCGGTGGTGCCGCGGCAGCCGAGGAAGCGGATGCTCTCCAGGGTGAAGTCCAGTTCCTCCAGATCCGAGAGCAGATCCTGCATCCAGAGCGTGGCGCGTTTCCCAACCGTGACCAGCTGCGCCGGCTGATAGTGCGTGTAGCCCAGCGTGGGGAGGGCCTTGTACCGCGCAGCGAAGTCCGCCAGCGCTTTCAGCACCGCTAGCAGCCGGCCGCGCAGAATGCGGAGCCCTTCACGGTAGAGGATGAGATCCCCGTTGTCGGTGACATAGCAGCTTGTGGCTCCGAGGTGGATGATGCCCGCGGCGGAGGGAGCGGCTTTGCCATAGGCGTAGATGTGGGCCATCACATCGTGGCGGACTTCCTTTTCCCGCCGGGCGGCACAGTCAAAGTCGATGTCAGTGATGTGTTCTTCCAGTTCCCGGATCTGTTCTTCGGTGATCGGAAGACCGAGCTCCCGCTCCGCCTTTGCCAGAGCCAGCCACAGCTGCCTCCAGGTCTCCACCCGTCTCTGCGGAGAGAACAGGCGCAGTATATCGCCGGAGGCATAGCGCGAGATCAGGGGAGATTGGTAGTGCTCATACATGGCGTGTTCCTCGCTTCCTGTTATGGATCATTTTCGCTCCAGCCTCAGCGGACAAGATAGGCGTCCCGTTCCGGCCCGACGGAAACATAGCGGATGTGGCAGCCGATCTGCTCCTCAATATACTCCACATAGCGTTTTGCGGCCTCCGGCAGCGCGTCCCAGGTCCTGACGCCGGAGATGTCGCAGTGCCAGCCCGGCATCGTCGTGATAACGGGTTTTGCCAGGTCCAGTGCGGCAGGGAAGGGGAAGCTGTCCGTAGGCTTGCCGTCCAGTTCGTACCGGCAGCAGACGGGGATCTCCTCCAGATAGCTCAGCACGTCCAGCTTGGTCAGGGCAATGGCAGTGGCGCCCTGCATCTGGACCCCGTAGCGGGTGGCGACCAGGTCGACGGGGCCAACGCGGCGCGGCCGACCGGTCTTGGCGCCGTATTCGGCGCCGGCTTCCCGTAGCTTTTCCGCATCGGGACCGAACATCTCGCAGACAAAGGGCCCTTCGCCCACACAGGTCGAATATGCCTTGACAACGCCGATCACCTCATCCAGCTTTGCCGTCGGAAGCCCAGAACCGACCGGGGCGTAGGCCGCAATGGCGTTGGAAGAGGTGGTATAGGGATAGATGCCGTAGTCAAGATCACGCAGCGCGCCGAGCTGGGCCTCAAAGAGAATGCTCTTCCCCTCGGCCTGAGCCGTACGGAGGAAGGCGCCCGTATCGCAGAGGAAAGGCTTGATCTTCTCGCCGTAGTCCCCGACCCACTGCAGAAGCTGCTCCAGCGTCCAGGGTTCCGCGCCGTACACGCCGGTCAGGGTCAGATTTTTCCATTCCAGCAGCTCTTCCAGGTGGGCTTTCAGGTGCTCGGGATAGAAAAGCTCGCCGGCGAGGACAGTTTTCTTCTGGTACTTGTCCGAATAGAAGGGCGCGATCCCCTGCTTGGTAGAGCCGTATTTTTTGTCCTTCAAACGGGCTTCTTCCAAGCCGTCCAGCTGCCTGTGCCAGGGGAGCAGCAGAGAGGCACGGTCGCTGATCAGCAGGTTCTGCGGGCTGACTTCGACGCCTTTGGAACGGACATCTTCGATCTCGGTCCAGAGGTTCTCGGCGTCGAGGGCGACGCCGTTGCCGAGAATGTTGACCACGCCCGGGTGGAAGATGCCGGAGGGCAGCAGGTGGAGGGCAAACTTGCCGTAACGGTTGACCACCGTGTGGCCGGCGTTGCCTCCGCCCTGGTAGCGGATCACGATATCGTAGGACTCGGTCAGCAGGTCGACCATGCGGCCTTTTCCCTCGTCACCCCAGTTGATGCCGACGATTGCGCAGGTTTTCATTGTACCAGACCCTCTCTTATACGGTGTTTTCTGTTCTCCTGCCGGGAACGGGAAGAGTATACAATGCCGAGGGCAGAAAGTCAAAAGAGAATCCGCAAGAGGAATGAGAAATTTTGCTTATCATAGGGTTTTTATATGACAGTCATGATAAATCCGATATTGGAACTGCAGGACGAATCATGATAAAATATGAAGGGAAGTTTTAGACTGTTGAAGCAATAATGCGTGTTTTCGGGTGAAGTCCTTAACGGCCGTTCGCGGCGTTCATTCATAAATCATCAAGGAGAGAATGGAGGGCCTCAGCATGGAAGATCAGCACAGAATCAGCACCGGCATTGAGGGTCTGGACAAGGCCATTGACAGCCTGAGACCGGGCGATACCGTCACCTGGCAGGTGGAGAACATCGGGGACTACATCTACGTCGCCACGAAGTTTGTGGTGGATGAGGCCCTGACCGGAAGGCCTATGGTCTATCTGCGCTTCGGCGATCATGACGAGCTGATCCCGACAGAGAGACTCCAGGCACGGGGGACCAACATCAGGAAGATCACGCTGGATCCCGCGGTGGGCTTTGAGACCTTTGCCGTTCAGGTGCACAGGATCATCTCTTCCGAACCGGAGGACACCTTCTTCCTGTTTGACTGCCTTTCCGATCTTCAGCGATACTGGTTCTCGGACCTCATGGTCTGCAACTTCTTCTGTCTGACCAGCGAGTTTATCGCATCCCGCGGCGCCATCTGCTATGTGGCGCTGCAGTACGAACGGCATATCTACGAGACGATCTCCCGTATCCGGCACGCCACCAATGTCCTGATGAACATCCGCACCCTGGACGGCTGCACCTATATCCACCCCGTGAAGGCGGAAGGCCGCGAGAGCAAGTACATGTACTTCCCCCTCCGCATCCGGGGCAGCCAGTGCGAGACGGTCAGCTCCAGCAGCGAGACCTACGCCATTTTCGATATCTTTACCCAGACCGGCGAACGCCGCGACTGCTGGGACAGCATGTTCGACTCGGTGAATCGGGACCACCCGGAGCCGACGGACGAGGAGGGCATCGTCCTGAAGGAGAACATCATGCGCTGTCTTCTGGGGACGGAGCCGACGCGCCTGGAACTCTGCAGCAAGTACTTCTCGATGAGCGACCTGATGGAGATCAAGCGCCGCGAGATCGGCACCGGGTGCATCGGGGGCAAGTCGGTCGGCATGCTGCTGGCCCGCAACATCATCCGGGATACTGACCCTGAGCTCTACAGAACCCGGATCGAGCCGCACGACTCGTATTACATCGGCGCGGACGTGTTCTACACCTACGCGGTGCAGAACAACACCTGGGAGCTTCGCACCAAGATGATCGAACCGGAAGACTACCTGCGCGTTGCGCCGGAATTCCGTGAGCGGCTGTTGCACGGCGAGTTTATGCCCACCATCAAAGAGCAGTTTCTCTCCATGCTGGAATACTTCGGCCAGTCGCCGATTATCGTGCGCTCGAGCTCGCTGCTGGAGGACGGCATCGGCAACGCCTTCGCGGGAAAGTACGAGAGCGTCTTCTGCCCCAGCCAGGGCAGCCTGGAGGAGCGCTATGAAGTGTTCGAGAACGCGGTGCGCACGGTCTATGCCAGTACTGTGAGCCCGGACGCGTTCCGCTACCGTGCCGACCGCAACCTGCTGAACCGGGATGAGCAGATGGCCCTGCTGGTCATGCGGGTCAGCGGCGACGTGCACGGGGATTACTATTATCCGCATCTGGCAGGCGTGGGCCACTCGAAGAACCTGTACGTCAGCGGCACAAAGGCCAGCGAGGAGAACAGCGGCATGCTGCGGATGGTGTTCGGCCTCGGGACCCGGGCGGTCGACCGCGAGGCGGACGACTATGCCCGCTTCGTCAATCTGGACACGCCCACGGCGCCGCCGATGGTGGAATACGGTGACGAGTACCGGTACAGTCAGCATAAGGTGGATGTCATCAACCTGGCGGAGAACCGCTTTGCGACAGTCCCCCTTGAAAAGCTCAGCAAGTACAGTATGCGGACGGATCCCGCGCTGTTCATGGAGCCGGACACCGCGACCGCGGCGCGATTCCGCGAGATAGGTCTCTATAACGAGCCGGTTCCGGATATCGTGAACTTCCAGAAGCTGCTCCGCCGGACCGACTTTGCACATGTGATGAAGCGCATCATGGCCATCGTCGCGGAGAAGTACAACTACCCGGTGGATGTGGAGTATGCCTGCAACTTCACCCCGCAGGGCGACTACCGGGTCAACCTTCTGCAGTGCCGCACGATCCAGACCACCGGTCTCGGGAAGGCGGGGGTGATGCCAGATGTGAAAGAGCTCCTCTGGCGCATCCGGGGCAACTTCATGGGCGGCAATGCGGCAATCCCCGTGCGCTATGTGGTGTTTGTGAAGGTGGAGCCCTATCTGAGCCTGCCGGAGCAGCAGAAGTATTCCGTTGCGAGAGCGGTTGGAGACCTGAACCTGCTGCTGAAGGACAGAAACGCCATCCTGATCGGCCCGGGGAGGTGGGGCACCACCACGCCCAGCCTGGGTGTACCCGTCCGCTTTGCCGAGATCAACCACTACAGCTGCATGAGCGAGCTGGCCTACTTCTCCCACGGGCTGAGGCCGGAGCTGAGCTATGGCAGCCACTTCTTCCAGGATCTGGTCGAGTCCGGGATCTTTTACACGGCAATCTATCAGGGCGAGCCGGGCTGCGAGTTCAACGAGGAGCGCTTCGACGCCTTCCCGGACCGCTATACCGAGCTCACCGGAGATGAGAAGCTGCGGGGAGTGGTCAAGGTCTACGACCTGGGC
Organism: Oscillospiraceae bacterium; assembly: GCA_017458065.1. Taxonomy (GTDB): domain Bacteria; phylum Bacillota; class Clostridia; order Oscillospirales; family Oscillospiraceae; genus Limivicinus. The sequence goes on from JAFTGD010000043.1 coordinate 81,652, forward strand.
GAGAAGGGCGGCACCCTCTATGCCGAGGTCAAGAACCAGGATTGCCTCCTGGGCGTGCTGTAAACCGCTTATCATACTTTTTTTGTATCGTTATACCAATGGATTTTGTATTGTTCATCTGTCTGCCGCTGTGGTAGCATCAGGCAAGTGTTTTTACGAATCGCAATCGGGACCGCCCGCAGCACTTGTGGGCGGCCTTTCTTTATATCATCCGCGATTGCGAGGGAAGAAGGAGACCGACATATGACAGTGAAGGAACAGAATTACCCCCTGTATTCACCGGCGTTCGAGCATGATTCCTGCGGGATCGGGGCTGTGATCAGCATCCGGGGAGAGCAGACCCACAGGACCGTGGACGACGCGCTGAGAATCGTGGAAAAGCTCCAGCACCGCGCGGGGAAGGATGCCTGCGGGGAAACCGGGGACGGTGTCGGCCTGATGATGCAGATCCCGCACAAGCTGATGGAAAAGGCGGCCCACGCCATCCGGATTGACGACCTGGGACCCGCGAGAAGCTACGGCGTCGGGATGTTTTTCTTTCCGCAAGAGACGCTGAAGCGCCTGCAGGCGCGAAAGATGCTTGAGATCATCGTCGAGCGGCACGGCGTGCAGTTCCTCGGCTGGAGGGAAGTACCCGTCTGTCCCGAGGTGCTGGGGAAAACCGCCAGGGATGCGCAGCCCTTCATCATGCAGTGCTTTGTCCGGAGACCGCCGCAGGTGGCCGAGGGGCTGGAATTTGACCGGCTGCTGTATATCATCCGCAGGGAGTTTGAACAGAGCGACATCGGCACCTATATCGCCTCTTTCTCCAGCCGTACCATTGTGTACAAGGGCATGTTCCTGGTCAACCAGCTGCGGGCTTTTTATCCGGATCTGCAGGATCCGGACTGCGAGAGCGCCATGGCGATGGTGCACTCGCGTTTCTCCACCAATACCAACCCCAGCTGGGAGCGCGCCCACCCCAACCGCTATATCATGCACAACGGCGAGATCAACACCATCCGCGGCAATGTGGACCGGATGCTGGCGCGGGAGGAGACCATGCACTCTCCCCTCATCAGCGACGAGGATATGGACCGCGTACTGCCGGTGGTGGATCAGCGCGGTTCGGACTCCGCCATGCTGGACAACACCCTGGAATTTCTCATGATGAACGGGATCGAACTGCCGCAGGCGGTGATGATGACCATCCCGGAGCCCTGGGCCAACAACCGGAAGATGAGCCAGGAGAAACGGGATTTCTACCAGTACTATGCCACCATGATGGAAGCCTGGGACGGCCCCGCCGCCATCGTCTTTTCCGACGGCGACAGCGTCGGCGCGGTGCTGGACCGCAACGGTCTGCGCCCCTGCCGCTGGTACCGGACAAAGGACGACTACCTGATCCTCTCCTCCGAGGTGGGCGTGCTGGAATTTGACCCCGCGGACATTGTCAAAAAATCCCGTCTGCAGCCGGGGAAGATGCTGCTGGTAGATACCAGGCAGAAGCGCGTCATCGACGACGAGGAGCTCAAGAGCCGCTATGCCTCCCAGAGCCCCTACGGCGAGTGGCTGGACGGGCACCTGGTGCATCTGGAGGACCTGCCCATCCCCAACCTGAAGGTGGAAAAACACTCTCAGGAGCTGCGGGACAAGCTCTATAAGGCCTTCGGCTACACCTATGAGGATGTCAAAGAAGAGATCCTGCCCATGGCGCGAAACGGCGCCGAGCCCATCTCCTCCATGGGGACGGACATCCCCCTGGCAGTGCTCTCGGAAGCGCGGCAGCCGCTTTTCAGTTACTTTAAACAGCTGTTCGCCCAGGTGACGAACCCGCCCATCGACGCCATCCGGGAAAAGATCGTCACGGACACGGCCGTGTATCTCGGCGCCTCCGGCAACCTCTTGGAGGAGAAGGCGGAGAACTGCGCCGTCCTGCAGATCCAGAACCCCATCCTCACCAGCGTGGACCTGATGAAGATCCGCCACATGGACAATCCCCAGTTCAAGGTGGAGACCATCTCGCTGCTCTACTATAAGCGGACGCCGCTGGAGAGCGCGGTGGAGCGGCTCTTTGTGGCCTGCGACCGCGCCTACAAGCAGGGGGCCAATATCCTGATCCTCTCTGACCGTGGTGTGGATGAAAATCACGTCGCCATCCCGTCGCTGCTGGCGGTATCCGCTGTGCAGAAGTATCTTGTGCGCAGCAAGAAGCGTACTGCCCTCTCCCTGATTCTGGAGAGCGCCGAGCCGAGGACCGTCCACCACTTCGCGACCCTGCTGGGCTACGGCGCGCAGGCCATCAACCCCTATCTGGCCCAGGAGTGCATCGAGGAGATGGTGACGCTGGACATGCTGGACAAGGACCCCGGCGCCGCCATCGACGACTACGACAGGGCCATTCTCGCGGGCATTGTGAAGATCGCCTCCAAGATGGGCATTTCCACCGTCCAGTCCTATCAGGCGGCGCAGATCTTCGAGTGCATCGGCATCAGCAGTAAGGTCATTGAGCGGTATTTTACCAACACCGTCAGCCGCGTGGAGGGCATCGGGCTTGAGGAGATCGGCGAGGGTGTGGAGTGGAAGCACGATCAGGCCTTTGAACCCCTCGGCCTCGGCATCGACACCACGCTCAACTCCGTCGGTTCCCACAAGCTGCGCTCCGGCGCTGCGGCGGAAGACCATATGTACAATCCCCTGACCATCAAGCTTCTGCAGAAGGCGGCCCAGGAGGGGAGTTACGAGCTCTTTAAGCAGTACACCTCCATGGTGGACAACCTGGAGATCCCCCACACGCTGCGCGGCCTGCTGGACCTGAAACGAGACCCCCAGGGGGGAATCCCGCTGGAAGAGGTCGAGCCGGTGGAGAGCATTGTCAGGCGCTTCAAGACCGGCGCCATGAGCTACGGCTCCATCTCCCAGGAGGCGCATGAGTGTCTGGCAGTCGCCATGAACACCCTCGGCGGCCGCTCCAACTCCGGGGAAGGCGGCGAGACACCGGACCGCCTGGGCGATCCGCTGCGCTGTTCGGCCATCAAACAGATCGCCTCCGGGCGCTTCGGTGTGACGAGCGCATACTTAAACAGCGCGCAGGAGCTGCAGATCAAGATGGCGCAGGGCGCCAAGCCCGGCGAAGGCGGGCATCTGCCCGGGAGCAAGGTCTATCCCTGGATCGCCAAAACCCGCTGCTCGACCCCGGGCGTCTCGCTGGTGAGCCCGCCGCCCCACCATGATATCTATTCCATCGAGGATCTGGCTCAGCTGATCTTCGACCTGAAGAACGCCAACCGGGATGCGCGCATCAGCGTCAAGCTGGTGTCCGAGGCCGGCGTCGGGACCATCGCCTGCGGCGTGGCAAAGGCCGGCGCGCAGGTGGTGCTGATCTCCGGCTATGATGGCGGCACGGGCGCGGCGCCCGGCTCGTCGATCCACAATGCGGGGCTGCCCTGGGAGCTGGGCGTGGCCGAAGCGCACCAGACCCTGGTGAAAAACGGCCTGCGGGAGCAGGTCGTCATCGAGACCGACGGCAAGCTGATGACCGGCCGGGACGTGGCGGTCGCCTGCATGCTGGGCGCGGAGGAATTCGGTTTTGCAACTGCGCCGCTCATCACGCTGGGCTGCTGCATGATGCGCGTCTGCAACCTGGACACCTGTCCTGTGGGCGTCGCAACGCAGAACCCGAAGCTAAGAGCCCGCTTTGCCGGCAAACCGGAGTACGTGATGAACTTTATGCGCTTTGTGGCGCAGGAACTGCGCGAGTGCATGGCCGCTGTCGGGATCCGGACGGTGGATGAGCTGGTCGGGCGCAGCGACCTGCTGACGGTACGGGAGAAGCGCATCACCCACCGCGCGGAAACTGTCGATCTCTCGGCGCTGCTGGTCAATCCCTACGGGGAGGACGTGCCCCACTTTGCGCCGGAGGCGGTCTACCGCTTCCGCCTGGCCGAAACAAAGGACTGCAGTGTGCTGATGAAGAAGCTGGGGTCGACGCTGAAAAACACGCGGAGAGGAAAGCTTGAGGTGGAGGTCTCCAGCACGGACAGAGCCTTCGGAACCCTGTTCGGGTCCGAGATTACCCGCGCCTGCGGAGACAAACTGAAAGAGGACAGCTATGTGATCCACTGCCGCGGCGGCGGGGGACAGTCCTTCGGCGCGTTCATCCCGAAAGGGCTGACGCTGCGGCTGGAGGGCGACAGCAACGACGGCTTCGGCAAGGGCCTGTCCGGCGGCAAGCTGGTGCTCTTCCCGCCGAAGGGGAGCAGCTTCCGCGCGGATGAGAACATCATCGTCGGCAATGTGGCGCTCTACGGGGCGACATCGGGCAAAGCCTTTATCGCGGGTGTGGCAGGAGAGCGCTTCTGTGTGCGCAACTCCGGCGCCAGCGCGGTGGTGGAAGGCGTCGGGGACCACGGCTGCGAGTATATGACCGGCGGCCGGGTGGTGATCCTCGGCGACACGGGGAAGAACTTTGCGGCCGGAATGTCCGGAGGCGTCGTCTATGTGCTGGACGAGCGCCACGACCTCTATACGCGGCTGAACAAGACCGGTCTCACCATGTCCACGTTGCGCGAGCACCACGATGTGCAGGAGCTGTACGCGCTGCTGGAGGAGCACGTCTCCGCCACCGGGTCCGAGAAGGGAAAACGGATTCTGGCGGACTTTGACGCCTTTGTTCCCGCGTTTAAAAAGATCATCCCGAAGGACTATGAGCGGATGATCGCATCGATCGCCGCCTTTGAAGGCAAGGGCGAGAGCAGAGAACAGGCGGAGATTGCGGCCTTCAACGCCGCGGTCAAGCACTGAGAGGAGGGGACGACTGTGGGAAAACCGACAGGATTTCTGGAATACGAGAGATGTGAGAACAAGAAGCGCCCTCCTCTGGAACGCGTCAGGGACTGGGAGGACCTCTATATCCCCGTCGAGGGAGAGCAGCGTCTTCTGCAGGGCGCCCGCTGCATGAACTGCGGGATCCCCTTCTGCCAGGCCGGGGTCCAGTTCGAGGGGAAACAGCTGGGCTGCCCGCTGCACAACCTGATCCCGGAATGGAACGACATGCTCATGGACGGCAACTATGGCCATGCCTTGTCCCGCCTCCTGAAGACCAACAACTTTCCTGAGTTCACCGGGAGGGTCTGTCCGGCCTTTTGCGAGCAGGCCTGTACCTGCGGGCTGTATGATCAGCCCATCACCGTTCACGACAACGAACGCAGCATCATCGAGTACGCTTTTCAGAACGGGATGATGAAGCCCCGCTTCACCCGCAATGCCTCCGGAAAGAACGTGGTGGTAATCGGCTCGGGTCCCGCGGGCCTCGCGGTGGCGGACCAGCTGAACCACCGGGGACACAGCGTCACCGTGGTGGAAAAGCACCCCCGCGCCGGCGGGATCCTGACTTACGGCATTCCGAATATGAAGCTGCCCAAAAGCGTCGTGCAGCGGCGTATTGATCTGATGACGGACGAGGGTGTCACCTTTGTCACAGGGCTGGACGCCTCCGACCCCGCCATCGCCCGGAGGCTCAGCGCGGAGTACGACGCGGTGGTGCTCTGCTGCGGAGCGGAGGAACCCCGCGCAATCGGTGTGGACGCGGGCGGCGTAAAGGGCGTCTGCTACGCGATGGACTTTCTGCACGCGTCGGTCGAGCGGCAGATCTTCGGCCTGGAGACGGACGGACCGGGGGCCGCGGGCAAAGACGTGGTCATCATCGGTACCGGAAACACCGCAAGCGACTGCGTGGCCTCTGCGCTGCGCCAGGGCTGCCGGAGCGTGACGCAGCTGGTGCGCAGAGGCAGGGAGGATTATCTGGACGCCTCCGGCAGGCTGCCGCAGGACTATGCGCAGGAAGAGGCCGAGAGCCTCTTCGGCGCCGACCCGAGGCGCTTTGGCCAGAGCGTGGCGGAGCTGCGGACAGACGGCGACGGAAACCTGACCGAGATCACGACCAAAAGCGGGGACACGCTCCCCTGCGGGCTTTTGATCGGCGCGACGGGCTTTGCCGGCTGCAGGGAGGACGTGTGCGCGGCATTCGGGGTCGAGCGGGACAGAACCGTAAAGACGGAGAAAGGCTGCTACCAGACCAGCGTCCCGCATATCTTCACCGCAGGCGATATGCACAGGGGCCAGTCCCTTGTGGTCCATGCCATTGCGGAGGGGCGAGCCGCCGCAGTCGAGGTGGACCGCTTCCTCATGGGCTATACAAACCTGCTCTGATTCTTCACGGCAGTCGTTCTTTCCCTGTCTCATCGGGGAGAGAACGACTGCCGTGGCATTTATCCCTCCGCTTTATGATACAAAAAAGCTATCATAACCATATCGAAACAGGAATACAAGCAGAGGAAACCGGTAAAAAAGCCGGAGACAGAGTCTTGACAATCAGGGCGGAGTGCTGTATATTAAATCGCGTATTTTTGGATATCTTTTTTCCGGCGTTCGCCGGTGTCAGGGGCCAAGTGCCCCCTTAAGGCATCGGAGAACGTTTTTTGTTATATATGACAGCAGGAAAGGAAGAGATCCATGACAAAGTATATTTTTGTAACAGGCGGCGTGGTTTCCGGATTGGGAAAGGGAATTACGGCTGCATCCCTCGGAAGACTGCTCAAGGCCAGAGGCCTGAAGGTCGCAGCCCAGAAGCTGGACCCGTACATCAATGTCGACCCGGGTACCATGAGTCCCTATCAGCACGGAGAAGTCTATGTGACGGAGGACGGCTCGGAGACCGACCTGGATCTGGGACACTATGAGCGCTTCATTGATGAGAATCTCAACCGCTGGTCCAACCTCACCACCGGTAAGGTCTACTGGAACGTCCTGAACAAGGAGCGCAAAGGGGAGTACCTGGGACAGACGGTACAGGTGATCCCCCACATCACCCAGGAGATCAAGGAGTTTATCTACTCTGTCGGGAAGAAGACGGAGGCCGATGTGGTCATCACCGAGATCGGCGGCACCACCGGCGATATTGAGAGCCAGCCCTTTCTGGAGGCGGCGCGGCAGGTCGGCCTGGAGCAGGGCAAAGGCAACGTCTGTTATATCCATGTGACGCTTGTGCCCTTCCTGCGCGGCAGCGACGAGCACAAGACCAAGCCGACCCAGCACTCGGTCAAGGAGCTGCAGGGGATGGGCATCAGCCCGGACATCATCGTCCTGCGCTGCGACGAGCCTCTGGAGGATGAGATCTTCCGGAAGATCGCCATGTTCTGCAACGTAAAGCCCGACTGTGTGATCGAAAACCGGACGCTGCCGGTGCTGTATGAGGCGCCGCTGATGCTGGAGGCGGAGAACTTCTCTCTCATCGTGTGCAGAGAGCTTGGCCTCTGGACCAGAGCGCCGGAGCTCGCCGGCTGGACCGAGATGGTACAGCGGATCCACAACCTGAAAAAGACGGTCCGCATCGCGCTGGTGGGCAAATATGTGCAGCTGCACGACGCCTATCTCTCGGTCGCAGAGGCGCTCCGCCACGCGGGCTATGCCTGTGATGCCTCGGTGGAGATCGACTGGATCAACAGCGAGAGCGTGACGGATGAGACGGCAGCGGAGCTCTTCGCCGGCTGCGACGGGATTATCGTGCCGGGCGGGTTCGGAAGCCGCGGCGTGGAGGGAATGATCACCACCGTCCGCTATGCCCGGGAACAGGGGATCCCGTATTTTGGCATCTGTCTCGGCATGCAGGTGGCGGTCATTGAGTTTGCCCGGGACGTCTGCGGGCTGGAAGGGGCGAGCTCCGGCGAGCTGGACCCCGATAGCCCCCACAAGGTGATCGATTTTCTGCCGGATCAGAGCGACGAGGTGGACAAGGGCGGCTCGCTGCGCCTGGGGGCCTATCCCTGCAAGCTGAAGGAGGGGAGCCTCCTGCGCCGCTGCTACGGCACGGAGCTGGTGCAGGAGCGACACCGGCATCGCTATGAGTTCAACAACGATTACCGGCAGATCATGAGGGACATGGGCATGGAGCTGAGCGGCCTGAGCCCGGATGAATACATTGTGGAAGCGGTGGAGCTTCCGGAGCACCCCTTCTTTGTGGGAGTACAGTTCCACCCAGAGTTTAAGAGCAGACCGGACCGTCCGCATCCCATTTTCCGCGGCTTCATTGGGGCCGCGCTGGAGCAGCGGACGCAGAAATAAAAAAGCCCGAATCGGGCAGAGAACGGGACCGCGGATGATGCGGTCCCCAAAAAGAGCGGCGGAGGATAAAACTGTGGACAATCAAAAGGTGTTGATTCTGGACTTTGGCGGGCAGTACAACCAGCTGATCGCACGGCGGGTCAGGGCCTGCGGGGTCTACTGCGAGGTGCACCCCTGGTCAATGACGCTGGATGCGATCCGCGCCTATGACCCCATCGGCATCATCTTTACCGGCGGACCAAACAGCGTCTATGCGGAGCATTCTCCGCATGCCGATCCGGGCGTCTACAGGCTTGGGGTCCCGATCCTCGGCATCTGCTACGGCTGCCAGCTGCTGGCGCAGGAGCTGGGTGGCAGCGTTGTCGCGGCCCAGGACAGCACCGCGCGGGAATACGGGAAAACGCTGACGCACTTTGACACCGGCTGTAAGCTGTTCCGCGGCCTGCCGGAGGAGAGCATCACCTGGATGAGCCATGGGGACTTTATGGCCAGGGTGCCGGAGGGCTTCCGGCTGGCGGCCAGGTCCGACGGCTGCCCGACTGTGGGCATCTGTGATGAAGCGCGCGGCTTCTACGGCGTGCAGTTCCACCCGGAGGTCAACCACACCGAATACGGCAGCCGGATGCTGCGCAACTTCCTTTACGAGGTCTGCGGCGCTGTGGGCGATTGGAGCATGGCGGATTTCAAACAGGAGGCCATCGCCTCTGTGAGAAAAGAAGTCGGAGACGGGCGGGTGCTGCTGGCGCTCTCCGGCGGGGTGGACTCTTCCGTTGCGGCGGCGCTGCTGGCGGAGGCGGTCGGGAACCGCCTGACCTGCGTCTTTGTCGACCACGGCCTGATGCGCAAGAACGAGGGCGACGAGGTGGAAGCGGCCTTCTCGCGCTGGGATCTGAACTTCGTCCGGGTGGACGCGGAGGAGCGCTTTCTCTCACGTCTGAAAGGCGTGACCGAACCGGAACAGAAGCGCAAGATCATCGGGGAGGAGTTTATCCGCGTCTTCGAGGCGGAGGCAAAGAAGATCGGCCGGGTCGACTTTCTCGCCCAGGGCACCATCTATCCCGATGTGATCGAATCCGGCACCGGGGAGGCTGCCGTGATCAAGAGCCACCACAATGTGGGCGGGCTTCCGAGCTATGTGGACTTCCGTGAGATCATCGAGCCGCTGCGCATGCTCTTCAAGGACGAGGTGCGCGACCTCGGCCGCGAGCTGGGCTTGCCGGAATATCTGGTGACCCGGCAGCCCTTCCCTGGGCCGGGGCTCGGCATCCGCGTGATCGGCGAGCTCACCAGAGAGAAGCTGGATATGGTCCGCGAAGCGGACTGGATCTTCCGCGACGAGGTTGCAAAGGCCGGACTGCAGGACACCATGAGCCAGTATTTTGCAGCGCTCTCCAATATGCGCTCGGTTGGCGTGATGGGCGACGGACGAAGCTATGACTACGCCGTCGTGCTGCGCAGCGTCCAGACCGGCGACTTTATGACCGCCGACTGGACAAGGATCCCCTATGAGGTGCTGGACCGGGTCTCGGTCCGCATCGTCAATGAAGTCCCCGGCGTCAACCGCGTGCTCTACGACATCACCTCCAAGCCCCCCGCCACCGTGGAGCTGGAATAAGGAAAAAGTGATTCTTCGAGGCCGGGAGGCCTTGAAAACACTGACTTTTTTCGTTCCCTTCACTCTGAGTGATAGCAAAATGATAGCACGAGAACCCGTGATTTGTTGAGCGCAAATCCAAGGGGTTTCGGGTGTGCTGTCTCCCATAATCCAATAAATCAAAGAGGTCAACCTGACTTTTGCAAGCCGAGTTGGCCTCTTTTCTTTTTGCCGTCTGAACGGTGCTTAGCCTTTGTTCAATTCTTCAATCAGCGCGTCGGACAGAGCCTGCGAAGGAACTTTTGCCCAGCGCCCGGATTGATCCAGCTCCGGGTATTTATAGCGCCAACGATCATACTCCTCTTTGCTGATCTCTCCGCTCTCCAGCTTGGCGGCCTGTTCCCGCCAGGATCCGAAAATATCAAAAAGCTGAAGATAGGTCGTTCCTTTGAATTTGTCCAGGTGAAGATATAATTCACCGTCGATCTCTCCGATCTTGAGACCGTAAATATCCTCCAGCGCGAACAGCGTGTGCCAAGATAGCTGATAACCCAGCCTCTTATGCTTCTTTCGATGAAGACGGATTGAACCGAGAATCCTGATTATTGATGAACATGGGCGGCGGGGAGCAATCCCCGCCGCCGTTGCCTTAACCTATAGTTGAGTAAAATCAATAGATTTTGCCTTGTGTTACGCACAGTAAACTGATATACTGCTGTTGGTTTGTTTTTCAAACATATCGCACAGCGAGTGCTTCATAGCAGAAAGGCAGGTCGAGAAATGCTTCTCATCAATGTTGCGGCTCCATGCAAGGTTTGAGGATACTGCATGGAGCGATCACTCGGTAACGGGCAGTGATCCTCAGACTTTGCAATTTTGAAGGTTTGAAAATGAATTCAAAGGAGCAAAGTCAAAATGAAAAAAAGAATATCAGAACTTAAAGATTTCTACATCCTGTGGAGTACCCAAAGCTTGTCGCAGCTTGGAAGCGCGATGACCAATTTCGCGTTGACGCTCTGGCTCTATCAATCAACTGGATCTGCTTTGCAGACGGCATTGTTGTCCATCTGCTCATATGCGCCATATGTGATAATGAGTATTTTTTCCGGGGCGTTAAGTGATAAATGGGATAAAAAGAAAATAATGCTGGTCTGTGATACCCTGGCTGCATGCTGCACTGTCACCGTTTTCGCTCTGTTGGGGCTGGGGATCCTTCATCCCCGGCATTTATATGCTCTCAACGCGATCAATGGGCTGATGAATACGATTCAAAGCCCTGCCAGCGATGTGGCAATTACGTTCATCACACCGGAAGCGCATTATCAGCATACCAGCGGCCTACGCTCTTTTTCCCGGTCTCTCATCACGATTCTGCATCCGGTGCTGGCAACATCCCTCTACTCTTTTGGCGGGATGACAACTGTGATTGCTGTTGATCTAATCACTTATGTGATTGCCTTCAATTCGTTGCTTTTTCTGGTCAAAATCCCTAAGTCCAGAAATGAGGGAAAAGCAAATCGAGAAAGCATCCTTGGAGCTGCAAAGAAAGGACTACAATGTCTGAAGCAGAATCGGCTGGTACTCTGTCTGATTTTGTTTCTTGCAGGAGTCAATCTGGTCGCCTCTGCATTTGATGCAGTTTTGCCCGCATTCGTCCTTCCTCGCGAAAACGGTGGAGAAACTGTTCTTGGCCTTATAACAACGTGTGGCGGAATCGCAATGCTGGTTGGCAGTTTGATCGCAACCACAATGTCTGCACCAAAGGATCGCGTAAAGTTGATCGTGTTGACAATGCTGTTTTCATTGACTACGGAAAATTTTCTGTTGTCTTTATCCAAAGAGCCTGCATTGTGGTGCATCGCGCAGGTACTTGGGTTTCTTCCAGTTCCGCTGATGGATACGAATCTGGATGTTATCATCCGAACAACAATCCCAGCGGATATGCAAGGACGTGTGTATTCCTGCCGAAACACTCTGCAATTTTTTACAATTCCTGTGGGCTTCTTTCTGGGTGGCTGGATGGTTGATTCATTCTGTGAACCTTATATGGCATCCGACCCAAGTGTTATCATGATCACTTTGTTTGGACAGGGTAAAGGCGCTGGTGCCGCAGTGATGATTTTCCTGCTTGGCTTAGCCGGATTTATCATATGCATTAGCTTTGGGGCAATCCTAAAAAAATATAATACATAATCCGAAATGTATATCTTTTCTATAACGAAAGCATTGAAAACCGATTGGCCTCGTGCTATAGTAACCACATCAAAAAGCTTTTATCAAACAACCAAAGCATTCTCGTTAATCGTCCAAACCACTATGAGCAAGCCCAACAAATCGGACTGGTGATAGTAGCTTTGATAGCTTTTTGATAGCAAAAGTTCGTAGACCCCATGGGTTGAGGATAATGGGAGTCAAATGGAGTCACGTCAGGTCAAATCCCCTAAACAAAAACAGTTAAAGTGGGGATTTGCTTGGCGAGTGGGAATAATCCAAGCTTAAATCGAATAACTTGTAAAGCCTGCCGAGTGAAAACATTCGGACAGGCTCTTTTCAACGACAAAGCGAGAATACTCGTAGGATGAAAAACTATGTGCAGAATGTTATTTTTCTTCCACATTCTATATTCGCTGTGATATAATATATCCAGAACAGACTGAGATTGAAGGAACGATATAACATGACCGAAAATCAAAACATTGAATATAAAGAGTCCTGGCGGGATGAATACCTGAAGTGGCTGTGTGGTTATGCGAATGCCCAAGGCGGGACGCTGTTCATCGGTATTGATGATGACGGGAATGTAGTGGGTGTCGATGACAGTAAGCAACTTGCAGAAGCCTTGCCAAATAAAATCACAAATGCATTGGGAATCATAGCCGACGTCAATCTCAACACAAGGGATGGGAAAGATTTCATCACAATCACGGTAGAGAAGTATCCTTCCCTGATCAGTTATCATGGCCGATACTACTACCGATCCGGCAGTGTGCTCCGGGAGATCGCAGGCAAGGAATTGGATCGGGCCCTGTTAAAAGTCCAAGGTATCACCTGGGATGCAATCCCGCTGCCCAGGATAACGGTTTCTGACCTTAAACCGGAAGCGATTGCTTTATTTAAGCAGAAGGCTTTGGCACGCGGTCGATTGACAGCTGAAGATGCAAATGTCAGCGATGAGATCCTGATGGAAAACCTGCACTTGGTAGATGATGATGGGTTCTTAACCCGTGCAGCTATGCTCGCGTTCTACCGTGATCCGGAGCGCTGGGTAACGGGTTCATATATTAAGATTGGATTCTTTGGAACTTCTCATTCAGATCTCCAGTATCAGGATGAAGTTCACGGTCCTTTGATTGAACAGATTGACCGGGCTGTCGATTTGGTTTATACCAAGTATTTGAAAGCGTGGATCACTTATGAAGGGATTCAGAGGGTTGAAGTGTTTATGTTTCCGCGAGAGGCATTTCGTGAAATCCTACTCAATGCTGTCGTCCATAAAGATTATGCCGCCTGCAACTCTATTCAGATTAGTGTCTATGATGATGAAATGTATATCTGGAATGATGGGCGGATGCCGGAGAATCTTCGTACGACGGAGAGTCTTTTTGCCAAACACTCATCCAAGCCTTTCAATCCGAAAATTGCCCATGTGTTCTTCGTCAGCGGTATGATTGAAGCCTGGGGCCGAGGCTTTGATAAGATCAGATCCGCGTGTGATGCGCTGTATCATACGCCTATGCCGGAATACGATATTGGTGCCGGTGGAATTATGGTGCATTGCAGGACGAATGATAAATATTTGGAATTGATGAATCCAAATGGACACGGTGTCCAAAAGAATGTCCAAAAGGAAGACGGATTAGAAACGCGAATTATAGAGCTTATATCTGCCCAAAGGGACATCTCATTGTCCAAAATGGCTGACCAATTAGGTGTATCTTCAAAAACGGTTCAAAGAAGCATTGATAAACTGAAGCAGAACGGGAGAATAAGCCGGCAAGGAGGAAAACGATTCGGATACTGGGAACTGCATTAATGTGACAACGTTTTGACAACACCCCGTCAGAACCGCTGCTTTTAGGCTAATCAGAACACCTAGGATATTGCGGTCAGCAAAACTAACAAAATATGCTTAGTAAAACTCTTTTGAGAGTCGAGTACGAATAAGTTTGGCTGTTTAAACCAACTTCAAGAATACCGCTATACTGTCGACAAATCCAGATTCCGATTCTGGATTTGTCGAAAAACAACATCCGCGCGGAGGCTGGTGCAGCACTCAGCGCGGATGTTGAACGTTTATCGCGGTGCGGATTTGAGCAAATGACGAAACCACTTGGTAAACTTGTTCAGCTCGGTGGAAAGATATTTCGCAAGGCGGAATCCTTTCGGAAGATGGAACAGCTTTTCAGCCTCTGCGGGCTTCAGCAGCATGAAGATGACGGCACAAAGGAGTGCTGCCAACAGGATATAAAGCATGACACGGAAGGGGTGAAACACGCGCCGCATCTTTGGCGTGTCGCCGCTGCTGCAGCCGACAAGGCCTTCTGCCGAATAGAGCATGTTGTAGAACTCCGCATCGGACAGCCTGTATTTGTGAATGGCAAAATTGCGATTATGCCGAAGCTGCAGATCGGGAGGGAGCGGAGTCCTGGTGAGGTAAATCAAAAAGCGGTTTTTCTCCAGATCACGGGCATATTCCATCTCATCCAGGCAGTTGGAGGAATTGAGATAATCCCCACTGATCATCGAGATACAGCAGCTGGCATTGCGCAGGCGTTCGGCGACATATTTGGCCCATTCCCGCCCGGGCGTTACGCCTTCGTCGTACCAGACCCTGTAGCCGTCCTTCTGCATCTGTGCGATGATATCGGACACTTCCTGCTTGTTCCCGTGAGAGTAGCTGACGAAAACATAAGGCTCGTTCCCTTCATAGGGGGACAAGGGCTTGAATTGGGCGGACATAAATGCACTTCCTTCATTGGCTGACAGACTTACAAAAGGGATTATAAAAAACAAAGAGCAGCCTGTCAAGAAAAAGAATCAGGCCTTGTCAGGGATCCCGAAACGAAAGCGAACGGCTCATGGATATTCTGAGGATTCTGCGGTCTAATAGCGGAATATGCAGGAATTTCGGATGAATTATGTAAACCTGACTGTTTACACAGACCACCAGATATGATAGAATCTGCACAATTCATTTGAATCTTACAGGGATCATGAATATGAAAAAACGTGCCATTTTATCTGTCAATATTGCGGTACTGCTGTTTGGCCTAGCAGGACTGTTTGCAAAATGGATCAGTCTTCCGGCCATCTGTATTACGTTCGGACGGGTTCTGTTCTCGTCACTTGCCCTTGGGCTTTTCATGCTGGTCAGACGGCAAAGCTTCCGCATCGCAGCGGGAAAAGACGCTGTGCTGCTGGTCTGCGCGGGGGCCGTCCTTGCGCTGCACTGGTGGTCGTTTCTGGAATCGATTCAGCTTTCGACTGTGGCGATCGGGACCATCACGTTTTCTGCATTTCCGTTGTTTGTGACGTTTCTGGAACCGCTGGTATTCCGGCAGAAGCTGAGTAGACGGAATGTTTTGATTGCCGTTGTAATCCTGATCGGGGTTTTCATCACGGTACCGGAATTCTCCGCACAGAACAGCATGTTTCTTGGAATCGTGATCGGGATGCTCTCTGCCCTGGCTTATGCGGTGCTGACCCTGATGAACAAGGATTTTTCAGAAAAATACAGTGGCACGATGACCGCATTTTATGAACAGGCGACGGCTGCGATGATCTTGCTGCCATTTGCCCTGAAAGTGGACATTCCGCCGTCAGCTTCGGAGATCGGACTGCTGCTGTTCCTCGGGATCGTTACAACCGCTGTGGCACACACTCTGTTTATCAGCAGTCTGAAAACGCTCCCCGCACAGCTGGCGGGCGTGTTCTCGTCCATGGAAACCGTGTACGGGATTCTGTTTGCTTTCCTGCTGCTGGGCGAGGTGCCTTCCGTGCGGGAAATCATCGGCGCGGCAATGATCCTCAGCGCTGTGATTGCTGCGCAAAGGGGAGGATAACTGTGGAGCGATCGTCCGACTGACTGTAAACAACGATGACAAAACCAGGAATGACATTCGACTTTTTCGCGATGAATGTAATTCCTGGTTGATTCATTTTTTGAAGAGCGCTGTCATAAACTGTGAAATGTCCATCGCAAAAGCATCGGGCTGCTCAAGAGCAGTAAAGTGACCTCCGCGTGGCATCTCGGTATATTGGATGATCGGATAGTTCCGTTCGATCCATTCTCTCGGCACAGGCAGAACATCATGAGGGAATGCAGCAAAGGCAGTCGGCACGGTGATCTTATCCAGCGGCGGCAGCGTAAAGCTGTTGCCGTGATAGGCCCGGACCGAGGTGGCGGCTGTGTTCGTCATCCAGTAAAGAGTCAGACAATCGCAGAGATCGTCCATGGTGATTAGCGACCAGTCGCTCCAGGCGTGGTATTTTTCCACAATCCAGGCCGCCATGCCCGCGGGAGAATCGCTCAAAGCATAGGCCAGGGACTGGGGCTTCGTGCTGTGGATATTGATGTATGCTCCCTCTTTGCGGAGCCATTCCTGCGCCCGCCGTTTGTAGTCGAGTTCCTCCTGCGTCAGGGTTTCGTCCGCCGCGGCTACGAGGTCACCGGCAAAGCCTGCGTCGGTCAAATGGATGCCATTGACCTCCTGTGGATAGCGGGAGGCAAGATAGCAGGTCACGCCACGCCCCATATCGCCGCCGGACGCTACATACTCCGTGTAGCCCAGCACCTCTGTCATCAGCTTGTGCCAGATCTCTGCGGTCTCGGCGTTGTTCATATAACCCTTCGACGGCAGCGTGGAGAACGCAAAGCCGGGCAGAGACGGGACCACAAGGTCATAATCCGAAAGCAGAGGAAACACCTTGGCATACCGCAGAAAGCTGTCCGGCCAGCCGTGGGTCAGAAGCAACGGCTTTGCCTCTTTGCGCGGGGATCGGATGTGGAAAAAGTGGATCGTAAGGCCGTCGAACTCACAGGTAAACTGCGGGTATTGATTCAGTTCCCGCTCCTTGCGCAGCCAGTCATAACGGTTGCACCAGTAGTCAAGCAGCGAAGATAAATAGCCGCTGTCCGTGCCAAGGCTCCAATCTCCGTTACCGGGCATGGGCGGGAACCTCGTATCCCGGATGCGTTGACGCAACTCCGCCATCTCTACTTCCGGGAAGTGGATCTGAAATTCTTTCATGTTTCTATTTCTTTCTTGGCCGACAGATACTCCTGCTCCGTCATGACGGAGATCCCAGAGTCAAGCAGCAGCTGTGTGAACACACCGTTGCCTTCGACCAAACCACCGTCGAAGCGGCCGTTGTGGATTAAGCCAAGGCCGCAGGACGGGCTCTTCGACTTCAAGATCGCGCATCTGCAGCCATGCTCCCGGCAAATGCGCAGGGACTCTTCCGCACCGCGGATGAACTCAGCGGTGACGTCTTTCCCGCTCTTGCTGAACACGCGGCCGTCCCGCTTTTCGCTGGGATCTCGCGGCGTCGGCAGACCGCCAAGCACCTCCGGGCAGACCGGGATCGCTTTTCCCCCGTCCACCAGGCGCTTGATCTCCGGTACCAGCTTATCCTTCCCGTCCATACGGCATGGGACGCCCGCCAAACAGGCGCTTACCAGAATCATCGCGTTCCCTCCCATCTCCCAACATATGAAAGAAATTATATATCAGCGGCTTTTGCAGTGTCAATAACCGCAATTCAGCTTGTTCCCTCTTTGTTATATATAGGTCTCTATTTCTTCCAACCTCAACAGCTTTTCTTTGTTCTCCAGCCCTCCGGCATAGCCGCACAGACTGCCGTCTGCGCCGGCAACACGATGGCACGGGATAATCACCGAGATTGGGTTGCGTCCCACAGCGCTGCCTACCGCCCGGGCCGAGCTGCCGAGCTTTTTTGCCAGATTACCGTAGCTCTCCGTCCGACCGCAAGGGATCGTCAGCAGCTCTCGCCATACGCGCTGCTGAAAGGCGGTGCCTTTTGGTGAAAGCGACAGCTCTGCGGGGTCGGGGCTCTCGCCAGCAAAATAGAGGTCCAGCCAGTGCTTTGCCTGCCGCAGCACCGGTGTCTCCCGCTCCCGGCCCTCTCCTGCAAGGTGCTGCTCCTCGTATTTCTGGCCCGTGATCACCAGCGCGGTCAGAGCATCATTCTCCTCTGCGATGGTCAGCGTCCCCAGCGGGGAATCATAATGAATGTAGTCGTACATGGCTTGTCCTCCTCTATATGTTCCACAGATTCATGACCGCATAGCTGCGCCAGGGACGCCAGTCCTCTGCCAGCGCTGTCATCTCTTTTTGGGTGCGCGGCGCCAGCGCGGTTTTCACACCGTAGTCCGTGGGCAGGAAGGCATCCGTGTCTCCCAATACCCGCATGGCGATATAATCTGCCGTCCATGGACCGATCCCTTTGATCGTCGGCAGCTTGTCTTTCGTGATTGCTTCGCCTTGCTGAAACAGTTCTGCCAATTCCAGTATGGCCTCGCCCCGGGCGCGGATCACGCCCAACTCGCCCAAGGCTTCCAGGCCGGATTCCAGGATCTCGTCCGCTGCCGGAAAGCTGTGAGTCAGTCCCTCGATTCCGCATTCCACCGGCCTGCCCATTGCCTGTACGATGCGTCCGGCCAGCGTGGTGGCGGCTTTTACCGTGATCTGCTGGCCCAGGATCGCGCGGACGCAGGTTTCGAAGGCGTCAAAGCAGCCGGGGACACGCAAACCGCAGATCGGTAGTGTCTCATGGATCTGCCGCATATCCTTCAGCGCCTCAACAATCGTCTGCGGATCGCTGTCGGTGTCGAACAGACAGCGCACCTTTGCCAGTACCTGTGGCAGAACACGAAGCAGGGAGGCCGAAATCGTGACTGCCAGCGTGTTCTTTGCTTCGTGTTGCTCGACCATGATCCAGCCGGTATGTTCCTTGATCCTCACCGTTCGGTAATAGGCGTCATCCCGAACGATCTCCACGCCGGGGATGGCGCGGGCATTGAGGAAGCGCAGCATCTCCTGCCAGCGATAGGGCGGACGGTAGCCGACCTCGACCGTAAAGCTGTCGGCACTCTTTACCTGTCCGGCGACCTGCTTTCTCAAAGCGCTGGGCGTGAGCTTATACTCCCGCTCAAAGACGGTGTTGAAACGCCGCAGACTGCCAAAACCCGAGGCCATCGCCACATCCAGAACCGAAAGCCGCGTATCCGTCAGCAGCTTCTTTGCCAGCAGCAGGCGGCAGGTCTGCCGGTATTGGAGGGGCGTCACATGGAATTCCGCCTCAAAAACCCGGCGCAGATGGCGGTCCGTACAGCCCAGCCGTGCCGCCAACTCCGCCAGGCTCTCTTCGTTTCCACAGCTGTCCTCGATCTCTTTGGCCGCGGCTTTTGCCAGATCCGAGCTGGATTCCAGCGTTGAGCTGCCAGGCGCCAGCTCCGGTCTGCATTTCAGACAGGGCCGGTAGCCCGCAGCCTCCGTCTCGGCGGCAGAGAGAAAGAATGTACAGTTTTCTTCCTTCGGTGTCCTTACCCGGCAAACCGGGCGGCAATAGATCCCCGTGCTTCGGACTCCCACGAAAAACTTCCCGTCAAAACGGCTGTCATGTGAGCACAGAGCTTCGTAATATGTCTTTTGTTCCATTTTCTTTCCCAACCTGTCTGTGTGTTTCCTCTGTGATTGTTATCATAACACATTTGAAAGGAAAAAGCTCGCCGTTTTCGGACATGTATTTTTGCGTATAGAAAAGCGGCCTGCCAAGAAACAAACCGCAGTTCGTGAACCCTTATACCGTCAGCTCAATCAAGTTTCCCTCCACCGCTACGATAGAGCTCTCATAATAGCCGTCTCCTGTGACTCTCGGGCCACTGAGCACTTCGTAGCCGGCATTTCGCAACTGCTCAGTTAACTCGTCCACCCGCTCTTTGTTGCCAACGTTGAACGCAACGTGGGCATATCCGGTTCGGTTTGGCGACTTGACCGGATTGTCCAGCTCTGGCTTGTTCATCAGTTCCAGACGCGCTCCACCATCAAAGCAGATAAAATAGGAGCGGAAATCGGTTTTTGTGTTGTGATACAATGCACCAGTGCTTGCACCAAGGAATGTAACAAAGAAGTCCTTTGCTGCTTCCAGATCGCTCACATAGAGGGCAACATGTTCTATCCTCATCAGTTCACCCGTTTTCAATACTGGTAGTTAAGTCTTCTGGCTGTTCATTAAAGCGACGATTTCGCCAGTAGTATTTCTTGTCATGCTCATTGATTTTCCGGATGGGCTGGCAGGGATTTCCAACCGCGACAGTATAATCCGGTATATCCTTGGTAACCACGCTGCCCGCACCGATAACAGCATATTTTCCTATGGTGATGCCCGGTAAAACGATTGCACCCGCCCCGATCCAAGCCCCGTCTCCGATCGAAATCGGGAAAGAGTACATACCGCCTTTTGCACGTTCTGCCGGATCTATGGGATGACCGGTCGTACAGAGCGTGACTCCCGTTCCAAACAGGCATCCCTTTCCTATCGTGATGGTATAGTCGTCAATCAGAGTAAGACCTGAATTGATGTATGTTCCGTCACCTATTGTCACGGTTGAGCCTACTGCGAGGGTGATCGGCTGATTGATCCATACGCCTTTACCGACTTTCCCAAACATCTGTTGAATCAGTTCCTGCCGCTTCTCCACCTCGCTGGGTCTGGACATGTTAAACTCATACATCAGATCTTTCACTTTTGCCTGATGGGCGAGGTATTCGTCTGTGTCCCACCAGAGATATCCGCCCGCTATTCTTTCCTGACGTTGCTTTTCTGTCATCTGTGTTACCCCCCCCGATGCCATTACGTTATTTAAATCGAGATCATTGACAAAGCGTTCGAACTTAATGCTGGGGATCATTATACCGCCAATTATATCTTGCTTCAACTTCATAATTGACAAATAATATGAAAAACCGACTTCACCGCGAGAGTACAGTCTGAAACATAAGGACAATATTAACGCGAAACGGAAAGACTGTGATACTCATCTTTTTACTTGACAGAGTGAGAAGTTTATGTTATTCTTCAAATAGTGTATATACACGGATTCAGCTGAAGGAGAATAGCAAGATGGCAAGGAGTTTTACAAGTCCGTGCTACAATACCAATGCACGACGGATCGCCGGGATCCTGACGGACACCTACAACGCTGCGCTGGCAGACTCAGGACTGAATACCGCGCAGTTCTGCCTTCTTCGGAATCTGGAGCGGATCGGAAGTGGAAACCTGACCGTCTGGGCGGAGGCGACAGGGATCGAGCGCACGACCATGGTCCGTGATGCAAAGGTACTGGAAGCAAAAGGGTATATTCAGGAAAAGGACGGACGGGGCAGAGTGTTTGAACTCGCGGACAGGGGCAGAGATGCCCTTTTGCAGGCTGCCCCGCATTGGGAAGCGGCTCAGGAGCGTGTCCGGGCTGTGCTTGGGGAAGAGGACGCGGCTGCGCTGCTGCGGATCGGGCAGAAGCTGATCTCGCTGTAAAGGACGGTCAGAATCAAATAGACGGGAGCTATCAATATGAAAACCCATAACGAGAAAACACAGTCAGCCGGCGCGGGACGCTTTGTTCTGATCGCGCTGGTAGGGTGCCTGATCTATGCGCTGAATAACGGTGTCCGCGTCAACTATGGCCTGATCTCTTCCGCCATCGAGGCGTCAACAGGGATTGATACGGCGGCGGTGAGCTTCGCGATTGCGCTGGCCCAGCTTTTTTACGGTGTGGCGCAGCCGTTCTTCGGCGCCCTGGCGCTGAAAAAGACAAACGCCGGTGTCCTCGCGCTGGGAGCGCTGATGCTGTGCGCCGGTTTCATCCTGACGCCGCTCTGCACGCAGGTCTGGATGCTGGATGCTGTCTTCGGTTTGCTCATCGGCGGAGGGACAGGCGCAATGGCCTTCGGACTGGTGATGAGCGCGGTTACGCCCATCCTTGGAGAGAAAAAAGCGGCGGCTGTATCCGGCATCATCAACGGCGCCGGCGGTATCGGCGGCTCGATCCTTGCGCCTGCTGCACAGGCCCTGATCGACCGGGGCGGCCTGCAGACGCTCATGCTGGGCCTTACTGCTCTGTCTGCGGTGATTGCCGCAGTCTGCATATGGCTCCGCACAGCAGAGCGCGCCGCGGAGAGAGAAACGGTGAAGGAAGAGAGCATGGCCGACGCGGTGACCGGGCGCGCGATCCTGGATATTTTGAAGAGCCGGGATTTTCTGCATCTGGCGCTGGCGTTCTTCACCTGTGGGTTCTTCATGGCCATTATCGAGACGCATTTATACGCGCAGATTGTCGGACTGGGGTTTTCCGGCCAGACGGCAGCATTTGCTTTCACCGTATACGGGATTTTCGGCATGATCGGTCCGATGATTGCGGGCTTCCTCTGTGTCAGGTTCCGGTGTAAATGGGTGCTGGGCACACTGTACGCACTCCGCCCGGTCGCGGTGATCCTGTTTCTGCTGATGAAGAAAACCGTGTTCACGGTTTATCTCTTCGTTGTGCTTCTCGGACTGATCGGGAACGCAACGGTGCCCCCCACCACCAATCTTCTCAGCAAGCTCTACGGCGCGCGTAGACTGGGCCTGCTTTCCGGGATCGCCTTTGTGTTTCATCAGGTCGGAAGCTTCCTGAGCACCTATTTGGGCGGAATCCTGGTGTCGGGCACCGGAAGCTATACGATGATCTGGCTGGCAGGCGCAGTTCTGGCTGCCGCGGCGGCGCTGCTTTCCTACACGGTGAACGAAGCGAAATAAAGCGTTCGTGAGGCGGAAACATCAGGTACGGCCATATTTATTACGGGTCCCCTTCGGGGCTGCTGACGGTTGCGGCAGAGGGGGGATTCCCTCAAAAAAGCCGATCATCCGGAATCATGCAGCATACCATAGCTTTTTCGTATCATGATCCAAAAGAAAATAGTATACTTGCTATGTTACAGGATGTGATACAATCATCCCGATATTTTGGAGCCCCTTGAAAATGGACCGTCTGCAGCGACTGTAGACGGTCTGTTCCTTGTCAGAGATATTTTGATCAAAAAGGAGACAGAATCATGTGCGGCATTGTTGGATTCACCGGGCAGCACCAGGCTGCGCCGATCCTGCTGGACGGCCTGTCCAGACTGGAATACCGGGGATATGATTCGGCGGGACTTGCGGTCCGCGACGGCAAAAAGCTTGCGGAAGTGGTGAAAGCCACCGGCAAACTCCGCAACCTGGCGGTAAAAACGGATAACGGCGCGGCGCTTGCCGGCACCTGCGGCATCGGCCACACCCGCTGGGCGACTCACGGCGAACCCAGCCAGACCAACGCCCACCCGCATGTCAGCGGCAACTGCACAGGCTCCGGTTCGGGCGAGGTGGAGGCGGATGTGGTCGGCGTCCACAACGGGATCATCGAGAACTTTGCCGAGCTGAAGGCCAAGCTTCTGCGGCACGGATATACCTTCTATTCCGAGACGGATACCGAGGTCGTCATCAAGCTGGTGGATTATTATTACAAAAAATACAAGATCGGACCGGTTGACGCGATCACCAGGACCATGGTCCGTATCCGCGGCTCCTATGCGCTGGCCCTGATGTTCAAGGACTACCCGGGCGAGATTTTTGCCGCCAGGAAGGACAGCCCCATGATCATCGGCGTTGCGGACGGCGAGAGCTATCTGGCTTCGGATGTGCCTGCGATCCTGAAGTATACCAGGCAGGTCTGTTACATCGGCAATCTGGAAGTCGCACGCCTGGCCCCGGGTTCGGTCAGCTTTTATGACCTGAACGGGGATGAGGTCCGGCACGACACGGTCGAGATCACCTGGGACGCCGAAGCGGCGGAAAAGAGCGGCTATGAGCACTTCATGATCAAAGAGATCCACGAACAGCCCGCCGCCGTCCGCGATACGCTGAACAGCCTGCTGAAAGAGGGGAGAATTGATCTCTCCGGCGCGGGACTCACGGAAGAGCTTCTGGGAGGGATCCGGTCTGTCTGCATTGTGGCCTGC
This sequence comes from Oscillospiraceae bacterium, assembly GCA_017458065.1. Taxonomy (GTDB): domain Bacteria; phylum Bacillota; class Clostridia; order Oscillospirales; family Oscillospiraceae; genus Limivicinus. The sequence continues at coordinate 105,400 of JAFTGD010000043.1, forward strand.
GGCTCTGCCTGGCATGTGGGCATGGCAGCGCAGTATGTTCTGGAAGACCTGGCGGAGATCCCGGTGCGGGTGGAACTGGCGTCGGAATTCCGGTATCGGAAGCTGCTGACAGGCGGCGATACGCTTACCATCGTCATCTCACAGTCCGGAGAGACGGCCGACAGTCTTGCGGCTCTGCGGGAGGCAAAGGCACGCGGAACAAAAACGCTTGCGATCGTGAATGTGGTCGGGTCCACCATCGCGCGGGAAGCCGACAATGTGCTCTATACCCTCGCAGGGCCGGAAATCGCAGTCGCAACCACAAAAGCTTACAGCGCCCAGCTCGTGGCAGTTTATGCGCTGGCGGTTCAGCTGGCGCTGGTGCGAGGAAAAATCACGGAAGAACAGTATAAGGGATACATCGAAGAGCTGACTGCTCTGCCGGATAAGATGAACCGTGTTCTGGAGGACAAGGAGCGCATCCAGTGGTTTGCCGCCAAATTTGCCATGGCAAAGGACATCTTCTTCATCGGACGCGGGCTGGACTATGCCATCTGCCTGGAGGGCAGCCTCAAGATGAAGGAGATCAGCTACATCCACAGCGAGGCCTACGCCGCAGGGGAGATGAAGCACGGCACCATCAGCCTGGTGGAGGACAACACTCTGGTGATCGGCGTCCTCACCCAGAGCGGGCTGTACGAGAAGACCGTCAGCAACATGGCCGAGTGCAAGGCGAGAGGCGCCTATCTGATGGGCCTGACCAGCTCCGGCCACTACAGCGTGGAGGACAGCGACGACTTTACGGTCTATGTTCCCAAAGCGGATGAGCACTTCATCGGCAGTCTTGCGGTGATCCCGCTGCAGCTGCTGGGCTACTACACCAGCGTTGCCCGCGGCCTTGACGTGGACAAGCCGCGCAACCTTGCCAAGAGCGTGACGGTGGAATAATATTAAATTTACTCTCCCAGAATACGGCGGCGCATTTCGATGTATGCGTCTTCCACGCCGCCAAGATCCCGGCGGAAGCGGTCCTTATCCAGCTTTTCTCCCGTCCGGCTGTCCCAGAAGCGGCAGGTGTCCGGACTGATTTCATCGGCCAGCACCAGCGTGCCGTCAGAAGCCTTTCCAAACTCAAGCTTAAAATCGACCAGCGTCACGCCGACATCCGAGAGCGTGGCTTTCAGCAGCTCGTTAATCTTGAGCGCCATCTCTCTGATCCGGGCAATCTCCTCTCTGGATGCCAGCTTCAAGGCAACCGCATGATCGTCGTTGAGAAGAGGATCGTGCAGTTCGTCGTTTTTATAGGAAAACTCAACGACGGGGGCATCAAAAACAATGCCCTCCGGCACACCGTAGCGGCTGGCAAAATGTCCGGCGGAGATGTTCCGGACGATGACCTCAAGCGGGACGATGGCGACCTTCCGGACCGCCGTTTCGCGGTCGCTGAGTTCCTCAACCAGATGCGTCGGGATCCCATGCTCGGAGAGCATCTTCATCAGATGGTTTGTCATACGGTTGTTGATGGAGCCCTTCCCTTGAATGGTTCCTTTTTTCTTGCCGTCAAAGGCGGTGGCATCGTCCTTGTATGAGACGATGACAACCTCAGGCTCGTCCGTCGCGTATACCTTCTTGGCCTTTCCTTCGTAGAGCTGAGCGCGTTTTTCCATGGCAGAACACAATCCTCCTATTTTAAGGTTCATTTGATACCATAACACAGAAGCGGAAAAACGGGAAATATGAATCCCTTACGGGTTGCCATATGAAGGTCGTATCGTTCCGCGGAGAGGAATGCATCCGCAATCAGAGACAAGAACTCTGAAACGCTTCTGAAATCAAAAGAGAGGTTGACGGATCGGATGAACAGAGCTTTTTAGTCCGATGCACCATTGGTATTATAAGTCGAAAACAGTATGATTCCGTCTTGATGATACGAGACAAATATCGTTAAAAAGTGTTAAGATTATACGGAAATCATATCAAAACCAAAACTTTTTGCGTATGATTTGTTCGGAAGACAAAAAATTTTGTGAAAAACAGACAAAGTGAAAAAGAGCAGGCGGAACATATTTCTCATTCATGAGAGTTTTTCATGGAAGACCTGCCCGATTGGGTGAAGCGGAGGCGTTGACAGATCGCGAAGCGGAAATTATAATCCGCCCCATTGCAGCCCGGAACACGATCTGTGTACGGCTTTCGCCGACAAAGCGGAGGCGGACGCAGGAATGTGACGCGCTGTGAAAAATGATGAGGGAGGAATCCAAAATGAAAAGCAAAAAACTGATCAGCGTGATGATCGCGCTCTGCATGCTGCTGAGCCTCGGCATCACGGGCATCACCGCAACCGCGTTTGCCGCGGACGACCCGATCGTCATCGGCGTTATTTCGCCGAACACCGGCACACTGGCCGCTTACGGAACCGGCATCGTCACCGGCGTACAGCTGGCAGCGGAAGAGATCAATGCGGCCGGCGGCATCCTCGGCCGGCAGGTTGAACTGGTCATCACTGACGACCAGGGAGATCCGACCGAATGCCTGAACGCGTTCAACTCGCTGGTTGCCAAGGGCGTCACCCTGATCATCGGCTCGGCCACCTCCGGCTGCACCTCGGCCATCACGGATGCCGCAAATGAAGAAGAAGTCTGCATCCTGTGCCCGACCGGAACCGCCGACTCGCTGACGACGGAAGACGACTATATCTTCCGCGCCTGCTATGCCGACAGCTTCCAGGGCGCGATTGCCGCGGCTTATGCAAAGCAGGCGGGATTTGAGAAGGTCGGCGTGGTCTACTGTGCCGCAGATGTCTACTCCAAGGGACTCTTCGACTCCTTCTCCAAAGCATGTGAGGAGTACGGGATTGAGGTGGCCGCTTCCCAGTCCACCGCCTCCCTCGATGTGCAGGACTACACCAACCAGTTTGCCGCAATGGTCAGCGCCGGCGTCGACTTTGTCTATGCCCCGTACTACTACGATGTCATCGGACCCTATGTCGTGCCTCAGGCTCGTGCCGCAGGCTATACCGGGATTATCATGGGCGCCGACGGTTATGACACCACGCCGGACTATGTGGTCGCAGGTGCGGATCTGACCGTGTTCAACGATGTGTACTGGACCAACCACTACGATCCGGGCGCCGATTCCGAGATCGTGCGTTCCTTTGTTGCGGCGTATGAGGCGGCCTACGGCTCCATTCCGAGCGCGTTTGGCGCAACAGGCTATGACTGCCTGTATATCTATAAGGCGGCGATGGAGGCAGCCGGCTCTGCAGAGGCCGAGGACGTGCGTGATGCGCTGGCGGATACCTCGACGGTCTATGAATGTGTAACGGGTACCTTCTCACTGGATGAGAGCGGCACACCGGTCAAAGGTGCGGCAATCATTTCCTTCCAGTCCGACGGAAGTGCCGTGACCTCGACGCTGGTTGATGTCGTCACTCAGCTGCCGTAAGACAAAAGACCCTTTCAACAGTAAGATTCGCACATAAAACCGGCCGGGGAGAGAGCGGATCCCTCCCCGGCTTTCCGGAAGGGAAGCATAAGCAGTGAACACTTTTTTTCAAACACTGATCGTGGGCCTGCGCCTGGGCAGCATCTATGCCCTAGTTGCCCTTGGCTACACAATGGTCTACGGTATTATTCGACTGATTAACTTTGCGCACGGCGACTTCATCATGGTGGGCGGCTACACGATGATTTTTGTGATGCCGCTGATGCTTCGGCTGGGGCTGCCGGCATGGCTTGGCGTCCTGGCGGCAATTGTTGTGTGCGCCCTGGTCGGCATGGGGACGGAACTGATCGCCTATCGGCCGGTGCGCAGGAAGGGGACCAATATGACCGCGCTCATCACGGCCATCGCGATGAGCCTGTTTCTGGAAAACCTTGCCCAGGCGATCCCGGCAATCGGACCGAACCCAAAGGTCTCCAGCCAGATTTTCGGGAATGGGGGCTTTAAGCTCGGGACGGTTACCATGGAGTACACCACGGTGATCACGCTGGTGATCAGCGGGATCGTCATGCTGGTGCTCTATGCCTTTACCCAGCGCACAAGACTGGGCAGGGCGATGCGCTGCGTGTCAGAGGACAAGGCCGCGGCGACGCTCATGGGTATCAATGTCAACAGCACCATTCTCCTTACCTTCGGAATCGGTTCGGGACTGGCCGCCATCGCTGCCCTGATGTACATGGCGCAGTATCCGAAAGTATATACGACCATGGGGGCACTGCTGGGCCTGAAGGCTTTTGTCTCAGCCGTTCTGGGCGGGATCGGCATTATTCCGGGCGCCATGCTGGGCGGCATCGTCATCGGCCTGGTCGAGTCATTCACGACCAGCTATATTTCATCCAGTATGGCGGACACCTTTGTCTTCCTGATCCTGATCGTGGTTCTGATTATTAAGCCCGCCGGAATCCTCGGAAAGAATGTAGGTGAGAAAGTATGAAAAGCAAAACATCACGGGGCTATCTGCTCAATACCGTCGTAGTGGTTGTTTTATTCATTGGCTTTCAGATTCTCACATCCCTGAAGGGCTCAGAGGGATCCTTCAAGCTTGTCATTGTTCCGAGCATCTGGCAGTGCTGTTATCTGATGGTGCTTGCAGCCTCGTTAAACCTCGTTCTCGGATTTATGGGACAGCTTTCTCTCGGCCACTGCGGGTTTATGGCAATAGGCGCGTATACAGCGGCGCTGCTGAGCCTTGCCTGTGAGCGGGCAGGCCTGTATGAGAATAAATCCGATCTGTCGTTTCTGCTGGTGCTGATTGCAAGCGTCCTTGCAGCCGGTATCCTTGCAGCTCTGCTCAGCTTCCTGATCGGCATACCCGCGCTGCGCCTGAAGGGCGACTATCTCGCCATCATCACGCTCGGCTTCGGCATGATCATCATCAACATCATCAACAACCTCCCGTTCTGCGGCCAGGACGGCCTGGCGCAGGGATCGGCGGCAGCCTCGCTGTATAAAAACGGTCTCGGCTTCGGCAGCAAGGCGAAGGTCCAGTTCCTGTGGTTTGCGCTGGTCGTTACCATCCTGTCCCTGACGCTGATGTTCATGTTTGTCCGGTCCAAGTACGGCCGCGCGATCCGCGCGATCCGCGACGATGAGATTGCGGCCTCAGCCTCCGGGGTGAACACTTCTTACTACAAAGTCCTGACCTTTGCGTACTCGGCGTTTTTCGCCGGCGTAGCAGGCGCGCTCTATTCCTGCACGAACGCGACGCTGTCGACCTCGTCCTTTGCCTTCACAAACGGCGGCATTTTGAACTCGACTTTTGTGGTGGTCATGGTTGTGCTGGGCGGTATGGGCTCGCTGACCGGGTCGGTGGTCGCCGCAACGATCATGTTTTTTGTGAACTATCAGATCAAAAACGGGGCCTGGGTGGAGCATCTCCCGGCATCTGTCAGCGGCGTCTTTGAATACCCGATGCTGGTCTATGCGCTGGTCCTGATCATTGTGATCCTGTTCCGGCCGAAGGGGATTTTCGGCAGTTATGAATTCTCTCTGCAGAATCTGATCCCGGATATCCGCCGCGCGCGGGAGCGCCGGAAAGCGGCAAAGGCGGAGCGAAAGGAGGCGAAGGCACATGGCTGAAGAACGCGTACCGGTTCTGGAAACACGCAAGCTTGGCATCAGCTTCGGCGGCCTGAAAGCAGTCACGGATTTTAATATCCGGATTTTCCCGGGGGAGCTTGTCGGGCTGATCGGCCCGAACGGCGCCGGAAAGACCACCGTGTTTAACCTGCTGACAGGGGTATACGCCCCCACCGAGGGGACGGTTCTCTTGAACGGGAAGCCGCTCAACGGGAAGAAAACCCATCAGTTTGTCGAGGCGGGCATTGCCCGGACGTTCCAGAACATCCGTCTGTTCAAAGAGATGTCCGTCATCGAGAACGTAAAGGTCGCGTGTACCAAGGACCTGCACTACGGGCTCTTTTCCGCAAGCCTCCGGACACCGAAATTCTGGAAGACCGAAAAGGAACTCACGGAAAAGGCCATGTCGCTTCTCGAAATCTGCAACCTGGCCGATGTGGCGGAGCTACCTGCGGCCAGCCTGCCCTACGGGCGGCAGAGAAAACTGGAGATCGCGCGGGCGCTCGCGACGGATATGAAGGTCCTGCTGCTGGATGAACCGGCCGCAGGCATGAACCCCACAGAGACGGCGGAACTGCTGACATGCATCAACACCATCCGGGACCGGTTTGGGATCGCCATCCTTCTGATCGAACACGACATGTCGCTGGTTATGAACGTCTGCGAGCGAATCCAGGTTCTGGATTACGGCCAGACCATTGCCGCGGGCAGTCCCGCGGAGGTCGCGGCAAATCCGAGCGTCATCGCCGCTTATCTGGGCGAGTAAGGGGGCAGCAGCATGCTTGAAGTAAACAATCTGAACGTTTTTTACGGGGCGATTCATGCGCTGAAGGGCATCTCGCTGACCGTTGGCGACGGGGAGCTCGTCTCGCTGATCGGCGCAAACGGCGCGGGAAAGACGACAACCCTGCATGCCATCTCCGGCCTGCTTCCGATTGCCTCGGGCTCCATCCTGCTCGACGGGAAGGATCTGCAGAAGGTTCCCTCGCATAAGATTATTTCGCTCGGCCTGGCGCATGTTCCGGAGGGGCGGCATGTTTTTGCCCGCATGACAGTGGAAGAGAACCTGCGGATGGGGGCGTATATCCAGCGCGATCAGAAGAGCATTCAGAAAAACCTGGACAAGGTCTATGAATACTTCCCGCGGCTCAAGGAGCGCTGGAAGCAGCTTGCGGGCACGCTCTCCGGCGGCGAGCAGCAGATGCTGGCCACCGGACGCGCACTGATGACGGACCCGACCATCGTTCTGATGGACGAGCCCTCGATGGGACTGTCCCCGCTGCTGGTGAAAGAGATCTTCTCGATCATCGAGACCCTGCACCGCAACGGCATCACGATCCTGCTGGTGGAACAGAACGCCAAAATGGCGCTGGCGGTTTCGGATCGGGCGTATGTGCTGGAAACCGGCACGATCTCGATGAGCGGAAAGGCGGAAGAACTGGCAAACGACGACCGTGTGAGAAAAGCGTATCTGGGTGCGTAAGGGGGAGAACATGAACAAATTTGTGATCACCATCGCGAGAGAAACCGGAAGCGGCGGACACAACATCACCAAAAAACTGTCCGAGGCGCTGGGCGTCCCGTATTACGACCGGGACCTTCTGCGGAAGGCCTCGGAGGTCAGCGGCATTCATGAACGGCTGTTCGGCGAGGCGGATGAGCGGATCGGCTTCAAGGAGATGATCTCAGCCGCCGAAAAGGTGTATACGGGCGAGGTGCTCCCGCCCGACAGCGACGATTACCTTTCCACACGCAACCTGTTCAGCTTCCAGGCCAAGATCATCATGGAGCTTGCCGAACAGGAGAGCTGCATCATCCATGGCCGCTGCGGGAACTTCCTCCTGCAGGGTCGTCCGGATGTGCTGCGGGTGTTCATCCATGCCCCGCTGGAGGCCAGGCGGGACCGTGTGGCCGAATTCTCGCTCGCCTGGAGCGAGAAGGAGATCCTGCGCCATATCCGTGTGGAGGACAAGCGGCGCGCCGCCTACTATCACTACTATACCGGCGAGGACTGGAGAGACGCCGCGGGTTATGACCTCTGCCTGGATTCGAGCCTGCTGGGCGAGGACGGCTGCGTCGAGAGGATTCTGCAGGTTCTCCCGTATTATACGTAACAAAACCAACAAAAAGTCCGCACAAGGCGGACAGACTGATCCGGTTAAAAGGTGGTTTCTCCATAGCGCCTTTTAATAAATACTCCTCTAAGGCAGCCCTGAAGCGTCACTCAGGGCTGCCGCCCCGTCCGGCATGAAGAAATCCGCACCCGATCCCGTTTACTGGGAATAGGTGCGGATGATGCTTTCGGCGATCTCGCGTTTTTGCCGTTTCTGCTGCATGGCAAGTTTGCCGATATACCGGTGGGCCTCGTCCTCCGTCATGTTCAGGCAGGTGATCAACAGCCATTTGGCGCGGTTGATGAGTTTGATCTCCTCAATGGTCTGCTTGACGGTCTGCTGCTTCTGTTCCCGGGACCGCAGCCGCTCGCGCATGGAACAGAGCGCCTTCAGCGCCTGCGTCAGCAGGACCGACGAGAGCGGCTTCCCAAGCGTCATAATGCCGGAAGAGAGCGCAGTGTCTTCCGCGCTCTCCAGCTGATCCTGAGGCAGAAGGAGGAGAACGGCGGAGTCCGTCTCTTCGGTGAGCTTTGCACAGTAGGCCAGACTGTCAGCGCCCGGAAGAGGGGCGTTTACGATGACCAGGTCGGAAGGGGCGCAGTCCCTGGCGGCCCGGAGGTCCGCCACCTGGGTGACAGGATAAAACCTGGAAGCGGGCAGGAGAGGAAGCACCGAGCGGTTAAAGGGCGCGGAGGCGGAGACCAGGAGGACGCTGTATGTTTTGTCGGAAAAGACCATATGAAACAGGCACCTCCCTGATCCCGGAATAAACAGATTGTACCGCAAACGGAGAGACCGCGCAAGAGCCATCTCGCCCGGAAAGACAAAGCCTTGCGGGAACGATACTTTTTTTGAGGCGGAAACCATATCAAAGAGGTATCGCCGGGACGATTGACTTTTTGCCTGTCCCGGCTTATAATCCCGGACATGTTCGGACGGCAAAGACGCCAGGCGAGAAGCTGAGTGTCTTTGCCGATTCTTTTTTGGAGGGATCTGTATGGATATGTCGATTTGGTTTCTGGTCGGTGCGATTCTGGTGTTCTTCATGCAGTGCGGGTTTGCCATGGTGGAGACAGGCTTTACCAGGGCAAAAAACGCCGGCAACATCATCATGAAGAATCTGATGGACTTCTGCATCGGCACCGTGGTGTTTATCTTTCTCGGTTATGGCCTCATGATGGGGGATCACGGCAGCCTTGGCCTGATCGGCAGACCGGAGTGGGGGATGTTCCGGGATTTTGAAGGCTTTGACTGGTCGTCCTTTGTGTTTCAGCTGGTGTTCTGCGCGACGGCGGCGACCATTGTCTCCGGCGCAATGGCCGAGCGCACCAGGTTCTCCGCCTACTGTCTGTATTCGGCGATCATCAGCCTGGTGGTCTACCCGATCGAAGCCGGATGGGTCTGGGGCGGCGGTTGGCTGAGCAGGCTGCAGTTTATCGATTTTGCCGGTTCCTGTGTGATCCATATGGTCGGCGGGCTCTCGGCCCTGGTCGGCGCCATCATCCTCGGACCCAGAATCGGCAAGTATACCAAAGACAGGGACGGGAGGCTGATCTCCAACGCCATCCCCGGCCACTCGGTGACGCTGGGGGCGCTCGGGTGCTTCATTCTCTGGTTTGCCTGGTATGGCTTCAACGGCGCGGCAGCCGCGGATGTCTCGGAGATGGCAAGGATCTTCGGGACGACGACCATCGCACCGGCGGTTGCAACCGTCACCTGCATGCTCTTCACCTGGAAGAAGAACGGGAAGCCGGATGTCTCCATGTGCCTCAACGCCTCGCTTGCCGGGCTGGTCGCCGTCACGGCGGGCTGCGCCAGCGTTGACGCGCTCGGCGCGTTCCTGATCGGCATAGGCTCCGGCATCCTGGTGGACCTCGCGGTGGAGATACTGGATGTGAAGTTCCATGTGGATGACCCGGTGGGCGCGGTGGCGGTGCACTGCGTAAACGGCATCTGGGGCACGGTCGCGGTCGGGCTGTTTGCCTGCAACGAGCGTTACGGGACAAGGGGACTGTTTTACGGCGGCGGGTTCCGGCAGTTGGGCGTGCAGTGCCTCGGCGTTCTCGCCGTTGGGTCTTATACGGTGCTCTGCATGATCATCGTATTCCGCCTGATCCGGGCAACGGTCGGCCTGCGGGCCAGCGCCGAGGAAGAGATCGAGGGTCTGGACGTGACGGAGCACGGGCTGACCAGCGCCTATGCCGATTTCCTCCCCATCGAATCGACCCTGGGCGTCCACTCGGACGGGCCGGTTGCGACGGACAGGCTTGTACCCTTCCCGCTGGAGCTCTCCTCCGGCCTGCGTGAGACTCCCGTCGGAAAGAAGCGCTATACCCTGGTCCGCATTCTCTGCGACGAAGACCGCTTCGGCACGCTGCGCGACACGATGGCCGCCATCGGCGTGACCGGGATGACGGTGACCAATGTGATGGGCTGCGGCACCCAGAAGGGCAAATCCGGACAGTACCGCGGAATTGAGATGAGCATGCACCTGATCCCGAAGCTGCAGATCGACATTGTGGTCTCCAAGGTGGATCCGGAGCTTGTGGTGGCGGCAGCCAACGCAGCCCTGCATACAGGCGAGATCGGCGACGGGAAGATTTTTGTCTATGATGTGGAGGACGTGGTGCGTATCCGCACGGGCGAATCCGGTTACGACGCGCTGCAGATCCCGGGAGAATGAGAAGAACCTGCGCAGAAAGCCGAAAGCGGAATTTGACACGCGGCGAGATTTGCATATAATGATACCGTCCCGGAGAAAAAGCGCCGGGGCGGTATTCCCGATCCGGGGAGAATGGAAGTGAGAGACTGTGTGCGGAATATGCGGGTTTGTCCGTAAGGGGGAAGCGTCGGAAGAACTGCTCTCTGAGATGATCGATGAGATCCGGTACCGGGGACCGGACGACAAGGGCGTGTTTCTGGACAGGCTGAACAGCGGCTATCAGGCGGGCTTTGCACACCGCCGCCTTGCCATCCTGGACCTGAGCGCAAACGGCCACCAGCCGATGCTGTCGGAAGACGGCGGCGCGGTCCTCGTCTTTAACGGTGAGATCTACAACTACAGACGCCTGCGCGACGAGCTCAGAGAACGCGGGCATCGCTTCCGGACCGAAACCGATACCGAGGTCATTCTCTGCGCTTACCGGGAATGGGGCATCGACGCCGTCACCCGCTTCAACGGGATGTTTGCCTTCGCGCTCTATGACCGGACCGAAGCCTGCGTCTATCTGGTCCGGGACCGGATGGGAGTCAAGCCGCTCTATTATTCCATGGATCCAAACGGCCTTGCCTTTGCATCCGAACTGAAGCCGATCATGAAGCTGCCCGGATTCCGGAAGGAAATCGACCGGGATGCGCTGACAACCTATCTCGCTGCGGAGTATATCCCCGGAGACCGCTGCATCTTCCGCAATGTGCACAAGCTTCTCCCGGGAGAGATCCTGAAATGGACCCCGCAGAAAACCGAAAAGCGCCGGTACTGGTCCATCCGGGACGTGCTCACTCAGACGCCGCGTTTTACCGACAGCTATGAGGACGCGCTCGATGAGCTGGATGCGCTGCTGGAAGACGCAGTGCGCCTGCGTATGATCAGCGACGTGCCCCTGGGCGCCTTCCTGAGCAACGGGGTGGATTCGTCCCTCATGACGGCCAGGATGCAGAAGCTGTCGCCTGCTCCGGTGAAGACCTTTACGGTGGGGTTTCGGGAAGCGGATTTTGACGAGTCCCGCGCGGCGGAGAAGGTGGCGGCGTATCTGGGGACGGACCACCGGACCGAAGTTCTCTCCATGGAGGATGGCAAGAAGCTGTTTGCTGAACTCCCGCGATACTTCGATGAGCCGATGGCGGACCCGTCCGCCATTGCGACGATGCTGGTGAGCGCCATGGCCAGGGAGACGGTGACGGTGGCCGTGTCCGGGGACGCGGGGGATGAACTGTTCTGCGGATACAACACCTATACCCATTTTCGCAGGCTCAAAAAGCTCTCCGCGCTCAGCCGCGTCCTGAACGGCGCGGACAGGCTGCTGCCGCTGCGGGAGCGCTCGTTCCGGGACAACGACCGGCGCATGATGAAGCTGCTGCATCTTAGAACGGATGAGGAGATCATAGACGCCGATCTTCTGAGCTACTGGGACCGGTATGCCGATCTGACAGACGGATGCCCGGACATCAGCTGCTTCCGGGACCTGATGCCGCTCGGCGGCAATCTGGAAGAAAAGGCCATGCTGCACGATCTGGGGAGCTATCTGCCGGACGATGTGCTTACCAAAGTGGACCGCGCGTCCATGTCCGTGTCGCTGGAGACCAGGGCGCCGCTGCTGGACTACCGGATTGTGGAGCTGGCGGTGCGGCTTCCGCTGGAATACAAATTCCGTGACGGCGTGCAGAAGAGAATCCTGAAAGAGCTTCTGTACCGGGAGGTCCCCGAAAGCCTGATCGGAAAGACCAAAAAAGGTTTCCGCATCCCATTCGCGACCTGGATGCGGGAGGACTTTGACGATATGGTGGCGTGGTACTGTTCCGCGGAATACCTGAGCCGGCAGGGACTCTTCCATCCGCAGGCGGTGGAACGGATGATGAAACGCTACCGAGGCAGCAATACCACCGATTACGCGAGGGAGGTCTGGACCTTCCTGATTTTCCAGCTGTGGTACGAGCGGTACTGCGCCGGGTGAAGGCAGGCATACCGTTTGCATTGTTGGTTCCATATCTTTCTGATATGATAAAGCCAAAAACGCTCTTTTTTCTCACAGTTTTCTGTTGACAAATCCCAGCAGGTAGCGTAAGATACGCGCAAGTGAGAGACAAAGGCGTCTCGCAGGCGTTGTCCTGCGCGCCGGGTCTCTTTTTTAGTATGAACCACAGGAGGAATGATCATGAGTACCGTACCGGAAATGTTTGGATGCATGGTGTTTGACGACAAGGTCATGCGCGCGAGACTCTCGGCGGATGTCTACCGCAGTCTGCGCGATACCATGAACAAGGGAAAAAAGCTCGACCTCTCCCTCGCCAACGCCGTCGCAGCCGCGATGTGCGAATGGGCCGTGGAGAACGGGGCGACCCACTTCACGCACTGGTTCCAGCCGCTGACCGGCATTACGGCTGAGAAGCACGACAGCTTCATCACCCCGGCTCCGGACAGCCATGTGATCATGGAGTTCTCCGGGAAGAACCTCATCACCGGCGAGCCGGATGCCTCCAGCTTCCCCTCCGGCGGACTGCGCGCCACCTTTGAGGCGAGAGGCTATACCGCCTGGGACCCGACCTCCTATGCCTTTATCAAAGAGAAGACGCTCTGCATCCCGACGGCCTTCTGTTCCTACGGCGGCGAAGCGCTGGACAAGAAGACCCCTCTGCTGCGCAGCATGGAGGCCCTGAACAGGGAGGCCATGCGCATCCTGAAGCTCTTCGGCCGCACGGATGTCAAGCACGTTGTCACAAACGTCGGTCCGGAGCAGGAATACTTCCTGGTGGACCGTGACATGTACCTCAAGCGCAAGGACCTGATCTATACCGGCAGGACCCTCTTCGGCGCCCGCCCGCCCAAGGGCCAGGAGCTGGACGACCACTACTTCGGCGCCATCAAGCCGCGCGTGAAGGCCTTCATGGAGGAACTGAACGAGGAGCTTTGGAAGCTTGGCATCTATGCCAAGACCGAGCATAACGAAGTCGCCCCCTGCCAGCATGAGCTGGCCCCGATTTTCACAACCGGGAACATCGCCTCCGACCACAACCAGCTGACCATGGAGATCATGAAGAAGGTTGCCCGCAAACACAACCTGGTCTGTCTTCTGCATGAAAAACCCTTTGCCGGGGTCAACGGCAGCGGCAAGCACAACAACTGGTCCATCGCGACCGACAAGGGCGTCAACCTCCTGAGCCCCGGCGAGACGCCGTATGACAACGCCCAGTTCCTGCTGTTCCTGGTGGCGGTCATCCGGGCTGTGGACGAGTATCAGGGCCTGCTGCGCATGAGCGTCACCTCCGCGGGGAACGACCACCGCCTCGGCGCAAATGAAGCGCCGCCGGCCATCGTGTCCATGTTCCTGGGCGACGAGCTCACTGCGGTTCTCGAGGCCATCGAGACCGACAGCCCCTATGAGGGGACCGAGAAACACCGCCTGCGCCTGGGCGCCGACGTGCTGCCGCGCTTCAACCGCGACACCACCGACCGCAACCGTACCTCGCCCTTCGCCTTTACGGGCAACAAGTTCGAGTTCCGCATGGTCGGCTCCAACGACTCGATCTCCTGCGCGAACGTCATGATCAACGGCGCGGTGGCGGACTCCCTCCGGATCTTTGCCGACCGGCTGGAGAACTGCGAGGGCGACTTCGACACCTGCCTGCATGACCTGATCCGCGATACGATCAAGGAGCATAAGCGAATCCTCTTTAACGGCAACGGCTATGACGACGCCTGGGTCAAGGAGGCAACCGAGGTCAGAGGGCTTAAGAACCTGCGCACCACGCCCGACGCGCTGCAGATGGTCCTCGACCCGAGCAACGTCGAGATGCTCACCAGCCAGAAGATCTATACCGAGACCGAGCTCCACTCAAGATACGAGATCTCCATGGAGAACTACGTCCGCACCGTCCGGATCGAGGCTCTGACCATGGTGGACATGGCAAGGAAAGAGATCCTCCCCGCGGTGGTGCGCTACTGCGGCGATCTGTCCGCGGGCCTGAACGCCAAGAAGGCGGCAGCGCCGGAGCTCGCCTGCGCCTATGAGACCAGGCAGATCAAGCGCCTCTCGGTCCTCATCGACGGCATCGACGACGCCACCGAGGTCCTGGAGCGCAGTGTGCTGGCGCTGGAGGGCGACAACACCAAACAGGCTTTTCATATCCGGGACGAAGTGCTCTGCAGAATGGCGGAGCTGCGCGCGCTCTGCGACGAGGCCGAGACCATGACCGCAGCGAGCTACTGGCCCTTCCCGACCTACGGCGATCTGCTTTTCGGCGTGTAAAGAATTCGAAAAACCAATATGCAGCAAGACCGCGCCCGGGACTAAAATCCCGGGCGCGGTTTTTTGCAGTTGATAAGAGGGAAAACGGTTATATCGGGGAAAATGGTTCAATGGTGCAGGTGTATTTGCGCTCTGCGACAGGAGCGTCCTTGTCGTAATTGATCCCGACGAGAAGAATCTCTCCGCCATAGTCCTGTAAAACGGCTGGATAATTCCGGGCCTTGATCTGCTGAATCGCGGCCTCAGCGGACTGATTCCACTTCAGTTCAATTACCAATGCGGGAACCATCTCTCCCTGCTTCGGGAGATAGACGACATCGGCGTACCCCCGTCCAGTTGGGAGCTCCTCCATCTTGATGTAATAATCCTTGTAACTGAAGTAGGCGAGCTGAATCACGGCACGGAGCGCATTCTCGTTGTTGGCGTTCAGCGGGTTGGTGGCCTCCTGATGGACTCTCTCGATCTGCATGGCAACTGCGTCCGTGTTCCTGTGTATCGTGTCCATAATCAGCTGATTGCTTTCCTGAACACGCTTCATGGTCTCGGGCTGCTGATCCTCACGGATTGCCCGGGTAAACTCCAGACGGATTTCTTCGTTCGGAATACAGACACTCTTTGAAGATTCATCATATGCGAGATAGCCAAGATGAACCAGCAAAGTCAGAACATCGTCCTGACCGCGGAAGTTGATCAGATCATTTGAAAACCCTTTTGTTTCTACATTTACTGCTACACCGCCAATCAGTTCTGCGATGGTTTTTCGCAGCCCCTGAAAATCCCGGCTGATGTAACCTATCAGACTGGAAGCGGAGGAGGTCTCGGTCCAATAAGAGTCAAAGTGGTGATAACGGATAGCCTTCATAACAGAGTTCGGGTTATATACAGAGCCTGTGCCTCTCAGAGAATATCCGTCGTACCAGCGCTTCATCTCGTCAAAACTTATATGGTTGGAATCACAAAGAGAACGGACCTCTTCTTCCAGAAACCCGACATAGGGAGCAAAGGGGCCTGGATTCAGCATAGTATACTCTTCAAAATCCGAGATCGCGGACTGTGACCCATCCTTTTTGATCGGGAGAATACCGGTCATATAGACCGCCGCAAATACGCGGGAGGTCACACCGCTGTTTTTGAAAAGGGAGCGGAGAAAGCCGAGGTACTCTGCCTGAATCTCTGGATGCTCACGAATTGGAGCATCCCATTCATCAATAATCATGACAAACTTGCATCCAGCAGCATCAACGGCGCTGATGAGTGTGCCGGGAAGATCATCACAAATCGCCATGCCGGGAAAGGCGTCCTCCAACTCAGAAGCAATCCGCCTGCTCAGAAAGGGAATGAGGTCTCTGTAATGGTTTGTATATGGTGCGGTACTGCTCATGTCAACATAGATGACATTGTATTGGTTCAGATGTTTTTTGTAGTCGGGAGATTTCGCTATTTCCAAATCCTTGAATAAAGAGCTGGAATCACAGCTCTTGTCATAATAAGCACAGAGCATCTGAGCCGCAAACGATTTGCCGAAACGCCTCGGCCGGCTTACGCAGCTCAGACGCAGAGGAGTATTAATCGACTGGTTGATCAGGTCGATCAGACCGCTTTTGTCCACATAAACGGCGTTGCGAATCCCTTCAAACCCACTGTTGCCAGGGTTCAAATAGATACCCATATCATTCACCTCCCGGAGGACTGGTTTTCATGTTAATAGAATACCATATTCGACGGAATCCGACAAGAAAAATGTAGGCGAAAAATCGAAAGAAATGGTTGCCCGCTTTGACTACTTAAAAACCAATCGTCAAACAGCCCGATTTGTGGTATTCTGACGGCAAGCAAGGACACTGCGTAACGGCCGGCGGTTAGTCACACCACCCGAAAGGGGGTGAGGCGATGCCAATTACTGTGACGTTTCATATCTTTGGATATGTTATTACGCTCCATGTAAAAAGCGAAAACCGCCACCCTGCCCGGTGACGGTTCAAGCTATGAACTAATCCGACGTTTGGGCTAACCGCTTGTCGCAGTGCCCTTATTTTCATTATATGCAATGGAAAGTCTTCTGTCAAGTTTCTGATGAACGGATTTGACAGCACATGGGAAAAAAGTTAAAGTAAAATAAAACTGAGCAGGAACGTGAAATCTGTATACGGAGGGGTGCGTATGCTGTTTTTTTGATCTTTTTTCTGCTGTGGATGCTTTTTAACGGAAGAGTCACATGGGATGTGATCGGGTTCGGCGTGGTGTTCTCGGCGGCGGTGGCTGTGTTCGCGATTAAGGTCTGCGGCTGGTCCCGGGAGCGGAGTAAGAAGGCCGCAAAGATCCTCGGCAGTCTGCTGGCCTATTTCGGTTGCCTTTTTATCGAGATCATCAAGGCGAATCTGGCCGCTATTAAGGTGATTCTGTCCCCGGGCTGCCAACTGGCGGAGCCTCAGATTTTTCACTTTGACAGCGGGCTGAAAAGGGGCTTTACCCAGACCATTCTGGCCAATTCCATCACCATCACGCCGGGCACCTATACGGTCAGCATTGACGACGGCATATTCACCGTGCACGCGCTGAATACGGAATTTGCCGAGGGGACACCGGGCAGCGACCTGAACCTACGGCGACCTGCTCTTCGAAGTATAAGAAAAGAAGTGCATCTCCCGCTTCGCGGGGAATGTATCGACTTTTGAACCCGTTCCCGACCTACGGCGACCTGCTTTTCGGCGTGTAAAACAAAACTTCACGATGCCTGAAGCAGAACGGAAGCAACTCTGTCAGATATAACGGTTTGAAACACAACGAAGCCCCCGACCGACGGGGGCTTCGCTGTGTTTTCGGCTGTCAGAGCGGAATCGGCGGCTCTTCTCCTCGCGGCAAGCAGCCAGCTCGACAAATAGAAGAAAATGTTCAACTTCAGAGCGGAAAAAGCCTTTTCAAATCAGCCGATCTGGTGTACAATAAAGATTACTGAAAATATAAGGGAGGTGAGTTTGTGGAGGAGACGAGTCATGCACTGTTTTCTATCGGTCCTTTGGAGGTGACGGGCACCGTCACGACGATGTGGGCCATCATCCTGATCCTGACGCTTTTAAGCTGGCTGGCCACGCGGAACATGAAGGATACCCCCGGCAAGCTGCAGAACGCGGCGGAGATGGCAGTGGGCTACCTGCAGAACTATTTTAAGGGGACACTTGGGGAAAAGCTGTCCAGAAAGTATTTTCCGGTATTTGCGACGTTTTTTATCTTCATCATTGTCAGCAACTACTCCGGTCTGCTGCCGGGCGCCGGCCATATCAAGGGCTTCAGTGTGCCGACAGCCAGTCTGTCTGTTACGGCGGCACTCGCACTGATCGCGTTTTTTGTGACACATGTGATCGGCGTGAAAGAGCGCGGCTTCGGAAAGTATCTCTGGGGAATCTTCACATCGATGACGATTCCGCTGTTTTTCCTGGCCATCATCGAACAGTTTATCCGTCCGCTGTCGCTGGCACTGCGACTTTACGGCAACCTGTATGGTGAGGAATCGGTCACAGAATATCTGTACCGGCTGTTCCCAATTGGTCTGCCGCTGGTGATGAACATCCTGAGCCTGCTGTTCTGCTTTATTCAGGCGCTGGTATTCACCATGCTGATCTCGATCTATACGGTCGAGGGAATCGGCGAAGAAGAATAATCGATACGATCTACAGAATTTAGGAGGAAAACTATTATGGCATCTTCTGGACTCATTGCACTTGCCGCAGCGATTGCGATCGCCGTCAGCACCATCGGCCCCGGCATCGGACAGGGCCTCGCCGCTTCCAAAGCCATGGAAGCCATCGCACGCCAGCCCGAATCCGCCGGAACCATCCGTTCCACACTGATCCTCTCCATGGGCATTATGGAGTCGCTGACCATCTACGGTCTGCTGATCGCGTTCATGCTGCTGAATAATATGTAAGTTTACCGACAGAAAGGAAACAGTCCATGAGTATCAATCCATCAGAACTGATATGGACCGTCATCAACTTCTTTCTGTTGCTGTTTTTGCTGAAGCATTTTCTGTACACCCCGGTGCTGCGCTTCATGGAGGACCGTCAGGCCCGCATGGATGCCAAGCTCAATGAGGAAAAGCAGGCGCAGGACAAGGTCGAGGAAAATGACGCACGGCTTCAGAGCCAGAAGGCGAAGAGCCGTGAGGAAGCAAAACGCATTCTGGCCCAGTCCGGTGACGAGCTGGAGAAGCGCCATGCCGAGGCCATGAGCCAGGCCCGCGCCGCCTCCAGCCAGGTGCTGAAAGACGGCGAGGCTGCCCTGAGCGAGCAGCGTGAGAAAACCGCCGAGGCACTGCGCACGGCCACACCGGAGCTGGCGGAGCTGCTGGCAAAGCGGCTGCTCAACGAGGAGTAAGCAGAATGCGAAAATACAGCAGAGAGGAGGGATGACCGGAATATGGGAACATTTCACTATACCTTATTATATGGCCTGATTAACTTCGCCATCCTGGCAGTCGCCCTGTATTTTGTCGGCAAGAAGATCATTCCGAAAATGTTCGGCGGACGCCGTACCGGAATCGTCGACCAGATCAAGGCGGCTGATGACGCGGAGGAAAAGGCGAAAGAACTGCTCGCCGGGATTGAAACTGCCAATCAGAAGGGCGAGGAGGAATGCGCCGGCATCCTGAGTGCGGCACGCTCGGCCGCCGAGGCGGATGAAGAGCGCACCGAAGCCGCGGACCGCAGAGCCGCGGAGGAGATGACCGCCGAGAACGAGAAGGCGCTGCAGTACCAGAAACACACCGCCCGCACCGAGCTGACCCGCGACACGATGGATGAGGTGATTGCGCAGGCCGCTGTGCTGTTGGGGGATGACAGCCACGCCGCTGCCCGTGAGAAGATGACCGAGCGTCTCATTCTGCGCGCCGAGAAAAAGCTGCACATCACCCGCGGTGACCTGATGGCCTTCCAGGAGAAGGGCAGCATCCAGGTCGAGATGCGCGGTGTGACCGAGCCGTCCGAGGACCACATCCGCCGTGTCAAGGCGGCCATCCTGCGTGCCCTGAAGGATGCGGGCGAGGATGCAACTGAGGACCAGCTGAACATCACCACCGCCGTGGACGAGAGCCTGATCGGCGGCGTGTACCTGCGTATCGGAGATACAGTCTATGACAGCACGCTCAAGGGAATGCTGAATCGTGCGAAGGATTCGGTTTCCGTACTTGAACATGACGACGAGGAGCTGATCGACGCCCTGAAGGAAGAGCTCGGCAAGGCCGACCGCGACCCGGCCGTCTATCAGAAGGGAACCGTCATCAGCGTATCGGACGGTATCTGCCGCATTTCCGGTGTGTCCGACGCCATGGCCGGTGAGCTGATTGAATTCAACCAGGACCTGCGCGGCATGGTCATGGACCTGGAAAAGGACAACATCGGCGTTGTCCTGCTGGGTGACTATTCCGGCCTGCAGGAGGGTGACGAGGTCCGCCGCAGCGGACGTATTATCGAGGTCCCCGTCGGCGAGGAAATGATCGGCCGCGTGGTCGATTCCCTCGGCAACCCCATTGACGGCGGCGGAGAAATCCACACCACCGAAACCCGGCCTATCGAGAGTCCGGCACCCGGCGTCATCGAGCGCCGTCCGGTTTCCGTCCCGATGCAGACCGGTATCAAGGCCATCGACGCCCTGGTCCCCATCGGCCGCGGTCAGCGTGAGCTGATCATCGGCGACCGTCAGACCGGCAAGACGGCCATCGCCATTGACACCATCATCAACCAGAAGGGCAAGGACATGATCTGCATCTATGTCGCCATCGGACAGAAGGAATCGACCGTTGCCGGCTGCGTGCAGAAGCTGCGTGAGCATAATGCGATGGAATACACCATCGTGGTGTGTGCCAGCGCTTCCGAGTCTGCCCCGATGCTCTACATCGCCCCGTATGCGGGCGCTGCCATGGGCGAGTACTTCATGCACAAGGGCAGAGACGTTCTCATCATCTATGACGACCTGTCCAAGCAGGCAGTCGCCTATCGTGAGATCTCCCTGCTGCTGCACCGTCCGCCCGGACGCGAGGCCTACCCCGGCGATGTCTTCTACCTGCACTCCAGACTGCTTGAGCGCGCGGCGCGCCTGAGCGAGGAGGCCGGCGGCGGCAGCATGACCGCGCTTCCTATCATCGAGACCCAGGCCGGCGATATTTCGGCCTATATCCCGACAAACGTGATCTCCATCACCGACGGTCAGATCTTCCTGGAGACCGACCTGTTCAACTCCGGCGTACGTCCGGCTGTCAACGTTGGCCTTTCGGTCTCGCGTGTCGGCGGTTCGGCCCAGCTGGGTGCCATGAAGCAGGTCGCAGGACGTCTGAGAATGGACCTGGCGCAGTATCGTGAGCTGGCTGCCTTTGCGCAGTTCGGTTCAGACCTGGACAAGGCCACGCGTGCAACCCTGCACCGCGGCGACCGCATGACGGAGCTCCTGAAGCAGGGCCAGTACGCCCCGATGGATGCATCCGACCAGGTTATCTCAATCTTTGCCGTCAGCGAGGGCTATGCCGACGGTGTCGAGCTGCAGGATATTGCTCGCTATGAACAGGGCCTGCTGCCCTATGTCAACAGCCGCTATCCGCAGCTGCGCAACCACATCATGAGCGGCAAGAAGCTCGGTGACGAGCAGCTGACCAGACTGAAGAAGCTCATTTCCGAGTATACCGAGAGCTTCGATGCGTAAGGGGGCATAGAGCATGGCAAATCTGCGAGCCATCCGTACACGCATCAAAAGCGTTGAGAATACCCGTCAGATTACAAAATCCATGAAAATGGTCGCGGCGGCGAAGCTGCGCAGGACACAGTCGGCCTTTGCCAGCCTGCGTGCCTATGCCGACCGCAGCGGCACGCTGCTGTCCGAGGCATCGGCGGGGCTGACGGAGATTGCCAACCCCTATCTGACGCCGCACGCGGAGTGCCGTCGGGTCTGCTATGTGTTGATCGTCGGCAACCGCGGCCTGTGCGGAACCTATAACCAGAGCCTGCTGCGCTATTGCGAGGGCCTGATCCGCGAGAGTGGAGAGGACAGCTATGTGCTTGTCTGTGGCCGCTGGGGCAAGGACCTGATCGCGGCTGCCGGTCTGCAGGTGCAGGAGACCGTCGAGGTGAGTGACACGCCCACCCATGAAGAGGCGCTGGCGATTGCCGACAGACTCAAAAAGCTCTATCGGGAAGGGACCGTTGACAAAATCGTCCTGGTGTATCAGCACTATCGCTCGGTTCTGTCGCAGGTGCCGGAACAGGCACAGCTGCTGCCGCTCAAACGCGACGACGTGCAGAATGCCGAAGGCGGAACGATCTTTGAACCGGACCGCGACAGTCTGCTGAATGCCCTGCTGGACATGTACATCGGCAACACCGTGCACGCGGTCCTTCTGGAAGCCCGCACCGGCGAACACTCCGCCCGCATGACGGCGATGACCGCGGCGGCGGACAACACGGAAGAGCTGATCAGCGATCTCACCCTGGAGCTCAACCATGCCCGCCAGGCGGCCATCACCACCGAGATCTCCGAGATCGCAGGCGGTGCGGAAGCACTTCGGAACAACACTGCCGGAGGATAAGAAATGAAGAATGCAACAGTCAAACGAGTGATCGGCCCTGTGGTCGATATCCACTATCCGGAGGGAAAGCTTCCGGAAATCTACAACGCCATTGAGATCCAGCTGCCCGAGCGCAAGGTGGTGCTGGAGGTTGTGCAGCAGCTGGGAAACCGTGATGTGCGCTGCATCGCCCTCTCATCCACCGACGGCATCTCCCGCGGCATGGACGCGCATGATACCGGGTCCTCCATCACGATGCCCGTGGGTGAGGCGACGCTGGGCAGAATGTTCAACGTCGTCGGCGAGCCCATCGACGGGAAAGGCCCTGTGGAAGATGCCGAGCGCCTTCCCATCCACCGCAAGGCACCGAAGTTCACCGAGATCCTGCCTGCCACCGAGATGCTGGAGACCGGCATCAAGGTCGTCGACCTGCTGGCTCCCTACGCCCGCGGCGGAAAGATCGGCCTCTTCGGCGGCGCCGGCGTCGGCAAGACCGTCCTGATCATGGAGCTGATCCGCAACGTCGCCTATGAGCACGGCGGCTATTCCGTGTTCGCCGGGGTCGGCGAGCGAAGCCGCGAGGGCAACGACCTCTGGAACGAGATGAACGAGTCCGGCGTTATCAACAAGACGGCGCTGGTCTTCGGCCAGATGAATGAGCCGCCCGGAGCCCGCCTCCGTGTGCCGCTGTCCGGCCTGACCATCGCGGAGAACTTCCGCGACAAGTCCGGTCAGGACGTGCTGCTGTTCATCGACAACATTTTCCGCTTTACACAGGCAGGCTCCGAAGTCTCGGCGCTGCTGGGGCGCATGCCCTCCGCCGTCGGCTATCAGCCCACGCTGGCCACCGAGATGGGCGACCTGCAGGAGCGCATCACCTCCACGCGTAACGGTTCGGTCACCTCGGTACAGGCAATTTATGTGCCGGCCGACGACCTGACCGACCCTGCTCCCGCCACCGCCTTTGCCCACCTGGATGCGACGACGGTTCTGTCCCGCTCCATTGCGGAGCTGGGCATCTATCCGGCAGTCGACCCGCTGGAGAGCTCGTCCCGGATTTTGGAGCCCAACGTCCTCGGCAAGGAGCACTATGAGACGGCCCGCGCCGTGCAGCAGGTGCTGGAAAAGTACCGCCAGCTGCAGGACATCATCGCGGTGCTCGGCATGGACGAGCTGGGCGCGGAGGATCGCGCCACGGTTGCCCGCGCCAGAAGGATCCAGCGCTTCCTGTCCCAGCCCTTCCATGTGGCGGAAAACTTCACCGGTATGCAGGGCAAGTATGTCCCGCTGAAGGAGACCATCAAGGGCTTCCAGGCCATCTTGGGCGGCGATGTGGACGATCTGCCGGAGCAGGCCTTCCTGCTCTGCGGCACCATCGACGAGGTCATCGCCAAGCGCGGCAGCTTCTGACCGGGGGAGAGCACCATGGCAAAGTGTTTTCACCTGTGCATCATGACCGCCGAGGGGACGCTGCTGGACGGGGAAGCGGAATACTGCCACATCCCCACCGCGGCCGGCTCCGTCGGCGTGCTGGCCGATCACGCGCCGATGCTCTGTGCCATGCAGGAGGGGGAGACCCTCTGCCGCATGGAGGGCGGAGAGGAAAAGACCGTCCGTCACTCCGCAGGGGTGGCGAGCGTCCGCAACAACCGCGTCACCATCCTGGCCGACCGCGCGGAGCTGTAACGGTAAACAGAGAACAGGAAGAAAGCCGCTCAGGAGCATATAAAACGCTTCTGAGCGGCAAGTTCTATATGGTGCTTCGAAACTACAAAAGGAGAATACGACATGACGCTATCTGCGTTCTATGAAAATATCAGGACCGGCGCCGTTTATCATGGCATTCCCATGGTCGAGGCGGTTTCCGCACTGTGTGGATCCGGCCTGCAGGGAATCTATGTGAGTCTTGACAGCACGCGGCAGTACGCGGATGAAATCGAAGAGGTGCTCCAGAAGACGGATGCGGAGGTAACAGGGCTTCACGCGTGGATTGATTATGACGGCGGGACTGGAGCATCACATGAACTGATCGATCAGTCGGTCAGACTCGGAACAGACCATGCGCTGATCGTTCCCGTATGCACGGACCAGAACTTTGACAGGCTGATTGCGGGAATGCGGGATGCGGTTGATTACGGGGTGAGCAGGGGCGTTCGGGTCTATATGGAGGATCTGGACCAGATGGCATCGCCGTATAACAACCTTCCGGGGCTGAAGCGGTTTCTGGAAGCGATTCCGGAACTGTACTGCTGTTTCGACACTGGCAACCTGATCATGGTTCAGGAGGATGAGGTCGCCGCATTCCGGCAGCTGCAGGGCAGGATATGCGCTTTGCATCTGAAAGACCGGGGAATGACTGCGAAAAACCCCGACGATGTCGGGAAGGAAATTCGCGACGGAACTTACCGGTATCCGGTTCCGGTCGGAAGTGGATTTATCAGAATTCCCGAAATCCTGAAAATGGCGGGAGATATCCCCATGATTGTCGAGCTGTATGATTACAGCCCCGCGTATATGCTGGACGGGATCAGAAAGTCGCTGGAGTGGGTTCGCGAGACGACCTCATAATTGACGGAAACCTCCGATACGGTGCAGAACAGACGGGCACCGGATCGGAGGTTTTCAATATAATCGCATGATGAAGACGGGTCCCGAAGGACCCGTTCACAGGAAACGCATTTTCAGTTTCCCTCTGTTGCTCGGAAGGGATTATAGATGTTCGCGACTGCGGGAGGAGAAGGAATATCCCGTGTTGTTCCGCCGGAGGCATAAAAAACCGGGAGAACATGAGAGCTGTTGTCAGGATGAGGATCGTCCCCGAGAATGATATCGACTGACCGCTCGGCCATTTTCAAAATCGGCTGGACAATTGTGGAGCAGAGATACATGCCATTGGCAAAATTAAGGATCCCGTCATAACCGATGATTTGCACATCCTCCGGAATGCGGACGCCTTGTTCCCGGAGGAAAGAGCAGATACGCAGCGCAAGACCGTCCGTGTTGCAGAAGATGCCGTCGAAGTCCGGCTTTCCGGCCCCGAGATGCTCCAGCAGAAAACGGTAGATCGGCGCTTCGGTCTCCTCGTCGTTGACCATAAGCATTTCATACGGGACCCCCAGACGTCTGCAGGCGGATTCAAAACCGGGACCGCGTTTATCGGCTTCACTCAGAAGCGTGGGACCGATGCGGAGAAACAGCAATTTCCTACAGCCGAGCTCCACAAGCTTTTCCGCGGCAAGCTCGCCGCCATGGAAGTTATCCGAGGAGACACAGGGGACCCAGTCGTTGAAGCGGCGGTCGATGCTCACGAGAGGGATGCCGGGATCAACTTCAATATCCGGCCGGTAGGTCAGGGCGATGATCCCATCGACCTTGTTCTGTTCGACCAGAGTAAAACTCTTCTGCTCCGCTTCGGGATCTGAATTTGTGATCATCACATGCGTCAGGTATCCGTGCCGGGTCAGACAGGAGGTGAGCTCGTCGATGAGAACAGCAAAAAAAGGATGCTTCAGCGACGGCATCAGTAAGCCGATGCAGTTGGTCTTGTTCATCTTCAAACCGCGGGCATAGTTGTTGACGCGGTAATTGAGCTTCTCGGCGGCGGCTTCCACGCGCCGGCGGTATTCTTCCCCAACCGGGAAGCCGTTGAAAACCCTGGAGACTGTCCCAAGGGCGACGCCGGCCTCGCGGGCAACATCCTTCATGGTGGGCTGCGTACTGCGGTTCATCGGAGTGGATCCCTCACATGTCACTTCGGTAGTGTTGATTACAGTTATTCTATTATAACAAGGCAGAGATGGAAAGAAAAGAGATTTTTACCCTGAGGGGCTTCGTCAAAATGCATTAAAATTTTGAATTGATTTTATGCAACATGTCAGAAAACCGGACTGAAAACGATTTCGAAAAAGGGAGCGGTTGACAGCAAAAATGAGCTGTGTTAAGATACCAATGTTAACGATGTAACGTTTCATGAATGGCGTTCTGGTAATGAAGAAAACATGAATGAAACGGGACGCGAAAATCTAAAAAAGAGAAAGGAAGCAAACATGAAAAAGTACATTGCACTGCTCCTCGCGCTGGTCATGGTTTTCGCCCTGGCCTGCCCGTCCGCGTTTGCGGCACCGGTTGAAGTGACCATCTTCAACTCCAAGATGGAGATCCAGAGTCAGCTGGAGGAACTGGCGAACGAGTGGAACGCCAGCCATGATGATGTCAGCATCACGGTCTACTACTCCTCTGACACCGTCGCGGCGCACATGGCCTCCCGCTATGCTGCGAAGAACCCCTACGTCATCTCCATGGTTGATGCGAAGGACATCTACTCCCTCGGACCCGAGCACGCTCTTGATATGAGCGACCAGGATTGGGTCAAGGACACCACCCAGGCCATCAGCGTGGACGGCAAGGTCCTCGGTTTCCCGGTCTGCGTGGAAGCCCGCGGCATTCTCTACAATGCTGACGCCATCGAGGCTGCCACCGGCGAAGCCTTCGATCCTGCTGCTGTCAAGACCACAGAAGACTTCCAGGCTCTCATCGATGCTCTGATTGCCGGCGGCATGGCGGCTCCCTGCGGCCTGCAGAAGGAAGACTGGTCTCTCGCGGCCCACTTCTTTGCATCTGTCTACGAGATGCATGATGATCCCGACGCATTCATCGCCGGCATCAAGGACGGCTCCGTCAAGCTGGCGGACGACGATGTCTTCAACGCCCTGATGGACACCTTCGATGTCATGAAGGCCAACAACTGGATGAAGTCCGCCCCGCTCTCCGCCGTCCGTGAGGATACCGAGATGAACCTCGCTTTCGGCGACATCGCCTTCAAGTATGGCGGCAACTGGGACTGGTCCGATATCAAAGAGTTTGACGACACGGCAAATCTCGGCATGATGCCGGTTCCCAGCGCGCTCGACGGCTTCAACGACAAGCTCGTCGGCGGCGGCTCCAAGTATTTCTTCATCGACAACTCTGTCTCCGCAGAGCAGCAGGAGGCTGCCAAGGCCTTCCTGAACTGGCTGGTCTATGACGAAGCAGGTCAGGACTTCCTGGTCAATACCTGCGCACTGGTTCCCGCGTTCTCCAACATCACCCTGCCGGTCTCCGATCCTCTCGGCGCCTCTGTCAAGAGCTTCGCAGATACCGGAGCGATGGTCGGCAACTATAACTATCTGCCGGATGACCACTATGCCAAAGTCGGCATCTCCTTCCAGAAATACCTTGGCGATCAGATTGACCGCGCGGGCTTTGCCGGTGAAGTGACCGATTACTGGGCCACCGCTGAGGTCGGCGCCCACTAAAACGCAATAGTCCTTTCACTTATACAAACACCATGCCGGGCATCAGCATGCTCTGATGCCCGGTCTCCCCATATGGCAAATCTGCTTGTTTTTCAGGGAAGAGAGGATTTATGAAACAAAACACATTATCCTATAAGATCAGACAGTACCTGATGTTCGGGGGTGTGGGTACAGTCCTGTTTCTGGCTGTCGTGATCGCACCGTTCCTCTATGGCCTGTATCTGACCTTAACAAGCTGGGACGGCGTCAGCCGTGCCAAGCCGTTTGTAGGGCTGCAGAATTTCGCAGCTGCTTTTCAGGATTCAACTTATTGGCAGGCCATGGGCCGCACCCTCATTTACTCGGTTTTCGCCGTTATTCTCATTAACATTGTCGCCTTTGCACTGGCCTACCTGGTCACCAGCGGCGTCAAGGGACAGAACTTCTTCCGCGCAGGCTTCTTCGTGCCAAACCTGATCGGCGGTATCGTCCTCGGTTATGTCTGGCAGTTTGTCTTCAACCGTGCGTTCGTCGCCATCGGCAAGGCCATCTCCGGCGGCACTGCCGTCTCGCTCCTGGCTACACCCAACGGCGCGATGTTCGCCTTGATTCTGGTTTCGGTATGGCAGTATGCAGGCTACATGATGCTGATTTATGTGGCCGGATTCATGAGCGTCTCCAAGGACGTACAGGAGGCCTCTCTGATCGACGGCTGCACGCCGGCCCAGGCCATGAAGAACGTCACCATCCCCCTGATGCGCTCCAGCTTCGTACAGTGCATCTTCCTGAGCATCACGCGCTGCTTCGTCGTCTACGATGTGAACCTCTCCCTGACCAAGGGCGAGCCGTTCGGATCCTCTGTGATGGCGGCCATGCACGTGTACAATCAGGCCTTTACTTACAGAAACTTCGGTCTCGGCCAGGCTGAGGCTGTGATCCTGTTCCTGGTCTGCGCCATTGTCGGCGTGACGCAGGTGCTGGTCGGCAAGAGAGGGGAGGTTGAAGCATAATGACTGAAAACGAAAGAGCCGCGCGCAATAAAAAAATAGCCCATGTTATCATGTGGATTGTGCTCTTGGTCCTGTTTATCTGCTTCATTTTCCCGTTTATTCTGGTCGTTATCAACGTCTTTAAGAGCAAGGTAGACATCGTCGCCAATCCGCTCTCTCTGATCGGAACGCGGAAAGGCTTTACACTGGACAACTTCCCTGCTGCGATGGAGAAGATGCAGTTCTGGAAAGTGTTTGGCAACTCTCTCATCATTACCGTGTGCGCGACAGTCCTTACGATTCTGGTTTCCTCCATGACCGCGTTTGTGATCGTCCGTAACGGAAGATGGAAATTCTGCACGCTGATCTTCTCGCTGATGATCGCGTCGATGGTCATCCCGTTCCAGGTGCTCATGCTTCCTCTGGTGTCTATCTATGGCGGTATGCTGAACGTCCTGAACCACAGACTCACTCTGATCCTGATGCATGTGGGCTTCTCGGTGTCGATGGCGGTGTTCATGTTCCACGGGGCGATCAAGACGAACATCCCGCTGGCCCTGGAAGAGGCCGCGACGATCGACGGCTGCTCCCGCTGGCAGACCTGGTGGAAGGTTGTCTTCCCCCTGCTGAAGCCAACTATCGCGACCGTCGGCATCATCAACGCCATGGCTTACTGGAACGACTATCTGCTGCCGAGCCTGGTGCTCACAGAGAAGCCTCTTTACACCATCCCCATTGCAACGCAGGCCTTCTACGGCACCTACTCCACGGATATCGGCCTTGTTATGGCGGCCCTGCTGCTGGCCATGCTGCCGATCCTGATCCTGTATGTGTTCCTGCAGCGCTACATCGTCGAGGGCGTTGCCTCCGGCGCTGTCAAGGGCTGATCCGGAACAGAACACGGATTCCCTATACAAACCGACAAACAGAAAAGATTTCCCCGCCCGGACGGGCGGGGAAATCTGCTATGAGCAACACAGAGAAACACGACAAAACTTGATGCGGAGGGACTGCGAACCGTGAGACGAATTTTTGACATGGAAAACCCGTTCTGGCAGGGGCTGAGCGTGATTGCGGACATGATGTTCCTGAACCTCGTGACGCTGCTCTGCTGCGTCCCCATCGTCACCGCCGGCGCGGCGCTGACTGCCATGAACGATGTGGTCATCCGGATCATCCGCCAGGAAGAGGGCGGCATCCTGAAAAGCTACGGACGGGCCTTCCGGGCAAACCTGAAAAACGGCATCCTCTTCGGTCTGATCCTGCTGGCCGCGATGGGACTGCTGTATGTCGACTACCTCTGCGCGCTGGCTTACGCCGAGATGTTCCGATACGGGATCGCCGCGTTGGCAGTGCTGCTGCTGGCCTTGACGGTCTATACACTGGCGCTTCTGGCGCGGTATGACAATCCCCTCGGGAAGACGCTGAAAAACGCCGCCGTTCTGGCGGTGGCCTACTTCCCGCAGACCCTGGGGATGGTCTGCTTCACGGGGGCGTTCTGGCTGCTCTGCATCCACTTCTGGCGCTACGGAACGCCGGTGCTGTTTCTGTTTGGGTTTTCACTGCCCTGCTATATCTGTGTCCTGCTGATGCAAAAGATGTTCAGGCAGCTGGAAGAGGAAAAGGACGACGGAGGAAAAGACGCATGACAGCTCAGAAGACACCCTGGTGGAAGCAGGCGGTGATCTATCAGATCTATCCGCGCAGCTTCTGTGACTCCAACGGCGACGGCATCGGGGATATCCCCGGCATCATCTCAAAACTGGACTACCTGAAAACCCTCGGCATTGACGCCATCTGGCTCTCACCGGTCTTCCGCTCACCGCAAGACGACAACGGCTATGACATCGCGGACTACCGGGACATCGACCCGATTTTCGGCACGCTGGAGGGTATGGACGAGCTTATAAGGGAAGCGCGGGAGCGCGGCATCCGGATCATCATGGATCTGGTGCTGAACCATTCCTCTGACGAACACCGCTGGTTCCGGGAAGCAAAGAAAAGCCGCGACAACCCTTATCACGATTATTACATCTGGCGCGACGGCGACGGCGTGACCCCGCCCAACGACCTGAAGGCCGGCTTCGGCGGCTCAGCCTGGGAGTGGGTACCGGAGTTGGGACAGTATTACTTTCACCAGTTTTCCGTCAAGCAGCCGGACCTGAACTGGGACAATCCGAAGCTCCGAGAGGAGCTCTATGACATGATCAACTGGTGGGCGGACCGCGGGATCGGGGGCTTCCGTTTGGACGTGGTGGACCATCTGGGGAAGGACCCGGACCGGGGTATTATGAAGTGCGCGCCGACCCTGCACCCCTATGTACGGGAGATGAGCCAAGCAGCCTTCCGGCGGGATGACCTTGTCACTGTCGGGGAGGCCTGGAGCGCCGATATCGAGCAGGCAAAGCTCTATTCCAATCCCGACGGATCAGAGCTCTCCATGGTATTTCAGTTCGAGCATATGAAGATCGACCAGATCCCCGGGAAAGAAAAATGGGACATGGTCCCGATCGATTTTGTCGAGCTGAAAAAGATTTTTACGCGCTGGCAGAGGGCGCTTTACGGCAAGGGCTGGAACAGCCTTTTCTGGGAAAACCACGACCTGCCCCGCAGCGTCTCGCGCTTTGCCGACGACGGCAGGTACCGGGTAGAGTCGGCCAAGATGCTGGCGATCCTGCTTCACGGCATGCAGGGCACCCCCTATGTGTATCAGGGGGAAGAGCTCGGCATGACCAATTATGCCTTCCGGGTGGAGGATTGCCGGGACATCGAGATCCTCAACATGGTGCGGGAGCGCCGGGCCAAGGGCTGGTCGGAGGAACAGATCCTGGATGCCATCTACCGAAAGGGGCGGGACAACGCCCGTACCCCCATGCAGTGGGATGACAGCCAGAACGCCGGCTTCACCACCGGAGAGCCCTGGCTGCTGGTCAACCCCAATTATACCGAAATCAACGCCGCAGACCAGGTCGGCAGGGAAGACTCGGTTTTCTCCTGTTACCGTGAGCTGATCCGGCTGCGCAAGGAATATACCGTTTTCCTGGACGGAGAGTATGAGCCCCTGCTCGAGGACGACAAACGTATCTTCGCTTACCGCCGAAGCAACGGCGAGGGCAGCCTCCTCGTGGTGGCGAACTTCTCCGGCGAGACGATCAAGAATCCGCTTCTTGCCGAAGAGCGCGGAAGCAGGCTGCTGGTCGGCAGCTACGCGGCAACAGACGAGGACCCCTCTGTGCTGCGGCCTTATGAGGCAAAGATGCTGCTTTCCCAGAACCGATGAAAAACCGGAGGCCATATGGCCTCCGGAGGATAAGACAGAACTTGCAGCAGCTTGATCTGAGCGCTGCCAATGTCAGACCATCAAGCCTGCAGCGTGTACTTGACGGCCTTGAGCCGGACCTCGCCGTCTGCGTAGAAGCTGATGTCCTTTGCGGAGAGATCGGTGCTGACGGTGGCGGAGAGGACCTGCTCCCCATCGTTTACAAAGACCTCCGCGCTGTAGCGGTCGAGGATCAGGCGCAGCTTCAGGCGACCTCCTTCGTGGCGGACTTTGGCGCGGCGCTGGTGGATGATCGCCCGGCGGGAACCGGAGAACTTCCGGTCGATTTTAAGAACCGACTCGTGCGGACGGAAGCTGACCGTGGTCTGATAGAGCCCGTTCTTCGCAAAACGGATCGCAAAGCGGCTGTATACCGGCCCGACCGGCTCGATCTCGAGCTCCAGGTCGACGGTGCGCCCGCTGACGCCGGGGAGGCGGATCTCCTCATCCCGGATCAGGACATCCTCATGGCGCACTTCATCGGTGCGCATCAGCTCCAGCTCGCGGAGGGGCTGCTGGCAGAGGACGCCGTCTCGGACGGAGAGCTCCCTCGGCAGACTCATCTGCCCGAACCAGGGGACCCACCTGGTGTGCAGATTGCAGGTGTCCCAGTTCTGCATCCAGCCGATCATGACCCTTCGCCCATCCGGCGTGAGAACGGTCTGAGGCGCGTAGAAGTCGATGCCGTAATCGGCCGCGTGGTCGGACTCCACGGTGTAAGCGCCGTCAGTATCGCTGCAGTGACCCAGCAGATAGAAGGAGCCGTTACCGTTGTGGTATTCAAAGTCCTTCGGCAGCATGTCCTGCGCGCTGGCCAGCAGCACATCGTAGCCGTCCAGCCGGAAGAAGTCCGGGCACTCCCACATGAGTCCGAGGCGGTTGCGGTTGGAAGCGAGCGGGGCGACATACGACCAGTGCAGCGCGTCCTCGCTGCGGAAGACCAGGATCCTGCCGCCTTCGCCCTGCTGGTCGTTGGCGATCAGGGCGAGATAGCTCCCGTCCGGAGCCTGCAGCAGCTTCGGATCGCGGAAGTCATAGCGGCTCCCGCCCTCCGGGAGGTCCGCTTCCGTCAGGACCGGGTTGCCGGCGTATTTCTCATAGTTCACACCGTCGCCGAAGGCGAGGTTCTGCGTCTGGATCTCACGTACCTGGCCGTTCGCGTCGGTCTCGTGCCGGACGCCGGTGTACATCAGCATCTGGCGTCCGTCCGGCAGCTCGATGGCGCTGCCCGAGAAGCAGCCGTCCTTATCATAGGGCATGTCCGGCGCAAGGGCGCAGGGGAGATATTCCCAGTGCAGCAGGTCGCGGCTCACAGCGTGACCCCAGTGCATCGGACCCCAGTGAGAGTCATAGGGATGGTACTGGAAGAACATGTGATACTGCCCGCCGTACCAGGAAAAGCCGTTCGGGTCGTTCATCCAGCCGATCCAGGGGCTGAGATGGAACGCCGGACGCTGCTCCGGCGCGATATCGGAACCGTGAAGAGATTCATAAGCTCTCGCGTTCTGTAAGATCTGGCTCATTCCGGTGTACTCCTTTGTACTGGCTGATCTGTGTCCGCCGCGATTGCGGCGGCTCTCATGAAACGTATCATATCACAGAAACCCCTTTTCGCATAGAGTGTTTTTTGGAATTGACAGTCGTTTGAAAGAACGATACAATATTGTTATCCTGAGAAGGAGCAGAGGACAAACCATGAATCAGAAGAAGTGGAAATCCGCTTTTCGCAAGCGCTTTGAAAAGGTCGAGGAAGAACTCCGCGGGCGTTATATGGAGCTCTACCACGGCGACGAGGCAGCCTGGGATTATTTTACCGAGATCCTCTACCGCACCTGGGAGGAGCGCAGTCCCGCTCTGAAGGCGCTGGATGAGAGCCGTCTCCGTGATCCGGACTGGTATCGGGGGCACAACATCCTCGGCATGCTGATGTATGTGAAAGCCTTCGCCGGGAACTTGCAGGGGGTCCGGGGGAAGCTTGACTATCTCGAAGACTGCGGGGTCAACTATCTGCATCTCATGCCGATCCTGGAGAGCCCGAAGGGACGGAGCGACGGCGGCTATGCCGTGGCCGACTTCCGCCGGATCGAGCCAGAGCTCGGGACCATGGAGGATCTGGAAGCCCTCGCAGCGGACTGCCATGAAAAGGGCATCTCGCTCTGTCTGGACTTTGTGATGAACCACACCAGCGAAGACCACGAGTGGGCCAGGAAAGCCCGCGCGGGAGATGAGGCCTGCAGAGCGCGGTATTTCTTCTACGACGATTGGACAATCCCCAACGAGTTTGAGAAGACCGTGCCCCAGGTATTCCCGACGACGGCACCTGGCAACTTCAGCTGGTGCGAAGAGGCGCACAAGGTCGTGATGACCACCTTCTATCCCTATCAGTGGGACCTCAATTATGCCAATCCCGTCGTCTTCAACGACATGACGGAGAACATGCTCTATCTCTGCAACCGAGGGGTCGATGTGATCCGCTTGGATGCGGTGCCCTATATCTGGAAGGAGCTCGGCACCAATTGCCGCAACCTTCCGCAGGTACATTCTCTGGTCCGTATGATGCACATGGCGGCGGACGTTGTCTGCCCCGGTACGCTGCTGCTGGGCGAGGTCGTGATGGAGCCGTCCAAAGTCGTCCCGTACTTCGGCACCGTAGAGAAGCCGGAATGCCACATGCTGTATAACGTCACCACCATGGCGAGCACCTGGCACACCGTGGCGACCAAGGACGTGCGCCTCCTGCGGCACCAGCTGGGACAGGTCTTTGCCCTGCCGAAGGAGTACACCTTCCTCAACTATCTGCGCTGCCACGACGATATCGGCTGGGGCCTGGACTACGGCTTCCTCGGCGGCTTCGGCATGGGAGAGGTTTCTCACAAGAAGTTCCTGAACGACTATCTGACCGGACGCTGGGAAGGCAGCCCGAGCCGCGGCGAGCTCTACAACGACGATCCGCGCCTGGGGGATGCCCGCCTCTGCGGAACCACCGCGTCGCTCTGCGGCGTGGAGGCCGCCCGCTATGAGCAGGACCCGGAGAAGCTGGCCTGGGCGCTGCGGCTGGACATCAGCCTGCATGCCTATATGTTTACCCTCAGCGGGATCCCCGTGCTCTACAGCGGGGACGAGATCGCCCAGGAGAACGACTACAGCTATCACGAGGACCCGGACAAGGCGGCCGACAGCCGCTACCTCCACCGGGGGGATATGAACTGGGAAGCGGCCAAGCTCCGCAAGGATCCCTCCGCCCCGGAGGGGAAGGTCTTCCTCGCCCTGCGCAGGCTCGAGACGCTGCGGGATGAGCACCGCGTCTTTGACAGCCGGGCGGACGTCTGGATCCTGAACACCGGCGACGACGCCGTACTCGGGATCGGCAGATACTTCCGGGGGGAGAAGCTGCTGGCCCTGTTCAACTTTGCGGAGACCGAGCGCCGGATCTCCGCTGCCGGCGAGCTCGGCGAGTTCCGGGATCTGATGACCGGAGAGGCAGCGGACAAGAGCAGCCTGCAGCTGGCCCCGGGCGGATTCCGGTGGCTGTGCTGTGATTTTGACAACAGCGACGAATGATTCACAACAAATGCGGCGATGCACGCTGCAGAGAGGATGGAAAGCGAAATGAAGCAATTTGACGTTGTGGCACTGGGAGAACTGCTGGTCGATTTTACAAGAAACGGAGAGAGCGGACAGGGGAACCCTCTGTTTGAAGCCAATCCCGGCGGAGCCCCCGCCAACGTGCTGGCGATGCTGCAGAAGCTCGGGAAAAAGACGGCTTTCATCGGTAAGGTGGGGCAGGACGGCTTCGGAAATCTCCTGGCGGAAACCGTGCGGGAGGCGGGGGTGGACATCCGCGGCCTCAAGCGGGACCCGGAGATCCCGACGACGCTTGCCATCGTCAATACCTTCCCGAACGGGGACAGAGACTTCAGCTTCTACCGCAAACCGGGCGCCGACCTGCTGCTGCGGGCGGACGAGCTGGACGAGGAGCTGCTGCGCGGCTGCAGAATCTTCCACTTTGGCACGTTGTCCCTGACTGACGAGCCCTGCCGCAGCGCTACGGTGCGCGCCCTGCAGATCGCCCGGGAGGCCGGCGCGGTGATTTCCTTTGACCCGAACCTGAGACCGCCGCTCTGGAGCAGCGAGGAAGCGGCCAGAGAGCAGATCGCCTGGGGACTCGGGCAGTGCGATGTGCTGAAGATCGCCGACAACGAGATTCTCTTTATGACCGGCGAAGAGGATTTTGACAGGGGCGCTGCCATCCTGCGGGAGCGTTATCCCAACATCCGCCTCCTGAACGTCACGGCCGGCGGAGACGGCAGCCACTCGTATTACGGCGGCCACCAGGTTTTTGAGCCCGCCTGTAAGCTGGGCGGCGTGATCGAGACCACCGGCGCCGGCGACACCTTCTGCGCCTGCGTGCTGAATTATGTCCTGGAGCGTGGCCTCGACGGCCTCGGAGAGGAAAACCTCCATGAGATGCTCCGCTTTGCAAACTTTGCAGCCTATATCGTCACCACCCGCAAGGGCGCGATCCGCTCCATGCCCGAGCCGGAAGAAGTCCTGGCACTCCTGCGGTAAGGGACGGGCCGTTAAGCCCGGTAAGAGACAAGGTTGACATAAAAGCGCGATAATGATAAATGCGGCTTATGAAAAAGTGAACCCGGAAATGCTCCTGCGATAAATGGAAACTCACAGCGATTTTTTACCGGATCGCAGGGTTTTTCTCATAGACAACTCATGTCATACAGAGGCAGAAAGACACCCCGTACCTTTTCGGAGTGAACAAGGTACAGGGTGTCGCTTTACCCTTTAAGACAGAGTAGTTTGGTTTTTTCTGCTGTATTTCCTCTTGGTGAGATAGACGACCGTGGGGCTCAGGCCCTGAAGCACAAACGAAAGTGTGAAGATGAGCGGTCAGCAGAACAGATCGTCCATTGTAATCACAGCCTGAAGACAGTCTGTGTGTTCATTTCCGGTAATCCCGTAAGTTGTGATCAGAGTCGGGTGGATAGCATACCGGGTTCCGGTGGAAACAGTTAGATCATGGATTTTTCTGTTCAGGCTTCTTTCAAACGCCTCTGTCACATTGAATTCCACACCGGAGTATTTCATTTCACATAGATTGATAACTTGGTCGTTCCTCACGATCAACAGGTCAATCTGTGAGCCGAAAATGCCCCGGCTCAGATCCTGTCTGCAGGCCCAGGAGTGGATATGACTTAAAACGCCAGAGACACCAAGACTTTTTTTGATTTGTTCTATATGATTCAGGCAGACCCGCTCAAAAGCGAGTCCCATCCAGGTGTTTACTGCAGGCGTGTTGCGCTGGTTTTCCCAGAAGTGCTCGTCTGTCTGTCCCTTTTCCATGAACCTTAGATAAAATAGGATAAAGGAATCCATCAACTGGTAAACGGCATCCTTTTTCTTTTTCCCGTATGCGGTGTACACCCGTATAAAGTCGCAGCTTTCCAGCTCTGTCAGCTTTTTTGTCAGGTCCCCGGTGTTGGGTATTCCTGTAGCGGCAATCAGTTCCTCTCTGGTCATTCCCACCTTTTTCTGCCCCAGCGCACGCATAATCTTCAGGTACTGATCCGGCTGGCGGAATATAGAAGCAAAAAGATAACGGTATTCATCCTTCAGCGGGGCATCCTCTGCGAACATCATCCGGTCGACATTCTGCAGCAGGCTTTTTCCTTTCTGAAGGAATCCCCAGTAATAAGGAACTCCGCCAAAGATCATATACCCTTGCAGAATCTGCTCGCGGTTAAGCGCCAGCCCCATTTGCCGAACAAGAGCTTCACATTCGGCTAATGAAAAGGCTCTGAGATGAATCTGTTCCGTCAGGCGGTTATATAATCCGCCCTTATTGTGAATCACCTTGGAGAGCATCCATGAAGTTGCCGATGCACATACAATCAGGATGATATCCTTTCTCGCCGAAGCCCAGGCGTTCCAGAAATGTTCCAGTGCAGCCATCAGATCGCTTCCCTGTGTGTCCATCCAGGACAGCTCATCAATGAAAATGACTTTCTTCTTTTCTGTAGATCGCCGGATCAGCTCCTTCAACTCGTCAAACGCCTCCAGCCAGTTCTGCGGAGTGCGATCGGGGGTATATCCGGATTCCTTCAACGCAGAGACGAATGTATATAATTGCTCATTCTTTTTTCTGCGATACAAACCTGCGTGCTGAAAGGTAAATCGGTATTCATATGCTTCCCGGACAAGAAACGTCTTTCCGATACGGCGCCTTCCGTAAACCGCGATAAAGTGAGAGCGATCATCCTGCAGCGCCTGCCGGAGAAGTCTTAATTCTTCCTCTCTGCCTGTAATCAAATCAATCCCTGACCTTTCAAATTTTTACGTAATCTGCTTTTTTCTTGTAGATTAAGTAATAATATATCACCCCATGAACCGAAAATCAACACGAGATTGAGGCTCAAGGGTAAAAAT
The DNA here is from genome assembly GCA_017458065.1 of Oscillospiraceae bacterium. Taxonomy (GTDB): domain Bacteria; phylum Bacillota; class Clostridia; order Oscillospirales; family Oscillospiraceae; genus Limivicinus. The sequence continues at coordinate 143,609 of JAFTGD010000043.1, forward strand.
ATTTTACTTAATCGAGTTTAAATTGACAGATTAAGTAAAAATTATTATATGTAAACAGAAACTTCTGTTTTCAATTGAGCACCGATGCTCTTTGCAGTGCTTTTTGGCATTTTGACGCTTGCTACACGCTTCATAATGTGGTTTAATGGAAACAGGTCTTGAAAACAATTTGAGGATGAAAATTGAGCTTGTTGATGGAGGTTTATCCGTGACAGCACCGGAGCACCAAAGAGCGAAACAAGAGATGACAAAGTATGAAGTGACCATGACGCATACGGAGGAGAGTCTGACTGCGCTGGCTCACATGCAGTATGATCTCTTCTGTACAAGGAATTATATAGCGCGCACAATCCTGAGCATTGCGGTTGTAGTCATCGGCGCGATGAACTTTTCGCACTTCTGGGGGATTGCGCTGGTCGCTTACGGGGCTTATCTGATGACCAGCACCTACAGCTCGTCCAACCATACGGCGAAGAAGCTGACGGAGACGATCAGGGCTTCCGGAAAAGGGTTTCCCTCGTCCCGATATTGTTTTACCGACAAGGGAATTGAGATCACTTTTCATCCGGGGAAAGAAGACGAGGAAAAGCTTTCACCGGTCGGTTACGGAGACCTGATCAAGCTGGGCGAGGATATGAATTATTTCTATCTGTTTCCCAACTCAACCGGAGGGTACTGTGTCCCGAAGAAAGACCTTGGGGAGAAAGAAAAGAGCTTCTCACAGTTTATCGAACAGAAAACCGGGAAAACGTTTTATCGGAGACGTCCGACGCCTCTGCAGAGGCTGCGGGACTGGCTGCGGGCAAGAAACAGCGAGCCGGAGCATCTGTAACACGGAGTCCCGGGAAGAAGCTAACCCCTAATGATCACAACATGATATACAAAAAGAGACCGAATACGCGGATGGACTGCGTATTCAGTCTCTCTTTTTTCGGTCAAGACCGGGGAAACAAGGCTAAAGTTGGGTCCTAGAAGTTGACCAGGTTGCCGCTGGCAGTGCCGTAGATCATATCCGGTACAACCGTGACAAGCCAGGGAACGAAGGTGATAAGAATCAGGACAAGGAACAGGCACACAATAAACGGCCAGACTTCCTTGATAAAATCTCCGATCCGGCAGCCGGTGATGCCGCAGGTGGTAAACATCATGGAACCGAAAGGAGGCGTAATGCCGCCGATCATGATGTTGACGATGCAGACAAGACCGAAGTGAATGGTATCGATACCAAGATTCTTCGCAACCGGCAGAAGCAGAGGTGTTGCGATCATCAGAGCAGCTCCGCCTTCGAGGAACATACCCATAAACAGCAGCACGACGTTGACCAGCATCAGGAATACGTATTTGTTGGTGGTAAGCGTGGTGATAGAAGCCGCGACAATCTTCGGCAGGTTGATCATGCTCATGTAATAGCCGAAGGTGCTGGCCGAGACCATGATCAACACGACGCTGGAGGTCCCGGAAATGGTGTCCAGCATGATGGGGATGAAGTGCTTTGTGAACTCCAGCTTCCGGTAAACAAACTTGCCGATGACAAAGCAGTACAGGACTGCAACCGCGCCGCCTTCGGCCGGCGTAAACAGACCGAAGCGCATACCGAGGATGATGCCGAAGGGGAAGAACAGACCCCAGAAGGAGATAAACGCCTGCTTCAGCACTTCCTTTACGGGCGGGAACTTGTCGCGGGTGGTGGGATAGTTGCGTTTGTGGGCGATGATCGTCACGACGATCATCATGGAAATACTCATCAGGATGCCGGGCACATAACCGGCGGCAAAAATACGGCCAAGAGAAGCCTGTGCAATCAAAGAATAGACGATCAGGTTGACTCCGGGAGGAATAACCGGCGTTGCGGCGGAAGAGGCGGCGGTGATTGCGGCGGAGAACTGTTTGGAGTATCCGCGCTTCTCCATCTCGGGCACCAGCATCTTTGACTGCATGGCGCAGTCCGCGTTGGCGGAGCCGGAGCAGCCTCCCATCAGCATGCTCAGCAGGACATTGACCTGTGCAAGACCGCCTTTCATATGGCCGGTGACACATTCGCAAAAGTCCATAAGCTTATCTGCGATACCGCCATAGTTCATGACGGAACCGGACATGACGAAGAAGGGGATGGCCAGCATGGAGAAAGAGCCGGTGGAGTTCATAACTTTCTGGAGAATGGTCCAGGGCTGAACGGTTGTGTTGATAAACAGGAAATAAAAGAAGGTGGAACCGAACAGCGCATAGACAATGGGCATTCCAAGGAAATAGAGAATGAAGACGAGGAAAATGGGAATCAGATTTGTAAATGTCAACATCAGTATGCGCCTCCTCCTTCTTCAATTTCCTCAACTCCGCCTTCGGGCTTTTTCTTGATAATATGAAGGCGGTCACGAAGGAAGAAATAGACGGCATAAATCAGCGACAGGCCAAAGCCGAGAGGAACAGCGATGCCCGTATACCATTTGGGGATACGCAACGTGTCCGTCAGGGTCAATTTGATCTGCCCCACGTACTTAAGCGCACCGTCTACCTGTTGGAAAATAATGCCGCGTTTCCAGATCAGGTTGCAGACATACTGTGCGCTGATATAAGTCAGCAGAATCAGAATCAGAATCTGGACGATATCCATCACAAACTCGATGATCTCGCGGGCTTTCCCATGAACCAGGTTGACAACAATGTCGACGCCTAGGTGCGCATGCCTGCGGTGCGCATAAGCGCTTCCCATAAAGACAGTCCAGATAAAGAGGCCGGTAACCACTTCATCAGTCCACTTAATGGGATTGTTCAGGAAGTAGCGAAAGATGACGTTGGCATTGACGAGAATCACGCAGACGGTAAGAGTCACACCGCAGATTACCGCGTCAAGATTGGTCAGTATTCGCATCAAAAGTGATTTCTTTTTCATAAGCGATCCTTAAATAAACAAAGAATGAAAGAACCAGAGAAGAGGCTAATATCCGACATGGACTGCCCGATAAATCGGGCAGTCCATCGGAATGTGTCATTCGTATAAGAGACTTGCCAAATGGAAATCAGGCGGCTTTCTCCGCACGGAAAGCGGTGAGGAGGTCAACCAGTTCCTGATGCAGGTCGGGGTTGGCGCCGTACTCTTCAACGATCCAGTCATAAACAGGCGCGCAGGCTTCGGTGAAGGCGTCGATGTCGACTTCATTCCAGGTCACGCCGTCTTCGGTCTTCATCTTGTCGATCTGGACCTGCTCATCGTCAGCGCAGGAGGTCTGCTCCCACATACCGAACTCCAGAGCGCACTCATCAAGGATGTCGCGCCACTTCTCGGGGATGGTCTCATAGACATCTTCCGCCATGAACAGCCAACGGGTTGCGATGAAGTGGTTGGTCAGAGCGACCTTCTTGACCAGCTCATAGGGGGCGCCGGCACCGGCGAGGGTGGAGGTGGAGCCTTCAAAGCCGTCAACAACACCGGAGGAGATGGAGGAGAGGCACTCGGTGAAGCTCATGGGAACCGGGGTGGCGCCCAGGCACTCGATGGTCTTAATGAACAGAGGAGCGGTGGTAGAGCGGAGCTTGACACCGTTCAAATCAGCGGGGGTGTAGACGTCCTTGTTGGTGACGACGGAACGATAACCGAAGGAGTAATGGGTGTCGAGCAGGTGGATGTTCTCCTCAGCCAGACGGTCCGTGATGTCCTTCATGATGTCAGAATCCATCACATAGTTGTATTCTTCATCATTCGTGAAGAGCATCGGGCCGGCCAGAACCGCGCAGTCACCGACATACTCGGCGAACAGGGAGGGCTCTTCTAGGCCGATCCAGTTGTCGCCGTTGTAGGCGTGAACCAGAGAGTCGGCATAGCAGTCCAGCTCGTTCAGACCGTGATAGGTGACGGTGATGTGGCCTTCGGTCCGCTCGGTAACTGCTTCGGCAAAAAGCTCGGCAGCCTTGTAGTTCCACTCTGCGGGGTTAAAGACGTTGGAGTAGGTCAGGTCGATGTGATAATCATCTGCGTCGTCGGCAAAGGCCGTGCCGGTTGCCGCGAGGGAGAAGATCATTGCCATCGCCATCAGCATTGCGAGGAGTTTCTTCATGTGTTTTTTCTTCCTTTTCATTAAATATTTGGTTATAAAATCGTGCAGCGCACGTTAAACCACACAGGGGTGCCCGACCGTCTGCGGGCAAATTCAAAATGTATCGGAGTACCATAATATTGATATCTTTATGACATCTCTACATTTTGGAGTTGAAAAAATATAAAGAAGCTGTGAATATTGTCTAAAATATACGCGCAAAACCCCAAAATGTCAATGTCTTTGACGAGACGCTGATTATTTTAGGATGATTGCACAAATCTGAGCGAAGAATTTTGTGATAATTGGATATTGACATTTCCGCACTGTGAAAACACAGGACAACATCAGACCGCGGACGGCGGACAGATGCGTGAGGAGCCTTGAAAAGGGTCATGCCGAGAAATCGTCTTTTGGTATTGACAATTGTGTGAAAATGAAGTATTCTCAAAAGACAAAAACCACCGTTTTTGAGCATGTTGAACAAAAACGAGAGGAATATAGAAGGAGAGTTGTTGCCCTATGATTATGAATTGCGCGCAGTACACCGGACCCTGCCGCTGCGGCCGCACCCACACGCTGGAGACCAAAAAGGTCGTTGTGGATTACGGCGCTCTGGACCATTTTGAGGAGTACATGGAGGAGCTCGGCCTTACCGGCAGAAGAGCGGTCGTCTATGATACCGTCATCTATAAGCTGACGGAGGGCAAGCATGTCAAGGCCGATCAGGAGATTGTCCTCGAGTCCAAAGGCCTCTTCTCGGAAAAGGGCCTGATTGAGAACATGATGAAGCAGCTGGATCACCCGGATGTCATCGTGGCCTTCGGCGCCGGCACGATCATGGACTTCGGCCGCTATCCGGCCTATCAGCTGGGGATCCCCTTTGTCGCCATCCCGACGCTGGCAAGCTCTGACGGCTTCACAGCCAATATCTGCTCCATTGTCATCGACGGACAGAAGAAGTCCATCCCCATGAAGGCGCCGGAACTGGTTGTCGCCGACCTCGATATCATCAAGGGCGCGCCTGCCCGTCTGGTTGCCAGCGGCATCAACGACATTCTGGCCAAGTATATCTCCCTGGTCGACTGGCGCATTGCAAAGATCGTCGACGGTGAGTATTACTGCCCGATGGTGGCGGAGCTTGCCGAGCACGCGCTGGCTCTGATGCAGGATGCGGCGGACAAGTATGCGGAGACCGGTATCGCCGATCACGAGGCCATGACCATGGCCCAGATGGAGAGCGGCCTGACCATGCAGCTGCTGGATCACTCCCGCGCCGCCTCCGGCGCCGAGCACCTGATGGCGCACCTGGTGGAGATGAAGCCACCGCGCTTTGAGAAGGCGGAGGGCATCCACGGCGAGTGCGTCGGCGTCGGTACCTTCCGCTGCTGCCAGCTGTATCACGAGCTGGCGCAGAAGACTCCGAAGGCGAAGCCCTTTGAGCCGCTGACCAGAGACTGGGTGCTGGAGAAGTTCGGCGAACGCCTTTGCGACGGTATCATGAAGGAGAACGAGAACGACGTGCTCGGTACCTTCGATCCGCAGAACATTGTGGATCACTGGGACGAGATCAAAGAGCTCATTGCGACCATCCCACCGGTCGAGAAGATGGAGAAGCTCTACAAGGACTGCGGCTGCAAGTATCTGCCGGAACACATCGGGATCGATCCGTCGCTCTCCGATGAGATGCTGCCGATCTCCGCGGCCATCCGCAACCGCCTGACCCTGGTGCGGATGATGAGAGTGCTGGACTTCGATTAAGCAAGGATGATCTGATACGTGTTCCCCCGCCGCGTGCGGGGGAACACCGTTTCGGGAAGGAGAGATTGGGATGTCCCATGTATTAACCCTGCGAGATTTGTTTCTCGGCAACCTGAGCCTGCCTCAGAATATCGATTTCTGCCTGAGACTGCTTCTTGCCTGCATCTGCGGCGCCTCCATCGGCGTGGAGCGCAGCAGGCACTTTAAAGAGGCGGGCGTCCGGACGCACGTGATCGTCTGTATGGGGGCGGCCCTTGCGATGATCGTGTCCAAATACGGCTTTGTGGATCTGACGCTTGCGGGCGGAGATCCGTTTCCGGGGACGCGCGGCGCGGACCCCGCCCGTGTGGCGGCACAGGTCATCAGCGGCATCAGCTTTCTCGGCGCGGGCGTCATCTTCAAGCGTGAGGGTCTGGTGCGCGGCCTGACAACGGCCGCGGGCATCTGGATCACGGCTGCGATCGGTCTGGCCGTCGGTTCCGGGATGCTGATGGTGGGCCTCTTTACGGCCGTCGTGGTATGCGTCCTGCAGGTCATCATGCACAAATTTATCTTCGGGCCGGACGCCTATGCCACCAACCAGCTGCATTTTACGGTCAAGAACGGCTATGATTTCAACCACGCCCTGAACGAGCAGATGGAGAAGTGGGACGGCACGGTGCTGGAGAGCGCCTTTGCGCGGAACCAGGAGGACGGGACGACGGACTATGACCTGACCGTTCGCCGCCGCAAGGAGATCAGCTATGCGGAGATGAAGGAATTCATTGCCCAGCATGAGGAGATCATCTCGGCTACCAACAGCTCGGCCAAAAAGTAAAAAAAGCCCCTTACAGGATAAAGCGGAAAGCAGCGGAGCGCGGTCTCTCCAGACCGGGGTTCCGCTGCTTTTCGGCATCCTTCCCCGCACGTTTTATGACAATCTTTTTTATAACAAGGCTTGACGTTTTCAGCCCCTGCTGGTATCATCTTTAAGTTACGGATAGAATGAGACGCAGAAGGGAAACAGAACGAAAAAATGAACCTATTTCAGGCTGTAGATATGCGGGAGGGGCATCCGGTTAAGCAGATTGTCCGCTTTGCCATCCCGATGCTGTTGGGCAACATCGCGCAACAGCTGTATAACACCGTGGACAGCATCATTGTCGGCCGTTTTGTCGGGGACAACGCCCTGGCAGCTGTGGGCAGCGCCGGGCCGATTCTGAACCTGATGCTGGTCCTGTTTATCGGCATCTCGGTGGGCGCCAGCATCATGGTATCGCAGTACTTCGGCGCCGGGATGAAGGAAGACCTCTCCAAGACCGTCGCCTGCTGCATCACGACGACGGGCGTCGCGTCACTGTTTATCATGATCGTGGGTCCGCTGCTGGCTGGCCCGCTGCTCCGGCTGCTGAATACGCCGGACAGCGTGATCGGCTGGTGCCGGTCCTACCTCACCATCATCTTTGTGGGCATCGCGGGCGGCGGATACTACAACATCATGAGCGGTGTCCTGCGCGGTCTGGGCGACTCGGCCTCCGCGCTCTACTATCTGCTGGTGGCCACGGGGGTCAACATCGTGCTGGACTATGTGTTTGTGGCCAAGTTCGGCATGGGAGTGCCCGGCGTCGCGTGGGCGACGGTCATTGCACAGGTGATCTCGGCGGTGCTGGCCGTGCGCAAAATCCTGCGAATGACCGAGATCTTCCAGATCAAAAAAGAATATCTTCTGCCCGAGAAGCGCTATACCGGCTCTCTGGTCAAGCTGGGCCTGCCCTCCGGCGTCACCCAGGCGATCTTTTCCATGTCGATGATCATTGTCCAGTCGCTGACCAACAGTTTCGGCGAGCAGTTTATCGCGGCCAACGTCATCGTCATGCGCATCGACGGCTTCGTGATGCTGCCGGCCTTCTCTCTCGGCACCGCCATGACCACCTTCGCCGGACAGAACATCGGCGCCGGCAGAATGGACCGGGTGACCCAGGGCGCGAGGCAGGGGACGCTGGCAGCCATGGGGATCTCTGCCGTCATCACGGTGCTGATTCTGCTCTTCGGGCGAGGCCTGATGGGCGTCTTTACCAGGACGCAGGAACTGATCGATCTGAGCTTTCGGATGATGCAGATCCTCGCAGCGGGCTATATCGCCATGGAGGTCACGCAGTGCCTCTCCGGCATCATGCGCGGCGCGGGGGATACCGTGACGCCCATGTGGATCGCGATCGTCAATACCGTGGTGATCCGTGTTCCTCTGGCTTACGGGCTTGTGGCCTTCTCCAAAACGCCCGAACTGCCCCAGGGCGACTGCGCGATGATGTACGTCTCGCTGCTCTGCACCTGGGTGATCGGCGCGACCATCACCTTTGTGATGTACAAAACCGGACGTTGGAAGAAAAAGGCCAATCTGGTCTGAAAATAATAAGAAATTAGAGAGGGAACAGGCATATGAAGTATACAGCTGCAGTCATTACCATCAGCGATAAGGGCTCACGGGGAGAGCGCGTCGACACCAGCGGCCCTGCGGTCAGAAGCATGCTGGAGGAGGCGGGCTTCGAGGTCGTCTATACCAGCATCATCCCGGACGAAATGGAACAGATCAAAGCCGAGCTGATCGCCTGTGCGGACGAGAAGAAAATCGCCCTCGTGATGACGACGGGCGGGACGGGCTTCTCCCAGCGGGATATCACCCCGGAGGCGACGCTCGCGGTGATCGAGCGCGAGACAAGAGGCATCCCGGAGGCAATGCGCTGGGCCAGCCTGCAGATCACACCTCGCGGCTGCCTGAGCCGCAGCGTTGCGGGGATCCGCGGCAAAACGCTGATCGTCAATCTCCCCGGCAGCGAAAAAGCCGCGAAGGAGAACCTGGCGGCGGTGCTGGAGGCCATCTGCCACGGGATGGACATGCTCTTTGCCGACGGTTCCACTGACCACGGCCATGAGCATCACCATCACCACCACGAGAATGGATAAACGACTGAAGCGCATCCTGCCGCGGGTACAGAAGCCCGCGCGCTATACCGGCGGAGAATACAACCAGATCCTGAAGAAGAAGGACGAGGTGGACCTCCGTCTGGCTTTCTGCTTCCCGGACACCTACGAGATCGGAATGTCGAACCTGGGGCTCGCCATTCTCTACCACACGATGAACAGCCTGCCCTTTGTCTGGTGCGAGCGCGTGTTTGCCCCCTGGGGCGACATGTATGACGAGATGAAGCGGGCCGGCATCCCGCTCTATGCGCTGGAGAGCGGCGACCCGGTCTCGGAATTCGATTCCATTGCCTTCTCCATCGGATACGAGATGGCCTATACCACCGTCCTGGACATGCTGGATATGGCGGGGCTTCCTCTCCGGACCGAGGACCGGCCGGAGCTGCTGCCCCTCGTCTGGGCAGGCGGCACGGCGGGCGTCAATGCCGAGCCGATGGCGCCGTTTATCGACCTCTTTGTCATCGGCGAAGGGGAAGAAGTGAACAACGAGCTGCTCACCCTGCTCCGGCAGGCAAAGCTGGAGGGCTGGGATAAGCAGTGTTTCCTGCGGGCAGCCGCACAGATCGGGGGGGTCTATGTCCCGTCTCTGTATGAGGTCAGCTACCGCGAGGACGGGAATATTCAGGCCGTCACCCCCACAGACGGCGCACCGGCCAGGGTGAAAAAGCGCATCATCTCCAATCTCGATGCCGTGCCCTTCCCGACCAGCCCCATCGTCCCCTCCACCGAGGTGGTCCACGACCGGGTGAGCCTCGAGCTCTTCCGCGGCTGCGTACGCGGCTGCCGCTTCTGCCAGGCAGGGCACGTCTACCGGCCTATCCGTGCGAAGAAAAAGGACACGCTCGTTCAGCAGGGGATCGAGGCGCTGAAGAACACCGGCTATCAGGAGCTGACGCTGCTGAGCCTCTCCACCAGCGATTACCGGGAGCTGCCCGCGCTGTGCGACGGGCTGCTGGACTACTGCGAGGAGCGGAGCATCGGCCTGTCGCTGCCGTCGCTGCGCGCAGATAACTTCTCTATGGAGATCATGCAGCGCCTGCAGAAGGTGCGCAAGAGTGGCCTCACCTTCGCCGTGGAAGGCGGAAGCCAGCGCCTGCGCGACTGCATCAACAAGAACGTCACCGAGGAAGACCTGCTGCACACCTGCAGCATCGCCTTTGCCGGCGGCTGGAACAACGTCAAGCTCTATTACATGCTTGGCCTCCCCACCGAGACCGACGAGGACATCCTCGGCATCGCCGAGATGGCCAATCAGGTGCTGCACTGCTGGCGCCTCAACGCGAAGAACAAGAACCGCGGCGTGAAGATCACGGTCTCGACCTCCTGCTTCATCCCCAAGCCGCACAGCCCCTTCCAATGGGAGGCACAGATCAGCATTGATGAATACCGGCGGCGGGTGAACCTGCTCCGCAACGCCATCACCGCGAAGAACGTGACCTATAACTGGCACGACGCCGAGACCAGCCTTATTGAGGCAGTGCTTTCCAAGGGGGACCGGCGTGTTGCCGATGCGATCGAGCTGGTGTTCCGGCGCGGCGGGCGGCTGGACGCCTGGACGGACTATTTTTCCTTCCAGCGCTGGATGGAGGCCTTCCGCGACTGCGGCATCGATCCGGCCTTCTATGCCAACCGCGAGATCCCGACAGACGCCGTGCTGCCCTGGGACCACATCGATGTGGGCGTGCGCAAGACGCATCTGCTGCGGGAGCGGGCGCGGGCCTACCGGGCCGAGCTCTCCCCGGACTGCAGAAAGCAGTGTTCGGCCTGCGGCGCGGCAGGCCTGCTCACGGAGGGTAGATGCGATGGATAAACTGAGACTGCGCTTTGAGAAGACCGGCCGTGCGATCTATATCTCACACCTGGACCTGATGACGACCATGCAAAGGGCTTTTGCCCGGGCGGGTCTGGAGCTCAAGTACTCCGAGGGCTTCAACCCCCACCCGCTCATCTCGATCCTGCTGCCGCTCTCGGTCGGGACGGCGAGTCGCTGTGAGCTGATGGACTTCCGGCTGCGGGAGGACACCGATCTCATGACGCTGCCGGAGAAGCTCACCGCGGTGCTCCCGGAGGGGATCCGCGTGACAGAAGCCTATCCCAGCGAGCGCAAGAGCGCCCAGCTCAAGTGGCTGGATGTGAGCGGCATGTTCGAGTACGACCGCGGCGCGCCCGAGACCGGGGCGTTGGCGGCGTTCTTCGACCGGCCGGAGATCGTCATTGAGAAAAAGACCAAACGCGGCATGGGCCTGAGCGACATCCGCCCCGCCATTGAGCGGATCGCGTTTTGCACGGAGGGCGGCAGCATCCTGGTGCGCGCCAGGATCTCGGCCCAGGAGCCGACGCTGAACCCGGATCTGCTGGCTGCAGCGCTGCGGCAGCTGCAGCCGGAGCTCGCACCGGACTTTGCCGAGTTCACCCGGCTGGAGACCTATGACAGCGAGATGCAGATCTATCGCTGAGAAGGAGACGATCGTCTGATGAAAAAGAAGATTGCGTTTTTCCAGAACGACCTGGATGTGGGCGGTATCCAGAAGTCCGCTGTCAACCTGATGCGGAATATGGACTATGACCGCTTTGACATGCACCTGTTCCTCTCCGAGAAGCAGGACTTCTGGAATCTGGATTTCCCGGAGCAGCTGCATATCCACTATCTCAATCCGACGCCGCGGTTTTATTCTTTCGTGCCCTTCGACTATGCCCTGAAGCATATCCGCTACGATTTCCCGGAGGGGATCGTGTTCGATCTGGCGGTGGACTTCAACAGCTACCAGTGTTCCTGCGCTGTCGGTGCGCTGACTGTCCCTGCCAGGAAGCGCGTCATGTTCATCCACAACGATGTGGAGATCAAATACCGCAACGAGTGGAAATACCGGGTCCTGTGGCATTTCTTCAAGGGGAAGTTCAAGCACTTTGACGCCTTTGTGGCGGGGACGGCCTCGATCATCGAGCCGTTTCAGCGCCTGTCCGGCGTGACGGACAAGCCCTACGGCGCCATCCACAACTTCATCGACGTTGAAGCGATCCGCAGGAAGATCGAGGAGCCGACGGACGTCGCCGTGGACGAGCGCTGCGTCAACTTTGTGGCGCTGGGCCGTCTGGTCCACCAGAAGGGCTATGACCTGATGCTGAACTACTTTGCCGAGGCCTGCAAAAACCGGGACGATCTGCGGCTTTACATCATCGGGGACGGAGAGGACCGCGAGGCGCTGGAGAACCAGTGCGCCGAGCTCGGTCTGAAGGAGAAGGTCTTCTTCCTCGGCAGCCGCGCCAACCCCTACTGCATCATGCAGAAAATGGACGCCTTTATCTCCACCTCCCGCTATGAGGGCCACCCGCTGAACATCATGGACGCTATGGTGGTGGGGCTGCCTCTCTACTGCACGAAGAACCTGGAGCAGTACAGCGACGGTCTGGTGGGATACGAGGATATCGCAGCCGCCATCGCCGCGGCGCAGAAGACCGAGAAGCACCCGGACGATCTCGCCGCATACAACAAAAAGATCCTCGACAGCTACTGGGAGCTCGCCGGCGGAGATGAGGAGTAAAACAATGGATTACGGAAAGCTATCTCTGGAAAAGCACGCAGAGTGGAAGGGCAAGATCGAAGTATCGGTCCGCGCGGCTACGGATTCCTCCGAGGCGCTGAGCCTGGCCTATACTCCTGGCGTTGCCGCGCCCTGTCTGGAGATCCAAAAGGACCCCAGCAAGAGCTATGATCTGACCCGGCGCTGGAACATGGTCGCCGTTATCACCGACGGTACGGCGGTGCTGGGACTAGGGGACATCGGCCCGGAGGCCAGCATGCCCGTCATGGAGGGCAAGTGTGCGCTCTTCAAGGCCTTCGGCGGCGTGGATGCGGTTCCCATCTGTGTGGACAGCAAGGACGTGGATGAGATCGTCGAGACGGTCCGCCTGATCTCCAAGTCCTTCGGCGGAGTGAACCTGGAGGACATCTCCGCGCCGCGCTGCTTCGAGATCGAGAAGCGTCTGAAAGCCTGCACGGAGATCCCCATCTTTCATGACGACCAGCACGGTACGGCCGTCATCACCCTCGCGGGGCTCACAAACGCCCTGAAGCTCGTTGGGAAGAAGCTGCCGGAGGTCCGTATTGTCTTAAACGGCGCCGGTGCGGCCGCCATCGCCATCACCAGGCTGCTGCTGACCGCGGGCGCGGTGGATGTGACTCTCTGTGACCGGAGCGGTGCCATCTGGAACGGCAGAGCCGACCATATGAACCCGGCCAAGCAGGAAATCGCCGAGCTTACCAATCCGAAGCTGCGGAAGGGCCCGCTCGCGGAGGTGCTGCAGGGGGCGGATGTGTTCATCGGCGTCTCGGCGCCGGGCGTCCTCACAACGGAGATGGTAAGGACCATGAACCGGGATGCCGTCGTCTTCGCCTGCGCCAATCCCACGCCCGAGATCTTCCCCGAGGACGCGAAAGCCGGCGGCGCGGCCGTGGTCTCCACCGGACGCTCGGACTATCCGAACCAGGTCAACAACGTGCTCTGCTTCCCAGGCATCTTCCGCGGCGCGCTGGATGTCCGCGCCAGCGACATCAACGATGCCATGAAGCTCGCGGCAGCGCAGGCGTTGGCCAACCTCGTCTCGGAGGAAGAGCTCTGCGCCGATTATATCCTGCCCAAGGCTTTTGATCCGCGGGTGCGGGATGCGGTCGCCGCTGCGACCGCGGAAGCGGCGCGACGGAGCGGCGTCGCAAGGATCTGATGATAAGAAACAGCAAAGGGACGGTTCCCCGTGTTCGTTCGGAACACAGGAACCGTCCCTTTTGCTGTATATGGGAAGAGAATCATAGATGATAATATTCTTTTAAAAAGGCCGCGGTTTTCCGGATCCCCGCGTCAAGGGGGAGCGGATGAAGCCTGCCGTAAGCGTTCTCAAAGCGGCTGATGTCCAGATAGTTCACCGGCACATCCACAGGCCGCCCCTCCTGCCAGATGATCTCCGGCTCCAGACCGAGCTCCCGCCGGATGGTATCCAGCACCTCCCGGATGCTGGTGCCCCTGCCGCTGCCCAGGTTGAACACCCGGTGGGCGTCATTGCCCTCTGCAATGGCAAGGATCCCGCGGACGGCGTCGTCGATATAGATAAAGTCCCGCACCACACTGCCGTTGCCGTAAACCGTGATGGGCTCATGCGCCAGCGCCCTGTAAGTGAAAGTTGTCACCGCACCGAGAACCCCGTTTGGCCGCTGATAGGGACCGTAGGGATTGGCAAGCCGGATAATGCGGTAGTCGAAGCCGTACATGTGGTGATAGAGATAGAGCAGCTTCTCGATCGTGAGCTTCTGGATGCCGTAGGAGGTGATCGGGTCGGTCGGCGTGTCCTCGTGCAGCGGACAGGAGGCGGCTTTGCCGTATACGGTGCCGCCGGAGGAGATGAAGACGACTTTCTTCACATGCTCCGCGGCGCAGGCTTCGAAAAGCTGCGCCGAAAGGATCACATTGGCGCTCAGCTCCTCCGAGATCTGACGGTTGGAGGTAGTCGGCACGGTGGTGCTCATCAGATGATACACCACATCCTGCCCTTTCAGGAGGCGGTCGTAGGCGGGCTCGGCCACCAGATCCGTCTCAACGAAGCGGACATTCGGGAACCCCATTGCCTCGACATCGGCGAAGGACTTCTGCCTGCGGCTGACCACGGTAATGCAGTTTTCAGGATCCCGGGCCAGGGCCAGCGTCAGGTTTGTCCCGATAAAGCCGGCTGCGCCGAGCAGAATGATGTTCATAAACGGCTTCCTCATCACATGAAAGTCAGTTTATTATAGCGATTTTCCGCCGGTTTGTAAAGAGAGCCGAAAAGAAAAGCTCCCCTCCGGCGTACGAGACCGGAGGGGAAAAGAGAGAAAAGAAAAAGAGGAGTATCTGTTTGAAAAGAGACCGGGATTACAGCTGGGCCTCAACGGCGGCGCGGACCTTGTCCATGCCGACGGTCGGCTCGTAGCGGGCGACGATATTGCCCTCGCGGTCGATGAGGAACTTGGTGAAGTTCCACTTGATGTTGCCGTTGTTCTTGTAATCCTTGTCCATCTTCTTCACAACACCGCTGAGCATCAGGCCGGCAGGGCCGTTGAAGCCGTCGAACTTGGTGTTGGCAGTGAGCCACTGATAGAGGGGGATGGCGTTCTCACCGTTGACGTCGATCTTCGCGTACTGGGGGAAGGTGATGCCGAAACGGCCGGTGCAGAAGGTGTGGATTTCTTCGTCGGTGCCGGGGGCCTGATCCGCAAACTGGTTGCAGGGGAAGTCCAGGATCTCAAAGCCCTTGTCCTTGCAGGCGTCATAGATTTCCTGCAGCTCTTTATACTGAGGAGTAAAGCCGCAGCCGGTGGCGGTGTTGACGACCATGACGACTTTGCCCTTGAAATCGGAGAGGGCCACATCGGCGCCCTTGCGGGTCTTAACGGTGAAATCATAAAGGTTCATGAAAATGTCCTCCTGAAATATATTTGATGAAATATATATACATGAGTTTATTCAAAATGTCAAGCATCAATTTGAGAAAATGGGAAAAAGTCATATTTCATTCACAATTTGCAGGAAATCATTGAATTTTCTGAATAATAAAGAGGACCGGCGAAGAAAATAAAAATAAACTGTACATCCCTCTTGACAATCACCACAGAAGAGAATAAAATACATTTCATCAAATATAAAAAAGGAAACAACAATGGACCGCACGATGTATGAAATCGACTATCGGGAGATGATGAAGCTCTCCAATCAGCTTTGCTTTCCGCTCTACGCGGCTGCGCGGAAGGTGACGGGGCTGTACACGCCTTATCTGGGAGAGCTGAACCTCACCTATACCCAGTACCTGGTGCTGCTGGTCCTGTGGGAGCGAGACGGCATTCCGGTGAGTGAGATCTGCACGAAGCTCTATCTGGACAACGGCACGGTCTCTCCGCTGCTGAAGAAGCTGGAGAAGGAAGGCCTCATCCGGAAGACGCGTTCTCCGGAGGATGAGCGCGTGGTGCTCGTGAGCCTCACGGAGGAAGGGAAGGCCCTGCAGGAGCGGGCGAAAGACGTGCCAAGCCAGGTCGGCAGCTGCATCCAGCTGGCGCCCGGGAAGGCACTGGCCCTGTATCAGCTGCTTTATGAAATCCTTGAGGAGGGAAAAGAACAATCATGAAGGAACAGAATTTTGATCTGCAGTCCTATCTGACCGAGGGCGTCGAGGCGATCGTCAAGGACGCGCTGCGGGCGACGCTCCGCAATCCGAAAGAGAGCGCTTTTATGGCGCGTTTTGCGGCTTCTGCGGCGATTGCTTCGACGCGGCGCGAGTCCTGGGAGGCGAAGGGAACGCACGTGCCGTCTTACCTGATTGCCAGCATCACCTCCAGCTGCAACCTCCACTGCGCAGGCTGCTATTCCCGCGCGAGCGAGGCCACCAACGACTGCGCCCCGGTCCGCCAGCTCACCGGCGAACAGTGGAAGGACATTTTCCAGCAGGCGGAGGAGCTGGGCATCAGTTTTGTTCTCCTGGCGGGCGGTGAACCGTTGCTGCGGCAGGATGTGCTGACGGCGGCAGGGGAGGTGCAGTCCATTCTCTTCCCCATTTTCACAAACGGGACCTTCCTGAACAAGAAGTATTTTGAACTCTTCGACCGCTGCCGGAATCTGATCCCCGTGATCAGCATCGAGGGCGAGAAGGAACTGACAGATGCCCGCCGCGGCGAGGGCATCTATGACAAGATCACCGGAAACATGAAGGAGCTGCAGGACCGCGGGCTGCTCTTCGGCGGTTCGGTGACGGTCACGACCGAGAACCTGGAAGAGGTCATGTCCGACGGCTTTGTGAACGACCTTGCGGGGCGCGGCTGCCGCGCGCTCATCTATATTGAGTTTGTCCCGGTCACGGACGAGGCAAAGCACCTGGCCCCCGGCGACGAAGAGCGGGAGAAGATCCGCCTTGGCATCGAGCGGCTTCGCCGAGAGCATCCGGAGATCGTGTTTGTCTCCTTCCCGGGGGACGAAAAGAGCTCCGGCGGCTGCCTGGCCGCAGGGAGGGGCTTCTTCCACATCAATTCTCACGGCGGCGCGGAGCCCTGCCCCTTCTCGCCGTATTCCGATATCAACGTCACCGAGACCTCGCTTCGCGAGGCAATGAACTCCAGACTGTTCCTGGAACTGCGGGACGGCGGGCACCTGATGGAGGACCACGCCGGCGGCTGCGTCCTGTACGAAAAGCGCCGTCTGGTCGAACAGCTTTTGAACGCTGAGAGCTGATATCGTAATAGAATGAAACAGAACCGGCTCACGGAGGTGGTAAACACTCCGGGAGCCGATTCTGTTTCAAAAGGTTAAAATACAGGTTTTCCGTACTCATAGATGATATCACTGGGTAGGTCCACGTCTTCATTCCAGTATACACAGGTACGGCTCTGATCCAGTTGGGCATTGCGATAGAGACCCGGAACATCCCGCAGGACTGAATAACCCGGCAGGTTGAAGTCATCAGAGATATCATATACGACATGTTTCCCATCGTCAAAGGTTACAGAGAGAAGGTAGTCGGGGAGAGGCTTCAACTGTTTGATTCTGTAAATCATAAGGCAAAGCTCCTTAGAGAGGCGGCAGTTTCTTTATTATCTGGGTATCCCACATGGTTTGAAGTTCGTCCTGATGCATGATGAGCCATTCCCTCACGATTTCCTGTGCTCTGGAGGGGAGATCTCCCTGAATCATCTCGAGGGTACGAATATTGAATTCGCCCATGAATTCCCCATAAAGTGCGTGAATGTGACTGGGCTCATGCTCCTTGGGCTTGAAATACATTTTGATTACGATACCATAAAACCTGGAAATTTCAGGCATGTTGAGGCAGCTCCTTTACCGGTATTTCTTCCTGTATATTATACCTTAAGATCAGACAATACGCAATATCCAAGCGGCGTGATTCTGCACAGATACTTCAATGTGGTTTGCTGAGGTATGATCCATTGTTCGTTGTATGATCGTTTGTGGGTTAGGCTCTTACTGGTCTTTCCTTGTCAAGCAACACCCTTTGTGGTATAATGCTGCCAAGCAAGGGTGCTGCATAACGGCCGGCGGTTAGTCACACCACCCGAGAGGGGGTGAGGCGATGCCAATTACAGTAACGTTCCATGTCCTCGGATATGTGATCACGATACGCGTAAGAAGCGAAAACCGCCACCCTGCACGGTGACGGTTTTCTATAAAACTCGAACCAATAGGGGCTAACCGCTTGTCGCAGTACCCTTGTCTTTATTATATGCAGATTGTGAACTTTTGTCAACTTTCTTTTGCAGAGTGTAGTCAAAGTCCAGAGAGATATTATTTTATACTGCGTTTATTCCGCTGCAAGCTCGCCGTCGCGCACATCCACGGTGATGGTGGAGCCGGCGGAAAGGTCGCCGCGGAGAATGGTCCTTGCGACCAGCGTCTCCACACTGCTCTGCAGCACACGGCGCAGCGGGCGCGCGCCGTAGAGCGGGTCGTAGCCGCGGTCGATGATCAGCTGCTTGGCTGCGTCCGTGAGCACCAGATCCAGATCCTTGTCCGCCAGACGCTTGCGCAGGGAAGTGACCAGCAGGTCCACGATGTTGGTGAGGTTTTCCTTAGTCAGAGGCTTGAAAAGGATGATCTCGTCCAGCCTGTTCAGAAACTCCGGACGGAAGGACCGGCGCAGCTCGGCCATGACAGCGTTCTGGGCCTCCTGACGGATGTTGCCGTCGGGGTTGATGCCGTCCAGCAGATAGGTGCTGCCGAGGTTGGAGGTCAGGATGATGATGGTGTTCTTGAAGTCCACCGTACGGCCCTGGGAATCGGTGATGCGGCCGTCGTCAAGGATCTGCAGCAGGATGTTAAAGACATCCGGGTGCGCCTTTTCAATTTCGTCAAAGAGGACCACGCTGTAGGGCTTACGGCGGACCGCTTCGGTCAGCTGGCCGCCCTCGTCATAGCCGACGTATCCGGGAGGCGCTCCGATCAGACGGGAGACGGAGAACTTCTCCATATACTCGGTCATGTCGATGCGGACGATGTTGCGCTCGTCGTCAAAGAGGCATTCCGCCAGGGACTTGGCCAGCTCTGTCTTGCCGACCCCGGTGGGGCCGAGGAAGAGGAAGGAGCCGATGGGCCGGTTGGGGTCGGCGATGCCGGCGCGGGAGCGAAGGATGGCCTCCGTCACCTTCTGCACGGCTTCGTCCTGCCCGACCAGACGCTTGTGCAGGTACTCGTCCAGATGCAGGATCTTTTCCCGCTCGCCCTCCATCAGACGGGAGACGGGGATACCGCTCCACTTGGCAACGATCCCGGAGATCTCCTCTTCGGTGACGGTGTCGTGGACGAGGGAATTGGCGTTCTTCTGTTCGGAGAGGGCCTCGGCCTCCTGCAGCTGCTTCTCGAGGGCGGGCAGATCGGAATACTTCAGGCGGGCGGCCTTCTCGTACTCGTAGTTCAGCTGGGCGTTTTCGATCTCGGCGTGCATATGCTCGATCTCGCCCTTCAGGCGTTTGACATCGTCTACGCTGCTCTTTTCCGCCTCCCAGCGGGACTTCATCTCGTTGAACTGGTCTTTGAGGTTGGCCAGCTCCTCCTGCAGCTTTTCAAGCCGCTCACGGCTGAGGTTGTCCTCTTCCTTCTTGAGGGCCATTTCCTCAATCTCCATCTGCATGATTTTGCGGCGGATATCGTCCAGCTCCGCGGGCATCGAGTCGATCTCGGTACGGATCAGGGCGCAGGCTTCATCCACCAGGTCGATGGCTTTGTCGGGGAGGAAACGGTCGGTGATATATCGGTTGGAGAGAGTGGCGGCGGCGACCAGAGCGTTATCGTGGATGCGGACGCCGTGATAAACTTCGTAGCGCTCCTTCAGGCCGCGGAGGATAGAGATGGTATCTTCCACCGTCGGTTCATCCACCTGTACCGGCTGGAAGCGGCGCTCCAGAGCGGCGTCCTTCTCGATGTACTTACGGTACTCGTCGAGAGTCGTAGCGCCGATGCAGTGCAGCTCGCCCCTGGCCAGCATCGGCTTCAGGAGGTTGCCGGCGTCCATGCTGCCCTCTGTCTTGCCCGCGCCCACGATGGTATGCAGCTCGTCGATGAAGAGGATGATGCCCCCCTCGGATTTGCGGATCTCTTCCAGGACGGCCTTGAGACGCTCCTCAAACTCGCCCCGGTACTTGGCGCCGGCAATCAGCGCACCCATGTCGAGGGAAAAGATGCTCTTGTCCTTCAGGCCTTCGGGCACATCGCCCTTGACGATACGCTGGGCGAGGCCCTCGGCGATGGCGGTCTTGCCGACGCCGGGCTCGCCGATCAGGACGGGGTTGTTCTTCGTCTTGCGGGAGAGGATACGGATGACGTTGCGGATCTCGTTATCACGGCCGATGACCGGGTCCAGCTCGTTCTCGCGGGCGCGCTTGACCAGATCGGTGCCGTACTTGGTGAGGGCGTCATAGGTGCTCTCGGGGTTATCCCCGGTGACAGGGGATGATTTAACCTTTGCAAGCTCCGCGCTGAAAGCATTCTTCGTGATGCCGTGGTCCGAGAAGATCCGCTTGATGGCGGCGGTCGGGGCGGCAAAGATACCGATCATCAGGTGCTCAACGGAGACGTAGGAGTCGCCCATGGACTTGGCGGCCTTCTCTGCGGCGGTCAGGATGCGGTTGGTCTCCGGGGAGAGATAGGCGTCGGAAGTGCTGCCTACCTTCGGCAGAGAAGAGATGGCGGTGTCCAGCTCGGCCAGTACGGCGTTGCAGTCCACACCCATCTTTCCGAACAGGGAGGGGATCAGACCGCCGTCCTGATCGACGAGCGCGTAGAGCAAATGCTCGGGCATAATATAATTGTTTCTGTTTTCCAGAGCCATGGACTGGGCGGTCTGGATCGCTTCCAGACTCTTCTGGGTCAGATTCTGTGCATTCATATGGTCAAACCTCCTTTGTGAGATTGGATAACAGGTTTAAAATTTAAAGATCAAATGCAAATGGATTATTAACATAATATAAAATTATGTTATCTCTCCGAAACATAGAGAAGCGGTCTTCCCTGTGTTTCGGAGGGGGATCAGAAGCTGCTTCCCAGGTCTCGTGTCGTCTCGCGTCCGCCCGATGATCGGCAAAACGCCGGTCGGAGCAGCCGGAGCGGGAGAGGGGCAGAGCTTTCCCGATCCAACCAGCGCGGTCAGATATGGATCGGGCTGTTCAGCATCTGGGAGTAATACGCCGCTTCCACCTCGTGGGCGCTGAGGCGTCCGCTGACATAGGCCTTCATCAGCTTGTCAAAGAGCTTGATATACTCCGACAGCGCCGAGGCCAGTTGATCGGTGGTGCAGTCGCGGTCGGGCGCCGCAATGCTGCGGGTGAAGCGCCCGTCATACAGCGCATAGTGCTGCCGGTGCCCGGTCAGTGGGGCCAGGTGCGCGTCCTCGATGCTCTTCCAGAGACGGAAGAACTCGGTCATGACCGAGATAAGCGATGCCGACTGGGTCCGGAAGACGACGGAGAGCTCGCCGATGTTCTCCTCCTCGCCGCGGAAGAGCTGGACCTCATATTTGACCGTCGGGCGGTACTTATACTCCAGAGAGCTCTTCAGCGACATGCTGTAGCTGTTCGGCGCGAAGAAGGGGACCAGATCGCTGTTGGGCTGCATCAGCTGTTCGATGGCCGAGAGGACATCGTTGATGCGGCGCTCGGGCGTGGTATAGTTTACATACTCGGCAAGGATCTGATTGATGAGGGCGGAGCGGTTGGTGCCAAGCCGATGGGCCAGCAGGTCAACCTCGTGAACGACCTCGTCATTCAGCATCAGGCTATATAATGTCTTTTTCAAAAAAGATCATTCCCTTCCATGGTATTCGGCAGACATCTCTCTGCCGACGATGTTATCATACCACAGGGAATAAAACTTGTCAAGAGAAATATATAAATAAAGAAACAAAAAATATAAAATCTGCTTTTTAAGAAAAGAATGCCAACACGGCGTTGGCAGAAGGAAAAAAAGATGCTATAATGCAGGAAAAATTGGACCGGAGAGACAGATCATATGAAAAAAACCGCATTTCGTCTTATTACTGTACTGCTCGCGCTGCTGATTCTGAATTCCGCCATGGCCGCCGGCTTTGCGGAAGAGACTGCGCCCGCATCCACCCAGCAGGAAGACACCGGGATCATCGACGGCGCTGCCCTGACACAGTGGGCGGATGCCTTCGCCAAGGAGCACGAGCTGGACGTGGCGTACCGGGACTTCTCCATCGGGTTCTGCTATACGGGGACCGGAGACAGCTGGTACTATGACGCGGATACCTGGATGTATTCGGCGAGCATGTACAAGGTGCCGGTGGCGATGCTGCTGGCGGAGAAGGTCGCCTCCGGGGAATTGACCCAGCAGAGCGTCGTGAACGGAACAACGGTGGAGTTTCTGGAGTCGACGGCGCTGGTCTATTCCAACAACGACAGCGGCCACTCCATGGTGAGCTATCTGGGCGGCACCTATGCCGGGAAGTGCAGCGACATGACCGAGAAGTTCACCGATCTCCCGGCGGACTACTATTCCTCAGATTTTATCGATGTGAGCTACTATACCGCCCGCTATATGACAAAGGTCATGAAGACCCTTTACGACGGCGGCGAGGAGAAGTTCCCTCATGTGATCGAGTATCTGCTGCAGGCGCAGCCGGGCGCGTATTATAAGCGCATCCCGGAGATGGAAAACACCTACCAGATCGCCCAGAAATTCGGCGCCTATGAGGAGCCGAACGGCAATAACAACAACCACTGCACCGCCATCATCTATACCCCCACGCCCATCGTGGTGACGGTCATGACGCGCAACGTGATGGACTATCAGAACGTCATTGCGCTGGTCGGCCAGCATCTGGCGGAATACGCGCTGGAACTGGACCGGAAAGCAGAAGAGCTGAAGCGCGCCGAGGAGGAGAGAGCCGCGGCGGAAGCGGCTGCGGCCGCAGCTGCTGCAGCAGCCGAGAGCGCAGCGGCAGATGCAGCGGCGCCTGAGGCGGGAAGCGCGGACGGGATGCCTGCGGACGGGACAGCCGACACCGGCGTGGCAGCACAGAGCGCGGTAAGCAGCGCATCGACCCAGGAGCTGTCAGCTGGGGAGAGCACACAGCGCAAGATTCCTTCCGCGGTGATCATCATCGCGGCAGTGCTGGTGCTGGTGATCGTTGCGGCAGCGGTGCTCTTTATCCTCGGGCGACAGAGGGCCGCGTACGAGGTGGACCCCGAGGAGGAGTTCTTCGGTCGGGAGGCGGAAGCAGAGGACGAGGCTTTTGAAGAGGAAGAGCCGGTCGCGCCCGCACCGAAGAAGACAAAAAAGAGGCCGACATCCGGCGGCGGATATCAGCCCAGACACTGAAAACAGACGTAGATCCCGACACAGCAAGTGCGGGATCTGCTTTTTCAGTCAGAATAAGAGAAAGAAAGCTCGGTGTGGTTCTCTCCGTCCTCGCGAACGGTGCGGAGATAGTAGGCATACAGGCTCGGCACGGTCTGCCATTGCGCGTAGAGCGGCGTCTCCCAGTCCAGCGTGTCGCCCCGCCCGGCGATATACGTCATGTTGACGCCGGCCATGTAATCCCGCAGCGCGTTTTCCGCGTCCTCGACCCCGAGAGAGAGAAGCTCGGCCGCGACCTGCCGCCGGTCGGTCTCCTGGAGGAAGCGGAACGCTTCCGCATTGAAGTCGGGGAGGGAGGAGGTGTCCACCCGCTCGGTGCGGTAATCAGCCGCGGCCTGCCCCAGCGTCAGGACGCCGAACTGGTTCGGCCAGGTGATCAGCGCGCCGCCCGCAATATCCGGCAAGCCGGACTCGCTGTGCTGGATATGCTGGATGTGCATGTGCCCGGAGAGGTTGCAGAGCACGCCGTATTCCTCATACAGGGCAAGCAGCCGCTCCGCACCGGCGATGACGATGCCGGCGGTGAGGAAGGTGTGCGCCAGCAGGGTCTGGTGGCTTACGGCGATCACCCGCTTCCCCTGACTGCGGGCGAGCTCCAGCTGCTCCCGCACCCAGCGGAGGAAATCCTCGGTCACGGAACCCGGCGCGGAAGGGGTGTTGACATCCGCCATCAGGGCCCAGGTGTCCTCCGACAGCTCCGCCACATAGCTGAGAGAGCCGCTGTCCCGGGAAAGCGCATCCCGGTAGCCGAAGTCGGCATAGATCTCGGCGAATTCTTCCGGGCCGACACTGTCCACCAGCGTGAAGCTGCTGCCGTGAAAGGAGGCCGCCATGCGGTTATTCAGGTCATGGTTGCCCGGGATCACCAGAACCGGGATCCCCGCGTCCCGGACCCGGCCGAGCTTCCCGGCGAGGGCGAGGTGGCTTTCCCGCGCGCCGTTAAAACTGAGATCCCCGGGCAGGATCAGAGCGTCGGGTTTCTCCCGGATCACCTGTTCGATAAAGGCGTCCGTCAGCTCTTCACACCCGGACATGTATTTGCCGTCCGCTTTCTCCACAACCTGGAGGAAGTAGCTCCCATGGTCGGTCAGCGTCGGGGCGATGTAGTGCGGGTCGGCGGCGATGTAGAGCGTCAGGGAGTCCGTCTCCTTTTCGGGGGTCTGCGCCAGAGCGGAGACGGGCATGGCGGAGAGCAGAACCGATGCCAGCAGGGCGGAGGAAAACAGGCGTCTGACGGTATGAGAGCTCATCCACGAAAACCCCTTTCTGACCGCGCTGTGACTGCGCACAGGACGGCATAAACATAGCATAAAAGTATGATAACATCTCCGAACCCGGCGGTCAATCTCTTTCTGCGACGCATGCCGCTCTTAGCGGTGTTTTTGCTTGACGGGGAAGGGATTCTGTGTTATAAAAAACATGCCATGAGGGAGTAACAGGCGATCAAGCGCAGAAGACCGGTCATCACGGAAGGGCAGCTCTGCCCGGCCCCGGTCTCCTTCAAATTGTGAGACTCATGTATGCCGCGAGGCTATACGTGCGTCTGATCGGAATCACACAGTATAGCTACGGCTATGCTTTTTTCGTATATGGAGGTTTTGAACATGAACGCTATGGTCCTGGCGCTGATTCTCTTTGCCGGCATGTATGTGCTGCTGCTGATCTTTGCCGATTACCGTTGGATCATCGCGCTGGCTGCGGCGCTGGTCTTCATGCTGGTTGGGATTCTTCCGCCGATCAGCGCACTTAGCGCCATCAACTGGAACGTTTTAATGATGCTGACGGGCACGATGGCCACGGTGGAGCTCTTCATCCAGAGCCAGATGCCCGGCAGAATGGCGGAGCAGCTCCTGCAGAAGGTGCCCAACGTCCAGTGGGCGGCAGTTGCGCTGTCGGTCTTCTCGGGCGTGATCTCGGCCTTTGTGGACAACGTTGCGACGGTGCTGATGGTGGCCCCAGTGGGCCTCGCGGTGGCCAGACAGCTGAAGGCCAATCCCATCCCCCTCATCATTGCAATCTCGGTTTCCAGTAACCTGCAGGGCGCGGCGACCCTCGTGGGCGATACCACGTCGATCCTGCTGGCGGGCTATATGAACATGAGCTTTAACGACTTTTTCTGGTTCCTGGGCAAACCGGGCATTGCTTTCGCGGTGGAGGCCGGCGCTCTGCTTACCATCCCGGTGCTGCTCTTTATCTTCCGGAAGGAGAAGGAGAAGGTCAGCGCCGAGGTCACGACGGTTGTGACCGACTATGTCCCGACGGTGCTGATGGTCGGCACGGTGGTGCTGCTGATCGTGGCTTCCCAATTTGAGAACAAGCCGGAGCTCACCAACGGCTATATCTGCTGCGGCCTCGCAGTGATCGGCATTGTGTATGAGCTGATCCGCCAGCGCTCGGGCAATGTGGCCGGCAGCGTGCTGAAGTCCATTGATTTCAAGACCCTGATCCTGCTGGCAGGCCTCTTCATGGTGATCGAAGGAATCACCCAGGCGGGGGTTATCGACGCCATTGCCTCGATGTTTGTGAAGCTCGGCGGCGGATCCAAGGTGATCACCTATGTGCTGATCGTCGGCGTGTCGGTCCTGCTGAGCGCGTTTATCGACAACATCCCCTATGTGGCGACGATGCTGCCGGTCGTAAGCGGCATCGCGGCCCAACTCGGTATGGAGCCCTATCTCTTTGCCTTCGGGCTGTTGATCGGCGCGACTCTCGGCGGGAACATCACCCCTGTCGGCGCCTCGGCCAACATCGCCGGTATCGGCATCCTACAGAAGGAAGGGTATAAGGTCTCGACCGGAGACTTCCTCCGGATCGGCGTGCCATTTACGCTGATTGCCGCCGTGATCGGCGCACTGGTCATCTGGCTGATCTGGGCGTGAGAAAGCGCTGGGAAGCCATGAGCATGACGGAATGGCTGTTCCTGCAGACGAAGAGCGAACAGGCAGATCCCGCGGCATAGCTTCTCAGTAGGATCGAAGTCCCCGGATGAAGGGAAAAGGCGAAAAGCCGGAATAATCAAAACAGACAGCAAAAAGGCCATCCATCGTTTCTTCGGTGGGTGGCCTTTCTTGTGCATCTTTATTCCGCAGCGGGTTCCGCCTGGGCGCCCGGTTCGGCGCGGCGGATGCGGTCTTTTGTGCTCCCGCCGCCAGTGATAAGCGGGACGTTCTCCCGGATCAGGGAGGAGGTATCCAGACCGTACCAGCGCTCCTTGGAGCCGGCGACCCGGCGGATCGCGTACTTGGCGTTCAGGATATGCTCGTCCAGATCGGAGAGCTCGGTCTTGGTGGTGACAGACTTATGGATGATGCAGAACTTGAAGGTGCCGACGGTGGATTTGCCGTAGATGGAATACTTCTTGTCCTGATCGGGCAGCTCGCCACGTGCCTGGAGATCCTGCACGATCTGCCTCAGATAGATGTTGATGCGCTGGGAGCGCTGGAAACCCAGGTTCAGCCGTATGCGGAAGATGCAGTCGGTTCCGTAGGTCTCCAGCTCATAGTTCATGGCCTTCGGCTCGTTGAGCACATTCACGCCGACAAACCAGTAGGCCTGCGCTCGCTTGGTGTCTTTATCAAGAATGGAGTAAAGGATATCCCGGTCGATCGTCTCGGGGTCCTGTCCGCTCTCCAGATAGACCAGGTTGTGTGCCAGAAGGGGCACTTCTTCGTCGTTGTGCAGCGCGACCAGGCTGGGGATATGCTCGCGGATGGTCAGGCGGGTGGCGTACTTCTGTTCCAGATAGGTCCCGCGGTACCAGATGGCTTCGAGGGCGAGAAGCAGCAGAGTGAGGAACACGGTGACATAGCCGCCGTGCATGAACTTGCTCAGACTGGAGATAAAGAAGATGGTCTCAATCCCGCCGAACACCAGCAGCATGAGATAGGCGAGGGCGGTTTTGTGCCGCAGCTTGCTGAGATAGACCCAGAGCAGGACCGTCGTCATCAGCATGGTGACAGTGATGGCCAGACCGTAGGCCGATTCCATTCTCGCGCCGGAGCGGAAATACAACACCACGAGGCTGCAGCCGATCCAGAGCGCGCTGTTGACGGTGCCGATGTAGAGCTGTCCCTTGGTGTCGGAAGGATAGCGGATCTCCAGATGCGGAAGAAGGTCCAGCAGGATGGCCTCGGAGACCAGCGTGTAGGATCCGGTGATCAGAGCCTGGGAGGCGATGATGGCCGCGGCGGCGCCGAGAATAACGGCAAACGGCCGCAGCAGTACCGGCAGCATCAGGAAGAAGGGGTTTAGATCCAGAACCTGCGCAAGCGAAGAGTTGGCCTGATTCTGGATGATCCAGGCGCCCTGACCGAGGTAATTGAGGATCAGACAGATCTTGACAAACGGCCAGCTGAAGTAGATGTTCTCCTTCCCGACATGGCCCATGTCGGAGTAGAGGGCTTCGGCGCCGGTCGTTGCGAGGAAGACGCTGCCGAGGATCATGAAGCCCAGCTTGTTTGCAGGGCTGAGGAGAACCTCCACCGCGTAGACGGGGTTGAAAGCCTTCAAAACCACCGGGAGCGAGACGATATGCGCGGCGCCCGTGAGGCCGAGGAAAGAGAACCACAGCAGCATGACCGGGCCGAAGGCCTTGCCGATGCGGCTGGTGCCGGCGCGCTGGATCGAAAACAGCGTCGAGATGATGAGGAGCGTGATGAATACGACTTTCCACTGGCCGGAACCGAGAAAGCGGTCCATGCGCTCAATGCTGCGGAGGCCTTCCACCGCGGTCGTGACCGTGACAGCCGGGGTCAGAACCCCGTCCGCCAGCAGCGCGGCGCCGCCCAGCATCGCCGGAACGATCAGCCACTTGCCGCAGTCACGGACCAGAGAATAGAGCGAGAAAATACCGCCCTCCCCGTGGTTGTCCGCCTTCATGGCGATCAGTACGTACTTGATCGTCGTCAGCAGCGTGATGGTCCAGATCACGAGGGACAGCGAACCGATGATAAAGCGGTCGTTGATCTGCGTGATGCCGCCGTTCCCTTCGAGGATCGACTTCATGACGTACATCGGCGAAGTGCCAATGTCGCCGTAGACGATGCCGATCGTCACAAGGAACATACCGAATCGAAATGTCGGTCTTTTTTTCATGTTCTGCTACTCCGTTTTTTCCTCCACGCGGATCATCCGGTAGCCGACCCCGACATGAGTCTGGATCAGGGAGGGGCTCTCCGGAGAGGGCGTCAGCTTTTTCCGCAGCGTGGCCATAAAGACCCGCAGGGAAGCCGTGGAGCTCTCCAGCGAATTGCCCCAGATGCTCTGCGTGATGTATTTATGCGTCAATACCTTCCCGACGTTCCGGGAAAGCAGGCACAGCAGCTTGTACTCGATGGGGGTGAGACGGATCTCCTCCCCGGCGAGACTGACACAGCCCGCCGCATAGTCGATGGTGAGGGCCCCGTTCTGGAAGAAGGAAGGCGCGCTCTCCGCCCCGGCGCTGTTAATGCGCCTCAGCGTCACCCGCAGCCTCGCCAGCAGCTCGGCCACGGAAAAGGGCTTGGTCAGATAGTCGTCAGCGCCGGCGTCCAGCGCGTCGATCTTGTCCGGATCCTCGCTCCGGGCGCTGATGACGATGATGGGGACATTGGACCAGGAACGGATGCGGCGGATCACTTCCACGCCGTCAAGATCCGGCAGTCCCAGGTCCAGCAGAATGATATCGGGATTATGGCTGGCGGCCGAGATGACGGCGGACTGTCCGGTCTCGGCGGTGAGATAGCGGTAACCCTCCGCTTTCAGCGTGACGGTGATAAGCTTCTGGACCGGAATGTCGTCTTCCACGACCAGTATCAGGGTTTTATCCATTGAGCGGCACCTCCTCCGAGGGCAGAGTGAAAGTGAACACCGCGCCATGCGGTGTATTGTCCGAGACGGTGATTTCGCCGCCGTGCGCGCGGACAACCGTCCTGCACAGAGCGAGCCCGAAGCCGAGACTGCGCCTTCCGTCGGAGATATTCCGCGTCCCGGTATAGAACATGTCGAAGATCCTGTCCTTGTCCTCATCCGGGATACCGGGGCCGTCGTCCGCGACCGAGACGGAGACAAACTCGCCCAGCTTCTGCGCCCGGATCCGGACGGTGGAGTTGTCGGGCGTGTACTTTTGCGCGTTGTTCAGCAGATTGATGAGCACCTGCGCGATGAGCCGGGCATCCGCCCGGACCAGCAGCAGGTCCTCCGTAGGCTCGACGACGATCTGCTGCGTCATGCCGGCGGCGCGGGCGTGGGAAGCCGCTTCCTCGATGATGTCCTCGAGGACTTCCGCCGAGAAGTTCAGCTTGGTCTCACCGTTTTCCAGCCGGGTGCTGACCAGAAGGTTCTCCACCATCTGGTTGAGCCAGACCGCGTCCTCATAGATCGAGCGATACAGACTGCGGCGCGTACCCTCGTCAAAGTCCTCCCCGTGAGACAGCAGATTGCTGGCGTTGCCGGTGATGGAGGTCAGGGGCGTACGGAGGTCGTGCGAGATCGAGCGCAGCAGGGTGGAGCGCAGCCGCTCGTTTTCGATCTGCACGGCGGCTTCTTCCTTTTCCCGGGCGTTCTGCTCGGCCTCCCGGGCAGCGCTCTTCAGCCGGATGGCCAGCGTCGCAGTGATAAATGAGGTCAGGAACATCACGGCAAATGTGACCGGATAGCCCGGCTCCAGGACCTGCAGCGAGAAACGCGGATCCACAAAGAAATAATTAAAAAGCAGGACCGAAACCACCGCTGAGAGCGTACTGCTGCCCCGATGAGAGGTCCCGATGGAGATCAGCAGGACACCCAGCAAATAGGACATCATAATGGTGGATTCCGAAAAACGCAGATGATCGAACAGCGCCCCAAGCACAGTGGCGACCGCCAGAATCAGCAGACTGAGCAGCAGATCGATCAGAATACTTCTGTCATGACTCGGCATAAGACCATTCCTCCGGTTTGAAATAAATAAATAACTTATACCAGAGCGTTAAGAAGTTGTAAAGATTTTTGTTCGCTTTCAGTATCTCACAAAAGAGATTAAAAATGGATTAAGAGTCAGAATGTGACATTAAGATTGTATAAAGACCCTGAAAAGAAAACACCGCGTCCCGACCGGGAACGCGGCAGATAGAAAAGCCCCTGCGTGTATGGATGTCGCTGCACGCAGGGGTCTGTCTTATTCTGTTCTTTATGAGTGCTTATACAAAGCATCCTTCGCTCCAGCGCAGGATACGGCAGCCGAGCGCTTTGGCCTCTTCTTCGCTGTGGGTGGCGAGGAGAACGGCGGTATCTGCCGGGAGGGCGGCGTTGACCAGCGCCAGGACCCGGTCATGCAGCGCCGTGTCCAGGCCCTTGAAGGGCTCGTCGAGGACCAGCAGATCCGGTGAGCAGCACAGTGCGCGGGCGATAGAGACGCGCTGCTGCATGCCGCCGGAGAGCTCCGCAGGATAGAGGTCTGCCGCTTCCCGGAGCTCCAGACGCTCCAGCCAGCGTACGGCCTCCGGGAGCGTTCCTGGACTGTCAGAGAGGACGGCGTTGACATTCTCGGCGGCAGTGCGCCAGGGGAGAAGCCTCGGCTCCTGGAAAACAGCGGCGTTTCTTTTCGAACTGGTCCTGACTGTCCCCGAGGACGGCAGCTGGAGCGAGAGTGCGACCCGGAGGAGCGTGGTTTTCCCGCAGCCGGAGGGACCCATCAAAGCAATGCGTTCGCCTGCGGCAACGGACAGACTGCAGCCGGAGAGCACGGTTTTCTCCCCGAAGCGGACGGAGACGTCGTTCAGTTCAAGCATCGGCCGCACCGCCTTTCCCGCCGATCCTGCGGACAAGCTTCAGCAGGACCCGCTCGATGACGAGACTCAGCAGGATCACCGCCAGCGTCCATGCAAAGAGGTCCGTCGTCTCCAGATAGAGTTTCGATTCGAAGATCATTTTTCCGATCGACGGCTGGGGCACGGTCAGTACTTCGGCCGCGATCCCGGCCTTCCATCCGAGACCGAGCGCCGAGCTCAGCGCCGAACGGAAATAGGGCAGTACCGTCGGCAGCGTGATGCGCCGGAACACCCGTGAGCGGGAAAACGCATACACCCGCGCCATCTCCAGCAGCTGCGGATCCTGCGCCGCGATCCCGGCTGAGACGCTGGCCCAGACCACCGGCAACACCATCAGCCCGGAAATAAAGGCGGGGAGGATCCCCCTCCCAAGCCAGATCAGGGCCAGTATGATAAAGGAGGCCACGGGCGTACTCTTCACGAGGGCCATCACCGGGGAGAGGAGCGCTTTCAGCAGGGCGCTGCTCTCGGTGAGCACCGCCAGCAGCACGCCGAGCAGCGTTGCCGAGAGAATCCCGGTCAGCACGCGGAGGATGCTGGTCCCGACGGTATGCCAGAAGGTTTGTGTGCCGCAGAGCTGCAGAAAGCGCCGGAATACCTGCAGCGGGGAGGGGAGAAGCAGTTCCTGCCCGACAAGTTTTGACGCGACGAACCACAGCCCCAGCCAGAACGCGAGGACTGCAAGAGAGAGCAGCAGCTTGCGGTGCCGG
Organism: Oscillospiraceae bacterium; assembly: GCA_017458065.1. Classification (GTDB taxonomy): domain Bacteria; phylum Bacillota; class Clostridia; order Oscillospirales; family Oscillospiraceae; genus Limivicinus. The sequence goes on from JAFTGD010000043.1 coordinate 175,255, forward strand.
CCGGTCATTTCAGGACGCAGTAGAAATCGTCGGCCGGAACGGCTCCGCCGATGGACTGAGGCGCCTGCTCAAACATGATCTCGAGGAAGGCGGAAAGCTCCGTCTGCATCTCCTCCCCGGTGACAAAGAAGACGTTGCAGTTCGGGATGGCCTTTTCCGCGACGGCGGCTTTGGCGAAGATACCCGTCTCCTCAATGGCCTTGGCGGCGGCAGCGGTGTCGTCGCTCAGCAGGGCGACGGAGGCCTCATAGTCCTTCAGGAATGCGGCGACCTCGGCAGGGTGATCGGCGGCAAACTCGGTGCGTACGACGACGCAGCCCTGAACCAGACTGCCCGGCTCAAAGACCTTGTCCCACTCTTCAGTCAGATCAAGAGCGACCTTCAGGTCCGGGTTCTGGCTGCGGGCGACGGTGACCATCGGCTCGGGCAGCACGGCGAGACTCACTTCTCCTGCGGCAACCGCGGTGTTCAGCTCGGCCGGCTGAGCGTAAGTGGTGTCAATGTCGAGTTCAAGGCCGTTCTTCGCGCAGAGTGCGGCAAAAATGAAGCTGGGGTTCTGGGCGGGGGCATAGACGGTCTGTCCTGCCAGGTCGGCGATGCTTCCGACATCGACAGAGCCGTCGGTCACAAGGTAGAGAACGCCGCGGGTATTGAGCGCCAGCACCTGCACCTTGCCGCCGGTCTTGTTATAGAGGGCGGAAGCCGCGTTGGTCGGGAGCGCCGCAATATCACAGTCGCCGTTTACGAGGGCAGCCGTGACGTTGGAGGCGTCGGTGTCGACGGTAAAGCTGTAGTTGAGTGCGGTCTCACCGGCTTCGTGAGCAGCGATCAGACCGGCCATGCCAAAGCCGGTTGTACCGTTCAGCGTGATGACACGGACGGGGAGCTCTGTGTCGAGGGCAGCGTCCGCGGCAAAGGCGGTGGCGCAGCAGGCCGCCAGCAGAAAGCAGGCGAGAAGCAGAGAGCTGAGTTTCCTGATGGTTTTCATGGTTTGGTTTCTCCTTTTCGGTTTGTTCAGGTTGCTGCGGCGGCGCCGCGGGAATAGACGGCCTTTGCGCTGACGCCGGGAAGACGGCCGATTTTGCCGGTCATGGCGTTGATCGCGTCTGTCGGCGCGTCGAAGGCAAGACAGATGATGCTGATGCCCTTCTCCCGATAGGGGATGCCCATGCGCCCGAGAATGCAGGAGGCGTATTCGTGCAGCACGGCGTTGAGCGCCTCGACCGAATCCGCTTCTTCGACGATGATGGAGATGGCTCCGATGCGGGTTTCCATGTGAGCTCCTTTCCCGCCAAAAACAAAAAACCATGCCGGAAGGCATGGCAGAAGTGCTGCGCAGCGCGCAGATCCACGTTGTCTGGTGAGCCTTCCGCCTCAAGAACTGTTTCGGCGTCAGTCAAGATCGTTGTTTGCCTCACCGAAAGCAATGCTCGCGGCTTGGACGAAGAGAGTATATGACAAAAAACCGTCATTGTCAACAGAGAAAAAGGAAAAAGAAGGCCCGAAACAGGCGGTTTTTACACAAAACGGAGAAATGCAAAAATTATCCTAAAAATTGTTAGAAAAATAGCAAGTTAGTCTTGTCATTTCTTATACTACATAGTATGATATAGACAGATTTGACAAAACGTCAAATTTTGCTGAAAGGAATATTAAAAGAAAGGGTGAGATCGGTTTGGAAAACGTTGATCTGAGGTTCATTGACTCCGTATTGGAGAAATATGACAGCGACAAGGCCAAGATCATTGCCATCATGCAGGACGTGCAGGAGCAGTATCGCTATCTTCCGCAGGAGGCGCTGGAATACATCGCCAAAAAGCTCGGGATGAGCGAGTCAAAGCTGTACGGCGTTGCAACCTTCTATGGGAACTTCTCCCTGGATGCAAAGGGCAAGTATGTGATGAAGGTCTGCCGCGGAACCGCATGTCACGTACGCAAGAGCAGCAATATCCTTCAGGCGCTTTATGAGGCAACCGGAACGGACGAGCACAAGGCGACATCGGATGACGGCCTGTTTACGATGGAGATCGTCTCGTGTCTGGGCGCCTGCGGACTGAGCCCGGTTGTTATGGTCAATGACACGGTGCATGCGTCCATGACACCGGAGAAGGCCAGAAAGCTGGTAGAAGATCTGAGAGAGGAGGCCTGAGAGATGCGGGTTAAGCTCAACAGCCTGGAAGAATTCAAAGCACTTCAGGAGAAGTGTATCAAAGCGCGCGAGGTTGAGAAACGCAAGGTCCTGGTCTGCTGCGGCACCGGCTGCGCCGCAGGCGGCAACCTGAAGGTCTATGAGGAGCTCAAAAACCAGATGGAAGCCCACGGCGCCGCTTTTGAGGTCGCGCTGAACCTCAGCGAATGCGCCGGTGAGGCCGTCGGCATCAAGAAGTCCGGCTGCCACGGCTTCTGCGAGATGGGACCGCTGGTCCGCATCGAGCCGGAAGGCTGGCTCTACACCAAGGTCAAAACTGCCGACGTGCAGGAGATCGTGGAAAAGACCCTGATCGGCGGCGAGTTTATCGATCGGCTCGGCTACCATCAGAACGGCGAGCTCTATAAGCGCCAGGAGGACATCCCCTTCTACAAGAAGCAGACCCGCCGCGTGCTGGAGCACTGCGGCCACATCGACGCCGAGAGCATTGAAGAATACCTCTCCATCGGCGGCTATTCCGCCCTGACCAAGTGCCTTTTTGAGCTCAGCGGCGACGAAGTGATCCAGGAAGTCACCGATTCCGGCCTCCGCGGACGCGGCGGCGCCGGATTCCCGACCGGCAAGAAATGGGCCCAGGTCGCGGCGCACAAGGAAGAGCCGGTCAAGTACATCGTCTGCAACGGCGACGAGGGCGACCCCGGCGCCTTCATGGACCGCTCCTGCATGGAAGGCGATCCACATAAGATCCTCGAAGGCATGATCATCGCCGGTGTTGCCACCGACTCCACCGAGGGCTATATCTACGTCCGCGCCGAGTACCCGCTGGCGGTATCCCGTCTGAGCATCGCCATCGAGCAGGCCGAAGAGCTCGGCGTGCTGGGCGACAACATCCTTGGCAGCGGCAAGAGCTTCCACATGCACATCAACCGCGGCGCCGGCGCTTTCGTCTGCGGCGAGGGCTCCGCCATGACCGCCTCCATCGAGGGCAACCGCGGCATGCCGCGCACCAAGCCCCCGCGCAGTGTCGACAAGGGCCTCTTCGGCAAGCCCACCTGCCTGAATAACGTCGAGACCTTCGCCAATGTCCCGGATATCATCAAGAAGGGCGCCGCCTGGTTCCGCTCCGTCGGTACCGAGGGCAGCCCGGGAACCAAGGCCTTCGCCCTCACCGGCAACGTCGTGAACACCGGCCTGATCGAGGTCCCGATGGGCACCACGCTGCGTGAAGTCGTCTATGACATCGGCGGCGGCATCAAGAACGGCAAGAAGTTCAAAGCCGTGCAGATCGGCGGTCCTTCCGGCGGCTGCCTGACCGAAGAGCATCTGGATCTGCCGATGGACTTCGACTCGCTGAAGAAGGTCGGCGCGATCATCGGTTCCGGCGGTCTGGTCGTCATGGACGAGGACAGCTGCATGGTGAACATCGCCCAGTTCTTTATGAACTTTATCTGTGAGGAGTCCTGCGGAAAGTGCACGCCCTGCCGCGAAGGCACGACCCGCATGAACGAGATCCTGACCCGCATCACACAGGGCAACGGACGCATGAGCGATATTGATGAGCTCAAAAGCCTCGGCAAGATGATCCAGACCTCCTCCCTCTGCGGCCTTGGCAAGACGGCGCCGAACCCGGTGCTCTCCACGCTGCAGAACTTTGAAGAGGAATACATCGAGCATATCCGCGACAAGCGCTGCCACTGCGGCACCTGCAAGTCTCTGTCGCAGTTTGTCATCACCGACAAGTGCATCGGCTGCACCAAGTGCGCCCGCAACTGCCCGGTCAACGCCATCACCGGAACGGTCCGCCACCAGCATGTCATCGATACGACCAAGTGCATCAAGTGCGGCACCTGCAAGGCCAACTGTCCGGTCGGCGCCATCAAGGAGGGATAAGCCATGGCTGAGAAGAAAATGATCATCGACGGCATCGAATGTCCGTTTACCAACGAGCGGAACGTGCTCGAGGTCGCCCGCAACAACGGGATCGACATCCCGTCCCTTTGCTACTGCGAAAACCTGTCCATCTACGGCGGCTGCCGCCTCTGCCTGGTTGAGAATGAGCGCGGCGCCATGGACGCTGCCTGCTCCATGCAGCCCCGCAACGGCATGATCGTCAACACCCACACCAAGAAAGTGCTGGAGAGCCGTCACACCACGCTGCAGCTGCTGATGAGCAGCCACCGTGCAGAGTGTCTCACCTGTGAGCAGAGCGGTCGCTGCAAGCTGCAGGACTACGCCCACCGCTACAACGTCGTGGAGCCCCGCTTTGAGGAGAACACCTATCCGCGTCTGCCGCTGGACGTCTCCTCTCCCTGCATCACGAGAGACCCGACCAAGTGCATCCTCTGCGGCCTCTGCGTCCGCATGTGTGCGGAAGTCCAGAACGTCGGCGCCATCGACTTTACCAAGCGCGGCAAGAGAGCCGTCGTCGCTCCCGGCTTCGGCAAGATGCTGAGTGAGACCGGTTGCGTCGGCTGCGGCCAGTGCGCGGCGGTCTGCCCCACCGGCGCCATCACCATCAACCGCCAGATCCCCGAGATGTGGAAGATGCTGAACGACCCGAACAAGCGCGTCGTCGTCCAGTATGCACCCAGCGTGCGCGTCGGTATGGCGGAGGAGTTCGGCATGCCGGCCAACGAGCCCGTCACCGGCAAGCTCGTCACCGCGCTGCGCCGCCTGGGCGTTGATGTGGTGTACGATACCAACCTCACTGCGGACCTCACCATCATGGAGGAGAGCGCCGAGTTCCTGGAGAAGGTCAAGTCCGGAGCCAAGCTTCCGATGTTCACCTCCTGTTGCCCCGGCTGGATCCAGCATGTGGAGAAGGCCCATCCCAACCTGATGCCGCAGGTATCCACCGCCGGCAGCCCGATGGAGATGTTCGGCGCCCTGATCCGCCAGCAGTTCAAGGACGAGGACGTTTACTCCGTCGCCATCATGCCCTGCACGGCGAAGAAGTTTGAGGCACAGCGCCCCGAACTTGTGAAGGACGGCAAACGCCTCATTGACCTGGTCCTCACCACCGACGAGCTGGTCCGCCTGGTCAAGGCGGCCGGTATCGACTTCAAGAACCTGCCCGATTCCGAGCCCGACGATCCTCTGGGCGACTACACCGGCGCAGGCGTCATCTTCGGCGTCACCGGCGGCGTTACGGAGGCCGTTATCCGCAGAGTGCTGGACGACGCCTCTCCCGACGCCCTCAAGACCATCGCCGAGTGCGGTGTGCGCGGCCTCGACGGCATCAAGGCCTTTGAGGTCTCGGCGGGAGACCTGCATCTCAAGATCGCGGTGGCCAACGGCCTTGCCAATGCCGACCGCCTGATCGAGAAGGTCGAGAGCGGCGAAGAGTACTTCGACTTCATCGAGGTCATGGCCTGCCCGAACGGCTGCATCGGCGGCGGCGGACAGCCGCCTGCTTCCAATGCCCGCAAGAGAGAGCGTGTCGAAGCCATCTTCAAGGCGGACGAGGCCTGCGAGCTCAAGATCCCGCAGCAGAACCCGGCTCTGGACTATGTCTATGACGAGCTGCTCAAGGGACGTGCCCACGAGCTGCTACACATCCACTATCCGCTCCACGGGCATCACGAGTAATCCCAATATCTACGGGCGCCACCGCCCGAAACCAGCAAGGCCGCCGGGCATTCCGGCGGCTTTGTGCATTCAGGGATTTTTCATCTTGCTTTTCAGGGCAATCCCCATTATAATTCAAGCAGGTCCATGTCGATAATGAATGAGGAGGAAAGCCATGGCAACCAGAAAGAAAACGCCCGTCTCGGAAGAGACCGAGGCAGTAAAAACAGCAGATATCCCTGCGGAAGAAAAGCCGGCCGAAAAAAAGACGGCGGCGAAAAAAAACGCAGCGAAGAAAACAGCTTCGGCAAAGACCTTAGCTTCCGCCGGGAAGAAGACCGGGGCGGAGGGCAAGCCCGCGGCCGGGAAACCTGCGGCGAAGAAAGCCCCCGCAAAGAAGCAGGCAGCCAAAAAGGCAGCGGAAGAGACGCCTGCCCCGGCGGCAGAGCCTGTCGCGGAACCGGTCGAAGAAGCCGCGGGACCCAAGCTGCCTGAACCGCGGCGCAGCATTGCCTTTATCGGGTCCGAGTGCTATCCCTTTGTCAAGACCGGCGGCCTGGGCGATGTCATGTACGCTCTGCCCAAAGCCCTCAGTGAGCAGAACTGCGATGTCAAGGTCATTCTGCCTCGCTATAAGTGCATCCCTCAGAAATACCAGGAGAAGATGGTCTACCGCGGCGAGTTTATGATGGACCTCTTTGCGGACGGGCGCTCCTTCTATGTCGGCATTATGGAATATGTCTGGGACGGCGTCGTCTATGACTTTATCGACAACGAGGAGTTCTTCAGCGCAGGCAACCCCTACACCAACCTTGTGGACGATATTCCCAAGTACTGCTTCTTCTCCAAGGCGGCGCTCGCGGCGCTCAACTATCTCGACTGGATCCCCGATGTGATCCACTGCCACGACTGGCAGGCGGCTCTGGTGCCGGTTTATCTGAAGACCATGTTCGCCGGAACGCCGGTGGGCGGCGCCAAGACCATGCTCACGATCCACAATCTGCGCTTCCAGGGCATCTACAGCATCCCGACTGTCAAGTACTGGTCCGGGCTGCCCGACCATCTCTTCAACATCGACGTGCTGAAGCAGGGCTACAACGACGCAAACCTCATGAAGGGCGGTCTTGCCTACGCCGACATGATCACCACAGTCAGCAACACCTATGCCGGAGAGATCCAGACGGGCTTCTACGGTGAGAACCTGGACGCGCACCTGCGCCATCACTCCGCCAAGCTGCGCGGCATCGTCAACGGCATCGATGTCGAGCAGTGGGACAGCGCCAAAGATCCTCTGCTGTCTGTCGGGTATGACGCCGGCAATGCAGTGGAGAAGAAAAAGCAGAACAAGCGCGCTCTGCAGGAAAGCCTCGGCCTGGAGCAGGACGAGAACAAGTTTGTGGTCGGCCTGATCTCCCGCCTGACCAACCAGAAGGGCCTGGATCTGGTCACCGGCATCATGCCGCAGGTGATCGACGGCAATACCCAGGTCGTGGTGCTGGGCACAGGAGACTCCTGGTATGAGGACGCTTTCCGCTATTACGAGAACAACTACAAGGGCACGGTCTGCTCCAGCATCATGTACGACGAGGGCAGGGCGCATCAGATCTATGCCGGCGCCGACGCGCTGCTGGTCCCGTCGCTGTTTGAGCCCTGCGGCCTGACCCAGCTGATCGCCATGCGTTACGGCACGGTCCCCATTGTGCGCGAGACCGGCGGCCTGAAGGACACGGTCCAGCCCTACAACCAGTTCACTGACGACGGAAACGGCTTCACCTTTGACCGCTATGAGGCGGGACTGCTGCTGGACGCCATCAACCGCGCCAAGGAGCTCTACTTCACCGAGCGCGGACGCTGGGACGAGATGGTCGTGAGGGACATGCAGAAGGACGTCTCCTGGGATCAGTCGGCCAAGCAGTACAGAGACCTGTATCTGGAACTCAGACCGTAAGAACAGCAAAACAGAACAGAAAGAGAAAAGCCAAACCGCCTGAACCAGTGAAAAAGGTTCAGGCGGTTTCGAACTTGTACCAAAAAATCAGGTTTCCTGAGCGCTGAAGATGCGGTCGCGGTGAGGACGCAGGGCATAGTACAGCAGCAGACCCAGCACCCCGCAGGAGAGGAGCTCTCCAATGCCGACGGTCAGCATCATAAAGGGAATCGGCAAATCCACCATGTAAGCATAACGCAGCACAAAGGGGACGACCAGCGTGTTTGCTGCGATCGGCGGGATCGGCGCGAGGAAGGGGCGGGCGTTCCGCAGCTTCCAGGTGAAGAAAGCGCCGGCCAGCGTTGCCAGACTCCCGAAGAGGATATCGGGCAGCAGCGCGCCGCCCACCGTGTTGCCGATCAGGCAGCCGATAAAGAGACCGGGGATCGCCGCCGGCGTGAACACCGGGAGGATCGTCAGCGCTTCGGAGATGCGGACCTGAATCTCGCCGAAAGAGAACGGAGCAAACACGTAGGTGAGTGCAACGTAGATCGCGGCGATCATCGCGCCCTGTGCCAGGAAGACCAGGTTCTTGTTTTTCATATGCAGTTTTCTCCTTAGTTTTGTTTTACGTGAGGATGGTTTCGAACTCACGGATGTTTGCCGGGAACCCGAGTGGATGAGGGACCGGCAGCTGCGCTATGATAGCACGGACATGCTCAAAAAGCAAGCTGTGTTCTCAGTATTCCTGAAACGCCTCCGCCTTGCGCGCCGCGTCGCAGATGATCTGCACGCAGGCGTCGTAACCCAGAAAGCCCGTGTCCAGACAGAGGGAATAGTTGCGGGAGTCACCCCAGTGCTTCCCGGTGAACTGCTCATAGTAGCTCCGCCGTGCCGAGTCGGTCTTCTGCATCTTCTTCTGGATCTCGGTGGGGTTCTTGCTGTCGATCAGTGTGCTGATCCGCGCCGCGCGGTGGATCTGATCCGCATAAAGGAAGACGTTCAGGCTGGGAATGCTCGCCCTTGCCAGAATGTCATCCGCGCAGCGGCCGAGGATCACGCAGGGTCCTTTCAGCGCCATCTCGACGATGATGTGCTGCTCGATCGTGCGGATGTTGTCCTGCTGGTCGATGTAAGCGGCCGGCGCGATCATGCGCCAGAACATCCCTGTGCGGGTCAGCTCCTCTTCGACCTTTTCAATATCCGGCATCTCCAGACCGCTCTCCTTCATCGCGGCCTTGATGATATCCCGATCGTAGAACTCGATGCCGAGCTCTTTGGCAACACTTTGGCCGATGGAGTGTCCGCCGGAGCCGTATTCTCTGCTGATGGTGATGATCATTCCCGAATCCCCCTGTTATGAGTAAAGAATGTGTTCTGATGAATCGAAAGGCTGTTTTGTTTTCGTCTACATACTAACACAGGCACATCCCGGTTTTCAAGAACTTTTCCCGGTGGCAATGAACAAAGATATTACCGGCTCTTTTAAGAAATCGAAAATCATTGCCTTAAGATGCAACAAAAACGCACGATGATGTTAACTTTAGTTGGTTGTACTTCGGGCAACCATATATTACAATATTCATATTAATCATGAAAATGGAGGCTGTTATGGATATTGTAGAGGTGAAGGATATTTGCAAGACCTACCCGGTATTTCGTTTGAATGATGTCTCTTTTTCACTGGAAGAAGGGAAAATCACCGGCTTCATCGGGAGAAACGGCGCAGGGAAGACGACCACGATCAAGTCAATGTTGAATCTGGTCCATACGGACAGTGGGGAGATAACGTATTTTGGCCTGCCGCTCTCGGAGCATGAAAAAGAAATCAAACAGAGAATCGGCTATTCGACCGGCACGGTCAGTTGGTATCCAAGAAAAACGATTCGGGAAATCGTTCATGTGACAAAGAGCTTCTACCCAACCTGGAACGAGGAGGCTTACCGGAAATACTTGTCGATGTTCGGGCTTGACGAAACCAGGAAGCCGATTGAGCTTTCAGAAGGTATGAAGGTGAAGTTCAATCTTCTCCTGGCCCTATCCCATCGGGCAGAGATTCTGATCCTCGATGAACCGACGAGCGGTCTGGATCCATTCTCACGGGACGAACTCCTGGAGCTGTTCGAAACCTTAAGAGAGCGTGGCGTGACGATCCTGTTCTCAACGCATATCACTTCGGATCTGGAAAAATGCGCAGACAATATCATCTATATCAGCAGCGGGGAGATCAAAGCCGCCTGCACAAAAGCGGCTTTCATGCAGACCTTCGGCCGGGCAGATGAAACACTGGAAGAAATTTTCCTGAGACTGGAAAGGGAGGCAAGATCATGAGCATTATTCTGAAAAAGGAAATGCGTCTTTCCGCGCTGCTGCTGACCTATTTGTTTATCGGGTTTGCTGTCATGACACTTGTGCCAGGGTATCCGATCCTCTGCGGGGCTTTCTTTATCACGCTGGGCATTTTCCAGAGTTTCCAGAGTGCCAGAGAGGCAAATGACATCATCTATTCTGCATTACTGCCCATCGCAAAGAAAGATGTGGTGAAAGGAAAATATCAGTTCGTCATGTTGATCGAGCTTTGCAGCTTTATCATCATGGTGGTGCTGACTTTTGTGCGAATGACGGTTCTGAAGGATTCTGCGGTCTATCGGCAGAATGCCCTGATGAACGCCAATCCATTCTATCTGGGGATGGTTCTTCTGATCTTCGGGTTATTCAATGTGGTTTTTGTCGGCGGCTTCTTCAGGACAGCCTATAAAATCGGAAAGCCGTTTATTACGCATATCATAGTAACTTTTCTTGTAATCTTCATTGCGGAGGCACTGCATCACTTTCCGGGCCTTGAAGTGCTAAATGCCTTCGGCTTTGACCATTTTGTCCTACAGATATCGCTGCTTATAATCGGTGTGCTGTTCTATGGCGTATTGACTTTTCTGTCCTATAAAAAGGCCTGTGCAGATTTTGAAAAGATCGATCTGTAAGGAGGATGACATGGGCAGGCTTCCCGAGAGCATTGATTAAAAACAAACGCTTTTCGAGAGAATGAAGCGTCTCTTCTTCGGAGGAGGCGCTTCCCATGTCTTTGCAGCTGCATGAGAGTTATTCGAGTGCTCAAAAAACTGGAGCTATATTAGGTTGTGACCAAATACACCACCGTTTTCATTCAGATTTCCTTCATAGGTCCGTCATTCAGCACATCGAACATAAGCAAGAATTTCAGTTATTTGTATCCTTAACTGAGTACCCATTCTTGTTCACCTGTTCACCTCATCTCAATTGAGCGGTTCACAGAGTTCACAGAGCGTTTACAGAGGTTCACAGAGCGACTGGTACAGATAGAATTATCGGACGCATCGTGACGTTAGATGTCGGAAAAAACGGACAAATTGGTTTAAAACTGTGTTGTAAAAACGGACGATATGTGTTATGCTATCTTCAGCATTTCATCTGGAGGTGCCATATGATCGAACGAAAAATTGAAAGCCGAATTCGGGAGTTCTATAAGAAAGATAAAAAGGCACTGCTGATCACCGGCGCGCGTCAGGTCGGCAAAACCTATATTATTCGGGAAGTGGGAAAAGCTGAATTTGAGTCTTTCATCGAAATCAACTTTCTGGAAAACCGCACTGCGCAGTCGTTGTTCGAGAACGCAAAAAGCACCACGGATATCTTGCTGCGCATTTCTGCGATCGCAGATCAGCCGCTGATCCCCGGAAAGACGCTGATCTTTTTTGATGAGGTGCAGGAGTGCAAAGAGATCGTCACAGCGATCAAGTTCCTCGTGGATGAGGGCAGCTATCGCTACATTCTCAGCGGCTCCCTTCTCGGCGTCGATCTGAAAGATATTCGCTCCGCACCCGTCGGGTATATGGACATTTTTGAAATGTACCCGCTGGACATTGAAGAATTTGCCTCGGCCAACGGCGTATCGCGCCGTGTGCTTGACAGTCTGCGGAAAGCGTATGAGGATCGGACGCTGGTCGATCCCATCGTGCATGAAAAGATGATGGATCTGTTCCGCTTGTACCTTATTGTAGGCGGCATGCCGTCTGTCGTTGCGAGGTATCTTGCAACGAATAACCTACAGGAGGTTGCACAGGAGCAGCGCGCGATCCTGGCGCTGTACCGGCAGGATATTGCAAAATATGATCCGAACAACAAGCTGTATCTGGAGGATATTTTTGCACTGATCCCCAGTGAGTTGAACAGCAAAAACAAGCGGTTTATCCTGAAGAATCTGAATGAAAATTTCAAATTCTCCCGCTATCAGAACAGCTTTATCTGGCTGAAAAACGCGGGCGTTGCGCTGCCGACCTTCTGCGTGACGGAACCGACCGTGCCGCTGATGCTGAACAAGAGCGCCAATCTTTTCAAGTTGTTTCTGTCCGACGTCGGTTTGCTCGCTTCCATGTACATGGACGGAATTCAGCTCAAGCTGCTGAACCGGGAAAAGGATATCAACTTCGGTTCTGTATATGAAAATGCAGCCGCACAGGAACTGAAAGCGCACGGCTATGATCTGTACTATTTCAACAGTAAGAAGCAGGGCGAGTTAGACTTTGTGATCGAACGCGGCGGCGATGTGCTTCCGATCGAAATCAAATCCGGCAAGGATTATCAGCGCCATGCCGCGTTGGATAACGTACTGGAGAATAAAGATTATGCGATCTCCACGGCATTTGTGTTCCAGAACGACAATGTGAGCACCGACGGTCGGATAGTGTATCTCCCAATTTACATGCTCATGTTTTTACAGAAAGAAGAGACCTATGCGCCGCAGATTTACAAGCTGAATCTTGATGGATTGAAATAAGGGTCGCTTTAATACAACATGATCGAGGAACAACATGTGTCTTACCTTGATAGAGCAGGAAAAGACGGTTATGGCATGTTTCCGGAAGGACGATCCCAACATGCTGGCCTTCGCCTATACCGCTCCGATCACTGCACTGATCCACCTCTGCGACCGTGAGCCGGAGAAGACAGAGGAAGCGATCAGGCAAGTCGAGACCTTCAGCCGCCATTTCATCAAAACATACGGAACAGAGGGGATAAAGAAACTATCATAAATGTGATGTTTTGGAGGCGGGGATGACAGAACTCAGAGTGATTAAAGAAGGGGGGATGAAAATGTTCCTTACGATTGTTTCCGCTCCATGCAGGGCTTGAGGAGACTGCGTGGAGGATAATCGCATCCTCAGGCTTTGCTTCCGCATTGATTATAATGACAAGGAGCAAAGAAAATGAAAAATGAATACCATGGATTGAAAGCCTTTTATATCCTGTGGAGCACACAGAGCCTGTCGCAGCTGGGCAGCGCAATCACAAGCTTTGCACTGACGCTGTGGCTGTATGAAAAGACGGGATCTGCCCTCAGTACGGCGGCGCTGACGATTTGCACTTATGCGCCTTATGTGGTGATGAGCATATTTGCCGGGGCGATATCCGATCGCTTTGATAAGAAGCGAACCATGCTGACGTGCGACGCCCTGGCGGCGCTGACCACGGTACTGGTCTATGTGCTGTATCGCACGGACGCACTCTCGATGTGGCATCTGTACGCCATCAATGCCTTTTCCGGGCTGATGAACACGGTGCAGCAACCGGCTTCGGAGGTGGCCTATACACAGGTCGTTCCGAAGGAATACTACCAGAGGACAAGCGGGCTGCAATCCCTGTCGAGATCGCTGATCTCAATCGGCAATCCTCTGATTGCTTCGGCGCTCTATGGAATCGCGGGACTGAACATTGTGATTGCCGTTGACCTGGTATCCTTCGGGATTGCGTTTCTGGCGCTGCTGTGCTTCATTCGGCTGCCCGAGATCCCTCGGGAATCCGAAAAGAAGGCAGGCATACTCGAACTGGCGAAGGAGGGAGTGGGCTTCCTGCGGAAAACCCCTCTCGTGCTGCATGTGATCCTGTTCATGTCGGGCGTCAATCTGATCGCCTCGGCGTTTGACGCCGTGCTGCCCGCGCTGGTCATTCCCCGCTGTGGAAACGGTACGCTGGGCGTTGTGACCGCCTGCTCCGGCATCGCGATGGTCCTGGGCAGCCTGATCGCCTCCGTCATGCCAAAGCCCAAAGACCGGGTCAGGGCGATCTACCTGACGATGCTGTTTTCGCTGGGGACGGAGAACTTCCTTCTGGCTTTTTCCCAAAAAACCATCGTTTGGTGCGTTGGGCAGGTGCTGGGCTGGATACTGGTTCCCGTGATGAGTGCCAACCAGAACGTCATTATGCGCAACAGCATTCCCGTTGCCCTGCAGGGCAGAGTCTATGCCTGCAGGAACACATTGCAGTTCTTTACGATTCCCATCGGCTTGGCCTGGGGCGGCTTCATGGTGGACCATGTCTGCGAGCCGCTGATGGCTGCAAGCCAAAGTCCATGGCCGGCTCGTCTGTTCGGAAGCGGCAAGGGCTCCGGGGCGGCGCTGATGATGTTTCTCCTCGGCATAGCAGGGGTCGCCCTGTGTCTCGCCTCCGGGAAGAGATTGAGGCAATACCAGTATACGGAAGACTGAGTACAATTCTTTCTGTGATGTTGGACAATGTGGAGAATAGAGACTTTCTGAAAGAACTGCTGGAGGCAATGTATGATGAACTTCCAGCTACAAGGAAAAAGAAGTAAGCAAATCGGTATTTACTTTACCTAAGAGGTTTAATAATGATAAACAACAAGCTGACCGCTGTTTTTATGAACATTATTCTGTGTCTTTTTTTAGGTGTGATTGGAATAAGTGCTTCTGCAGCAGAGACCAAGATTACTGATTATTCTTCAATAGATAAGCAAATAGCCGAGGATGTAGAAAAAAACCATATTCCTGCAATGGCAGTAGCCGTGGTAGATAAGGATAGTGTTCTTTTTGAAAAAGCCTATGGTAACTGCGAAAGCATTGATCAGCCGTTTATCATCGGGTCTATGAGCAAATCATTTACTGCAATTGCAATTATGCAGCTTTATGAGCAAGGTAAGATAGACCTTAACAACCCAATAGATGATTACATAGATGCCTCGGAATGGTTTGAGGACAATACCGATTATGGCAGGATAACTGTAAAAAATCTCCTGAATCACACAAGTGGTATCACGACCTATCAGGCATTTGGTTCCTTGAAAAGTACCGAACAGTATGGCAACTATGAATATGCAAATGCAAATTATGGACTGCTTGGGCTTATTGTAGAGGCAGTAAGCGGTGTGTCCTATGAACAGTATATAGAGCAGAACATATTTGAACCGATTGGTATGTCTCACTCTGCTGCAAGTCTTGAAAAAAGCAAGGAAAACGGCTTGATAGACGGACACAGAAATTACTTTGGCATACCTGTTGCCGGAGAACCCAATTATCCTGAAAAAATACATAAGGGAACCTGGACAAATATTCCTGCGGGATACCTTTCTGCAAGCGTGACCGATATGGAAAAATATCTGCAGATGTATCTTCGAGGCGGGGAAAATATCTTGAGCCGCGAAAGTATTAACCATATGTTTTATGATAATGTACCTGCAGGTGATGGTACATATTACGGAATGGGTTGGAATTATTTGACCGGGATATATAGTCAGCCAATACTCATGCACGCAGGATTGGTGGAAAATTACACTTCCAATATGTTTATTATTCCCGAAAAGGGTATAGCAATGGCCATTCTTGTAAATATGAATGACTATCTTGTCGGCAATAATCTACTTGGAAATATTGTTATGCCGCTTCTCGGAGAAACCAAGCAGGAGCTTCCCAACCTGTATTTGATACTCCATGCAGTGATAGATGCGATATGTCTTTTGCTTTTCTTCGTAAGTATTCGTTCTGCCGTGACTCTGAAAAAGTGGAGAGCAAAGACATCTGAGAAAAAAATGTTTGTATCAGATGTTTTAAGACATATGATCCTTCCAATATTGTTATTGGCTATTCCGCCAATCATGGCAACACCTTATAAAGTTGTGTGGTTATTTGCGAAGGATATTATGCTTGTAATTATCATAAATGCAGTTCTGCTGTTGGCAGTAGGAGCTTATAAAGTTTGTTTTGTTTTGAAAAGTCGATAAATCCCAGTTTTCCGGGATGATTCGCACATTTCAACAGAAGTAAACAACCCATAAGAAAAATGACTCTGATCGAAATAGATCAGGGTCATTTTTAGAAGACAGGGTTCGGCTGTTTCCCCGCTTCTCACATTTTGAAGTTCATCCGCCTCTGGAAGGGTTCCTGTAGTTTTGTTCTATCAAAAAAGGTGTCCCAAAAAAGAGACTCAATCCTGGATTGGAAGAAAAGGAAGCTTTGGAGCGTCATATTCGTCACTTGGAGAAGGTAGACAAAGCCGAAGCGTCCAACATTATAAAGCTCGAAAGGGCGTCTCCCATTAACAAAAAGGTTCTTTCCCTGCAAACTGTGGGTATAGGTGCGAAACTTTAAAAAATTTTCAATTTCGGAAGTGATGCGCTGCAATACAGTGCGAAATGTAAACAGAACCTACTCAGGACAATAGAAGATTGATCAAACAATTCTCTTTTGCCTACTATAAGAAAAATGACTCTGATCGAAATAAACCAGGGTCATTTTTAACAGACAGGGTTACAGAGTGAATTTGTCGAAAAATTAAAAGAATACTTGAAAAATCTCCCTGCAAATTGTACAATATGACCAGCTCGAAAGTGATAATTCAGAGAAAGGTGGAATGCATATGAGCAAGTTCGACGCTGTTGTCATTGGCTCCGGAACTGCCGGCCTCTCCGCGGCAGTGAGTCTTGCAACAGCCGGGAAGAAAGTCCTTGTGCTGGAGCAGCACAATATGCCGGGCGGATGCGCAACCAGTTTTGTCAGAGGCAGGTTCGAGTTTGACGCTTCGCTGCATGAGTTCTGCTCCCTCGGGTCGCCCGGCAACTGGGCCATGACCGGAAAACTGCTGATGGAAAAGTACAAGCTTGACATCGACTGGTGCCTGGTGCCGGATCTTTACCGTTGCATCGGGACAACGCGGAGTGGAAAGCACTTTGACCTGCGCATGCCCTGCGGGGTAGAGAACTTCATTGAGGCAATGGAAAAAGCGGTTCCCGGCTCCGGGAAACCCACGCGCACCTTCATCGAGCTGGCGGAGGAGTGCAGCGGTGCTTATGATTACTTCAATGAGCACCTGCTGGACGGCGTGGACAAGAAAGGCTTCACTTATGTGGATGAAGGACTCTTCATGAAGAAGTACCCGAACTTCCTGAAGATGGCGGAGTACCCGTTCAATAAGGTCCTGCGCAAGATCGGCATGCCGGAGGACGCGATTGACATCCTGAATGTGTATTGGACCTATATCGGGACCGACTATGAGCGGCTCAGTTTTGTGCATCAGGCGTGGATGATGCTGATGTATATCAAGTATCACCCGGCTTTTACCAAGCGCACCTCTCATCATCTGACCATGGCTTTTGTCAAGAAACTGCAGGAACTGGGCGGAGAGATCTGGCTGAACACGCATGCCAACAAGGTTGTGTCGGACGATGGCGGAAGAATCGTCGGAGTGGAGACGGAAGCCGGTTTTGTCGAGACGCACTATGTGATCGCCAACATGAACCCGCAGGATGCCTACAACAAACTGCTGGACAAGAGAATCAAGGTTCCCGACAGAGAGATCAAGCGCTTGAACGCCCAGAAACACGGCGTCAGGTTCTTCGAGGCTTATGTGGGCCTTAATAAGAGTGTGGAAGAGCTGGGCATCACGGACTATACGATCTTTATGCCCGGTGATCTGGATACCGAGAAGAACTATGCCTACTCCAAGAGCTATGAGCTGAACACTCACAGCGTTGTCGTTATCTACAACGTTGTGAACCCCGAGGCAAGCCCCGTGGGGACGACGGCCATGACTTTCACCATCACCTATACGGAAGACGTCTGGGGGACAGTGTCCCAGCGGGACTATGTGAAGAAAAAGCAGGAACTGTTTGCCAAAGTGCTTGAGAACTTTGAGAAGGACACCGGCATCATCATCCACGACTGCATTGAAGAGATCGAGCTGGCTTCGCCCTGGACCTTCTGCAACTTCCTGGGGACTCCGCAGGGGACGGTCTACGGCTTTGAGATGACCCAGTGGGATACAATGGTTTCGCGCCTCCTGACCCTGAGGAAGGAGCAGCCCATCCGTGGCTTCAAGACCTGCGGCGCCTCCGGCGCGCGCGGTGACGGCTTCAACCAGACCTATCTGAACGGTGACGATATGGCCCAGCTGATCCTGGAGGAGATGGCTGAAGACGGGAAGGAGGGAAAGTAAATGGCCAATGTGAAAATGAGCCCAATCGGCCTGATGGACATGCTGTACTTCAAGAACAAGAAGGTAAAGCGTGAGCAGATCATCGAGAATACACCTCTCACCGCACTGGTCCAGGACTATGCCTCCAACCGGCAGGCAGCGGCGCGCCACCCGAACAGCCAGTTCTTCACCATCGAGGATATCCAGGTCAGGGGCAAGGGAGATGTCCGGACCTATACCCTGCGCAGAACAGACGGGGAGAACCCGGCGTTCTTCCGGGCCGGACAGTTTGTCGTCATTCGCCAGGTCATCGACGGCAAGCTGATTGCCCGCCCGGTGACGCTCTCCTGCGGGCCTGCCATGACCCTGGAGGGGAAGATCCAGCTCACGGTAAAGAGGGTGGAGCAGGATGCCTTCCTGAGCGCCTACATTCACGAGAACTGGAAGGTTGGCGACGAGGTCGAGACCTCCGGACCGCAGGGGACTTTCTTCTACGAGGGACTGCGGGATGCGAAGAAGGTCATCGCCATCGCAGGCGGCAGCGGGATTACACCGGTGTTCGCCATGACCAACGCCATTGCGGACGGCGATGAAGACTTTGACATGACGGTGCTCTACGGCAGCCGTACGAAAGAGGACATTCTCTTCGCCGACGAGTTTGCCGCAATCATGAAGCGTACGGACAAGGTCAGACTGGTCAATGTTCTGAGCGAAGAGGAAGCAGAGGGCTGCGAGCATGGTTTCATCACGGCCGAACTGATCCGCAAATACGCCGGGGACGGGACCTACAGCATCTTTGCTGCGGGCTCGCAGGGAATGTACCAATTCCTGGACGGAGAAGCGGAAAAACTGGGCATTGCGAAGAAGTATTACCGCAAGGAACTCTATGACAATATCGGCAGGCCATGGATGTATCCGGGCTATCCGATGGAAGCGAAGGACCAGGTCTTCACACTGAAGATCAA
The DNA here is from genome assembly GCA_017458065.1 of Oscillospiraceae bacterium. GTDB lineage: Bacteria > Bacillota > Clostridia > Oscillospirales > Oscillospiraceae > Limivicinus. The sequence goes on from JAFTGD010000043.1 coordinate 194,102, forward strand.
GATGTGCGACAGGCACTTTGAGATCCCCTGCAGCGCAAACGAGAACATCCTGGTAGCGCTGGAGCGGGCGGGAATCGCCGGACCGAACCGTTGCCGCGGCGGTATCTGCGGCTGGTGCAGGAGCAGGCTGCTCGAAGGCGATGTGTTCATTCCGGAGGACTCCGACGGCCGCCGTGCGCAGGACAAACTGGACGGATACATCCATCCCTGTGCGTCCTTTGCCGTCAGCGATCTCTCCATCGAGATGCCGCTGAAGAAGTAAAATGGACATCGCAACATGAAAGGAAGAAGCGGGGAAACGGCCTGAGTTTGGCTGTTTCCCCGCTTCTGAGCATTTTGAAGTTCATTCGCCTCTGGAATCTCACCCATAACAGATTCGGATTGACAGACGCGCTGATTGATGGTTCAATAATAATGATGGCTCAGAAGAATAATCATTGAAAGTTGATAGCACATATCATAGAGCTGAATGTGTTTTCTGAGGATAGATATGATCTCCATAGATGAATACAAAAGCATAGTATCCGGACTGCTGGATGAGTTGCCGGAACCTTTCTTTCAGAAGCTCAGTGGCGGAGTGATCGTGTCAGAAGCTCTTGTGATTCCGGATTACGCTCAGGGAAACGATCTGTTCACACTGGGAGAATACCAGTTTTACTCCGGTATTCGGCAGATCGTGTTGTTCAAGGGTTCATTTGACCGCGTTTATCCTGACGCAGACGCGATTGAAGCAAGAGAACTGATCAGAGGGATTCTGCGGCATGAATTCCGCCATCATCTGGAATTCTTAGGCGGCATCCACAATTCGGCATCCCTGGAAGCACAGGATGAGAGGGATAAACAATCATACCTTTCGTCACACGGGCAGCATTAAACAAACACGTTTTCACTGTAGACACAATAAGGTGATCCTCTCTTTGATGCTTGACATTTAACGCTTGGCGTTATATAATCTTCTCAATCAGATAGGAAGGATGCGGTGCTGCTTTGATCAAATCATTTTCAGATAAAGAAACTGCAGCGCTGTTCAATAGCGGCCATTCCAGAAAATTCAGTAACATCGAACGTATTGCCTTGCGTAAACTGGATATGATAAATGCTGCTATCAATGTCGAAACATTAAAAGTTCCACCTGGAAACCGGCTGGAGGCGCTAAAGGGAAATCGGCAAGGCCAATACAGCATAAGGATAAATGATCAGTGGCGCATTTGCTTCAAGTGGGAAGAACGTGACGCATATGATGTCGAAATCGTTGATTATCACTGATGGGGGAGGAGAACAATGAGAACTGAAAACCTTATTCATCCCGGTGAGATTCTCCGTGAGGAGTTTATGGTTCCTATGGGAGTTTCTCAGAATAAACTGGCCATTGAGCTGCGGATTCCCACTACTCGGATCGGTGAAATTGTCAATGAGCGCCGCGGAATCTCTGCGGATACTGCTGTTCGCCTTGGCATCTTCTTCGGAACTGGTCCAGAGTTCTGGACCAATCTTCAGACAAACTATAATCTTGGCATGGCCATGAAACAAAATGAAGAGGAGTTTTCCACGATTCGTGCCTTTGCTCCTGCAAGTTGAAATAGAGCGTTTTGACAAAATTGCCTTTAGAGAGTGGGGCTGTGAAGTCCAGATGATTTCTACTTCATCTTTTCTTCACAGCCCCCTTTGCGCATATATGTTGGGAACCCGTATAATAGACCCCGCCGGCGATGGCCGGTGGCATTCACAATTCGTTCCCCCTGGAAGCACAGGATGAGCGGGATAAACAAACATGTTTTCAGCTGTGGTTCACGCCCTGATTCCGATTTCTTGATCCTGATTTTTTAACCGCGCGCACAACATCGTATTCCTCTTTGTCACTGTCAACGTTCGAACAGCCAGAGCCAGCGCCTTCTTTGTGCCCACAATTACCAACCCTTTCTTAGCCCTGGTGATGCCTGTGTATATTAGATTCCTCTGCAACATAACGTAATGCGTCATAAGAACCGGCATGACCACAATCGGATATTCACTGCCCTGGGCCTTGTGGATTGTGGTTGCATAAGCAAGAACCAGTTCGTCTAACTCGGTGGAGTCGTATTCTACAGAGCGATCATCAAAACGCACGAACAGTGCCCTGTCTTCCAAATCGACCCGCTCTACAACGCCGATATCCCCGTTGAAGACTTCTTTGTCGTAGTTGTTCCGGATCTGCATGACCTTGTCGCGCTCACGGAATACATACCCACCGCGTCGGAGGCCGGTATCTCCGGGGTTAACGGATTCCTGCAGAAGTTGATTCAGATTTGTGGCGCCGACAACGCGGCGCTGCATGGGCGTCAGAACCTGAATCTCGATAGGGGGAACGCGATAGTACCGTGAAAGCTTCGTCTTGACCAGTTCCACTATCGTTGCGGCCGCTTCTTCCGGATTCTCTTTTTCCATGAAGAAAAAATCCGTATGACGTCCGTTGGACAGATCGGGCATCTGCCCTTTGTTCACCCGGTGTGCGTTCATGATGATACGGCTGGTCTGCGCCTGTCGGAATATCTTTGTAAGCCGCACCACAGGAAAGCAATCAGACTCGATAATATCCCGCAACACATTGCCGGCGCCGACACTGGGAAGCTGATCCACATCTCCGACCAGGATCACAGTCATGGTATCCGGCACTGCTTTGAGCAGGTTATACATGAGCATAATGTCGATCATGGAGCACTCGTCCACGATCAGAACGTCGCCATCAAGAGGATTCTCTTCATTCCGCTGATAGCCATCCGGCGGCTTCACTTCCAGCATGCGATGGATCGTTTTCGCCTCCATGCCGGTCGTCTCTGAAAGGCGTTTTGCCGCCCTTCCTGTTGGCGCGGCAAGGAGAATCTCCGCGCCGGCTTCTCTGAAAGCCGTAATGATGCCGAGCGTCGTAGTCGTTTTACCCGTGCCCGGGCCACCGGTGAGAACAAGGATCTTGCTGTGCGCGGCTGTCATGATGGCCTGCAGCTGCACCTCATCATAATCCATACCCGTTTTCTCCCGGATGCGGTCAGCCAGGCCTTCCGGCCGCACGTTTACCGTAGACTGGCCTGCAAGGATGGCGGACAGTCGCTTTGCCGTTCCGATTTCTGAAAAATAGTACGGCGGCAGATAGATTGCCTCGCCGTCAGTGATAACATCCTCGGCACGGATCATTTCCTCCAACGCGGCCTGTATCATGTTCTCGCCGACCTCCAGCATCTCTGCTCCGACTTTAATCAGTTGCTCCCGGGTGGCATAGCAGTGTCCCTCGGCGCCAAGCTGATTCAGCGTGTAGAGAAGCCCGCTGCGCAGGCGCGGGTATTGATCATGACCAAAACCCATTTTTTCGGCGATGGTATCCGCAGTTCGGAAGCCAATGCCCCAGATATCATCAGCGAGGCGGTACGGATTTTCCCGAACCACCTGGATGCTGTCATTGCTGTAAGTCTTATAGATCTTCGTAGCATGCGAAGTGCTGACATCGTGCCCCTGAAGAAAGAGCATGATGTTTTTTATTTCTTTCTGCTCGATCCAGCTTTTCTTAATACGTTCAACACGAACCTTGCCGATACCCGGCACCGTAAGCAGTTGATCCGGGTTTTCCTCAATCACATTGAGGGTTTCAGCTCCGAACTGTTTTACGATCCGCTGAGCAAACTTTGGGCCGATCCCTTTTACCAGGCCGCTGCCCAGATATTTCTCTATACCGTACACTGTTGCAGGTAATGTTTCTTCGTATGTCTCAACGGAAAACTGGCGGCCGTACTTGCCGTCCACGCGCCATGTGCCGCCCAGTGTCAGCACGCTGCCAACATGGGTCTCCGGCATAGTCCCGACCACAGTGATCAGATCCTGATAGCCTCTTGCGCGGCATTTGATGACGGAGTATCCGTTTTTCTCATTTTGGTATGTAATTCGTTCGACTACGCAGCGCAGCCGCTCCAAACTCCGTCACCTCCGTCACCGTGATTCATGGCGGTCCATCTCTTCATTCAAGGCTGATCCTCCGGAATGATCACATGGATTCTATTATATGATCATTCTCTTTTCATATTCCCATTAGCAGCAGAAGTCCTAAAATCGCCAGCGGCACTGTCACCGTGTCCCATTCGCTGGAAGACAGCATTTCCACCAATGTCCCTGCGATTGCAGCCACCGTTACTGGCATCCAGACGCCTGCAAAGGGAAAACCGTGATAAAGCCAAAGCAGTCCCGCTCCTGCCAAGAATGAGATCACCAGCATAGTGAGGGAGCCTTCCCACGATTTTCTGCCGTAAACGGGGCGACAGCGGACCTTATGCGCTCCGAATGGGATCCCGACCAGCGCCGCTGCGGCATCACCCGCACCCCACATCAGGATCGCTGCGGCCGCAATATGTGGTTTGCCGAAGATCCCCCACGCCACAGCGATCACAACGGCGAACATGAAAAAGAGCATCAACAGGCTCCGTTTCACCTCACCCTTGGATTTCTGTACAAACAGCTCGCCATACCATTTTTCGTCTTCCAGCAGCGCCAGGACCGGGTAGATCACAGCTCCGATGATTATGGAGGTCAGAGCCGCCGCCTGCCAGCTTCGTGCGGAAAGCTCCATAATCACAAAGCAGGAGAACGCCACAATGTGCAGCAGTTTTCTGAACACGAAGGACGGCACCCTTGTGAGGAAGCGAATCGGCAGGAGCACGATGACACAGGGAACCAGGTAGAAGATCAGGCGCCCCAAGCAACTGACCGTCTGCGTGAACAGCGGGATGGCTGAGAGCACGGGCCAGAAGTTCAGCAGCAGCATCGCACCGCCGAGGATCGTCAGAACCGCGCCGGTTGCAAGGCCGACCGTACGGTTGCTTACACGGTTGGCAAAGCGCGCCGACACCAGAGACGCCGCCGTTGCAACAACAATGCAAAGCAGCATCACGTCCCACTTTTCCAGCAGGATCGCGGGGTGGATCAGGATATGGCTGACGGAGGCGATCAGGGCTGTAAAGGTCATGATGAAGGTGCTGGTGCCCACCGCTGTCTTGAGCTCCATCCCGAGGAACGCAGTAAACACCACCAGCATCATCATCCCGCCGCCCGTTCCCACAAAGCCGGTTCCGAAGCCGATGGTCAAGCCAAAGAACAGGGAAATCACTACGCCTTTTACATCCAGCTTTTCCCCTTTACTGGCAGGATTTTTCCTGCTGGTGTCCGGCTTGATCAGAAAGCGGATGCCAATAAAGAAGGTCAGAAAGAGCGTGAAGCTGCCGAGCACCACGTTGCCGACGATAAACGCGACATAACTGCCGACGGTGCACATGGTCAGAATGCAAACCAGCATGATCCAACCGCGCTTGAGATCAATATTTTTGTGCTTCGCGTAGGTGTATGTGGTAACTGCCGAGCCGAGGATATCTGAGGCCAGCGCAATCGCGGTCGCCTGGTAGGCCCCTGTTTCCCCGGAAAAAGAGGGACACAGTACGATCAGGATCGGAACCATGACCGTAGCTGCAGATAAACCGGCAAGGCCCGTACCGATCCCAGCTCCCAGCGCCGCTATGATGTACCAGAATAATTCCATATCAAAACCATTGAACAGATGCTCTATGTCCTGAGCAGTTTTTTCAGGACAAGCACTGTATTTTTATCCGACTTTCTTTCTGAGACCCGGAGCCCTATACTCACAAGGGACTCCGACCTGACATTTGCCGCACCCATACCTGGGCGAGTATTTTGCTTTCATCTTCTCAACATGGGCATTGCAGAGGATGTTGTTCTTGCCGTTTTCAAGGGATATTGCCTGCGCCGGACAGTTCTTTGCACAGATGCCGCATTTAATACAGTAATCGTCAATTCCGGTGTAGCTGCGTCCGGTTGGCTGCCATTTTTCTGAAACAATGATGCTTGCGTATCTGCCTGCAATACCTTTTTTCGATATCAGTCCTCTTGATAATCCGAATGTTCCCAATCCACAGGCATATGCCGCATGCCGTTCAGACCATTTGCTGTCCGCATGAAAATCCGCGATACCGTCCGACGATGTCATCTCAAACTGTATCCCAAAGCGCTCGTCCTGACTCGGTACACAGCTGTCAATTCCTTTTTCCTGCAAAAGCTGCCGCAACCCGGTCATATACGCTGTAATAAACGCCTGGCCTTCTATCCGGCCATACAGCCATTCCTGCGACGGATCCGTTCGGTCTATCCTGTTGCTGGAGCGCACCTCGACAGTGAACGGAAAGAAAAATGAAATAACCGTTTTGGCCGATATCAGCCATTCTGCTGGTGTGAAATAGTTACTTCCTATAATCTCCGGCTGTTTATACTGTTCAAACAGTTTGTCGTTTGCATCCGCAAAAGCAATCAGCGGTGTATCGTAGAGCCTTATTTCGCCGCTGCCAGGTATGTCCACGATGTTGCCGGCGGTCCTACCAAAAACAAGCATACAGTCATTTAAAAAGAGTTCCTTTGTATACAAGCATCTCACACCTTCCGGAATTCAAGTCCCATGTTGTTGCTTCACCATCAAAAACGTTGAAGAAATGACTTTTGACGATCACGGAGCCATCCGAGGAATAGCAAATGAAACCGGCGGCGAACTTTTACCAAATAAAGCATACCATGCGGATGGGTTGCTTTCAACCATTATGTTGCATAACACAAGTGAACAAAGGGTAAACAATAGCAGAAACCCCGCCAACAGGTATATCATGCCTGTCAGCGGAAATGAAACAGGAACCAAAAGAAGAATGTAACGTTTTTCGACAAAAATGGGCTAAGTAGAAGAAAAACAGCTTGAAATCACAACAATTTCAAGCTGTTTATTCGTGGCGGAGAAGAAGGGATTCGAACCCTTGATACCCTTATGGGGTATACACGATTTCCAATCGTGCGCGCTCGACCAACTACGCGACTTCTCCGTATCTGTCGAAAACAAAAAGTATTCTGTTTTGCTCAAAGCTTTGACATTATAATGCAGATACGGAGGAAAGTCAAGAGGAGATTTCAGGAAATTCAGAAATGAATCCTGCAATCCGGCACACCGATCAGATCACAAAACTGTGGGGCTGGTGGTACATTTCGCCGACGATGTTCTGCGCGCAGCGCACGAAGCGGCGGATCACCTTGTCGTTCTGCTGGCGCTCGCTGGCGGCGATGCCGAGCTTGCGAACCGCGGGAGGATCCAGCGGGAGCGCCTGAACCGAGCTGTGGATATCCTGCATGATCAGTTCGGAGAGGAGACTCACGCCGAGATTGTGCTCGACCATGGAGACGATGGCGCTGTCAGAGAGATTGGTATAGCGGATGCGGGGCTGGTCCTTGCCCAGATTGCGGCTCAACAGGGGGAGAATGTCCATGTCGAAGCCATCGGACGGCATCAGGAACTCCTGCTCGGCAAAATCAGCAATCGGGAAATAGCCGAGGTGGTCGTCTGTCTCCGGGACAATCGCAACGAGCGGGTCGTCGGCCAGGTGGATGTAGGTCAGACCCTGGCACAGAGGCTCTTCAAAGCTCACAATGGCGCAGTCAAGTTGGTCGTTTTTGAGCTTTTCATAGATGTCGGGGATGCCGCCGACGTCGATGATGACATCGGTGTTGGGATCGACCTTGCGGAAGGAGGCGACAATCGCCGGAAGCCAGCGGCTGGCGACGCTGGAATATGCCCCGAGACGGAGTGTCGCGTTGCTGCGCTGACGCAGATGAGCGGCTTCTTCCTCCAGGGCGAGGGCGCTGTCCAGAAACGCCTGCATCTGGGGTTTGAGCGCCTGACCGGCGGGGGAGAGGCGGACGCCGTTCTTGCTGCGTACCAGAAGATTGAGCCCAAGCTCTTCCTCCAGCGCATTCATCATATGGGTCAGACCCGATTGCGTATAACCGAGCTCTGCCGCGGCGGATGTCAGGCTGCCCTTTTCCACCGAAAGCAGCAGGGCGTGTACTTTCTTGCTGTCCATTGTGAATGATTTGCCTTTCTTATGATACAAAGTATCCATGAGATTTTGTTATCACGGACATAATAATATAGAGTTTGGAAAAAATCAATAGTGATGTTATAATTTGTTCATAAATACACCGGGCGAAAAGTTCAGTTCCGTATTCAGAAGAGCATCCGGCCTTTCCGCGCTTGTGACGCATCGACGCGGAGACCTCCGGGACTTCATCAGTGTTCTGGCTTTTCAATTTTTTATTTTACCCGGTGGGAAAGAGGAGAAAACTATGGAGAACAATCGCAGTTCCTGGGGCAGCAACTTAGGCTTCCTGCTTGCTGCCATCGGTTCCGCTGTCGGTCTCGGCAACATCTGGGGCTTCCCCTACAAGATGGGCAAGAGCGGCGGCTTCACCTTCCTGATCGTATACCTGTTCCTCGCCGTCTTCGTCGGCATGATCATCATGGTCTCGGAGCTCGCTGTCGGCCGTAAGACCAAGCTCAGCCCGATTGACGCCTACCAGAAAGTATCGCAGAAGTTCTCATGGATTGGCTGGCTTGCCACAATCGCCCCGTTCTTTATCATGAGCTTCTACACCGTCCTCGGCGGCTACTGCCTGCAGTATATCGCCCTGAACATGACGAAGCTGAGCTTCGGCAACGCGGCGGTTCCCCTGTCCGGCGGCGAGTCTTTCGGCGCGATGCTGACCACCCCGCTCGGCTGCGTGGTGTTCACAATCCTGTTCATCATCATCTGCATGGTCATCGTGCAGGGCGGCGTCTCCGGCGGTATCGAGAAGTTCAACAAAGTCGGTATGCCGGCGCTGTTTGTGATGCTGCTCATCATCATTGTCCGCTCCCTGACCCTTCCCAACGCCGTGGAAGGCCTGAAGTTCATGTTCGTCCCCGGATACGCTGTGAAGGCCGGATTCATTGAGAAATCACCGGACCTGATCACCGTTCTCGGCACAGCCGGCGGCCAAATGTTCTTCTCCCTGTCCCTGGCCATGGGCGCCATCCTGACCTATGGCTCTTATCTGGCCAAGGAAGAGAACCTTGTTAAGAACTCCGTCATCATCGTCATCTCCGATACCCTGATCGCGCTGATGGCCGGTATCGCCGTCATCCCTGCTGCTGTCGCCAATGGCATTGCCAACGGCACTCCGGTTGGCCAGATCAAGCTGAGCGGCCCGAACCTCCTGTTCGTCACTCTGCAGGACGTGTTCTCCAACATGGGCAGCCTCGGACCCCTTTTCGGCGTTATCTTCTATGCGCTGGTTCTGATTGCGGCCATTTCCTCCGCCATCTCCCTGATGGAGACCATTGCCGCCCACTGGATCGACAAGGATCTCGCCAAGGGCGAGACCGACACCCGTCAGCGCAACGTGCTGATCGTCTCCCTGCTCATCCTCCTCGAGGCGGTTGTCGTCGCGGCCGACGGTCTGGGCTCCAACTTCAGCCCGGCCAGCCTGCTCGGCATCAAGACGGTCCCGACCTTCCTGGATTGCTTCCTCGACTTCATGGACTGCTGGTCTGAAGGTATCGCGATGCCTCTCGGCGCCATGCTGATGGCCCTGATGATCGGCTGGGAGAAGAGCCCCGACCTGGTCCTCGACGAAGTTGCCAACGGCGATCCTTCCCAGGGCTTCAAGTCCTTCTACAAGATCTGCGTGAAGTTTGTCGTGCCCATCGTGATGGCCTTTGTTCTGGCCGGTCAGATGATCGACTTCTTCGGCGGCAGCCAGGTCATCTGGTACGTCGTCGCTGTTGCGGCGCTGGTGGTCTTCTGGATCATCGCTGCAGGCGGCAAGAAAGAAGCGTAAATCCTTTCAAGATGCGTCATATACATCCCTGAGAGGGCGCCCGCGGTCTTCGGACCGCGGGCGTTTTCTATCGTTTGACGCTTGTGATGGGAAGAAAAGAATGATATACTGATAATAGTTCCCCATGAAAAAGTAGACAAAGTCTTCTTTTCATCGCGTGTTAGCGCGTCGGGAACTGCATGAGACGACTTCTGCGCCTTTCGCGCAGAAGGGCGATGCGTCAAGCAGCGCCTTTTCGATAAAAAAGGTCTGCTTTTTATTGAAAAACAGTATGAGAACGGATAACAGTATTTCCGTCTGGCACAGATCGGCAGAGTGGGCGGACGCAGCAACAAACAGCAGGAGGAACGGCAGTGGAACGGACAGAAAACTGGAACGAGGATACGCTCTTCGACCTGATTCCGGAAGGGATCCTTGCGGTTGATCGCGATCTTGTGATCAGAAGGATCAACCGAAGCGCTAGGCAGCTCCTCGGAATCCGGGAGGAAACGGTATGCGAGGGAAAAGCAGTCAAGGGCGTCATGGATGAGAGCGGCTTCTGCAGGCTGCGCAACGGAAGACAGCAGTTCTCCGACTGCATGTTGCTTCCGGAGAAAAACCGATGGATCGAGCGCTCATTTCTGTGCGATCGGGAACGGACGATTCTGCTCTGCGTGATGCAGGACGTGACCCGGCAGCGGGTACAAGAAGAGCAGCTCCGGAAAAACTTGGAACACGCGCTGGAGCTTGCCGATGCCCTTAACGAGGAACACCTTCGTACGGTTCATGATGTCGCAAGTCTTCTCGGCGAGAATGCCGCCGAAACCCAGATCGTCCTCCGCGGCCTGAAGGAAGCGCTCTGTCCGCCAGAGAGGAAGGAAAATGGCTGACAGGAGAGAACTGGAGCAGAACCTCTGCTGGGAGATCGGCATCGTACAGCAGCCGAAGAACGGAGAGATCATCTGCGGGGACACCGTCTCTGTGACGCAGAATCGGGACCAGGTGCGGATCGTCCTGTCCGACGGCCTCGGCTCCGGGGTCCAGGCGAACATTGCCTCGACTCTTACAGCGTCTCTGATCTCTTCCCTGACGCAGAACGCTTTCCCCATAGAGGACTGTATCCGAGCAGTCGAGGCGGTACTACCGGTGACGAGAAAGCACGGCCTGGCCTATGCGACCTTCTCCCTTGCCGAGACCAGTGGGAGAGAAGTGCATCTGATCCAGTTTGACAATCCGCCTGCAGTGTTTTTGCGGGACGGCGTTTCCCTGGTCTATCCCGGTGAGGCCTTCACGGTCGGGGAGAAGACGCTGCTCGAGAGTACACTCACGATGAAGAGCGGCGATATGCTGGTTCTCTTCAGCGACGGCATCTCAGAGGCGGGCCGGGGCGTCACAACTTATTCCGGGTGGAACCGGAGAGAGATGGAAGACTATCTGCTCCGCAGCGTGGGGCCGGACGATCATGCGCGTCAGGTCGCTGCCGGGATCGTCTCGGCGGCGCAGGCACTGGATCTCTACGAATTCCATGACGATACGACGGTCATCGTCCTCCGTCTGCGGGAGCGTCTGACCGTGAACCTCCAGATTGACCCGCTGGACGACATTCAGTCGATAGATGACGTTGTTATGTCGACCGATACTGTCCCGGAAGAGATCAATGCATCTGTCCAGGGCGGGCAGGAACTGCAGAGACTGGTCGATCAGCTCGAGCGCTATCTCAGGAATGGGATGATGAGCCTCGGGATCAAGCAGGAGGCGGACGGCACATCAGAACTGGCAGATCTGTTGGCCGAGCAGGCGAGCGATGTGAATATCCTGTTCCGATCCGGTACCGAAAGCGACCGTCCGCAGACCCCGAATCACATCCGAGGCGGCTGCTTGATTCCAGAAGCAGTTCTGCAGCTGCAGCAGCTGCTGACCGATGCGGGGAAAGCTGTCACGCTCTGCGTATGTTGAGAAAAACAGACAGAAACGCAGTGAAAAAACAATAGTGGTACAAAAAATATCCGGAGCTTTACGGCTCCGGATATCGCTCTATCATGGAATTTGCTCAGTCGCGGTGCATGGGAACCTGTTCCACATTCATGATGCGCAGGTTCTCGTGAACGCCACGGTCGTCAGCACGGGCGATCATGGCATCGCGGTCTTTTTTCAACTCGTTCAGGGCTTTTTGCCTTGACGGACCGCTGACGCATCCGCCCTCGCAGACCATGCCCTCCATGAAGCTCTCAGGCAGCCGCCCGAGCTTCATCAGGGTGAGAGCATTCTTGCATTCGAGTGCGCCGTTGCATACCTTGACGGAGATACCGGAGGCGTCGATATCCTGCTCCTTCAGGCACTGCATGACAGCGGCAGTGACGCCGGCACTGTTGCCAAAGCGTTTTCCGTAGGTCGAGCCCTGCTGGGAGTAGCTCTCCGCAGGCTCCAGCTCGATGTCCTTCCCGCGCAGCATCTCAACTGCTTCGTCGAAGGTGAGCACATAGTCCGCGTTTCCGCTGATGGTGATGTCCAGAGCCTCGCTCTTCTTCGCCTGGCAGGGGCCGATGAACACGGTGACGGCGTCCGGTTCCTGTTCCTTGATCATGCGAGAGACGGCGCACATGGGGCTCACCGTGGTGGAAATGTTTCCGTTCAGCGTCGGGAAGTGCTTGCGGATCATGTTCACAAAGGCGGGGCAGCAGGATGTGGTTTTCTTCTCCCCCTGGGCATATGCCTCGGCCCATTCGTCCGCCTCCGCCGCCGCGGTCAGGTCTCCGCCGAGCGAGACCTCAATCATGTCGGCAAAGCCGGCTTTCTTCAGTGCAGTTCGCCAGGAGTCAGGGGTAATATCAGGGCCGAACTGGCCTTCCACGGCGGGGGCAACCATGGCATAGACCTTACGCCCGGCGCGGATCATATGAATGACATCTACCAGGAAGGTCTTTGCGCCCAACGCGCCGAAGGGACAGGCGTGGATGCAGTGGCCGCACTGGATGCACTTGGTCTCGTCGATCTGGCAGAGACCGGTCGTCTCATCCATGGTGATCGCACCGACCGGGCAGGCCTGCTTGCAGGGGCGGACCTGGTGGACGATGACCTGGTAGGGGCAGTTCTTGGCGCACATGCCGCATTCACGGCATTTCTGGGGATCAATGTGAGCACGGATCCGTCCATGATCACGCACGATCGAGACGGCGCCGAAACGGCAGGATTCATAACAGGCATGACCGAGACAGCCATGACAGTTATCCGTCACGGAATAGGATGAGATCGCACAGTCGTCGCAGGCTGCGGGTATCACCTGAACGATGTTCGCGGTGTCGGTCTTCGCGGGACAAAGACCGCGAGCCAGACGAACACGCTGGCGGATAATCTCGCGCTCGCGGTAGATGCAGCAGCGGAACTGGGGAAGCGGACCCGGAATGATCTCCTCCGGAAGCAGTTCCTTCTTGCTCTCCAGCTCCCCGTTCCAGGTGAGCTTAGCAACCTCACGGAAAATTCTCTTGGTGATATCACTGGTGGTTCTGTCGTTTGTTACCATACTTTCTTCCTCTGCAGTCAGTAAAATAGAATCGTATCAATCCAGATCGGATCAAAGCGTTTTGCTTAAAAATATTCCTGCTCCACCTGCTTCCCAACAGCGGCTAAGGCTTCGGAAAGCTGCTTGGTCAGGTTCATGCGAAGTCCGAGTTCCAAGGGGAGATCGGGGTTCTGGTAAGCTGCGTTAACGGCGGTGCCGACAAAGAGGCGCACCTCGGTGCTGCCCTCGATAATCATCCGGGCGACCTTTGCGGCGGGATTCTGTTCATCCAGACGCCGGAAGAAGGCCTCATCCACATGATCGGGCTGGGCATATTCTTTCAGAATCTGGATCACACGGGCCAGGGTCAGAACACCCTCCGTGACCAGGTCGATGCCGTCGATGTGGCCTTCGGGCGGGAGGTCCGAGTTGTCGTAGTCCATCGAGACCCGCATGGGACGGTTCAGGACTCTGGAGACAATCGAGGCGCTGGTCCCTCCGCTGACGATGCGCTTGACGGAGCGGTCGCCGCTCATAAAGGCCTGTACCATCCGAAGGTCGTCTTTCTGGTCCCTGGCGGGGCCGGTCATCAGATGCAGTGTCTTGCGCCCCGTCACATGGACGCAGGCAACCGTGGTGTCGTCACCGGGCTGGCCGTCGTACAGATCGTTGCAGGTCTCACAGATCCGTGTCGCTTCGCGCATCGGAGACTGCCCGGCCTTATGCCCGCGCAGGGCAAAATCCGCGATATCCTCCCAGGGCCAGCCGAAGCTCATCAGCCTGCCGAGACCGGCGTGGATCGTGCCGTCGCTCATGATGAGGAAGGAATCTCCAATTTGCGCTGTGAAGCGGAAGGTGTTGATCTGCTTGCCCGAAATCACTTGGATATTCTCGGGTATCCGGACCAGACTATCGTCCCGGATGAAGATACATCCGGGGTTTTCATATTCATAGAGAATGCCTCTGCCGTCGTGGAAAATCTGCAGAACGGTGAAGGTCGAATACGAAGCGCCGGTCCTCGGGTCTGCGGGCAGAGTATCGACGACAGTTTCCACGCATTCTTCCAGGGTGGCTCCCTCCAGCAGCATCTTGCCGAAGATCTGGCTTGTGAGGGTCGAGAGCATGTTGGCGCGAACCCCGCTGCCCATTCCATCCGCCAGAACGAGAATGTCGGAGTCGCTGCGGTGAACCATCTGGACCCGATCGCCACAGAGAATTTCACCGACATGGTTCAGGCTTTTGCTGGCCATTTCTGTCGTGATGTTCATGGCTTGTCAGAAGAGTGCTCCACCGTACCGGCAGACGCGGACGGAACCGCTTCGGACGCCGGGGAGGCGTGGGGCCTGGCATACTGGGTGTTGATCCGAAGCTTCGGCTTCCCGGCAGGAGGAGCAATGGGCAAATCAAGATCCGGGAAATCCACACCGGCACTGGCAGAAGGAGCGGAAGGGGCGGAAGGGGCGTTCCTCTGCTGCGGGACATTGTCGCCTGCGGCATGGGACAGCATTTCTGCGGAAGCTTCGACGGCGTCTCCCTCTTCCTGGATCGCATGGGTCAGCCTGGTGAGGGTCATCTTGGTCTCAGCGGTGGTTTCACCCAGCAGACTCGCAATCTTCTGGGCGGTGAACATCTGATTGCGGATGACGTTCTGTGCCATCTCGATGGTGGCGTTTCGAGTGGCCTGCTCCTGCTGGATGCGCTTTTCCTGAGCGGTGATATCGATAAAGGTCATCAAGGTGCTGTCCTGCCTGGGAATATAGACGATGTTCTGCAGGGTCCAGCGATCATACTCCGGATAATAGACCTTCTTGCCGTAGATGTTGTGGTGGGTACTCTGAACGGTTTCACAATCCACAGGATCGATCAGCTCCGAAAGTCGGCGCTTCAGGGCGTGCTCACGGCTGACGCCGAAAAAGCGTTCACCGACCGATGCGTATTCCAGAATGTTCTGAGAAGCGTCGGCAATGATGATCGCATTCGGACTCTCGTCGAGAATCAGGTTCGCCATCGACTCCGCCTGGGCGGTCAGATAGGGGATGCACATCTCGAGCTCCGCTTTTCCCTGATACACGGCGATGGCCTTCTCACGGCAGCTTGCATAACCGCAGGCACCGCAGTTGAGCTCGTCCTCCGGACCGTGTTTGCCGGTTTTGACAAGGATCTCCCGAATCTCCTCTTCCGTCGGAAGCTTCTCGTCGAGAGAGCGATCTTCAAACTGCTTCTGGAGATCAATCCCGTCTGTCCTGCGTCGGATCACCTTCTCCGCTACGGAGACCGGCTGAATCGCTTCCTGCATATCAAGCTTGATCTTATAGGGATAGACGCCCTTCTGTGTGACGGCAGGGCCCTTGATGCAGGCGTTTTCACAGCTGTTCATCTCAATCACACATCTGTGAACAGAGCCGGCTTCAATATCCCGGCAGAGTTCGATGCAGCTGGAAAGACCGTGAACGGCGAACTGCCGGTAGTGATGGGATGTGGATTCCTCCTGCAGGCCTGCGCGCACGGAGGCGAGAACACCGCCGGTGACCGGATAGAGCCGGTTTACTGCAGGATCGAAGGGGAAGGGGTCGTTCTCACATTCGTCGATCCGGATGTCCTCTTCCAGAAGCCAATGCCGCAGCTCGTCAAAGCTGATGACGGCGTCCACTGCGTCTGCGTGACGGGGATCCCTGGCTTCCTTGCGCTTGGCGATGCAGGGACCGATGAAAACGACGCGGGTATTGATGCCCAGCGTCTTCTTGATCATGCGCCCGGAAGCGATCATCGGAGAGACCACGGGAGTAAGCAAAGGGACCAGTGCGGGAAAATACATCTCGATCATGTCGTTGATGACTGGACAGCATGTCGTGATGATGTTGTCCATCCGGGCTTCTTCAATCAGCTGAAGATATTCCGCAGTCACGGCAGCGGCGCCCTCCGCCGTCTCAAAGACATCGATGAAGCCGAGTTTGCGCAGCGCAGCACGGACCTGCCCGATCTCCCGGAATTCCAGAAGACCGACATAGGACGGCGCGAGCTGTACAGCGACCCGTTCACCGCGCTGTATCATCGCTTTCACCTGCGTCAGCTCGCTCGTCAGGGTCTTTGCCTCTTGGGGACAGACCGCGAGACAGCGTCCGCAGAGAACGCAGTGATCCTCCATGATGACGGCGCGACCGCCGCTCACGGAGATCGCCTTGATCTCACAGTTCCTGACGCATTTGTAGCAGTGTCGGCAGCGAGTGGAGTTGAAACGAATAATCTGCATCTTGTAACTCAGAGATGCGTCAGCTCACGCGGGAGAGAATCTCATTATTGAAGAATTCCTCGGTGGTCTCGGGACGAACGGAATACACCGTGTCATCAATGACCACGCAGACGGCGTACTGACAGTTCCCGGTACAGAAAGAGCCGTTCAACAGAACCTGGCCTTCCAGTTGATGGGCTTTCACAAGCTCTTTGAGCTTTGCGACTACTTCGCGGGAGCCCTTCATGTGGCATGCGCTTCCAACGCAGATCGATACATTAACCATCTCAACCATCCTTCCATTTGTTACTGGTATTTAAAAACAACTTATTATACGCTTCCGGCTTTTCTCCGTCAAGAACGTTTCCTGCCAGTGCTGTCATAACCGGCGCAACCGGGATGGGAAAGAAATCCAAAACAGGATCATGCTTGTAAAACCGGGAATCCTGTTATATAGTAAGGCCAGATGCACGCGGAGACATCGGACGTGCACCCATCGCGGAGGAAAAGGAATATGCAGGCTGCAGAAGTAACAATCAAAGGCATCGTCCAGGGGGTGGGATTTCGGCCCTTTATCCATCGCCTGGTGCGCCGTTACGGCCTGAACGGGAACATCCGGAACACCTCCTCCGGTGTGACGATGGAGCTGGAGGGAGAGGAGAGAGCCATCGCATCCTTCCTGCACGCTTTACCGGACGAAGCGCCTACGCTTGCCGTTATCGAAGAGATCGGAAGCCGGAAAATCCCGTTGAGAGGCTTTGAGACTTTCACGATCATCGGGAGTGAGAAGCAGGCAGAGCGAAACACCCTCATCTCCCCGGACATCGCTATATGCAGAGACTGCGAAAAGGAACTCAGAGACCCCTCCGACCGGAGATACCGCTATCCCTTTATCAACTGTACCAACTGCGGACCGCGCTTTACGATCATCGAGGATGTGCCCTATGACCGGCCGAAGACCTCGATGAAAGCCTTTCCGATGTGCCCGGACTGCGAACGGGAATACCACGATATTGAAAACCGCCGTTATCACGCCCAGCCGGACTGCTGTCCGGTCTGCGGTCCGGAGGTGTTTTTCTGCGATGCGGAGGGAAACCGGCTGCCCGGGGACGCCATCGTGCTTGCGCGGGAGGCCCTGAAGGCGGGGAAGATCATTGCCGTCAAGGGCATCGGCGGCTTCCACCTGGTCTGCCGCTGCGACGATCCGGCCATTGCTGTCGAGCTTCGTCACAGAAAGCAGCGGGACGAAAAGCCTTTTGCCGTGATGTGCCGTGACGTCAATGTGGTGCGGAACATCTGCGCGCTGTCGGAGGACGAGGCGCGGATCCTCTGCGGCGCAAGAAAGCCGATCGTCCTTCTGAAAAAACGGACGAATGACCTGGAACACCTCAGTGAAAACGGCACCATCGGTGTGATGCTGCCCTATACGCCGCTGCATGTACTGCTGTTCGGCGACGACATCGACATGTTGGTGATGACCAGCGCCAATCTTTCCGACACGCCGATTCTGAAGGACAATGCGGCCGCTTTGGAGGCGCTGGAGGGCATTGCGGACGGCTTCCTGCTCCACAACCGCCTGATCCAGACCCGCTGTGACGACTCGGTCTGCTGGGTGCTGGAGGGACATGAGTACTTCGCCAGACGCTCCCGGGGTTATGTCCCGCAGCCGGTGACAACACCGGCGCTGAGCGCGCATCTGCTGGCCTGCGGTGCGGAGCAGAAGGCCAGCTTCTGCCTCGGAAAAGGCGAACACGCCTTCCTGAGCCAGCATATCGGAGATCTCAAGAATCTGGAGACACTGGAGCATTACGAGCTGCAGATCCGGCATTTTGAGCGCCTCTTTGACATCCGTCCGGAGGCGCTGGTCTGCGACCTGCATCCGGACTATCTCTCCACACGCTACGCGCAGGAGCGGGCTGAGCGAGAGGGGATCCCTCTGCTGCAGGTACAGCATCATCACGCCCATATGGCGTCCTGCATGGCGGATAACGGGCTCAAGGGCCCCTGTATCGGCCTCATCTGGGACGGCACCGGGCTTGGGACCGACGGGACCACATGGGGCGCTGAGTGCCTGGCCGGCGACTGCCGCAGCTTCCGGCGCATGGGCAGCATCAGGCCGATCCCGCTGATCGGGGGAGACCGGGCAGTGAAAGAGGTTACCCGCGTCGCCTTTGCCCTGCTGCGGGAAGCGGACTGCGATATCCGGGGCATCCGGAATGCGGCGATGCTGGAAAAACAGCTGGCCGCGGGGCTCAACTGCCCGCGCTCTTCCGGAATGGGCCGCCTTTTTGACGGCGTGGCCGCAATCCTGGGGATGAAGGAAGTCTGCAGCTATGAGGGACAGGCGGCTGTTCTGCTGGAGGCGGGAGCGGGGGAGAGCGGCAGGAGCTTTCCCTTTGAAATGGCAGAAGAGAAGGACGGCGGCGGAAACCGGCTTCTGCGCTTTGACTGGAGGCCGATGATCAGGACGCTTGTGAGGGAAAAAGAAAACGGCGTCCCGGCGACGGAGCTCGCTTCCGTGTTTATGAACACGCTGATTCATATGGCGGCGGAAGAAGCAGCCTTTGCCGCGCAGGAGACCGGGATCCGGCAGGTCGTGCTCTCCGGAGGGAGCTTTCAGAACCAGTATCTCATGCGGCGGCTTCCTGATCAGCTGCGCCGGCGCGGCATGGAGGTTTTTCACCACAGGCGGGTCGCCTGCAGCGACGAGGGGCTCAGCCTCGGCCAGCTGATGGCGGCGGAGGCCATGCTGCGATGAGCGACTTGTATTCAAAAAACATATGAAAAAGTGTACAAAACAAGTTTGAAAAAATTAACAGAAACTGTGTGAAAAAGATTGCCAAAAAAGACAAACAGGTATATTATTACAATGTATGTCAAAAACGGTTGATAATTATCTGACGAAAGGCGAAGTCATGTGTTTAGCGGTTCCGTTGAAGCTGATTGAGATTAACGGCAAGGACGCCGTAGGGGAGGCAATGGGGATGAAGCGCGCTGTGCGCGTGGACTTTATCCCGGATCCGAAGCTCGGCGATTATGTCATGGTGCACGCGGGCTTTGCCATTGAGCGCCTGCCGCAGGAGCAGGCCATGGAAGATCTGGAGACCTGGGAGGAGCTCAAGGATGCGCTCGGATGAGAGGTGCCGAAAGCTCCTGAAAGCCATCGAAGCGCTTCCTCTTGGTGAGACCCGGATCATGGAAGTCTGCGGGACGCACACCATGGCGATTGCCGAGGCGGGGATCCGCAGCCTGCTGCCGGCGAATGTTCACCTGCTTTCAGGGCCGGGCTGCCCGGTCTGTGTGACGCCGCCGGAAGACATCGACGCAGTGCTTGAGCTGGCAATGGAGAAGGACATCATCCTGACCAGCTATGGAGATATGCTCCGGGTCCCGGGCAGCAGAAGAGGCGACAGCCTGCTCCGTCGTCGAGCGCTGGGCGCCGATGTGCGGATTGTTTATTCTCCGATGGACGCGCTGGACATTGCGGCGGAGAAACCGGGAAAGCAGATCGTTTTTCTCGGCATCGGGTTTGAGACAACGGCCCCCGGGACTGCCGCAGCAGTGCTGGCGGCCGGGGAGAGAGGCCTTAGGAATTTTACCGTGCTCTCGATGCTCAAGTCTGTGGAGCCGGCGCTCCGCGCGCTGATGGCGACGGAGGATTTTGCCGTTGACGGCTTTCTCTGCCCCGGCCATGTGGCCACGATCATCGGGGAAGAGGGCTTCCGCTATCTGCCGGAGGAATATGGGATGCCGGGGGTCATCGGAGGCTTTGAGCCGGAAGAGATCCTGACCGCGGTCTACCTGCTGCTCAGACAGATTGCCGCAGGGGAAGCCAGAGTGGAAAACGCCTACCCCAGGGCGGTGCGCCCGGAGGGGAACCCCATCGCAAAGAACATGCTCCGTGCCTGCTTCCGCCTCGCTCCGGCGAGCTGGCGGGGACTTGGAGCCATTGATCAGAGCGGTTTTGCCCTGAAGGAGGAGTTGGCGGGCTTTGATGCGGAAAAACGCTTCCGGCTGAAACGGGAAGCGGGCGTGCCCGAAAACGGCTGCCGCTGCGGGGAAGTGATCACCGGCAAGCTGCGGCCGCAGCAGTGCCCCCTGTTCGGGAAGGTCTGCACGCCGGAGGACCCGACAGGACCCTGCATGGTATCCTCGGAGGGCGCCTGCGCGGCGGCGTATAAATACCAGGAAGCATAACACCATGGATGAGATCATTACACTGGATTACGGCAGCGGCGGGAAGAAAACTTCCCGGCTGATCGAACAAACGATTCTGCCGGATTTCGACAATCCGGCCCTCAACGCGCTGGGCGACGGCGCGCTTGTCCCCGGGAGCGGGACGCTGGCTTTTTCAACCGACAGCTTTGTGGTCGACCCGCTCTTTTTCCCCGGTGGGGATATCGGGAAGCTTGCCGTCTGCGGGACGGTAAACGACATCGCCATGTGCGGCGCGGAACCAAAGTACCTGAGCTGCGCACTGATCATTGAAGAAGGCCTGAAGCTGGAGACCCTCGAGCGCGTGCTGCGTTCCATGCGGGGTGCGGCCCAAAAGGCCGGCGTGCAGATTGTCACCGGCGACACCAAGGTCGTCGACCGAGGCCGCGGAGACAAGCTGTATATCAACACAGCCGGGATCGGCTTTCAGAAGTTTGTCCTGCCGGGCCTGCAGGCTGTGAAGCCCGGAGACGCGGTACTGGTATCCGGCACCTGCGGCGACCACGGCACCGCCGTGATGCTTGCCCGCAGCGGCATGATGGACGGAGACGTCCGCTCGGACTGTGCGGCGCTGAACCGCCTGAGTGAAAAGATGCTGGCTTCCGGCGCGGCAATCAGGATCCTTCGGGACCCGACCCGAGGCGGGCTTGCAACGACGCTCAATGAGTTTACGGAAGGGCAGCCCTTCGGGATCGAGCTGGAAGAAGAGCAGATCCCGGTCCGGCCGGAAGTACGTGCGGCCTGCGATATGCTGGGCCTGGAGCCCGCATACTGTGCAAACGAAGGCAAACTGGTCTGCATCTGCGCTGCCGATGACGCCGAGGATCTGCTGGCGGTAATGCGCAGCCTCCCGGAGGGGGAAAACGCGGCATGGATCGGCCGGGTGACCGAAGATGCAAACGGGCGCGTTGTGATGCGCACGGGACTCGGCGGCAGACGGATCCTGCAGAAGCTGGCCGGCGCGCAGCTGCCGAGGATCTGCTGACTGCTTCAATGCCCGGCGACAGCGGGCTTGAAGCAAAAACAACAGGCGGCGGCGGAGGAAGCGAGAAGGTCCGCTGCCTGTCAGAACACTGGAGAAACCAGGGCACGTCCCTGTTCTCATATCAAAAGCATTCCCTTAGTAAAGGATTTGAGAGGTGATGAACTTGCAGGAGTACAAGAGGATTGACATCAGCAAGGATGAGATCCTGCCCCTCGCAGAACGGATGAAGAAGGAGGGAAGGTATCTTGTGATGATCCATGGGCTGATCAACAAGGACGGTCAGCCGGATGTGTCATGGGATTACGCCGTCGACCCCTATGTGGAGAGTTACCACGTGGTGGGCGAGACCAGCTTTCCCTCCATCGGAGAGATCTACTGTGAGGCGGCGACCTGGCCGGAACGGGAGCTGAACGAGTTGTTTGGCTTTACCTTCGAAGGCCTGGATGTTTCCAAGCGGCTTTTCCTGCCGGAGGACATGCTCGAGACGCAGGGGAAAGGCCAGATCATGGTGACCCCGCTGAAAGAGCTGGTTGAGAAGAACCTCGGCAGCGCTCAGCCGTCTGAAGGGGAGGTGAAAGCATGAGTTATATCGTACCGATCGGCCCGTACCATCCCGCCCTGGAGGAGCCGATCCACGCCAAGCTCTATACCGAGGGCGAAGTCATCAAAGACGCAGAGGTCTTTGTCGGCTACAATCACCGCGGCATTGAGAAGCTCGCCACCGAGCGCAACGCCATCCAGACGCTGGTGCTTGTGGAACGAGTCTGCGGGATCTGTTCCCATTCTCACGCCTTCACCTATGCGATGTGCGTGGAGGACCTCAACGGCGTCGAGGTTCCGAAGCGCGGCGAATATATCCGCGTGATCACGGCGGAGCTGGAGAGACTGCATTCTCACTTCCTGTGGCTGGGCATCGCCTGCCACATCATCGGCCATGACAGCATGTTCATGCACATCTGGGATGAGCGCGAGCTGGTTATGGACCTGCTGGAGGAGCTCACCGGCAACCGTGTGAACTACGCCATGTGCACCGTGGGCGGCGCCAGAAGAGACGTCTCCGACGATCTCAGAAGGAGAATGCTGGAGGCCTGCGACAAGCTGAAGGCGCCTCTGGACCGCATCACGGAGATCGCCCTGACGGATAAGACCATCGCCATGCGCACCAAGGGCGTCGGCGTTCTGACGAGGGAAGACGCCCTGCGTCTCGGCGCCATCGGCCCCCATGCCCGGGCATCCGGCGTGGACATCGACGTGCGGCGCGACGCGCCCTACAGCGCCTACGGCGACTTCGACTTTGACATCCCAGTGGTGGAGAGCGGCGACGTGTTCGCCCGCGTGGTTGTCCGCGCCCTCGAATGCTACGAGAGCATCAAGATCATCCGCCAGGCGCTGGAGACCCTGCCGGAAGGCCCCATCAACCTCGGCAACAAGCTGCCGAAGATCAAGGCGGGCCAGACCGTAAAACGTCACGAGGCTCCCCGCGGCCAACTGAGCTACATGCTGGCCGGCAACGACAGCCTCAACAATTACCGCATCAGCATTCATGTCCCCAGCTTTAAGAACACCCCGACGGTGCCTCACATGCTGCGGAACAACACCGTTGCCGACGCGGGACTGATCATCGCCAGCATCGACCCCTGCTTCAGCTGTCTGGACAGGTAATGCACGAGCTGGCACTGACGGAAGGAATTCTCAGCATCGTCTCATCCGAGCAGAAAAAGAACGGCTTTTCACGCGTGCTGCAGATCGACCTGCGCATCGGAGAGTACTCCGGCGTGATCCCGAGCTGCATCGAGGAATTCTTCCCCTTGGTGGCGAAGGACACGGCGGCGGAAGGAGCAAAGCTTGTGATGGAGACGGTTCCGGCGGCGTTTGAGTGCTTTGACTGCGGCTTCAAGGGGCCGCTGGGAAAGCACAGGGCCTGCTGTCCCGACTGCGGCAGCACGGCAATCCGGATGACAGCCGGAAGAGAATTCTTTGTACAAAACCTGATTGTAGAATAAGTTGTTAACCGAAAGGGGAGCTTAACCTTGCAAAAGACGAAATTTTCCGCCGTGTTGGCGACCTTTATCGTCTGCTTTGTCTTCTGGGTGCTTCTGGACTTTTCCTTCAAGGTGGAGGAGCTGATCGCAGGTGCAGTCGTGGCTTTGCTGGTCGCGCTTTTCACTTCACGCTTCTTCATCCGGGAGAATGCCGGCTGGTTCTTCAACCCCTCGCGTTTCTTTGCCCTGATCAGATTCTGGTGTGTCACCTTTGTTGGTGAACTGATTAAAGCCAATCTGAATATGGCACGGATCTGTTTTGGCGGCTGCAAGGACATCAATCCCGGCATTGTGAAGATCCCAACGGAGATGAAATCAGACTATGGCCTTGGGGCGCTGTCCAACTCCATTACGCTGACCCCGGGTACCATCACCATGGAGGTCACGGAAGAGGACGGACAGAACTACCTCTATGTGCACTGGATCGACGTGAAAGAAACAGATCCGGAAAAAGCCGGCGAGGCGATCAAGGGAACGCTGGAAAAAGGACTGAGGAGGGTATGGCAATGACAGATCTGTTGATATTTGCGATATTCTTTGCGCTCCTGGCGCTCCTGTGCGTGTACCGTCTGGTAAAAGGACCCACGGCGGCGGACCGGATGATCGCCGGGGACAACGCGGATATTCTGCTCTGCTGCGCAATGATCCTCTTCTCGCTCTTCAGCGGGAGAGGTGTGTATCTGGACATCGCGCTGATCTGCGGCCTGTTCGGTATCATCGATACGATCGCCGTCGGCAGATATCTCGACAAGAAAGGGAGGTTTAACAATGCTGATTCGGATCATCATTGATCTCCTGATTGCGGTCGGGCTGGTGTTCGCGTGCGCGGGCACCAAGGGCATCATCAAGATGCCGGATCCCTTCAGCCGTATGCAGGCGTCCACCTGCATCTCCACGCTGGGCGTGCTCGGCGTGGCAACTGGCGGAGTGTTGTATGCCGCCGTGGTCATGCACAGTGCCAGCGCGGCGATCAAAATCGCCGTGATTGCCCTGCTGATCATGGTAACCAACCCGGTTGGCTCTCACGCGATTGCCAAGGGCGCCTACAGCCACGGCTACCGGCCGGAGAAGAAAATGGAAACAGACGATCTGGGGAGGGACTTCGATGAGTAATGTAATGATGATCCTGGACATCCTGATCGTTCTCGGACTGGTGGTTTCCGCTGTGATGGCGGTCCACTTCGAAAAACTCCTGAGCGCGGTGATTTCCCTCGGCGTGACGGGCCTCTTTGCTGCCGCGGCGTTCCTGCTGATGCATGCGCCGGATGTAGCGATTTCGGAGGCGGCCGTCGGCGCAGCGCTGACCCCGCTGATCTTCATCGTCGCTCTGATCAAGCTTCGGGGAGGGGACGATAAATGAAAAAGTTTCTGACCTATGTTTCTCTCGCTGTGATCCTTTTTGCAGGGTTTACGGCGGCCATCCGGATGTCTGTGATGCCCCGGACTTATGAGGGGCAGAACGCCACAGTCCCGGTCGCGGTGCTCCAGCAGAGCCCCGATTCGTATGACGACAGCACCGCAGACGGCGCCGCGGCAGTGATCGTGCAGCAGAACCTCGCTGAGTCCCATGCAGTCAATGATGTCACTTCCATCGTTTTTGACTTCCGTGGCTACGACACCATGGGTGAGGCCTTTATCCTGATCACAGCGGTCGCAGGCTCAACCGTTATCCTCTTTACCAAGAAAGCCGGAAAGGAGGAGACAAAGGATGAAGAATGAAAACATCCGCATCCGCCATGTGGTCGGGCACAGCCTGAACCTCGTTGCTCCGCTGACTTTGGTGTATATGTGCTACATCATCCTGCATGGCCATCTGTCTCCCGGCGGCGGCTTCCAGGGCGGCGTGCTGATCGTCGGCGTTATTCTGATGATCTATTTTGCCAACGGCTATGAGGCGACAGCAAGAGCCATCAGCTTTGATCTTCTTCATGAAGCGGAGGGCATGGCCTCGGTGGTCTATGTGGCTCTGGCCATGATGGGCGTCGCGGTAGGCGCGCAGTTCTGCGAGAACATCCTCTACACCCACGGCAACATCGGCGATCTGTACAGCTCGGGTACCATCTTCTGGATGAACCTGACTGTCGGCATCAAGGTTATGACCGGTATCGGCTCTATCACACTGCTGATGCTGGGCATCGTGAACCAGAAAAACTGAGAAATGAGGTGAGCTGAATGATATTGTTAAACTATCTGGCCTCATTCTTCCTGATCACGCTCGGCCTCTACTGCATCGTGACCAAGCATGACCTGCTGAAATCCGTCATCGGTCTCAGTGTCATGGACTACGGCGTGAATCTCCTGATCATCACGGTCGGCTTCAACCCGGGCGGCACAGCTCCGATCTTTACCTTCGGAGAACTGAATCCCGCATCCTTCTTTGTGGATCCGATTCCCCAGGCGCTCACTCTGACCAGCATCGTCATCGGCGCCTGCACCACGGCCATGAGCCTCTCTCTCGTGATCAAGATCCGTGAGATGTACGGCACCACCGACACACGGCAGATAAGGAGGCTGAGAGGATGAGCATGCTTCAACACTTCCCGATCTGCGCCATTATGGCCTACTTCCTCGGCGCATTCCTGATCGTTGTCTTCGGCCGGAACCGCGCGCTGCGGAATCTGATCGGCTTCCTGTCAACGGCCACGCCCCTCTGCCTGCTGACCGCTCTGGTCAAACCCGTCCTGCAGGGAAGCGATGTGATCGCCTATTGGATGGGCAGCCGCGTTCCCGCCGGCGGCTATGCCATCGGCATCGCGCTGGAGGTTGACGCGCTGGGCCTGTTCTTCGGCCTGCTGATCGCGACAGCGGTCTTCGTCGCCATGATCTATTCCTTCAGCTACATGAGCCATGACGACAACGAGCCCCAGTATTACACCCTGTTCCTGATGCTCTGCGGCGGCGTGATGGGCTTTGTCCTGTCGGGCGATCTCTTCAACATGTTCATCATGATCGAGATCCTGACCTTTGCGGCTGTCGCCCTTACAGCCTTCCGCAACACGGCAAACGGCGCGCTGGAGGCGGCGTTCAAGTATCTGGTCGTCGGCTGCATCGGTTCCAGCTGCATTCTGGCAGGTACCATCATGCTCTACGCCCAGGCGCACACGCTGAACTTTGCACAGCTGGCGGCATTCCTGCCCGGCAATCTCAACACCGCGACGGTGGTGGCCTACGCGCTGCTCTTCATCGGCTTCTGCACCAAGGCCTTTATCGTCCCCTTCCACCCGCTGGCAGCCGACGCGCACGGCGCGGCGCCCGCCCCGGTGTCGGTGCTGATCTCCGGCGTCCTGACGAAGAGCGGTCTCTACGGTATCATCCGTCTGACCTACATCCTCTTCCGCACGATGAACCTCGGAACGGTCCAGTTCTGGCTGGTGTTCCTCGGCTCGGTCAGCATGTTTGTCTGCGTGACGATGGCCCTGGCTCAGCACGACTTTAAGCGCCTGCTGGCCTTCCACTCCATCTCCCAGATCGGCTATGTGCTGACGGCGGCCGGTCTCGCCACCGCGCTGGGCGTATCCTCCGGCCTGTACCACGCCATGAACCACACCCTCTTCAAGGGTCTGCTGTTCCTCTGCGCCGGCGCTGTCCTGCACGAGACGGGCACCACCGACCTGGGCAAGCTTGGCGGTCTCTCCAAAAAGATGCCGCAGACTACGGTGCTGTTCCTGGTGGGGGCCTTCTCCATCAGCGGCATCCCGCCCTTCAACGGCTTCGCTTCCAAGTGGATGATCTATCAGGCCACCTATCAGAAAGCGGTTGAGAGCGGCAACATCGGTTTCCTCTTTGCGACGATCGTCGCGCTCGTCACCAGTACGCTGACGCTGGCCTCCTTTGTCAAGGTCACGCAGTCCGTCTTCTTCGGGCAGCTCCCGAAGGAGTATGAGAATGTGAAGGAAGTCTCCTTCGGTATGCGGCTTGCCATGGGTATCCTGGCTCTGCTCTGCATCCTGACCGGTCTCTTCCCGGGCTTTGTCACGACCTATCTGACTGAGCCCGCGGCCCGCGCGGTCTTCGGCGCCAACAACTATATCAACGCCATGCTCGGCACCGGCTACGCACAGAACTTCGGCCTGGTGGATGCGCTCCCCGTGAGCTTCCAGGCAGCCGGTGTGTGGAGCCCGATCTCGTGGCTCTGCCTGCTGATGATCATGCTGCTTGCCGTGGCGATCGTCGCGGTGAGCTCGAAATATGATCAGGTGTCGGCGCTCGCGAAGACGGCTGCGGCTGCCGAGGCTGCCGAAGCCAAAGCCGGCCCTCGCTACGGCAGCGGCGCTCTTGCCGAGGGCAAGTACGAGCTGTTCTTCGGCGGCGAAGAGAGCGTCTTCTCCCAGGTGGGCGGCGACGACCTCTTCTGGGGCTTCAAGCACAACTGGCGGCACTACTTCAGCTTTATGCATGAGCTGCACAGCGGCATTGTGAACGACTACGCCCTCTGGGCAGTGGTTGCGCTGGCCCTTGCAATGCTTTATGCCATGATCATTCTGTAAGGGAGGCGGGAATATGAGTATCATTGTTGACGGCCTCAAGTATCTGGCCTATATCCTGATCTTCCCGGGGTTCCTGTTCTGCTTCCTGTCCGGCCTGCTGCTCTGCGGTATCGACCGCAAGCTGGTTGCCCGGATGCAGAAGCGTGTCGGCCCCCCGATCCTGCAGCCCTTCTATGATTTCTTCAAGCTTCTGGGCAAAGAGACCATCGTCCCGGTAACGGCGAACAAGACCGTGTTCCTGATCGCGCCGCTGGTGGGCCTCGCCGCACAGGTGGTGCTGCAGCTCTTTATTCCGGTATTCTCCTTCAACGCCTTCCACGGCGTGGCGGATGTGATCGTGATCCTCTATCTGCTGCTGATCCCGGCGCTGTCGGTGATCATGGGCGCGGCGGCCTCCGGCTCTCCCTATTCGGGCGTCGGTCTCTCGCGTGAGATGGTCACGATCCTCGCGGTGGAGCTTCCGCTGGTGCTGGTCCTGCTGTCGGTGGCAAAGGTCGTCGGCAACGCCATCGGTACCGGGCTCTGCTTCAGCCTGACGGATATCGTCAATTACCAGCTCTCCCACGGCAGTCTCATCACAAAGCTCAGCATGATCCCCGCGGCGATTGCCATGCTGCTCATCATCCCCGGCGAGACGGGCGGCCACCCCTTCGATGCGGCGGAAGCGGAGACCGAGATCTGCGAAGGCATGCTGGCCGAGTACAGCGGCAAGCCCCTGGCAGCCTACAAGCTCAGCCACGCGGTGAAGCTGCTTACGATGACGACGCTCTTTGTGGCCCTGTTCCTGGGCGGCATCGGCGGCGGCATCGAGCAAGCCCTGATGACCTCTGCGATCGGCGGTGCGTTCTGCTTCCTGATCGAGATCGTCATTCTCTTCCTGCTCTGCACGGTTCTGGTGGCGCTTTGCTGTTCCTTTGTCCATGCCGTGACGGCGCGTCTGCGCATCGAGCAGCTCTTCAAGTACTACTGGACTGTGGTCACGGGCCTCGCTGTGATCAGCCTGGTCATGGCCTGGTTCGGTCTGTAAGAAAGGAGTGGGCATATGTTTGATAAACTGATTACCGAGAGCATGGGCAAGTCCCCATGGCTGTTCCACATCAACGCCGGCTCCTGCAACGGCTGTGACATCGAGCTTGTCGCGGTGCTGACGCCGCGCTACGACGCTGAGCGCCTCGGCTACAAGCTGGCCGGCTCCCCCCGTCAGGCGGACATCGTCGTGGTCACGGGCCCTGTCACCAAACAGTCCCTTCCGCGCGTGCTGCGCGCCATCTCCCAGGTGCCGGAACCGCGCTGCATCGTCACGATGGGCTCCTGCCCGCAGAGCGGCAATGTTTTCCGCGGCAGCTACTCCGTCTGCGGACCGCTGAGCAAGTATGTGCATGTCGACGTTGACGTTGCCGGCTGCACGCCGAAGCCGGAGGCCGTGATCGAAGGCCTTGCAACTGCAACCAAGATTCTCATGGAGAAAAGGCAGAAAGGGGGTCAGAAGTAATGGATTTTCCGTTTGTGAAAGAGGCTCTGACCCAGCTTTTCTCAAAACCCAGCACGATTGCCTTCCCGGCGGCGCCGAGCCCGGCAAAGCCGAACTACCGCGGACGCATCGTCTTCCATCCGGACAAGTGCATCAACTGCAACATGTGCGAGCGCGTCTGTGCCGGTCAGGCCATCAGCCACACCTCTGAGCCCTGTGAAGAGGGCGAGAAGATCACCCGCCGGTTCTATCTGGGTTCCTGCACCTTCTGCTCCCACTGTGCCAGCTTCTGCACCCACGGCGCCATCGAGCTGAGCGACGATTACCACATGATCGCCACCAAGGAGGAAGACCTTATCGTATCCGGGACCTACATCAAGAAGGCTCCGGTGAAGAAGGCGGCTCCCGCAGCCGCGCCTGCCGCCCCCGCTGCGAAACCCGCCGCAGCGAAGGCAGAGCCGAAAGCGGAAGAGAAGCCTGCCGAGGCGCCCAAGGCGGAAGAAAAGGCCGCCGTCGCCACAGCGGATGCGAAAGCGGACGCTGCAGCCGAAGTGACCGAAGCCCCGGCACCGAAGAAGAGAGCGCCCCGGAAAAAGAAAACGGAAGAGGCTGCGGCGGAAGCCGCTGCCGAACCCGCCAAGGAGGCCGCGCCAGCGGAAGAAGCGCCCAAGGCGGAAGAAAAGGCAACTCCTGCGGAAGAGCCCGCGCCTGCCGCCGCAGCTCCCGCACCGCGGGACGACGGCAAGCCTGTTCAGGATCCGGCCAAGTGCATCTACTGTACGCTCTGCGCACGGAACTGCCCGGCGGGAGCGCTGACGGTGGACCGCAAGGCCAAGACCTGGGTCCTGGACGAGGACCTCTGCGTTGCCTGCGGCACCTGTCAGGGTGCCTGCCCGAAGGACGCCATCATTATGTAAACTTCCGGCAAGTCCGGAAAGCGGACATCCCCGTCACCACGGCGGGGATGTTTCGCATTCCGGGAGGCTTTTCGGAAGATTCTTGTAATTTTCCTGTGGAAATCGGAACAGACCTGTGATATAGTAACGGTATCATGAGTCGGAAGGACGGATGGATATCATGAAAAAGAGATTGTTTGCACTGCTCCTCTGCCTGGTGCTCTGCCTGACCGTGCTGCCGGTGTACGCGTTTGCCGGGGAAGGTCTGACCGCGAGCGGAGCGGCGACCAGCCCGCTGACGGGGGATGAGAGCAATGTCGCGCTGTGGATCGTGATCGCGGTCGTCGCCCTGGCGGCCATCGTCGGGATCATCACCTATCTCATCAAACGCAGAAAGTAAAAAGCATATATTGATTTGCGAAACGCCTCCGGTCACACCGACCGGGGGCGTTTCGCATCTGCTTATATTTAAGAAAGACTTATGTGGTATTCAGCCGGATCTTGTGGTATACTTTGATCAAAGAACCAATCAGTGCGAAAGTGAGGTTTTGGTTGAGAATGAAAAAGAGAGTTTTTGCACTGCTCCTGTGCACCTTGATGTGTATGAGTCTGCTTCCGGTCTCTGCGTTTGCAGATGGCGAGAGTGTGATGTTTACCGTGACCTATATGAACCAGGGAGTGGAATACACCAACAAAAGCTATGCAAAAGGATCAACGATCCCAGCGCAAGATATCGCTCCGAAACCGGAAAGCGGCGGAGTTTGCTTCCGCGGATGGCTGAAGGATGGAGAGGCTTTTGACTTCGCAAATACAGCAATAGAGGAAAATATTACTCTGACGGCCAGTTGGGGAGACGCGCACTCGCCAAAACAAGAAACCGGTTGTGTTGTGGAAGGAGATGAAGCAACCTGCACGGAAAAAGGCTACACGACCTATGCCTGCGCCTATTGCAATGAATTGATTCGTATTCAAGATATTGAGCCGTTGGGACATGACATTCATGAAGTCCCGCTGAAGGATGCCACTTGCACAGAAGACGGCAACGAGCTGTATTATAAGTGTAGTCGCTGCAATACGCTCTATTCCGATTTGGCTGGTACATCCGTGATCGAGGATCCCGCGAGCGTTGTCCTGCAAAAGCGTGGACATCATCTGGTTGATGTTCAGGAGCAGGAGCCGACATGCGGTACTGCAGGGCATGAGGCTTATCAGAGGTGCGACAGGGATGGTTGTACCTACACAACTGAAATTGTCACGCTATCAGCTACTGGAAACCACCAATGGAGTGAGTGGACAGTTACAAAAGCTGCGACCTGTTTGGAAAAGGGGAGCAAAACCAGAAGCTGCGCCAACTGCGATGCCAGCGAGACCCAGGACATTGATCCGCTGCATCCGGAAGGACATACCTGGGATGATGCCACCGGCGTGTGCACGACCTGCGGAGCAAAAGGCTTCCGGCTAACAGTGACGATTCAGGGCTCCGGAACCGCTTCCGTCGGGGAAACCAGCCTCAGCTCAGACCAGACTAAAACCTTTGATCCCGCTGAAAATATGACGCTGACGCTGACTCCCGGTGAGAATCAAACTCTGAGCAGTGTCTCGGTGAACGGAAACGCCGCGACCCTGAGCGACAACACCCTGACCCTTAGCGCACCGGAGGGTGGAAGCGCTGTGGTTCTGGCCGCCTTTGTCTCGCATACGACAGGAGCGGCAGCTTCGGCGAGCATTGGTCAAAACACAGATACAGCGGCTGCGACTGCTGCGATCAGCAAGCAGGCGGAGCTTGCTAACAAGTATAAAGTGATTGCGAGCGAAGTCCCGTTTGTGCTTTATGATGTGAAGCCCGTCTGGAGCGACAGCACCGGAAACGAAATGACTGCGGAAGAAGTCAAAGCGGCAGGCGGCGTCACCTTTACACTACAGCCGCCTCCCAACACTTCCGCCGAGAATTATAATTATGAGGTCTTCCACTTTAATGGGACGGACTTTGAACCGGTTTCTTCTTCGCTTACGGTCACGGCCGATACGTTCTCTACCTTTGGGGTGTTTGCAGTTCCCAAAACAGCTGCCGCTGCAGCGACAGGTTCATCGGGCTCCTCCGAGACGACGACATCTACAACCGTCGTAGTAGAGAAGACGACTCCGGAACCGCCGACGATCAGTTACGCGCCTATTATTGACGGGGGCACAACCCAGACAGGAGCTATCCTGAAAGTGGATTCCACGATGGAATACATGCGCAAGGACAGCAGCGAGGGCTACAAAGCAATCGCCGGGACGAAGCTGGACGACCTGGCGGCGGGCACCTATTATGTCCGATATAAGGAGACAGCAACGACAAACGCGAGTCCGGCGACCACGGTAAAGATCGAGGAGTACTATACCGTTACGGCAAAGCTGCTGTATGGGAAAGGCACTTATGAAGTCACCTCCGACAACAACAAGTATGACGACGATGTTTACCTCGTCAAAAAGGGAGAGGACATCACATTCAAGTTCACGCCGGAAAATCATTATTGGCTGTACGTGATCAACATCAATGATGAATACGTCGGACAGTCCAACGTGAAGACCAGCTTTACGCTGAAGGACGTTCAGAAGAAAATCCTGCTTAGCTACGGCTTCTCCGATTCTTCCTCCAGCCCGAAGACCGGGGATGAGTCCAACGTGGCGCTCTATGCGGTCGTCGCAGTTGCCGCGGCGGCGGGAATCGCCGGGATCTGCGTATACCTGTTCCGGAAAAAGAAGAAATAAGGCAAGCAAACAACCATTAATCAGCAAAGCCGGTTCCGATGCACGGAACCGGCTTTGTGACTTTCAAATGATTTGGTTTGCTTCATTGCCACAGGTGGCGGCTTGTGGTATAATAATCAAAAAGTATGGGTCGCTGATTTGGAGAACAAGATGATTCACAATGTGATTTTTGATATGGGCAATGTCCTGATCCGCTGGAGCCCGAAGAACATCATCGCCCGCCTGGGCCTCAGTGCAGAGGACTCTGACCTGTTGGAGCGGGAGGTTTTCTCGGAATTCGAGTGGGTCAGTATGGACCACGGCACGATGACGCAGCAGGAGGGCTGTGAGCGCATTTGCCTCCGCCTGCCGGAGCGGCTGCATGAGGCGGCCGGAGCCTGCATTTTTGACTGGTGGAAGCCTCCCCTGGACCCGGTACCCGGCATGGCGGAACTTGTACGGGAAGTAAAGGCGATGGGCTACGGGGTTTATCTCTGCTCCAACGCGACCTCCACGCTGCACCAGTACTTCGACCGGATCCCCGGTTCGGAGTGCTTTGACGGGAAGATCGTCTCGGAGGATGTGAAGCTCCTGAAGCCGCAGCATGAGATCTACGAGGCGCTGTTTCAAACCTTCGGCCTGAAACCGGAGGAGTGCTTTTTTATTGACGACAGCCCCCTGAACATTGACGGCGCATTTGCCGTCGGGATGCCCGGGGCGGTGTATATAGGGGATATGTCCCGCTTGCGCGGCAGGCTGCGCGCTGCCGGGATCCCGGTAAAGGAGTAGACCTGTGTTTCGGCTTTATTCAGACCGGGCGGCAAGGAAAGCCATCGAGCGGGAATCCGTATGGATCCGGCAGGTGGCAGCGAAGTATCAGGTGCCCGCCTCCTGGATTCAGGCGATTCTCCTGAAGGAGATGACAGCGCTGGATCTTTTTGACCCGCTGGCGGACCTGGCAGTGAGGCTGTATTATTTCCGCTATCGCCTGACCGGGCGAGCTCCGAAGCCGGGAACGGGGATGCTGTCCAAAAATGACAGTTCCACCGGCTGGGCGCAGATCTATGCCTTTGTTGCGATCAACGCACTGAACTTTGCTGCGGATCGCGGAATCGCCGATTACGCCGATTTTGGATTTGACCCGGCGAAGAGACTCCGTGTCGAAAGCCCGGAGGACCGTTGGCTCGTCTGGCGGAGGCTGAACCGCGACCGGCACTTCAATATCGAGATGTGCGCGCTGAACCTGCTCAACTGCGCAGAGGAGCGGACCGGGAAAACAGACGTGTTGAGCTTCTCACCGGAGGAAGAAAAACAGACTTTTACCCGCTATAACGGCAATGTCCCGCAGATCACGCCCTACGCGGAGACAGTATACCGATACCGGCAGGAATACCGCAGACAGGAACAGCAGAAGATATGAGAGACGGAAATATGAAACTACCGGAGGAAGGCATCTCCGCAGACGGATACATCACCGATCAGGACTGCTTTTCTTCCGTTCGATACCGTACCATGCGCGCGGATATCAACGGCTGCGGATGGATCGCGGCGTATAATCTGCGGCACGCCTGCGGGGAGGAACTGGACTGGGACTCTGTGCGGCAGGAGATGGACGGCATGCACACTCTGCGGATTCCGGGACCGACCCTGATGCGGGTGATGCGTGAGTATCTGGCACGCTATGTGCCGGATTACAGCGAGACCGTCGGGAGAGACGAGGCCGCGGCGGCGGCAAAGGACAGCGCAGCCGGGATCTTCCGTTATCAGGAAGGCCGCGAGCCGCATTTTGTGAGCTATGTGCGGCAGGGAGACGGACAGTTTCGCTTTTTCAATGTGACAGACGGGATGGAGGACACCGTCATGAGCATGGAGACCTTTGCCGAGGAACATCTCCTGCGCGGGACGGTGATCGCCCTGACCGTAAAGGACCATCATCAGGAAAGGACAGATGCACAATGAAATTCAAAATGGTACATGAAAACTACAATGTGGCCGATCTGGACAAGTCCATGCGCTTCTATGAGCAGGCGCTGGGCCTGAAGGAGGCCAGGCGCAAGACCGGCGACGACTACATCATTGTTTTTATGAGCAATGAGGAGGCGGACTTTGAGCTGGAACTGACCTGGCTGAAGGATCACCCGCAGAAGTACGACATTGGAGAAGAGGAGTTCCACCTGGCCTTCCGTACGGATGATTATGAGGCGGCGCACAGACTCCACGAAGAGATGGGCTGCATCTGCATGGAGAATCCCAAGATGGGGATTTACTTTATCATGGACCCGGACGGCTACTGGCTGGAGATCATTCCGACCCGCGACTGAGCTGCGGACAGGACACAAAAAGAAGAGGAACCGCACCGATAAGGGGGAAACGGTTCCTCTTTTTGCTTTGACACAGGCGTTATGCCGTCTTTTTTTCGCCCTTGCCGAAGAGGGCGGCGAGTTTTTCTCTCCTTTTGCGGCGGCGGTCGCGGGCTTCCAGACGCTCGCCCAGATCGCGGGCACCGACGCCGTAGACGAGGTAGAGGATGATGCCCGAGACAATCATGATGAACACCGTCGAGGCGCAGCGGCGGCCGGAGGCGTTGACGTTATAGCCGTAGAGGCCTTCCTCGGCGCACATGGCCTGAATGACCATGGCGTAGCTGGTGCCGTAGGTGCTGGCGAAGGTGGCGGACATGTCGTACTCGGTGAACAGCGCGTTGAAGTTCAGCGCGAACACGGCAAGGACGCTCGGCAGGATGATCGGCAGCTTTACCCTCAGGAAGGTGCGCAGTCCGCCGGCACCGAGATTCTTGGCGGCATCCTCCAGCTCCTCGTCAATGGAATAGAAGGAGGCCTTGATCATGCGCAGCGAGAAGGGCAGTTTGGTCACCGTATACGCCATCACGATCAGGAAGCGCACGTTCTGCGCATAGTAAAGATTCTGGTTGCCGACGTACCAGATGGAGTCACTGTTGAAGTAGGTGCGGTAGGAGTAGCAGATCAGGATCGTCGGGAGCAGCCAGGGGAAGAGCAGGGCATATTCCAGAACCACGCCGCTTTTCTTGTTGCGCTGCTTGAAGATGTAGTTGCAGGCGACGACCACGATCACGCAGGCCAGCGCGGCGGCGAGCGCCGAGAGAATGAAGCTGAGCCGGATGCCGCCGAGGGTGGCGTCGTTGGAGAACACGCCCGAGATGGAGCCGACACGGGTCTTGTACTTGCCGCGGCTGGTGAGGTATTCATAATCCTGCTGGCCGAAGAAGTTGATCAGCGTCCAGTGTTTGAGGTCCAGCTTTTTCAGGCGGATGGCGCTGTAGGTTTGGAAGGAGAAGATGATAATCATCACGACCGGCGTCATATAGATGATAAAGAGCACGTAGGCGTAGATGTGTGCCAGGACGTTTGCCGCCGGATTCGTGATCTTCTGCTTCTGCAGCTTGGCCTTGGTCTTGGAGACGGAGAGGTAATGCCCCTTGCGCTCATAGGAGGACAGGACCGTGAGCAGGATGATGGTGAACATCGCCAGGATGATGCTGAGCAGGGCGGCGCGTGCCTGGGGGAAGGCCTCGTCCGCGGAGGAAGAGCCCGCCAGACGGACGATCTCGGGGTTGATGGAGTCATAACCCAGCAGGGTCGGCGCGGACATGGCGCAGAGGCCGGTGATAAAGGTCATGACCGTGAGGGAGAACATCGTCGGGATCAGCGTGGGGAAGACGACCTTCCACAGCACCTTGAAGGGCTTTGCGCCCATGTTGCGGGCTGCTTCCACGGTGTTGTAGTCGATGCCGCGGATGGCGTTGCGCAGGAACAGCATGTGGTTGGAAGTGCAGGCAAAGGTCATCGTGAACAGCACCGCGTTGAAGCCGGAAAACCAGGTCGGATTGATGCCCGGAAAAGCGTTTTTGAGCGCGGTGGTCAGAATCCCGTCGCTGGCGTAGAGGAACATGTAGCCGGTGACCAGAGCGACGCCGGAATAGATCATGGTGGTCATATATCCGAGGCGCAGAACCTTTGCACCCTTGATGTCGAAGTACTCGGTCAGCAGGACGATGGAGACGCCGACAACGTTGACCGTGATGACCAGCAGAATGGCCAGTTTCAGCGAGTTCCAGACGTATTTCCCCATACTGCCCGCGAGGAAGAAGCGAATAACCGCGAAGGGATCGCGCTCGCCTGCGGCGTTCTTGGTGTTGAAGATGCTGGTCAGGGTGTTCAGACACGGCAGCAGCATGAAGCCAAAGAAGAGATACGCAAAGAACGCAACCCCGATGATGCGGAAGAGCGTCTCCGGACGGAGCTTCCGATCCAGCGTCTGGTTCATGGCTTCGCCTCCGCTTCTTCACCGGGGGGATAGGCCATCACATCACGCGGATCGAGGATGACGGTCACCTGCTGCCCTTCCTCATAGATGCGGACGCCGTCGTTCTTCTCGATGACCTTGATGGTCTGGCTGCCGAGGTCGATGTAATATTTGATATACAGTCCGTAATACTCTCTGCTGACAACAGTTCCCGTGAGAGCGGCCTGACCGGCCTGCGCTTCGACATTGACATGCAGACGCTCCAGACGGACATAGTTGTGGTCAGAGACCTTCAGATCGGCGCCGGAATCGACCAGCTTCTGCACGACCTCGTCGGAAAGACGGTTGATATCGCCGATGAAGTTGCAGACAAACTCGGTCTTCGAGAAGTTGTAGACCTCGTTCGGCGTACCGATCTGTTCAATATAACCCTTGTTGAAGACGGCGATCCGGTCGGAGAGGGTCAGGGCTTCTTCCTGGTCGTGGGTGACATAGATGGTCGTGATGCCGAATTCCTTCTGCATCTGCTTCAGCT
This sequence comes from Oscillospiraceae bacterium, assembly GCA_017458065.1. Classification (GTDB taxonomy): domain Bacteria; phylum Bacillota; class Clostridia; order Oscillospirales; family Oscillospiraceae; genus Limivicinus. Next base: position 232,174 of record JAFTGD010000043.1, read on the forward strand.
CGTTTCGCAGCTGGACACGCAGCTTGGCATCGAGGTTGGAGAGCGGCTCGTCCATGCAGATGATGGCGGGCTCAGTGACCAGGGCGCGGGCAATGGCGACGCGCTGCTGCTGACCGCCGGAGAGCTGAGAGACGGCCTTCATAAGCTGCTCGTCAGAGAGGTCGACTTTTTTTGCAATCTCGCGGACCTTCCGGTCAATTTCGAGCTTTTTGAGCTTTTTGATCTTAAGGCCGAAGGCGATGTTGTCGTACACGGTCATCGTCGGGAACAGAGCATAGCTCTGGAAGACGATGCCGATGTTGCGGTCCTCAATGGGGACATGGGTGATGTCGCGGTCCTTGACCACGACGGTGCCGGAGACCGGCTCGATAAAGCCGGTGATGGTGCGGAGGGTGGTGGTCTTGCCGCAGCCGGAAGGACCGAGGAAGGTGAAGAACTCGCCCTCCTTGACGTGGACGTTGATGTTGTGGAGCGCGGTAAAATCGCCGAATTTGACGACGATATCGTTGAGCTTGATCATGGGGACAATTCCTCCTGGATGTATGGAGTCTGACAGATGAAAAGCTGTAGCACAATGGCGAGTTGGAGGATCCAACTCGCCATTGTCTGAAACGGAAGGGGACTTACTCGGCCTTCTGAGTCAGGGTGGCCCAATCGAGGCTGTCCCAGTCGGGCTCGGGCTTTGCATCGGACGCGTCGGCCCAGTAGAAGCCGAGGTTGGTCATGATGTTGGTCCACTCAGCGCTGTGAGCGGCAACATACTCGGCATAGTTCATGTCAGCGCCTTCCACGGGGTTGAGCGCAAAGTTCGGGATGAGGTAAATGGCGGGGATATCGTCGCCATAGACCAGTTCAGCGGCTTCGGTGTTGCAGGGGAAGCTGTCGAACTCTTCCGCCCAGTCAGCCTGGACTTCGGCGGAGCCGAACCACTCGGCAAAGGCCTCGACTGCGGCGGTCTCTTCTTCGGTGCGGCCGGCCTTGTCAAGGATGCCGATGTACTCGGCGATGTAGTAGGTGCCGTCGGCGATGTCGACGAGGTTCCAGTTCTCGGGCTCAAGGGCGCCGACCAGAGGATGCTCGGAGCCGTCAGCCGCGGCGTCGATCTTGCCGTAGAGGGCGGAGGAGTAGAACTCGGAGACAGCGACGTCGCCCTTGTTCAGAGGATCGAAGCCGTACTTGTAGTCGTCGCCGCCGGACACGCCGTCCGCGCAGAACTTCCACAGGGCCTTCCAGCCGTCAATCGAGATGCCGCCGGCAGGGGATGCGGGATCCGTGAAGGGATAGAGCATGGCGGAGTTGATGTTGGCGTTGGTGGTGCCGCCGATCTTGTTCTGGCGATACCACTTGTAGCCGCTGTTGATGACATCGGCCCAGTGATCAAAGTGGAGCTCTTCACCGTTGGTGCCGAACTCATCGTTGCGGTAGAGCATCAGGACGTTCTGGATGACGATGCCGTAGGCTTTGCCGTCATACTGGAACTCACCGACGTCGCCGGCCCAGGACGGAGTCCAGTCGGCAATGATGAGGTTTTCATACTCGCCGTTGATGAGCTGGCCCCAGCGGGTCTCGTTCAGACCGAAGATGAGGTCGCCGTCTTTCTTCTCATTGGCGGCCTGGACAGCGGCGGTGTCACCGGAGATGACGCTGTTGTCGTCGATGCTGATGGTGAAGCCGGCTTCCTTGGCCTCCTGGATGAGCCAGGTGGTGCGCTCGGTGGAGTTGGAGTTGGAGTAGATCCGGATGGTGTAGCCGGAATAGTCCGCGTCGTCCGCCGCGAAAGCCGTCACGCCCAGACTCAGGCACAGTGCAAGCGCCAGAAGAATGGATAGTGCTTTTTTCATGTTGTTTCCTCCATACATTGTTTTATTTTCAGCGATTTCAACATGGTCGAAACCGGAGAATCCAGCAGTGTAACAAGCTCTTAACAATTGGAAAGTATACTCCGATTTGTGCAATCTGTCAATCAGGCATCTCTTATCTGCTGGAAAAAAAGTGTGCGTTCTGTCCAATCATAACAAGCGCTCTTCCTGCGGACGAACCGGGGGAAGAGCGCGTCATGGATGCTGTTATTTTCAGGAGAAGGCTCAGATCCCGCGGAAGCAGAAGCTGAAGGAGAGATCCTGTTCCGCCGGGAGAAGATATTCCGGATGCGTCCTGGCGCCCCAGCTGTCGTCTCCGCCGACGCCCATCTGCTGCATGGCCGCTCTGACAACGGTATAGTGGACCGGCGGGAGCTCATAGGCGTGAAAAGCGGATTCCAGCTCATGCGGCGTCCAGGGGAGAACGTTTACGGACAGGTTCTCGCCGAAGAACTCGATCCCGCGTCCGCGGAGATCGACGACCTGCAGACGCCGGACACCGCAGTGATTGCCGGACTCCTGCGGGGCGTTATACTCGGCAAGGCAGTCCCGGACGGCCCTTTCATAGCGGCCAAGCTTCGCTCCGCGCAGACGGTCGGCATAGGTCTCCTCCGGCCCGAGGCCGTACCAGCGCACACGGTCGAAGTCCGCGTTAAAGCGGAACATCATGCCGAATTCCGGCATGTCGGGGAGCCCCTTGACCGCGTCATAGGAGAGCGTCGTCCGGATGGTGCCGTCACCGAAGACCTCATAGCCTACAAAGCAGCTGCTCTCCGGCGTGGTGGGCAGGTAGTAATGATAGCGGATCAACACACTGTGCTCCCGCGCCTTAACTTCGGGGTAGAGGTCCCAAGTGCCCTCATGCTTCGCCGTGACATAGAGGCTTGCGATCTTCCACTGGGCATACCGCTGTGGCATCAGGCTGCCCTTGTCGTTGTCGGTGGGAGCGCGCCAGAAATTGGGCATCGGGATCTGCTCAATCAGCTCTCTGCCGGCATACACATAAGAGGTGAGGCCCGGCTGAATGGCGGAAAACTGGGCAGAGAAGTTCTTCCCGCGTACGCCGACGATGGATTTGCCCCGGACCAGTGTAAGCGGCTCCTCGCAGGTGAAGGGAACTGCCTCGCGGGGAAGCACCGCCTGACCGAAGGCGATCTCATGGCCGGCTTTGGCCCAGGCGCAGTCCTCCTTTAGAGAGAAGGAGACCGTGACGGCAAACTCCGGCTCTGCTTTGCCGGCGCTGCGGGCGGCATCGCGGCGGAGCCGTACGGTGTCGCTGAGGACGGAGGGCAGCGGGAAGGTGGCGTCGGAGAGCGGGGGAACCGAGAGCGTGCCGAGATCCGCGTTGAGGATCTCAACACCGTCGGAAAGGAGAACCGCGGTGGCCCGGAAGCAGGCGGTATCGGTGAAGAGGAAACGGTTTTTCACGGTGACGCTGTCTTCTGTGACCGCAACGCGGATGTCCTGATAATTGAACTTGACCTCCTGCATCTTCGGAGAGGGTCTGCGGTCGCCGCCGTAGACGATGCCGTTGCCGCTGAAGCTGTAGTCGGTGGGACGCTCGCCGTGATCGCCGCCGTAGGCCAGGAACCATTCCCCGTAACGGTTCTTCTTCCAGATCGTCTGGTCGACATAGTCCCAGATAAACCCGCCCTGATAGTGCATCTCCCGTTCGGAGAGGTCGGTATACTTGTGCATGGCGCCGCAGGAGTTGCCCATGGCGTGGGAATACTCGCAGCAGATCAGGGGCTTTTCGGGATGCTCCGCGAGGAAGGCTTCAATCTCCGCAGCGGGCGTGTACATGCGGCTTTCCAGATCGGAGGTATCGGGATAGCTGGGATCCCAGGTGATGCCCTCGTAATGGACCGGGCGATGGGGGTCCAGACGGTGGAAGAGCCGGGTCATCTCCCGGATGACGCTTCCGCCGTAGGACTCGTTTCCGCAGGACCAGAGGACGACGCTGGGATGATTCTTATCCCGCTGATAGGTGGAGCGGACGCGATCCAGCAGCAGCGGGGCAAACTCGCTGTGATCCTTGGGGATGACATAGTCCGGATCCGCTTTGCCGCGCAGGAACGCATCCCAGCTGCCGTGGGTCTCCATGTTGTTCTCGTCCATCACATAGATCCCGTAACGGTCGCACAGCTCGTAGAGCGCAGACTGGTTGGGATAATGGGAGGTGCGGATGGCGTTGATGTTGTTGCGCTTCATGGTGAGGATATCCGTCAGCAGTTCTTCCCGATTCGGGACGCGCCCGCAGACGGAGCTGAAATCGTGCCGGTCAACGCCGTGGAATACCAGCCGTCTGCCGTTCAGCAGCAGAATCCCGTCCCTGATCTCAATCCGGCGGAAACCGACATCCTGCGCGATCAGCTCGGTAAGCGTTCCTTCCGGGGTGAGAACCTCCAGCTCAAGCCGGTAGAGGCTGGGCGCCTCCGCGGACCAGAGCAGCGGGTGATCGACCGGGAGAGCGACAGCACAGCGGTTCTCGGCCTCATCGATGGGTGCTTCCCGGGTGAGCAGCAGCTTGCCGCCCTGCAGGAGGCGCAGACGAAGGCTGCCGCTGCCGCAGGTCTCGGCGGAGACACGGAGCTCGCCGTGAAGAAAATCGTCCTCCAGAAGGGGGAGAAGAGCGAGGTCCGTTACCGCGGTCTTCGGAACAGCGTACAGAAACACGCTGCGGAAGATCCCGGAGAAGCGGAAAAAGTCCTGATCCTCAAACCAGCTGCCGGGCGTCCACTTCCAGACGCGGATGGCCAGGCGGTTCTCGCCTTCGCAGAGGGCTTCCGTCAGACGGAAGTCCGACGGGGTAAAGCTGTCCTCGCTGTAGCCGATGTAAAGACCGTTCAGCCAGAGGGCAAATCCGCTTTCCACGCCCTGCAGAGAGATGCAGACCTCCTCGCCCCGGAAGGACTCCGGCAGGGAGAAGGTGCAGATATAGTCCGCGACGGGGTTAAAGAGCTCCGGCATCTCACCCGGCTGAAGCTCGCCCTGTGCATCCCAGGGATACTGCGTGTTCACATAGGCCGGGACATCATAGCCCTCCATCTGGATGTGGGCGGGTACACGGATGCTGTCCCAGCCGGAAATATCGTAATCCGGCTGCCAGAAGCCGTCAGGCGCGGCGGAAGGATTGCGCGCATAGCGGAAACGCCAGATCCCGTCGAGGGACATGCGCAGGCTGCTCTCTCCGAGAGCGAGCTCTGCGGCGTTCCGATAGGGCACAAAATCCGCATGCGCGGGAAGACGCCCGTCGGCAAAGACATCCGGGTTTTTGACAATGGAATTAAAATCAAATGTTTTCATATGTAGTCCTCTAATGAAGATTCAAGCTGTGTCTGTTTCAAAATAAAACTTAAGAAAAAAGGTTAAACCAGGCTTTGAAAGCAGCGCGCTAATAAAACACTGGATTCCCGTTATTGAGAATCCAGTCCCTGCCAGCCCTTGAGGGCTGAGATGTTATAGGCGAGGAGGCTGCTGCGGTAGTTGTCCTTGTTGAGCTTCCACTGATAAGGCGTGGTGTTCAGCATCTTCTTGAAGTTTCTCGTATAGGTCGAGACCGAAGCAAAGCCGCATTCCATCGCAACGACGTCCATCGAGCTGTCAGACCGGCTCATCAGGTCACAGGCCTTCTGGATTCGCACAAGGTTGACATAATCCATCGGGGCCATATTCATGTAGTCCTCGAAGACCCGGCGGAAATGCACTTCGCTCAGACCGCACTCACGTGCGAGATCACCGGCGCGAATGGTGTCCTGATAGTGTTCCTCCACGAAACGAAGGGCGGGGGTGATCTGGGTCAGAAGAGCGGTGTCGGGATTCATCTCCCACTGCTCGTCTGATCCCTTGCCCTCCTGAATGCGAAGGATCTCAAGGAGGAAAGAACGAATCAGCAGGCTGACAGATTCTTTATAATAAGGCAGCTTCTGTCGCATCTCCTCAAAAATCCGGTCTGCCGTCTTCGCCAGTACCGGGCAATCCTCCAGGGAAAGAAGATCGGCGCGCTGCGTGATAACGGACAGTTTTTTTGCCTGGACTTTCGGATTGTTCGGGAACAGTTCCCGGATCAACTGCGTGGGATCAAAGAAAAGATACTCCCAGTAGTTGATATCGTTGCTCAAGGTGTTATGGGGATAGTTGGGAGGAATCAGAGAGAGCATATCTCCGTGATAGTCGTTTTCTCGCTCACCGAGGATCAACCGCCCGTTTCCGTGGCGGCAGAAGCCAAATTCAAACAGGTTATGGAAATGCAGCTCATTCGGCCGATCCTTGTGACCGTACTCGCCGACCCAGCGCTCTCCCATCAAAGCGAGGACGCTCTCGCCCTGCGGCAGCTCATAAAAGCGAAATTCGATTTTATCACGTTTTTTTCTTCCCATGTGTCTCCTTTATACTGCGGTCGCCCGCTGCGAAAAAATTTTTTATATATTTGCGAGCAGATGGTTTTCCACTGCTCACTCTGTTATTGTAACGCAAATCCGCCAGAGAATCAATTCAAAATTTTATAATATCTATGAGAATAAAGCATGGGTGCTGAATGTAAAAAAGAGAACTTGACTTCACTATCATATTATGGTATAAAAAAATATATTGTTTTGGAGGATACCACGATGGAATTGAAGCATATTGTCACCCTGAAGACCCGGAATCTTTGCGACAGCGCGGCAAACGGCGGCTGCGGCGAGTGCCAGACCTCCTGCCAGTCTGCCTGCAAGACCAGCTGCGGCATCGCCAACCAGAAGTGCGAGAACACCGAGGCGAAGAAGTAAGGGCTCGAAAGGCAAGAATTGCCGCCGGAAGGCGGCTTTTTTTATGGCGTTTTGCGGAGGGAAGGAAATGATCCACCAATTTCAGCTGAACGGGTACAACATCGTTCTGGATGTCTGTTCCGGCGCGGTCCATGTTGTGGACGAGCTCGCCTATGAAATGATCGCGCGGTTTGAGACGCAGAGCTATGAACAGATGGAAGCGGAGCTGCTGGAGCGGTATCGGGACGAGCCGGCTGTGACAGCGGCCGAAATCTCCAGATGTTATGCGGAGATCAGCGCACTGAAGGAAGCGGGACAGCTTTTTACGCCGGACACCTTTGCCCCCATGGCGGGAGAGCTCAAAGCACGCAGCGGAGATGTCATCAAGGCCCTCTGCCTGCATGTGGCGCACACCTGCAACCTCAACTGCGCCTACTGCTTTGCCAGCCAGGGAAAGTACCACGGCGAACGGGCCGTTATGAGCCTTGACGTCGGCAAGCGGGCGCTGGACTTCCTGATCGAGCACTCCGGCAGCCGAAGGAACCTTGAAGTGGACTTTTTCGGCGGGGAACCGCTGATGAACTTTGATGTGGTCAAAGAGCTGGTCGCCTATGCGCGCGTCCGGGAGAAGGAGGCGGGGAAAAACTGCCGCTTCACGCTTACGACCAACGGGATGCTGATCGACGACGATGTGATCGACTTCTGCAACCGGGAGATGAGCAACGTGGTGCTCTCTCTGGACGGACGGAAAGAGATCCACGACCGCTTCCGCGTGGACTATGCCGGAAACGGCAGCTGGGATCGGATTGTCCCGAAGTTTCAAAAGCTGGTTCAGGCCCGCGGCGGAAAGAACTATTACATGCGCGGGACCTTTACCCACGCCAATCCGGATTTTCTGCAGGACATCCGGCAGATGCTGGATCTCGGATTTACCGAGCTGAGCATGGAGCCGGTCGTCTGCGCGCCCGAAGATCCGTCCGCACTGACCGCGGAAGACCTTGTGACGGTCAAACAGCAGTATGAGGAGCTGGCCGCCCTCATGCTGGAGCGCGAGGCGGAAGGGAGACCCTTCACCTTCTATCACTACATGCTGGATCTCGCGGGAGGGCCCTGCATCTATAAGAGGATCTCCGGCTGCGGATCGGGAACGGAGTATATGGCCGTCACGCCCTGGGGCGATCTTTACCCCTGCCACCAGTTTGTGGGAGAAGAGCGTTTCCGTCTCGGCGACATCTGGAACGGGCTGGACAACCCGGAGGTGCGGGGCGAGTTTGCGGCCTGCAACGTCTATGCCAAGCCCGAGTGCCGGGACTGTTGGGCGCGGCTCTACTGCTCCGGCGGCTGCGCCGCGAATGCCTGGCATGCCACCGGCAGCATCACGGGCGTCTATGAGGCCGGCTGCGAGCTCTTCCGTAAGCGCATGGAGTGCGCGATCATGATGGCGGCTGCCCGGGCGGAACGGGCGCAGCAGGAAACATGAACACGCCGATCTGCGACTTTGTCCGCGCCTACGCCGCGGCAGAGTCCGTCCGTTTTCACATGCCCGGCCACAAAGGGAAAGAAACACCGGGAATCGTGCCCGGTGTCCGGCAACTGGATATCACGGAGATCGCCGGCGCGGACGTGCTGTATGACGCCCGGGGGATCATCCGGGAGAGCGAGGAGAACGCCGCCCGGCTTTTCGGCAGCGCACGGACCGTGTATTCCACCGAAGGCTCGTCCCTCTGCATCCGGGCGATGCTGTACCTCGCGCTGATGCATGCAAAGTTTCTCGGGCGCGAGGCGAAGATCGCCGCCGGCCGCAACGCGCACCGGGTGTTCCTGGAAACGGCGGCACTGCTGGATCTCGATGTGACATGGCTGGGGAGCGGAGACGAGCTGCTGCGGGCGAAACTCAGCCCCAAAGAGCTGGAAGCGATGTTCGCCGTTGACACGGCTGCGCCGACTGCCGTCTATGTGACAAGCCCGGATTATCTCGGAAATCGCGCCGACCTGAGCCGGATCGCCGAAATCTGTCACAGGCACGGTGCTGTGCTGCTCGTGGACAACGCCCACGGGGCTTATCTGAAGTTCCTGGAGCGTTCGGAGCACCCGCTGGACTGCGGAGCAGACCTCTGCTGTGACTCGGCCCACAAGACCTTGACGGTGCTGACCGGAGGCGCGTATCTGCATGCCTCCCGGAGCTGCCCTGCAGAGCTGCTCCCGATGATGGAGCGGGCCATGGCGCTCTATGCCAGCACCAGTCCCTCCTGGCTGATCCTTCAGTCTCTGGACGCGGCGAACGCGCTGCTTGCCGCGGGCTATCCGGAGAGAATCCGCGAGACGGTCGGACTGCTTTGTGAAGTGAAGCAGCACCTGTGGGAACAGGGCTGGGAGCAGACCGGCGATGAGCCGCTGAAGCTGACCCTAAGCCCGAAGAGCAAGGGGTACACCGGAACAAAACTCGCCGAACTCCTGCGGGAAAAGGGGATGGTCTGCGAGTTCTCGGATCCGGACTACCTGGTGCTGATGATCACGCCGGAAAACACCCGGGAGGAACTGGATCAGCTGCTTTCCGCATTGGGAGAATTGCCGGAGAGGGCGCCGAACAAAACAAGCCCTCCCGTCACGGAACGTCCGCTCCCGGTGCTCCGGCCGAGAGAGGCGCTGTTTTGCCCCTTCGAGAGAATTCCGGTCGAAGAGAGCGAGGGGAGGATCCTTGCGTCCCCAAGTGTGAGCTGCCCGCCGGCGGTGCCGATCGTGATCTGCGGCGAGCGCATCGACCGCGATGCGCTGGAGATGTTCCGCTACTACGGGATCGAATCCTGCGACGTCATCATAGAATAGAGCGATCATTCCCCTCACCAGGTATAGAAGCTGTTTACTCCCCGCTTCCGGCGGGGAGTAAACAATTTCCCCTCGCCAATCCGGCGAGGGGAATCTGTTGTTCAGGAGGGGCGCAGGGTCGCAATCAGCTCGGAGAAAAAGTTTGGATCATAAAGCTCAAACCGCGTGAGCGGCCAGATCTTCACAAACACTTTCCCCAGCATCTGCTCGTCGCCGATCAGGCCGAGAATGCTGCTGCGCGAATCGACGGAGCTGCCCCGGTTGTCGCCGAGGACAAACCACGCGTGCTCAGGGATATCCAGCGGATAGGACATGTCGTTGGTCCCCGATTCGGAGTACAGGGCGTAGGGCTCAAAGAGGTCATAACCGTTCAGCCGGACGTGCCCGTCGGAGAGCACCTCGACCTGATCGCCCGGTCCGGCGATCACACGCTTAATGAGGATCCGGTCCTCGTGCCGGAACGCGGCCAGATCGCCGTCCTGCAGCGCCGCCTTTGGAATGGCGAGGACGACGTCCTTTTCCTCCAGCGTCGGGGACATGGAGCTGCCGTAGATGATGTATCCCGAGAGCAGACAGAAAAAGGTGACCGCGGCAACCAGGATCACGATAATGAGAAACAGAATCACGCGCAGCGCGGTCGGGAGACCGCGCTTTTTCTGCATGCGCGCCAGCTCTCTGCGCAGCTGATCCGAAGTCGGGCGGCGGCGCTGCAGCGCGACGGCGTCGGAAGTCTTATTCGCCATCGCTGCCTCCTTCAAGGGAGCGCAGACGCTTTTGCAGCAGCTCGCTCACATCCTGCCAGAAGGCGTTGCTGTCGTCCTGTGCGTGCTGAAGCAGAAGCTCGGCATCCGCGGCGGCCTTCTGCTCGGTGGCGGAAGCTGCGGCTTCGGCGTTTTTCAGGACGATCGCGGCGGCTTCCTCCGCCTGACGGACGGTATCCGCGGCAGTTTCTTCCGCTTTGCGAACGGTCTCCCGGGCGGTCTGTTCCGCCAGACGGATGGTCTCTGCGGCCTGATCTGCGGCGCTGTTTTTCACCGCTTCCGCGTCCGCTTCGGCGGAACGGCGCAGATTCGCCGCGTGCTGTTCCGCATCCTGCAGGCAGCGGGAAGCTTCTCCGTCTGTGGCAGCGATCAGCTTTTTGAGCCCTTCTTCCTGCCTGTTCATAAGATCTTCCCGCTGCTGCAGGCGCAGTTCCCATTCCTGCAGACGCTGATCCCGGGCCGCCTGCGCCTCGCGCTGGCTGGCTGCGGCATCATCCGCCGCAATCCGCGCTTCCTGCAGGATCGCAGCCGTCTGCACGTCCGAATCGGCGCTGCTTTGCTCTCGGGCTCTTGCAAGCTCCTCTTCCAGCTCCTTTACCTGTTTGCGAAGCGCAGCGCGGTCACGGCGCAGCGTCTCGTTTTCGCTCTGGGCTTCCAGAAGAAAGGTTAGCAGATCTCTGCGATTCAGTTTTTGGACTTCTCTGTCTGTCAAGGCGTCCTCGTAACCTCCATTTCGTCTCGCTTCCCTGTAGCGACAGGAAAGCTCGCTCATTTCGGTACTCGTCCTTTTCCGTGCGGATCCACTTCGTTGGGTTCCGCACGGATTATGAACGGGATTGATTTCAATTTAGCCCAGGTGGGAAAGGTTGGCTTTCAGGTTTTCGATCAGGGCTTCGAGTTTGGCCTGCTTGTCGCGTTCGGCGTTGACAACCGCTTCCGGCGCACGGGTGACAAAGTTCTGGTTGGAGAGCTTGCTGATCTGTCCCTGCAGCTGCTTTTCGGCGTTGGCAAGCTCCTTCTGGAGCCGGGCGCGCTCTTTTTCCAGGTCGACCAGGTCCTCCATCGGCATGAACATCCGGGCGTTGTCGGTGACCGCGGTGACCATCCGGTCCGCCTCGGCGGGCACTTCGCCGAGGACGCTGACTTCGCTGGCATAGGCGAGCTTGGTGATGTAGCTCTGGCCTGCCTCGAAGGCCTCGCGCTCCTGCGTGACAATCATCAGATGCGCCTTGCGGGAGGGCGGCACGTTCATCTCGCTGCGGCGGGCGCGGACTGCCTTGATGGCGTCCATGACGGTCTCAAAACGCTGGGCGTCCACCGGGTAGGAGAGTTCCTCTTTGAAGGCGGGATAATCCTGCACCATCAGGGCCTCGCCTTCATGGGGCAGCGCCTGCCAGATCTCTTCCGTGATAAACGGGGTAAAGGGATGAAGCAGCTTCAAAATCTCCGTCAGCACGTACAGCAGGACCTGCTGCGCACTGCGGTTTGCCGCTTCGTCGCCGCTGTTGAGGCGGGGCTTGGTGAGCTCGATGTACCAGTCGCAGTAGTCGTCCCAGATAAAGTCATAGATCTTGCCGGCCGCAACGCCAAGCTCAAAGTGGTCCATGTTCTCGCAGACCTCTTTCACCACATCGTTGAGGCGGGAGAGGATCCACTTGTCTTCCAGCTCCAGAGTCTCGGGCAGCTCGTTCTTCTCAATGCTGAGATTCATCATCACAAAGCGGGAGGCGTTCCACAGCTTGTTGCAGAAGTTGCGCATGGCCTCGCACTTTTCCACATAGAAGCGCATGTCGTTGCCGGGGGAGTTGCCCGTGATGAGATTGAAGCGCAGCGCGTCGGCGCCGTACTGGTCGATCATGTCCAGCGGATCGATGCCATTGCCGAGGGACTTGGACATCTTTCGGCCGAGGCTGTCGCGGACCAGACCGTGGATAAAGACGGTCTTGAAGGGCTCTTCCTGCATCTGCTCCATGCCGGAGAAGATCATGCGCGCGACCCAGAAGAAGATGATGTCATAGCCGGTGACCATGACGCTGGTCGGGTACCAGAAGTCCAGATCGGAGGTCTTCTCCGGCCAGCCCATCGTGGAGAAGGGCCACAGGGCGGAGGAGAACCAGGTATCCAGAACGTCTTCCTCGCGGTGGATGTTCTTGCTGCCGCAGTGGGCGCAGCAGGTCGCATCCTCACGGGAGACTGTGATCTCGCCGCAGTCGTCGCAGTACCAGGCGGGGATCTGGTGGCCCCACCAGAGCTGGCGCGAGATGCACCAGTCGTGGACGTTCTCCATCCAGTTGAGATAGGTCTTGGTAAAGCGCTCGGGGACAAACTTGACACGGCCGTCCTTGACCACGTCGATGGCCGCTTTGGCCAGAGGCTTCATCTTCACGAACCACTGGGGGCTGGTGAGCGGTTCCACCACGCTGCCGCAGCGGTAGCAGCAGCCCACGTTGTGGCTGTAGGGCTCGACCTTGATGAGATAGCCCTGCTCCTCCAGGTCCTTCACAATGGCTTCGCGGCACTCGTAACGGTCCATGCCGTTATATTTGCCGCCGTTGATGATTTTGGCGTCCTCGTCGATGCACTGGATCTGCTCCAGATTGTGGCGAAGGCCGACCTCATAGTCGTTGGGGTCGTGGCAGGGCGTCATCTTGACCGCGCCGGTACCGAAGCCGAGTTCGACATACTCATCCGCCACGATGGGCAGCTTTCTGCCCACCAGCGGGAGGATGGCGTTCTTGCCCACCAGGTGGGTATAGCGCTCGTCGTCCGGGTGGACGGCGACGCCGGTGTCGCCCAGCATCGTCTCGGGACGGGTCGTCGCGATGATGAACTCCTCGTCGGAGTCCTCGATCGGGTAGCGGATATGCCAGAAGTGGCCGGGCATGTCCTTGTACTCGACCTCTGCGTCGGAGAGGGCGGTACGGCAGTGGGGGCACCAGTTGATGATGCGGCTGCCCTTGTAGATCAGACCCTTGTCATACAGCTCGCAGAAGGTCTCGCGGACCGCTCTGGCACAGACACTGTCCATGGTGAAGCGGTTGCGCTCCCAGTCGCAGGAGGCGCCAAGGCGCTTCTGCTGCTCGATGATGCGATTGCCGTACTGGTTCTTCCAGTCCCAGACGCGCTCCAGGAACTTCTCGCGGCCCAGGTCGTAGCGGGTCAGGCCCTCCTTGGTGCGAAGCTCTTCTTCCACGCGGATCTGGGTTGCGATGCCGGCGTGGTCCTGTCCCGGCAGCCAGAGCGTGGCAAAGCCCTGCATGCGCTTGTAGCGGGTCAGGATGTCCTGCAGGGTGCCGTCCAGGGCGTGGCCCATGTGCAGCTGCCCTGTGACGTTGGGTGGCGGCATCACAATGGAAAAAGGCTTTTTCTTATCGTCCCGGATCCCCCGGAAGAAGCCGCCCTTATCCCAAAAATCATAGATCTTCGACTCCACGGCATGTGGGTCGTACACCTTCGGCAATTCTTTCATGGCTCTATCACTCCTCCTATAAAAATCCGCCCTGAAGCAGGCTGCTTCAGGGCGGCGTAACCGCGGTACCACCTGAATTCCGCATGCGGGCTCTCCGCACACGGCACTCTTTGGCCCTTAACGTGGGCCGACGCCGACACTACGCAGGCTCCGCAGTGCGGAACCCTTCCCGCCGGGCGCTCCGGGCCGACCTTCCGCAGCACCGTACAGAGGCTTTCACCGGCCGCCTCCTCTCTGAGGTACGATATTCTGCGTACTCCTGCCCTTCACAGCGCAATTGAGAAAGAACTTAAGGAATTATACACGGGGAAAGACGGTTTGTCAATCACCGGAAACGCTTTTCGGCCCGATTTCCGCCGCAATCGCATCGGCGAGGGCGTCCAGCGCCGCAAGCTGATCTTCGGTGAGGGCGGACTTGAGCGTGATGTTGTCGCCGAGGTATTCCATGTTCTTCATCGGGGCGATCAGTTCGCGCATGACCTTGCCGCTCATGGGCGCCCAGCTGCCGTTTTCGATCACGGCCACTTTGCGCTTCTGCAGGTTGTGGGCGGCCAGATCGTGCAGCAGATTCTCCATTGTGACAAAGACGCCCGCGTTGTAGGTCGTCGCGGCAAACACCAGGTGGCTGCAGCGGAAGGCGTCGGAGACGATGTAGCTTGCCGGGGTGACCGAGGTGTCATACATCCGGACGCGGACGCCGCGCTCGGCGAGCCGGGCCGCGAGAATGTTGGCGGCGTTTTCCGTGTGGCCGTAGACCGAGGCGTAGGCCAGCATGACGCTCTGCTCCTCGGGCTCATAGCTGCTCCACAGGCTGTATTTTTCCAGGTACGCGGCAAAATCCTTCCGCCAGACAAAGCCGTGGAGCGGGCAGACCGTGGAGATCTCGAGTGCGGCGGCCTTTTTCAGCACCGCCTGTACCTGCGGACCGTATTTGCCCACAATGTTGGTGTAGTAGCGGCGGGCTTCGGAGAGGTGCTCCCCGAAGAAGTCCGTCTCGTCGCTGAAGAGGCGCCCGTTCAGCGCGCCGAAGGTGCCGAAGGCGTCGGCCGTGAACAGGGTCTTGTCGGTCCTGTCATAGGTCATCATGACCTCAGGCCAGTGGACCATCGGCGCCATGATAAAGCTGAACTCGTGCCTGCCGGAGGAGAAGACGTCGCCCTCCTTGACAAGGTCGATCCGATCGGAATAATCCGTCCGGAAAAACTGCGCCAGCATGGCCTTTTCCTTCGCGTTGCAGATGATGCGGACTTCGGGATGGCGGAGGATCAGCCCTTCAATGGTGGCGGCGTGATCCGGCTCCATGTGGGAGATCACCAGATAGTCCAGCTTTCTGCCGCCGAGGGCGTACGCGACGTTTTCAAAAAAGACTTCAAAAACCGCCTTGTCAACGGTGTCAAAAAGTACGGTTTTATCGTCCAGCAGGAGGTAGGAGTTATAGCTGACGCCGTCGGGCACACCGTAAACACCCTCAAAGCAGGCGAGGCGGCGGTCATCGGCACCGACCCAGATCAGGTCGTCATATATTTTTCTTGTGCAGTGCATAGAGAAAGCTCCTTTCCGTTCGCGGAAGGCGAACGCTACAGTGGCCTCATTATAGCATCCGCGGAAAAGACAATCAAGAGAAAGTCACAATTTCGGCGATTCACTGTCTAATGCCGTTGTCTTCTGAAATACTGTGGTGAATACCTGTCGGGAGAGCAAAACATGAGATTTGTTTCCAATCTCTTCATTTTCATCAGGGGATTTGCTCTTGTGGAGTTTTTACATCATATGATATAATAAAAAAGATATCTTTTGCCCAAGGAGGGACTAATCATGGCAGACAAAAAATTTGCAGGAGTAAACGGAGCCGTTGAGTCACAGGAGGTCAACGCGGACTATGAAAACGCGGCGGTTTTTGATAAGCTTCGTGTCGGGAAGCTCGGGGTCTATTTCCGCGACGGCCTGAGAACAAAATACATTCCTTTTGATTATATCGACCGCGCTTTTATCCGGGTTCAGGAGACCAAAAGCCGGATGTGCTGCGGTCAGGCGAACTGGAATTATTTCCGGGTTGTGTTTGTGCACGGCGGAAAAGAGTTTGCCGACTACATGAGCGAGAAGGAAAAAGCAATGGACGACGCGCTGGCGGCTATCGCCGAGTGCGGCGTGACAACCGGATTTGTAAAGGCGGAGGCATCCGCCTGATTCCGACAAAAGAGAAAACGGAGGCAACAGGGACTTGAAGCTTATCATAGCGAGCAACAATACCCACAAACTGATTGAGATCAAAGCGATCCTCGGCAGCCACTTCGGAGAGATCCTCTCCATGCGGGAGGCCGGGATCGAACATGAAACCGTCGAAGACGGGGAGACCTTCCTCCAGAATGCGCTGAAAAAGGCCAGGGAGATGGCGGCAATTTCCGGCTGCTGCGCGCTGGCGGATGACAGCGGACTGTGTGTCGATGCGCTGAACGGCGCACCGGGGATCTTTTCCGCGCGCTTTGCCGGCGTGCACGGAGACGACGAGGCCAACAACGACCTGCTGCTGGAAAAGCTCCGCGGTGTTACAGACCGCGGAGCCCATTATACCTGCGCCATGGCGCTGGTCTACCCGGACGGGAGAGAGATCACGGCGGAGGGTTATCTGTACGGGGAGATCGGGACAGAGCGCCGGGGGAGCAACGGCTTTGGCTATGACCCGCTGTTCGTACTCCCCGAACGCGGCTGCACCACGGCGGAGCTCTCCCCGGAGGAGAAGAACGCCATCAGCCACCGGGCAAACGCGCTGCATCTGCTGGTAGAAAAGCTGGAGGCAGTCTGACATGCTCCAATGGCAGCATCTTTTCTCTTCAACCATTCTGCAGAGGGGACGGGAGTATTACAAAAAGAATAAGGTTCGCTCCCTGATCCAGGACGGAGATCTCTACTATGCGTCTGTAGAGGGCACGGAAGAGTATGAGGTGCAGATACAGGTGCAGGGAGACCGAATCGCCGACATGAGCTGCGACTGCCCGTATGCCCAGGACGGCAGCCGGTGCAAGCACATGGCCGCGACGCTCTATGAGATTGTCGCAAGGGAGATCCCGGGGACGCGGAGCGAGAAAAAGGCGTCCCGCGCCAGAACGGGACATGTGCGGATCGACCCCTTCGCCGATGTGCAGTCCGGCGGTACATACCGCTACTATATGCCGGAGCGCTTTACCAGAAACCTGGAGATTTACGCCGACACCTATGAGAAGGCCCAAAAGCTGATCGCCGACCGGGAACTTCATGATGTGGAGATCCGCAACTGCTATACAGACGAGCGGGAAGCAAAGGGGAAAGCGGTTATCGCCCGCGCCTATATCAAGAAGAACAACTATTATCCGGCCCGGATCGCGATTTCCCGGGACAGGGTCTATAACATGAGCTGCCCGGTATACGGCTGCAAGGGCTATTACGGCAACTATCTGGGCAGAGACAGCGCAGAGATCTGCGAGCACTGTCTGGCCCTGCTGATCCTCGCGGTGGAGGAGATTGAGGGCCGGCCCTGGTGGGACGCGACGGATGAACAGGCGAGAAGGCTGATCGACAACTTCTGGGGACGGTACCGCAGCAGCGCCGTCACCGTCCCGGAGGAGGAAGAGCAGCTCCGGACGCCCGGACGCGCCGTCCGGCTGGAACCGCGCCTGGAGGATGCGGAAGAAGGCCTTGAGCTTGGGTTTCGGATCGGAGCGGGGGAAAAGCTGTATGTGCTGAAGAATCCCGAGAACCTTGTGGAAGCGGTCCAGGAGGGGCTGGAGTTCCCGCTGGGGAGCAAAAGCAGCCTGCGGTTTTCATCGGATTATTTCGGTGAACGGGACCAGAAATGGTACGACCTGATCCGACAGGCCGTCCTCGAAAAGCGCCATCATGAGGACAGAAGCTACGGCCGGCAGAAAAAACTGCAGGGCATCGCGCTGTACGGCGCCCTGCTGGATGATTTTTACGATCTGGCGCTGGGCTCCGACGTCGAATACCGGAGTGGGACCGGCGCAAAGAAAAAGCTGGAGATCAGCGCGGAGCTGCCGCGCGTCGCCCTGGAGCTGGTCAAGGACAGCACGGAGGACGGCACCTTCCACGGGATGATCCTGAGGGGAGAACTGCCGAGAATATTTGACGGGGTTCATGCGCGCTACTGCCTGGAGAGCGGCAGGCTCTGCCGCATTGAGGGAGACAGCCTGCGGAAGCTGGACCCGCTGATCTCGGCGGCAGACGGCGACCGGCTGGAGATGCACATCGGGCGCAACTTCCTGACGGATTTCTATTACCACATTATCCCCGAGCTTGCGGAGAGCGTGGAGCTCTCCGAACCCGACCGGGAAGAACTGCTGCAGTATCTGCCGCCGGAGGTAAGCTTCCGCTTCTTTCTGGACGCGGAGGACGGGACCCCGATCTGCCGGCCGGTGGCCGACTACGGAGAAAAGGCAAGCTTTTCTCTCACGGACTGGCTGAAGGATACCCATGATTACACAGACTTTCGGGACCAGCTGCAGGAGAGCGCCGTCCTCCTGCGGGTGCAGGATTATTTCCCGACAGGCTGGAGCGAAGATGCGCTTGCCTCTCTGCCGGATGAAGACAGCGTCTACCGGGTTCTGACAGAGGGCGTTGATACGCTCTGCCGCCTCGGAGAGGTGATGAGCACGGCGCGGTTTGACGGCATGACCGTGCGAAAGAGTCTGCGGATCCAGGTGGGGGTCTCGGTCGAGAGCGACCTGATGGACCTGAAGATCTCTTCCGAGGACGTCACGCTGGCGGAACTTGCGGAGATCCTGAACAGCTATAAGCTGAAGAAGAAATACCACCGGCTGAAAAACGGCGATTTTGTCCGGATGGATGAGAGCATCGGAGAACTCGCCGCACTGACGGACACGCTGCAGCTGAAGAAAAGAGATCTCCTGAGCGGCGATATCAGCGTACCGGCCTACCGGGCGCTGTATCTGGAACAGATGCTGGAAAACACCCGGGAGATCTACACCACCCGGGACCGCCACTACCGGCAGCTGATCAAAGACTTCAACACCGTGAAGGATTCGGACTTTGAGGTGCCGGAAGAGCTGCAGCAGGTGCTGCGGGGCTATCAGGTCTACGGCTATAAGTGGCTGAGGACGCTGTCGGCCTGCGGTTTCGGCGGCATCCTGGCAGATGAAATGGGCTTGGGAAAGACCCTGCAGATCATCTCGGTGCTTCTGGCGGAGAAGCTGGAGGGCAGCATCGGGACTTCTCTGATCGTCTGCCCGGCCTCTCTGGTGTACAACTGGGCGGAGGAGTTCCGGCGCTTTGCCCCGGAGATCACCGTCTGCCCTGTGGAGGGAAGCCAGGCGGAGCGAAGGGACATCATCGAGCACTGCGGCAGATGGGATGTGGTCATCAGTTCATACGACCACCTCAAGCGGGATGTGCCGCTCTATGAGGGGAAGCTGTTCCTCTACGAGGTACTGGATGAGGCGCAGTTTATCAAGAACCAGAGCACCGCCTCGGCCAAAGCCGTCAAGGTGATCCGCTCCAAGCACCGATTCGCCCTGACCGGAACGCCCATTGAGAACCGGCTCAGCGAGCTGTGGAGTATCTTCGATTTCCTGATGCCGGGCTTCCTCTACCGGTATGAGACCTTCCGCAGCGAGATGGAAAAGCCCATCGCCAAAGACGGGGATGAGGCGGCCTCTCTGCGGCTGAAGAGAATGGTCTCGCCCTTTATTCTGAGAAGACTGAAAACCGAGGTGCTGAAAGATCTGCCCGAGAAGGTCGAAGAAGCCCACGTGGTCCGCTTCGGGGACGAACAGCAGAAGCTCTACGACGCACAGGTCCTGCGGATGAAGAACATGCTGGAAGAGGAGAGCGACGAGAGCTTCCGCAAGAGCAAGATCCAGATCCTCGCGGAGCTGACGCGCATCCGGCAGATCTGCTGCGACCCTGCCCTGCTGTTTCAGGACTACAGCGGCGGGTCGGCCAAAATGGAGGCCTGCATGGATCTGGTGCGCAGCGCCATTGAAGGCGAGCACCGCATTCTGCTGTTCTCGCAGTTTACCAGCATGCTGGATCTGCTGAAGGAGCGGCTGCGGCAGGAAGAGATCCCCTATTACGAGATTACCGGCGCTACGCCGAAAAAAGAGCGTATCCGCCTCGTGACAGACTTTAACACCGGAGAGGTGCCGCTGTTCCTCATCTCGCTTCGGGCGGGCGGAACGGGACTGAACCTCACCGGGGCGGATATTGTGATCCATTACGACCCCTGGTGGAACGCGGCGGCACAGAATCAGGCCACGGACCGCGCCCACAGGATCGGCCAGCAGAAGCCTGTCACGGTGTTCAAGCTGATTGCAAAAGATTCGATCGAAGAAAAGATCCAGCAGCTGCAGGAGAGAAAGCTGAATCTTGCCGATGAGATCATCGGGGGCGAGCACACGGCCTTCTCCGAACTGAGCAGAGAAGACCTGCTGAATCTGATCCAATAAGTGGACACTAATCGGGCATCCCCCGCCGAATGGCGGGGGATGCGCCGCTATTGCCAATAAAAGCCAAGAAAATCCCTCCCGCTTTGTGGCGGGAGGGATCGCTATATGCGGGAAAACAGAGATCAGAACTCGAGGTTCTTTTCGGTCTCCTTGCTGAAGACATGGACGACGTTGCCCTGGAACGCAAAGTGCAGGGTATCGCCGATGGCGTAGTTGCCCTTCATGTCGATGGTCGGGACGATGATGATGACGTCGCGGCCTTCGGCGGAGACGTGCAGGTGCACGCTGGAGCCCATCATTTCGGAGACGTCGACCTTCGCGGCAACACCGCTGTCGGCCAGATCGGTGTGCTCGGGACGGACGCCGAGGATGACATCCTGGGACTTGACGTCGTTCTTGAGGAGGCGGGCTTCCTTCTCGGGGGAGAGCTCGACCTTGTAATCGGCCAGCTGGGCAAAGTACTTGTCGCCTTCGCGGATGAGCTTGGCATCAAACATGTTCATAACGGGCATGCCAATGAAGCCTGCGACGAAGAGGTTGGCCGGGTGATCGAAGACTTCCTGAGGAGTGCCGATCTGCTGGATATAGCCGTCGCGCATGATGACGATGCGGTCGCCGAGCGTCATGGCTTCAGTCTGGTCATGGGTGACGTAAATGAAGGTGGTGTTGATACGCTCACGGAGCTTAATGATCTCAGCACGCATCTCGTTACGCAGCTTGGCGTCGAGGTTGGAGAGCGGCTCGTCCATCAGCATGACCTTCGGGTCACGGACGATGGCGCGGCCAATGGCGACACGCTGTCTCTGACCGCCGGACAGAGCCTTGGGCTTGCGCTCGAGGTACTGGGTGATGTCGAGGATCTCAGCGGCTTCACGAACCTTCTTGTCGATGACGTCCTTGGGCTCTTTGCGAAGCTTCAGGGAGAAGGCCATGTTGTCGTACACGGTCATGTGAGGATACAGAGCGTAGTTCTGGAAGACCATGGCGATATCGCGGTCTTTCGGGGCGACATCGTTCACGAGCTTGCCGTCGATGATCAGCTCACCGCTGCTGATCTCTTCGAGTCCGGCGACCATGCGAAGAGTGGTGGACTTACCGCATCCGGAAGGTCCGACCAGAACGATGAATTCCTTATCGGCGATGTCCAGGTTGAACTCCTGAACGGCGACAACGCCTTCATCGGTGATCTGGAGATTGACTTTCTTCTTCTCGGGTTCGTCAGCTTTCTTTTTCTTCTTCTTTTGCTCGCCGCTTACGAAGGGGTAGACTTTCTTGATGTTTTTCAGCTGAACAGTTGCCATGCTTCCGACTCCGGATATCCGGCCTCCGCCAGAGATATCCTCACGGGCATCCGCGGGGGATGCGCCGCATTACGACAGGTCTCCACACTGCCGCACCCCGAGCCTGGGGATGAACATTTCCTCCTTATTAAAGCTGTATACGACTTAGAAATGGAGAGCCGCATACGCAGTCAGATTATGGGCATAAAAACCCGTGGATTATTATAACGGAAATAGAGCTGCTTGGCAAGTAGAAAATCAGAGTCTTTTTTTATGAAACATGCACAAAGGGCGAAATGCCGAATGCGGTGAAAAAGCGCGGGAGTTTGACAGCTGAAGATTAAAAAAGGATCTAACCAAGCTAAGCAAGCCTGGATTTTTTGCAGTTTTCTTGATGTTCTTAATTGACGTAATTCGCGTAATGTGTTATAATGGATAACATCATTACTGAAGCTCG
>JAFTGD010000044.1 GCA_017458065.1 Oscillospiraceae bacterium
TCAATGTCATTTTCTCCGCTGTTCGTTCCCTCAATTATACCCAGCACTTCTATGAGGTTTGTGAAACTCACAAATCCGCCTCCGGGAAGGCTGAAATCGTACATTTTGCCGTTCACCGAGTACGAGAAGTCCACGGTATAGACCACGCCGTAGACGGAAAAACCCTGCGCATCAAAGAAAACTGTGTCTCCTACAGCCTCCGCTTCAAGGACTTCGGTCTCCTCACCAAAGTGAATGATCCGCGGTTCCGCATCCTGGTTGGTATTCACATCCGAGATGAGGTCGATCTTCACCTGCACTGGCACAAGCGGTTGAACTGGCTCTCCATCTGCGAGAATGGTAATGTCAAAAAAGCGCGCAAACTCGATCTTTCCTTCTCCTGATACGGTCTCCTCTGCCTCGGAAAGCAATGCCTCATAAGATTCAGAAACCATCTCTTCCACCGCCAGCTCCGCATTCTCGGGGATCCCAGCGTTATCTGTATAGCTGAGCGTCATGCGATATGTCTCGCCGTCGCTCGCCAGAACCGTCTTTTCGATGGTGACCGTATAGACGATGGCGTAGACCGAGAAGCTCTCCGCCTCAAAGATGACTTCCGTCGCTTCGCTCTCCTGCTGCTCGACGACTTCCGTCTCTCCGGCATGGTCCACGTGTACGACCAGCTGTTCATCCGCTTCCGGCATCTCAACCGGCGTCATGGTCACGCGGATCGGCTTCGCAGGTTCGATTTCTTCTCCGTCAAAGAAGAAGCTGATATCCACAGCCTGGACATGGATGACCCGACCGTCTACCGCATCGGCGACAGCCCCGATCACTTCTTCATCATAGACCGGAGTGGCAATCATCTCGGTTCCGGCTGGGAACGCATCAAAATCAGCCTCGACAGAAACAAGGATACCTCCAGCAAGGGCGGAGAAGGTTACAGGTTCTCTATCCTGCTCTGTTTCTTCTACGGCTTCCTCTACGGCTTCTTCTGCATCATCCTCGTCTTCAATTGATTCCGCCTCGTTAGTTTCTTCGGCAGGTTCTTCCGTCTCCTCCGGCGAATCTTCATCCCGCTCATCATTCATCGCCGCAACTTCCTCAGCGGTCAGATCAACGATGATAAAGCAGTTTGCATCATGCATATGAACGGGCAACTCTTCCTGTCCGCAAATCAGGACGGACTCATAGCAGCTCTCATCGTGCTGATGCGCCCCGTCACCCTCTTCCATTCCACAGACCAGATACCGATCCGTCTCCCAGCAGGAGTCGTCGTGCGTGTGCTCCGGCAGCTCGCAGGTCAGCACAGACTCGTAGCAAGACTCGTCATGCTGATGGCCCGGTTCAACCAGTTCTCCCGCCTCGTCATATTCCGGTGCAGCTTCATCCTCGCCACAGGTCAGAACAGATTCAAAGCAGGAATCATCATGAATATGCTCATCCATGCCGCAGATGAGATTCATTTCCTCCGCCCAGCACGTATCGTCGTGTACATGGCCATCGTTCTCTTCTAAACCGCATGACAAAACCGCCTCATAGCAGTCGCTGCTATGAAGGTGCGGTTCAATGTCTTCCAGGGTGCAAACCAGTTCGCCGTCATAAAAGCAATCGTCGTTATGGACATGTGCTACCGTCCCGGATTCAAACTGGCAGTCCAACACGCTCTTCTTGTATGTCGCTGCAATCGCATTGTGCCTGAACACCCAGAATGTCGACGAGCTTACAACAAGCGCCAAAACCAGGATCAGTGCCATCCACCGTCTGTGGTTTGCCTTCGCCTGTATTAATGCGTTTATTCCGTTTTGATTTCTATTGTTCAAAGGGTTGCTCCTTTGCTGTTTCACTTACCGTCAGAATGCTTACTGTCTGAACGAATTATTATAGCACAAAATTGTTAACAGTTATACTGTTTTTCTTATGATTTTCTAAAGATAGCCGCACTTTTCCCATCCTGATTTCACTATATCACATCCAGCGTCTACAAAAGCATCAAGAAACCCCAAAAAAGAGGGTTCCTTTCAAATTTTCTGTCTCCGAATTCTTGTCTTGCTTCGCTCCCCAAACTCACCCGAAAACAACTTGACTTCTCCCGCCGTACCCTTTATGCTCTCCCCAGAGGAGGCGATGCCCTGTGACCGACGCCTATTCAGCCGCTCTTGAGATCTTTAACTCTCATATGCACACAGCTTACACCCTCGACAATCCCCAACTAATCCCGGTAACTCGCAGAACAGCCGTAAAAGAGAAAAACCGGGTCATCCGGGAGATAGGGGCAAAGAACAAACCGGTCTCCTCCCCGTCCGATTTCAACTACATGCTGGCGGAGGCCATTATCGGGATGGACGGCGATCATACCTCCGATCAGGCCGCGATCCTCTTCCGTACCGACATGCACCCGGTCGAGACGCCGCAGGAGATTCTGCTGCACGAGCTGGCGCATGTCTTCGCTCTCACGCACGAGGCAGACGGCGCATGGTTTGCCGATTCACTGGATGAGGAGAACATACCACTCTTCTCCGGGTACCTGATCTGGAAGGAATTCATCGCGGACTATATCGCTCTCCGGTGCGTCAAGCCGCCGGTGCATGACCTGAAACGGATGGAGCTGAAGAAAAGGGATAAGCTGCGCTTGCTGCGGAACGACAGCACTTCTCACGACTTCCTCGCCAACTATCTGGCCTTTTGCTGCTGCTCGTATGAGGTGCAGTATGGAACACTTGAGGGAGTGGATTTGCCGTTCATCGGGGTCTTAAGGGTTCTGCAGAGGCAGGTAAAGAAGGCAGAATACTGGAGGATCGAGCCGGAATTTCTGGAAGAAATCGGGAATCAGTTCCTGTATGGCAAAACCATGCTTGCGCTGGGGATGATAAGAGCCTGAGAGAACAAAAAAAGAAGCCCACCGGGCCGCTTATCGGGATGTTGATAAGTTGCCAGGTGGGCGTGTATTTCTCTTCGATAAACTGGAATTTGAACCGCTGTTTTCCAGCGTGGCATGCGATCCGGTTCAGTCTGAACAGTTGGCGAGCAATGACCGAAGCTGGGCAGATTTCTGCGGGAACTCCTCATAGAATTGCTTCCCATATCGCAATACACAATTGTTTTCGTCAGAGACGATGGCATACAGCTGTTCATACAGGCCATCAAGTGCACACAGCTGCGTATACAGGTTCCGGTTTGCCGGCAGCAGATACCTCATTTGTCCGTCCAGCGTGCAATAGTCAAGGAAGAATTGGCTGTCCGCAAGTATTTCGATCAAATCCAGGCAGTCCAGCAGTCTGTCATCACGTGGCCGCATACCGACAGACACATAATTCACATACTGGAATGGCAGCTCCATGCGGATACTCTCCGAGATATTGGCAGACTGGACGACATAATTGTTCGGAGGCAGATAGCGCAGATCCTCTGTGAATCCCAGGAGATATTTACACTCCCCCCGGATAAAACGCTCTATTCCGTCGTATTGTGAAAAGCGCGACCGCTCATAGGCGTTGCTCCCACCAATCAATTTCCTGAGGCGTTTCAGTGTATTGAGACTCCCTTCGTCCCTGTGGGGAGAATTGAAGTAGGATAGCACATAGTACTCGCCGATCATGGATTGCAGGGGAGCTGCAATCTGCCCCGGAAGAAGGCTGTTGATCGTGGTTGTTTCACCCTCACGGGAAATAAGGACATTCGAGCACAGCATGAACGGGATGCCGAATATCTGATTCCTGACCTTGCTGCCGTTCAATACCCATTCAAAGATGCCGCTTGTGTCGATGATGTCAGGAAGGCGCCTGATGTACCCTTTTGCCGCCAGCGCCGAGAGGATCATGCCGTCGAATATGTACAGGTCTCCATCCGGCCCCGGCGGCTGCTGATAGCAGTCCCAGAAGCGAAATTCGACAGGCCGGTCATGGCAAGCCTGACTGAATCGCGCAGTCAGAAGGTCACTGAACACCGCGGCGTCGCTGATCTGTCGATAACAGTAAACGATCAACGGATCGTCTGAATGAATAAGCTTATCGTCTGACATATCCGTCTCCAAATTCTTATTTATCGCCGAAATGATACCACATCAGGCAGTCGCTGTAAAACAAAAAAATCCGGGAGAGCACTAAACTCCCCCGGTCAAAACTCTTCTCACGCCATTACTGGCTCTTCTGTTTTCTCTCCTCAACACCATCACTGCAATCAGCGCCACTGCGACCACCGCCACGTACAAAAGGATCGACCAGATTGGTAACGGTTGCGGGTTATGGTATGCTGGCGTTGCTTCCGTCGTCGGCAGTGTGAGGATCACAATGAATGTAGCAAGCAGGATCAGAAATGAAATGATTCTTTTCATCTTCAGGCCCATCCTTTCTTTCAAATATCTTGACCATATTTTACTCCGGCTCTCCCATCATTTTCAACAACATTTTGTTACTCGACCTTAAGTGTTTCTCAAGATATTGTGCTTTTACACCTTCACATTGACTCCAGCTTTGAACTTCACCTCGAATCCGTCCTCCAAAACCACAATCTCATCAACGTATCGGATGACCAGGTCATTGTCGAAGGCCACGATGTCTCCGTCGACGATCACTCCCTCTGCCGTCGGCTTCCTCGTCCGCCTAAAGAACTCATCGGGTTTCCGGCACGCAGGCTCCCATTCCCGTTCTTTGATCTCCTTCCCATCCATCTCGTCCAGGAGTTCCAGGAGGAACCGGATCTGAATCTCAATGCTCTCGCTGTCGGCGCGCTCCAGGATGATTCTTTTCTCCTCGTACTCCAGCCCGGCAAGCTCCAGCTTCAGGAATTCGATCTCATCTTTGTTCCCCGCCGCGTCAGCCTCCGTCAGTCTGGCCTCCATTCTCGCCTCCGCCGCTCTGGTTTGCTCCAGAAGGTCGGTTGTGCGTTTGATCTCGCCGGTCCTCAGCGCTCCCTGCTGTCTCAGCAGTTCATCCCGGAACTCCGGCAGGAGGTTGAAGGCTTCGACGATGGCGTCATGCACATCTTCTTCCAAAACCACCCGGCATCCGCAGGCGCTTCTCTTGCTTCCCCGGCTGCTCTTCGCCTCGCCGCTCTGGTACCTGCAGCGCCATTCGACCAGTTCCCCTCGCTGTACCCTTTTCAACGGTCTTCCGCAATACGGGCACTTCAGCCGCCGGATGAGCGCCTGTGTGCTTCCAAACCTGATCTTGGTCGGGTCGTTTTTCAGATTCCCTCTTCTGACAACCTCGTCCTGTACCTGCGACCAGACCTCCCGCGGCACGATGGGATCGTGATGGTTCGCAACGAAAAACTTCTCTTTCTTGCCCGTGTTTTTTACCGTCTTGTGCGTCAGGAAATCCGGCACGTAGTACTTCTGCAGGATCATGTCACCGCAGTATTTCTCATTCACCAGAATGCGCGTTACGGTTGAGGCGTACCATGTTCCACTTCCGCTGGCGGTCGGGATGCCCTCTGATTCCAGATGCTCGGCGATCATCGCCGGACTGTATCCGTCCAGGAATTCCCGGTAGATCCGCCTAGCCACCTCGGCCTGCTCCGGGTTGATCACGTATGTTCCCGGCTTGTCCCCCAGCTCCAGCCCCAGGAACTTCGATGTGTTCAGCCTGCCGTGGCCTTCCTTCATCCGATACCAGATTCCCAGCTTGGTGTTTTCGGAAATGCTCTGGCTTTCCTGCTGTGCAAAGCTGGACAGGATGGTCAGAAGCATCTCGTTGTTCTGGTCCATGGTGTTGATGTTTTCCTTCTCGAAGTAAATGGGGATCCGCAGGTCCTTCAGCTCCCGGATGTAGGTCAGGGCGTCGAGGGTGTTTCTTGCCCACCGGCTGATGCTTTTGGCTAACAGGTAGTCGATCTTCCCCGCTCGGCAATCCTCGATCATCCTCATGAAGTTGGGCCTCTTCTTCGCCTGAGTGCCGGATTTCTCATCCGCGTACATCTCGACAAATTCCCATTCGGGGTTGCTCTGGATGAACTCGGTGAAGTGCTTGATCTGAGCCTCGTAGGACTGCTCCTGCTCATCCTCCTCCGTGCTGACGCGGGCGTAGGCTGCCACACGCAGCTTTCTGCTGAAAGGGTTCTTGTCTTCCCTGGTGCTTGCCGCTCTGTTTCTCGCTGGGATTCTTGTTACTGTGGGATCCATCGGGTGCTCCTTTCTCCGGCCGCTGCCGGTGCCTTTGTTTTTTTCTTCTGCGCCAGTCTGTTCTTTTCCTCACCATCACGGGGTGATGGGGCTGATCCCTGCGTACAGGGTTTGTGCACTGATGTGGGATGGCTTCACAAAGATGAAAGAACTGAGGATGGGTATCGGGGTGTATTTTTGCGCGTGCCCATGCCGCTCTCCCCGCCGCACTTCGATCTCCCGCTCTGCCTTCTCCATCAGCTCCGGGGTAATGAGCTGTGGATAGTACTCTGTGCCGAGGTAGATGCGGTTTTTAAGCATGTTCCTGCAAGTCTGATCGCAGCGGTCGATCTCCGCCATCGCCCTGGCATCAGCCACGCTGTACCCTCTGTTCACATAGAGGTCGAAAAACTGCTGAAGTCGCGGGGCTTCCTCTGGATCCGGTAGCGCCGCACCACGTTCGATTCGGTAGCCATAGGGGATTTGCGCTTTCATGGTTTCTCTCCTTTCTGCGGCTCTGCCGCTGTTTTCTTTTCCCGGCCTGGCCGGGAAGGGGTGTTTTAAGATGCGGCGGTGAGCGTCGGAAGGAGGCTTTCCCTCAGATCCAGGCCGCAGGTAAAATAGATGATCACGCTGTCGCCAGGGAAGACGGTCACAGTCTCAACGAACTCTTCAAAAGCGTCATCCGGGAAAGCGCCGCCCTTCCACCGGCCAATGAACCCCCGCAGGGCTTCCGCTTTCATCGTGTTCGTTGCGCAGGTCTGAAGCAGGGCTTTCTCCCGTCTCAAGTTCTCGTTTTCCTTCAGGAGCGTCATCTTCTTGCTGTGAGTTTCAGCATTGAAATGCTTCACCCTGGCGATGGCGGACAGGACGTTTGCTTCCAGCTCGTTCTGCTCGAGCGTCTCCTCGATCTCCATGAGGCGCTGGACGTTGCCTTGCCATTCATCAGCCTTCACCCGCTCGATGAAGGTGTCGATAACCCGGTGGTCCGCCTGGAGTTTCTGGCTGAACGCCAGCTTGTTCAGGCAGGTGACGAAAGCGTTCTTCACATTGTCTTCCGGTTCTGCACCGCAGCCGCAGGCGTAGGAGAAGTACCCTTTTCTCTTCACTCGCTTCATCGTCTGCCCGCAGTTCCCGCAGACCAGCTTCCCGGAGAAGGCGTAACGGTTCTGTTCCCCAGTCACATTCTTCTCCCGTCCTCTCTGGTCCATGTTGGCCTGCACCAGGTCGAAGGTGGCGTGGTCAACGATCGCCGGATGATGGTTGGCATGAAGAAACTGATCGACGTCTCCGTCATTCTTTCTCTGCTTGAAATCCTCATCCGTGAAAGTCTTCTGTACCAGCATGTCGCCGGTGTAGACCTCATTCCGCAAAATGTCGTAAACCGTGCCGGGGTTCCACAGGTTTCCATTGCGGGTCGGTACGTAACGCTCATTCAGTTCTTTCGCAATCTGGTTGACGCCAAGGCCGCTTAGAGCTGCTCCAAACATCCAGGCAACATTCTCGGCTTCGGCTTCCTCCGCCTCAATCGTTCCGTCCTTTTTCCTGTACCCGTATGGCGCGATGGAGACGCGGAAAGTCCCGTGTTCAAACTGTTTCCGCTTCGCCCACTTGGTGTTGGCAGAAATAGAATGGCTCTCGTTCTCAGCGATACAGCTTAAGAGCGAGAGCATGAATTCGGACTGCATAGTCCCTGTATCGATTTTTTCTTCTTCAAACCGGATGGTCACACCGAGAGCGTTCAGGCCCCGGACGAGAGCCAGAGTGTCTGAAACAGATCGGGAGAAGCGCGAGATGGACTTGGTCATGATCATCTGCACCCGTCCCATCTTGCAGTCGAGGATGAGCCGCTGCAGCTCCGGCCTGTTTTCAGCCTTCGTACCGCTGACGCCGTGCTCGAAGTAGATCCCGGCCAGCTCCCAGTCAGGATTTTCAGTGATCAGGTCGACAAAGTGCCGCCGCTGAGCGTAGATGGAGCCTTCCTGGGCTTCCTGCAAAGTCGACACCCGGCAGTAGGCTGCCACACGCAGCTTTTTCTTTTCAGCGGGGGACTCCGCTGCGATCCGTTCTACTTTCTTCTTTTCCGCTCCACCAGCTGTTTTTTCTGATTTCTTTTCTTGTGGGGAGATGGGTGCGGCGGGCTTTTTGAACGGCATCGGGACGATTCCCCGATCTTGCTTTGGAGCAATGGTCGTAACGGTCATGTCGTTCCTCCTTTCTCATCATATTTGTTCTCAATTCTTGCAGTTTTACTTGAAAACCTTCGTTTTTTGCTCTCCCATGTTCGCTCTTTAAGCTGAAATAGTCAAGTTGATAAGAGCGCAGCGGGACGGCATAAAAGGTAGAAAAAAGCGGCCTATGAAAGGCCGTATTCAGGTGGATATAGACAAATTCACAGTCCATTCACGGGCTGTGAACATCCAGTTCATAAGCGGATGGTAGGATAACACCAGTAGATCAGAAATGAGATCTTTTCTCCTATATCCTCTCTTTTTACTCCTTAGAAGATTTGCATCCGTTGGCGAGCGGGTGCATTTCTTCTTGCTTGTTTTCCTCCCGTGGCTATGGTATGATGCAAAAGCTGAAAGGAGCGATGAGAATGTCCAAATTCATTCCCTACGAGAAGCTCTCCAAAAAACAGCGGAGAGCGGTAGACGCGCAGAAGCGCGAGACCTGGAGCATCAGCCCCGTCACCCGGCGGCCTGAGAATCCGAAAGCATACAACAGAAAGAAAGCACAGAGGTGGAATGATCCGTCTTCTGTGCTTTCATGATTTTAAAGGAAAGTGTGGTGGAAAAGCAGCAGCCCGAAGCGGGATCATTCTCCTCATATCGGGTTGGCTAGCATAAGGATTGTCGCAGAAACGGCACAGACGGGGAAGGAAAAAATAAGGCCTCGGAACAGCTCTGAACTTCTTGACAAAGCGTCCGAAATGCCTTATTATAGGCATAGAAAAAAAGGGGTGCCACCAGCAGACGGTTGACCCCGAGCAAATGATCAGCAGAATAGTCGCCGAGATTTGTCAGGTCGTCGGGCGGCTATTTCTGCGTCTTATTAATATCGTTACGGCTGTTCCGACCTATGGCATAGCCAAGACTGAAGCACCCAATACAAAGACTGAGCACTGCGATCAGCCCTTCAATCGTCAACATCGCACTGCCCTCCCTTCACTTTCGTACCGAAACGGCCTATGTAAACGGAGGGTCGCAGTCCCTCCGGTGAGGGGGCAACCGTCCACCATCTTTCGGGGGCCGAAGCCCCTATAGGTGACACCTTGTGCGCATTATATACGATTTCCGCAGTCTTGGCAATAGGGTCACACCGCTATTCTCGGAACTGCAGCGATGCTGTTGTCATAGGAGTACTCCCCGAAATACTTCTCTTCTGCTGCCTTCCGGGCTGCAACTGCTTCTGCGAACGACCGATAGTTTCCCAGGCTGTGTCTAATGCCATTGCACTTAATTTCAGCCCACCAGCCGCTGGCATCGCTTCTGCGGTATACACCTGTAGCTCCGGTTTTGTTGTCTCGACGAATGCCCTTATTCATACAGTTCTGAGGACCTGTGACAATCCTCAAATTGCTGCGTCGATTGTCTGATCGGTCGTGATTGATGTGATCTACTTGCTCTCCCGCATGTGCGCCCATGATCACGCGATGTAGCAATGCCGCTTTTCCATCTTTCCATCTTTGGGTAATCAATAGGCCTTTTTTTCCGGGTTTCCAGTAATAATCCTTGACAAGCTCGAAGTCCTCCGGATCAATCAAGAACTGCTCACCGCAATCCGTTCTGCCAATAACGCAGTCCTCTGTGAACTCGTAACTATTGGTTTTCTTGTTATGCCCGCCGAATCCTGAAACATATTCATCATGCCAACACCCGCAGGATTTAGTATGTCCCTTTTTAAGATTGCCTCCCTCGACAACAACTGTTTTCCCGCAATCACAGATGCATTCCCAACGGATAAACTGCAGGCCGCTGTCTCTCCGACCATTTTCAGCCCGCCTCACAACGGTCAATCGACCAAATCGTCTGCCGGTGAGATCTTCTGCCTTTCTCGGTGCATGTTTCAGGCAACCACAGGAATTTGCAGAACCGTCTCTCAGTGCAGAACCAAGCTTCAAAACGAGGTCTGGGCTTCCACACGCGCATTTACACCACCAACGGGGAGCTTTGTTTCCACTTGGCAGCACTCGGTCCGGGCCACGCTCAATAACCGTTAGCAGGCCGAAAGTCAACCCCGTCAAATCAATAAAGTTTCCCATATCACCCTCCAATCAAAAAGGAGACCGGCGTTAAACCGATCTCCCCTATGTTTATTATGCCGTCAGCAATGCATTCCAGGTGTCTTTCCCGATCACGCCGTCGACGGACAGACCCTTGAGCTGCTGAAACGCTCTCACCGCCTTGTCCGTGCTCGGGCCGAAGTCTCCGTCCGGGATTTCATTTCCGTTGACGATCCTGCCTCCGCAGGCATACCCGTTCTTTATCAGCAAAGCTTGTGCATTCGCCACAGCGTTGTGGGTGTCGCCTTTCTTCAGTTCCGGAAGGGTCACAGTGCAAGACGGGAGAGAAGATGCAGCGGGTACGGGCTGTGAAGGAGCTGGTGTACTTACCACGTCATCATAAGCAGGTCGGCCATATCCAAGGATAGAACCGTCTCCAATCCTATACTGCCTCCGGGCGACTCTATCGCTGGTGTTCCCCTCGATGGTCTGAACAACGCCGTTTTCAACTTTCTCCACCAGTCCGGTGTGAGTGCTCTCGGAACTGTTCCCGAAGAAGATCTGGTCGCCGGGCTGAGGATTGCTCATGTGGAACTGCCCTTTGCTCTGGTAATACTGCATGCTGAAGGTGCATCCCGCACCGCAGGATCTTTCCGGCTGGCAGAGAAGCTTCAGCGCGTTCTCATAGCCGTAAGCAATAATGAAGCACCAGTCCAGAAACACATCGCACCAGGCGTACCCGTTTTTAGCGCCGTTATAGAAACGAGGATAGTTCACATCGATGTCCCTGGCGTACTTCGTGAAGTTGCCCGATCCAGCATTAGCGGTTTTGTCATCCAACTGAGCATTGCTGGCCTTCTCAAGATACCCCAGCTCTGCGGCTGCAACAGCGATGACCGTCTGAGGATTGCATGATGCAATTCTCTCTTCTTTTTTCTGAGGTTCCGTCCCTGCAAACTGATCGAACCACTTCTGACCGAGGCCGGCGCGGTATGCCTGTACCTGTTCGCTCTGATCCGCCGGTCTCTCAAATTTCAGAAGGACCGCATCGCTCGCCTGCCGAACGGATGCCGCATTGACAAGCGTGTACCAAACGTTGGCATACTGCTCTTTCAGCAGATCACAGAAGCAGTCGATCTGCATATCCCTATCACCGATACTGACGCTGCGCTTTCTGGCATAGTCCAGAAGGTACTGCTTTATGGACCAGAAGGTTGCCTGGAACTGCCCATAGCCCGCGGAGTCGTGTACAAAGTTGCCGTAGGATCCGTTATCCACAGCAGCGGTATACTGGGTGTCGTTCATGCCGAGGCCGGCTTCTTTGCTGTCCTCGACATTGTTGCTGATTAGGGCGCTTTCTGCCTGAAAGTTGCCCATCACACCCGCGACTCCATACGGGTTCCCGATATGACTATAAAGCCGATCCCATATTTCTTTACTCATTTCTATCCTTTCCCCCGCAATGCGGGATACATGCCCGTCATGGGCAACAAAAAAAACCGCCCGGATTTGCCGAGCGATGCGTTTGGTTTTGTTGTTTATCTGTCACTGCAACTCTCTTCCCCTGCCAACAGTTTCAGCAGGATTGTAGTGTACCGTTCTTTCTCCGCTCCTTCACATGCGGCGGCACCCTGTGCGAAAAAGTCGATCGCGTCCCAGCGGTCTTCCCAGACTCTTTCTTCACCGATGCAGATTGTCGTTACCATTGTATTCCCTCCGTGTTCTTTGGTGTTTTGTGGGGAAGGTGTTCCCTCCCCTTTTAAATCCTGATCTTCTGTCCACTGAGGCAATCCACCACCGTGGTGCCTTTTCCGAAAGCCGCCTGCATCTCTGCCCGCTCCTCTGCTGTCGGGGTGTGCCTGTATCCGGCGAGGAAGGCAATGGTCTGGGCTTCTCGCAAGTCAGCGGTCGCTGTGGAGTCGAACTCAAAGGTTGTGTAACCGAGGATCTCCGCGCTGTCGCTCGGCAGGGCCTTCCCGTTGCTCGCCCAGAAAGCCGCACCCTGTGCGTCTGTCCTGATCTCGCCGTTGTCGGCTCTGGTCTGCATCTTCTCGATCTCCTGCTCTGCGTTCTTCTTCCAGAAGGCTCCAAGGGCTCCGCTGAGTTCTCTTTCAAATCTTGCCATTTTCGTTTCCTCCCTGGGCTGTTGCCCTTTGTTTTTCTGTGTGTATATATCACTCTGCGGGGCGAAAATAGCAAGAGAATAGTGACTGGCAAAACGGACAAAGATACATCGGAGAAATTGTGTATTATTCGGGCTATTCTTCCCACACGGGCTGAGCCTCCAGTCCGGCTTTTCGGCACAGCTGTTCAACCTCAGATGGTGGTAGAATCCGGATGATGCTGATCTTGTTTGAAATGATCCAGGGGAACGGCTGGAGAGGATTGGTGCGGAAGAGATACCAACCGTCAGGGATTGTGCGCAGACCCCTGCGCCCCTTTACTTCTACCTGTTCCCCTTCGACCATGCACTCCACCCAGGCCGTATCCGGACGCTGGTAGAGCCGTCCATTCTTTCCCCTCTTCCCGATCCAGTTTGCGAACGGAACAGTACAGCTGTGCCAGCCGGGACGGAGGGAAAGAGGCCCGATGCGAGAGGCAACGGAATTCTCTCCGGCAAGTTCCCCTACATCAGCCTCCAGCCATTCTCCCATCGGCAGTTCCCTGCTGCACTCTACGAAGAGCGGATAGAGCTTTCCAGCCTTGATCCGGACGAGTTTATAGGTTGTCACTGTGTTTTCCCTGATACTGGTTCTCCGTATTCTCCGTTCCTGCAAGCCCGCTCTTCTCAGCCCGGTCGTGGAGCTGTTCCAGGACGAGTTTCATCTGATACGGCACGGGCAGACCCAGATAGGCCGAGTTCTCAAGGATAGAAAGGCCTTCATTTGCCAGGAAGAAAAAGATCACAGCGGTGCGGAGGACGCCGGTTTCTCCGAGGATAAACACATCGAGGATATGCCCGACTCCAACTAACAGGAAGATCAGGATCTTGCGGCAGATACCTCGGAAGCCCACCTCCGAGGACAGGTTCTTGTCATTGACGGCGCACATGACCCCTGTAAAGTAGTCGACCAGGACAAAAACGACAAGCGCATACAACAGTCCGTCACATCCGCCGAGGAAGTAACCGAGCCATCCGCCTACTGCGGCAAAAGCCGCCTGAATCACATTCCAGAATTCTTTCATAAGGAAATACCTCCATAGTTAAAATTTAAGGGAGCCGGTGTTTTGCCGACTCCCTTGAGTATGAAATTAGGTGCAGAAACCGATGTTGATAAACAGCTTACTTGTGTACCCGTTGTATGCGCTGAGGCCCCCCAAATCTCCAATGAATGCAGCTGGATACCCAGAGGAGATTCTGTAGTATGATCTCAGAGCAGTATAACCGGCAGGCGCTCCGTTTTTACGAGCATACCGAGAATCCTGATTTGGGAAAGCTGTGTTGTAGCATGGACCAGTCTTTTCAACATTAGTTGAATTAGTACCATAGTAATTCATCTCTCTAGTGGAAGGAACCCAAATGCTGTCATCAGTAATAGCATCATCTGCCGACGAGCTGTAGGCAATCGTCGATGACTTCTTCACCTCGCACACATGGTTCCGGACGATCTCAGGGAACTTAGGCAAGATTTTCTCATGCAGTTCTGTGCGCATAGTGTATGTCGGCCACCCTTGGATTGCCGTATTATTTGAGCCAAAGGTCTTTATTGCTGTTGGCTCCTCTTGAGTTACACTAATGCTGCCTTGTGAGATGAACCGAATTCTAGCAATGTCCTCCGCAGAATGAGTTCTGGTATCCTTACTGTATTGTGCAACAACCGACATTGATTCACCCGCAGTCAGGTGAACAGTTTTCTGCCTTTCGTCACCCGAAACGCCACTCACTTCATAGAAGAGCAAGTCATCATCCAGCCATACATCAAGGCAATCACAATCATCTTCAGATGATGCATATACCCATATTGTGACATCTGTCTCTTCTTCCGCAGTAATGGTAAAGGAACTCAAAGACACGCTCTTATCTATTCCTTGATTTGTGGATTCATAATAATCGCCAAGAGCGACAGAATGTCTCGGCTCAAACCGTTTTATCGTAGTGTCAGTTGTAGCGATGCTTCTATACCCACACCGGATTTTAGTCTTGAGCGGGCTTACAGCGATCCAACTGATCTTTGCATTTCCGCTCCCGTCAGAGAGTTCATCACAGTCGAAACCAACAATCCGCATGGGGATAACACCTTCACTGCCAAGATCCAGAAGTTTAACATCTCCGATCTTGTATTTGTCTTTGTAAGTGCCATCCTCCTCAGCTGCGAAAATATCAGCCCATGAATCAGTTAGTACACTCTTCCACTGCGGGTATGTTACGGTATCAGCAACAATGCTGTTGACAGTAGGATTCCAGCTATAAAGAAACTGCTCTGAATCCGCAGTGATAATCGGCCAGTTCTCAAGCTCAAGATCCCTTACATTTTTTCCGTAGTCAACTATCGCGCTGCCAACTACGGTTACATTATCATCCTTCATAAAGGTGACGGTGTACTTGCGTAATACGCTCGTATAAGATGCTGTGACAATTAGATCTGCCGTTATTTCGCTGAACGCCTTGTTCCATCCAGAGTATGTAAAATCATACTGCTGATTAGATGGCCGTAGCGGAGTTGCGATGCGTCCAGTCTTAACCGGGTCAACCGCATTGTATCCATCCTGTACTTCCTGCGAATCAAGCACAGTTCCATCCCAATCTTTGAAGGTTACAGTGTGAACAGCGTCGGTCCTGTACTTTGCTGTCACGGTCAGATGGGTATTATACTGGCTTATGGGGTGCGGGAAAACCCTATCCCATTTCCAGAACTCGTAGTGGTAATTCTCGTCCGGTTCTCTTGTTGGAGTCGGCATCCTGCCTTCTGCGACAGGATCAGTAGCGGTATCACCTGAGTACCATTTTTCTCTGTACAACTCCGTTCCATCATAATCTTTAAATGTGTAGCCATAAAAGGACTTAGTGGTGTAAGTAGCCTTATAGGTCCTATTCCCGCTTACATTTGGCATAGAACCATTAGCGTTCTGCCCGTCCCACTTGTTATACACATACTCTTTGTGGGAAGACCAGTCATCCGCTCGGACCGGGGTCTCCAGAATACCAAGCTGAATAGGATCAACGATACTGGCTCCATTCTGCCGATACCATGTGAGAAGGACGGTGTTATCATAGTCCACAAAGGTTATCGTATAAGAAGCAACTTGTGAAAATCTCGCGGTCACAGTGCGGTCAGAAGTCACATTGACGAGTGCTGCACCTGTCCACCCGAGGAATGAATACACATAGGAACTGTCAGCTTCTTTTGTCGGGGTTTCAATTTCACCGGTCTTCACGGGATCAGGGCAGGTCTGGCCCTCCGGTACCTGTTTGACGAGCAGAACAGTGTCATCCCAGTTTTTGAAAGTAACCTCATAGGCTTGGGACTCAGTAAACACAGCATGCAGATCGGTATCAGCGGAGATATTGGTCAGTGATTTATCCCATCCGGAGTAGGTATAGCCGGTGCGCCCCACAGATGGTTTCTCCGGCGTTGAGATCGTTCCAGCAGTTACCGGGTCAGCTACATCATTGCCAGCCACTATGGATTCTGTCCGCAACAGCGTATCTCCATTAAAGAAACGCACGCGGTAGGTCCACACATCGGCGGTAAAGTTGATATTGGTATACCGGGCTTTCAGCTCCCGCATCTGGTCTGTTGTCAGTGCAGGCAGATGAATCGTGCCGGAAACTTGTGCCTGATCGTAGTCGGTATAGATCCACTCGCCGTTGCTGTTCTTATCTCTCGTCACGCCCTTCATGGTGTCCAGCAGATCATAGAATTCTTCTACTTCTGCTACGCTGTTCATGCTCAGGTTCAGACCTTGGATATTGACCTGCGAATTGGCCCGGATCGTATGGAGTAGCGACAGCGGATCAATGATCTCGTTGCTCATGTTGGCAAGCATCACACGGGAGACATTGGCGAAGGAAGGAATCACGAATACAGACAGCTTGCTCAGGTTCAGCAAAGTCAGTGTTGTGATTGTTCCCGGCAGATGCAGGGTTTCAATCGCGCCGCCGTCGACCAGATCAACACCGGTAATAGCCGTGCCATCGAAATATGCTTCCTTCAGGCGAGGGCTGTTTTCCAGATTGACTGTAATGGCCAGCTGCGGACAGTTTCGAACGTCAATGTGTTCCAGAAGCGCGGAGTTACGCACATCGATGGTTCTCAGGTTTGCATTGGAATAGGTTGCCGCAGCATCCCCGATTTTAAGGTTTTTAAGTCTTGTCGCTTTGGAGAAATCACACTCATTCGGATAGAACACAGACAGGTCGCCCACATCGGTAATCATATCCGCAGAGTAGATCCATGTCTCCATTTCGGTTACGCCACTTTGGGAAACATAGTCGAAGTCGACCGGATTGTTTGCCGTTGTCCGCTTCAGCGCGACTGTGGTGCCGCCTCCGAAACTGACTCCAACATACAGGTCAATGGCAGGAGTGATGGAAAGCCGTCCGCTGTTAAACAGTCGGATGTTGATGACGTTGCTGGAGGCATCGCCGGTCACATACTTGCTGTCCATATAACGGAAGCGGTTAAACAGCCACCATTTTCTCTGCTCGGTTTTACTTCCCTGCAGCATCGTCAGATAACGGTCCGTCCGGATCAGCTCCCCCGTGCTCTCGTCGACAGTAACCGGATCGACCAGCGGCACGATGTACTTGGTATAGGCATCCTCGTTAAAGACAGCTTCCGGCCACTTGGACTGATGCTCCTCATACATGGTCTCCAGCGCAGCATACGACCATGTTCTGTTGGCACGCAGATTCCGGTACATCGTGGTAATCTCCGCACGGAATGAGTCACGGAGATTGGTCCAAAAAACAGAGTCCTGTGCATTGAACACAGGTGCGTTCGAGCTGCCGCTGCCGTCCCCGCTGATGACCGAAGAAACATGATCGGTATCCTCAAGGTAATAACCGAACATGAGAACGCCGGAGTTATTGGTGCCGAGTGCGGTGTCCATGTCGTAGGGCATGAATACTACTTTTCGATCCATTTTCCGGCCTTCCTGCGTCACAGGTCCGCCGTTAAATGACGGGAACATGTTCTTTGCGCGGGAGTCAATCATCAGGAAGGTTTCGGTAAACAGGTAGTAATAAACTGCGGAATCCAGCTCCACATAGTCCGGGCATTCCGCTTTGAACTTGGTCAAGCGATACGCCGGGGTGTCTTTTGTGAAGGTGAAGATCTTATATCCGGTATTTACGTCATCAATGATTTCATCCTCAACAGTGAAGCTGCTGTCGGAAGAATAGTCGTTAACCGTGATGGTGCTGTTGAGTCGGTAAACCACAGGTTCAGGAAGCTCCTCCCCTGTTGCCGCATCCCTCCAAGTGGACTTCACCCATGACAGGAATTCTTTCAGCTTGGAATAGTCGCGCCACTCGTCACTCGGGAAACGAGCCTCGAAATCGTCATACCATGTCGGGTAGTATTCCTGTTTGACCTCGTCCCAAGACTGAGAAAGGAAATCATCATTCTGGAACTTGACATTTGCGCTGTTGTTGCGCTCCCATTCCCATGATTCCATGTTGCCAGAAAAGCCCAGCGGTTCAGGAGCGCGTTTCGGCAGGTTGAAGTTGTACTTGCCGAGGAAGGATGTAGTCTGCGTGTCAGGGTTGTACCAAAACACGACAATGGGGATACCCTCAATGCCTTGACGGACTTTCGGGTTCTCCACCTGCTCCGGGGTTTTATACGGACAGGTATCACTGTAGAAACTGGTGAGTCCAGTATTGTTGGTGGATTCCGAAGAAGCCACATCCGCTTTCAGAACAAAGCGGTTAAACGGAATGGAATCCGGCTTGATCGCATAGGTATCGACTGTACCGGACGGCGTAGTGAATCCCTCTTTGAACTGAAGGTCATAGTTCTTGCGATAATAAATTGCTGAAGAAGTGCCCTGCACATTGATCTGACACCCGGAGAATGTGAAAGATCTGGAAGTATAACCCGGTACCGTGAAGGAACCGGAGATAGTCTTCTTATCTCCCTTGTACTGTGGAAGCTCCGTCGCCTCCAGAATCATATAGGGCAGATCCGTCGGCAGGTTTGCGATGGTAATGTTACCGTACTCGTCATACACATTGTTGTGCGTATACCGGTTCAGCATCAGCTCACCAACCTGCGTGTCAGCAATCCAGTTGTCCAGAATCTGCTTCCGGCTCAGGCTGTTGTCATACACGCGAATGTTATAGATGTCGATGCCGCAGTCATTGGAGCCGATGGTGATTCCAACCGGACTGAGCTGGGAGAAACGTTCGCCGCTGGCATACTGGATCGCACGGGACATGATGCCGTTGATGTACACCAGAATCAGACGGTTCTCGTTCTGTTTCTCCACAACGATGGACAGCCGGATATGCTCGTTGTCCTTGTACAGCGTGCTGATCTCATTTTGAGCGCCTTTGAATACGACGTTCTGCGGAGTAATGCGGATACCAATATCATCTGCAAAACAGGACAGCAGCGTAACGGTATAGTCGGATACCTCCCTGGTGGCAAACTCAATCTCGATGGTCTTGCCGGTTGTTTTGAAGTCGTTCTCAAACATCTTATACGGGATTACCACGCGGGCATCGTCCACAAGGCGAAGAACATCGATGCCATCAGCGTCGTTCTGCCAGCCATCCAGCCGCCAGCTGAAGTTTTGGAGTTCCGCTTCAATGTCACCGTATTTCCATTCAGACCGGGTCTCCTCATTGTTGCTGCGTCCCTGCGCATTCAAGTATAGGACCAGATCTTCAGTCTCAGCTTCAATCTTCACAGCCGATTCCTTGACATTTAAAGTGAAGGTTTTCTCTGTTTCTCCCGCCATGATTTTAAAAACGGTTGTGCCTGCGGTATCAGTACGGAATGTGAAACTCTGCTCCGTGCGGTCAACCGTCTGGCTGCTCACCAATGCGTCATTCAGATACAGCTTCACATCCACCCGGTCAGAATACTGAGCATAGACGCGGTAAGGGATCACGACAGATGTGTACTGATCCACAGAAGTAGTATTGAAGGAGCTGACAATGATTACAGACTCATTCAGCTGTTCGAGGCTGATGAATTCGTAATACAGCTCATTCGACCTGACCTCTTCCCCGTTCACTGTCGCTTCAAAATACACACGGAGAGCATGTGCGCCATGAGGCTGGGCCGGGATAGTATAGGTGACCTGTCTCCCGGAGACACTGGTGCTTTGGGTCGCGATCTCCACACCATCCAAAATGAAATGGACGGTTTTGTCCACAGCCGCGCCGACCGGAGTATACGGGAAGCTGATGGCACCGGAAAAAGGTGCGCTGGCATCAAAGAGACTGCTCAGGGTCAGAACCACCATGGTAATGCTGAAATTGATGGTTCTGGAATTGCCATACATATCGGTAATCTGAATCTTGCAGGTGTTGGAGCCCTGAGCACAGAACGGCGCAAGGTCAACGGTTACGTTCCCCTGCGGCACACCCGTATTCAGCTTGACCACATTATTGACGGTAATGCGCATGTTCCCGTTGCCTGTGGGCATATCATCTTCAAGAGATGACCAGTTCAGGCTTACCGGGCATTCGCTATTCGGGGCGATCGTCTTAGACATCCAACCGGTCGTATTGCTGACCTTGATGACCGCGTTATTCCCTGCGGAACCACCGCCACCGCCTGAGCCGTTGCTCGAGAACGGTCCAAGCGGGCCAACAACGACTTCATTATTGGAAGTCAGATACAGATATCCGTTTTCCTCAAACGCGCCGTCAACTTTTGCCCCGGCGAGGATACGCACTTCTGTCATCGTCTCGTTAACCTGATCCAGCTTGCCGCTGGTTTCAGCCGCCTCGTTGCCTGCGGCTTCTGCTTTCTCCAGTGCCTGCTTAGCCAGATAGTCTGAGTCATAGGTGATTTTCAGAAGCTGCTGTGTTTTATCTTCCACAGTATGGAGCGTGTCATTTACACTGCTTTCTGTCTCCTCGGCCAGCTCCCGCATAGAGCCAAGGGACTCTGCTGCTGCATCTTCGCTTCGTTTCGCCGCTCCGGCAGCGTCCGTTGCCTCTTGAGTTTTTGCTGTGACAGTTGCTTTTGCTTCATCCATAGTCGCCGCTGCAGCAAGCAGTTCATCAGTCCGGTCGATCACAGTGATAAGCTGTTTGATCTCTGATCCGGATTTCAGGGTATCTTTATCCAATGCAGCCCGCTTGACCATAAGGAAAAATGTCGCTGTGCAGAGCTGCTGGAAGTCCGCCGATGCCTCTTCCGCTTCAGATGCAGGCGTTCCGGTATAGATCACGAGCTCACAGTGCACCCGGCCAGCCGCAGCGCACATCTGCTCGGTAATACTGACCGTCACCTGATTGCCGGACATGGCGCAGTCATAAGAGAACCCGTTCCCATCAGGCTTTGTTCCCCGGACTTCTGCTTTCACTCCAGAGGGTAAAACAAGGACGCCATTGCGGGAGATCAGGTTGAACAGGATCGTCCGCGCATTGGCGTCATATTGTGAGGCATCTATCGTCAGTGGAATTCCACCCGGGCTGACGTCGATATCATAACAGGTTGTGAACAGCATTATTTCACCATCCAATCTAAAGCATACATCTGGTCTGAGGTCAGCCCTCCGGAACAGAAGGTTTCCTCATCAATCTGCTGGGGTGTGAACTCAAAGGAAATACTGTCGTATTCACGGATCAGATCCATAAACTTCTGGATATTCTCAGGCTTGTCGATCACATAGGCATCATCCTGCCTTGTGCCGACTTCCTGAATGAGCTTATCACGGAGGGAGATATACTCGGATATCTCGCCCCGCAGGATACGGATATTCTTTGCTATCACAAAACCGAGCCGCCCTTTTTCTCTCAACCGGACCAGCAGATTCAGTGCGTCATACGCCTCATTATTTGTCATCGTCATTGGTCTCATCCCCCATTTCTACCAGTGTTTTTAGCGTCTGAAACGCCGCTCGGACCTTGTTCTTATAAGTTGTGCTGGATTTCGCCAGCGCTGCAGTTTTTGCTGTAGACTTCAGAGTCACTTTTTGAAGTGTAGCCGCTTCAATTTCACTCTCGTCATCCTCCTCTGTAGAATCCGGCAAAATTTCCAGCAGCGGCTCCATAATGCCGTTCAAAATATCAAAGATGGCAAGGGTCCGTTCATTCACGTAAGCAGGCTGAATGAACTGAAGGGATTGTTGTTTTGCCTCCCCCAGTCTCTTGATCTCTTCCGGCTTCACTTCACTCCTTGTGCTGTCTGAGTAAAATGCATAGAAGCGGATGCCTTCATCGTATTTTTTCTGCAGCGCCTCAAGATCAAAATCCAGAATCGCTGAAAACACATCATGGATCGGGTCATATTCCCGATATGCAATAACTGTCTTGTTCATGTTGGATACACCTCATACCAGTCTACACAGACGCCGTGGATAAACGTCAGTGAAAAGGCCCCATAGCCCCAGTTCATACTTCCGATTCCATATTCATTCCCCGTTGCGCTCAGGTTTGTTACGAGGTTTTGACGGAATGTGTTCGTAATCCCCGTATTATAGGTATAACTGCTGTACCAGTTTTCCCGGACGCAGAACAACGGGGTGACGATCAGGATCATTTCGGAACCTTCCAAAACCATAGCGTCCTTGTATGTGATTGGCCCGTCTTTATATCTATTGGCGATGTTCGCAGCCATCGTAATCTGGCCATACTGACGGTTGTTCAGATAGCCGGTGATCTTCGCGTCCGACATTTCCAGAGACGCCCCGTTAGGATTGCCACAGGAGAAGCTGCCTTGTGCAATGATGTTTGAAGCGGTAAGGATGCCGGTATCCAAATTCCAAGAGTTGTTGTTTTTCTTGTCCTTCAGGATACCCGCAGTGATGATATCCGCGCTGAGCGTGCCGGTTTTGATGTATGTGGCATTCAGATAGAGCTTTCCGTTTTGCAGATAAATACCCTGAGTCTCGCCGTTGTTGGTGAGCTTGTTGAACACAGCCAGCTGAGTAAGTTCCTCGTCATAATGAT
The DNA here is from genome assembly GCA_017458065.1 of Oscillospiraceae bacterium. Classification (GTDB taxonomy): domain Bacteria; phylum Bacillota; class Clostridia; order Oscillospirales; family Oscillospiraceae; genus Limivicinus. The sequence continues at coordinate 22,381 of JAFTGD010000044.1, forward strand.
CAACGGCACCGTCAGCGATTCCCTGCATATACTCCGACAGCGTCTGCACCGTTACGGACTGGCCGTTCGTGGTACTGATGCTGGCCGTAGACACAAGCCGGAACTCCCCGGTATCCATGTTCCAGTAGTTGTTGCCAGTTTTGTCTTTCAGCAGCCCTGTTGTGATCAGGGACGCATTCAATACACCGGTATCGATCAGACTGGCGTTGAGAGAACCGGTTGTGATGAAATCTGCCACAAAATTGCCGTCCAGCGTCCACGCTGTTTCAAACGGGCCGTTGTAGCCGTTATGGGAGAAGCCGATGCCGTTCTTGTTGATCCGGAGAACCTCGACCGCTGTTTCCACAGTCTCAGTATCCAGAATCAGGATTTCTTCCGGCTGGCCCAGTGCGTTCGTGCTCAGAATCACATGCCCACCATGTCCCCCGGTGATCAGGTTGGTAGCTTTCTTTATGGCCTGCTGCATAGCGGAGGTTGTGGGCAGTTCCTTGGTCGCCGTCTCGGAGATGGCCTTGATGGAGTCAGACAGATGCGTCCGTGCTTCCCCGATGGTCATTTTGTCATAGCGTTCCAGTAAAACGTTATATGTGACGGAGACGATCTTCCCTGTGGATTCAATGCCGAGTCCGGTGTGATAAACAGAAACCGTATCACAGAGCCGGAGCCGCTGCAGCGGAGCAACATTCTTGTATTCCGCCGTCTGCCACAGGGCAATGAAGGAAATGTCTACGCTTTCCGGTATCCTGCTTTCTGCATTGTTCCTCACATATGCCTCGGCCTTTGCTCTAAGCTGGTCCTTGGTCGGCTGCTCCTGAAAAGCGGAAGTGAAGTCCACCGGAATGATCAGCTTATATGTGAAAGAGTCCGCCGCTGGCGAATAAATCACAGGATCATCCAACATGATCACAATAGGTTCATCCGCTTCATTCGTGCCGGACCAGTAAGGTACAATGCCTGTCCAGAGCTCAGACGCATCTGTGGTTTTCTTGATATCCGTCAGGTTCTTTCCGTAGCGGATCGTCACGCCGGTATCCGCGCCGCGTTGGGAGTGGAACTTCACTGTCCACTTGTCCCATTCATATTCACCGGGTCCGTAAACATCCAGGACGGAACCGGTGATTCCGCCAAGCTGAGACCGAAAAGAAGTCGGAACATTTACTTTGAAATTCCCCTCCAGCGTCTTATCCGTCCACATGGTGAAGGGATTGTCTCCTTGGCTGTGCTGTTTCATCTCCTGCAAAGCACCGGCGCAGTTGTTTGCCGTGCAGGGCAGGACTACCACCTTCGATAGCTGATAGCTGATATGCCGCGCATTGACGGTGACCTTTCCGTTCATTGGCTTGGTGATCTTATAGATCCGGAAGGGCTGAACGTCGGAAGTATCGTCATGGCGAGCGCAGATAATGCGGTCTTCCTGAATGTCTGAAAAGTGGATTCCTTTGACCGGATATTCCATCTCCAGCTCGTACTGGCCATTACGCTCTTCCAGCACGGTGCAGGTGATGGCATCCGCAAGCCGCCCGATGCCATTGGAGACAAACTCGGTCTCGGCGCTTTCATACAGGATCGGTTTCACAGGCACCACCACCTTGGCGTGATTTCAACTTTCGCGATTCCCGTTCCGAGCACAATGATATTCTCTCCCGGCTTCAGCACCGGGAAATCGCCTACAGTCAGCACAAGATTAGGGTTCCGATTCTCCGCGCCGTGATAAGCATCCTGCAGGTCACAGTCCACATCGCAGAACTCATAGTTTTCCGTCAGACGAAAACTGTTCTGCCCGACAGTCACTTCCCCGGTTCCATAGACCCGGATCAGAGGCTGTGAGGAAAACAGCGTAGGATTGTAGATACTGCCGTTGGCGGTCAGCTCCACGGTCCTCTCTCCCTGCTTCAAGAACACCTGCGGTTTGCAGTTGAATGTCAGATCAAAGGTCCCACTGTGATTCAGTGCCCCCGGCTGCGGAGTCACATCTGCCGCAAACGCACCCATGCGGTAATGCTCCGGATGGTAGCTGTCCTTCAGCCTGTGATATCCGGGATCTGAAAGCAGGAAATTCATCAGGTCGGAATACTTCAAGGGGAATCCCCTCTTTACTCCTGCATGGTAAGTGATCTCCACATTCTTATATCTGTTGTTGCTGATCAGTAGATCGCCGTTATGCCCCGGAATGGAAGTAAACTCCAAATCCGGTACAGCTGTTTTCCAGACGTCCTCACCAGAGAGGACGAGCCCGAGGTCTCTGCTGTTTTTCCCGTTATAGATAAAGCGATGGTACATCGTGCCCCTCCTCTCATGCCCATGCCGCCGTTTTCTTCGCGACACCGAAATTAATGCGTTCTTCGATTTCATCAGCCAGCTCGGAGATACTCTGTCCCTCCGCGCCATAGACGTTAATCGTAACGCCGCCATAGTTGATCGTCATGGCTGTTTCCACAGCGGCAACTGCCTTGCGAATCATATCCATCAGGGACTGTGTACCAACCACTGCTTCAGGCCCTGCCTCTCCGCCGCCAAGCAGCTGTCCATTCATCATGCCGAAGATGGTGGGATTGTTCAGAATCATGCCGCCGTCCATGGCTTTCTTATACCACGACACAGAAAAGTGCGGAATTGACGGCGGGTTCAGGCTGAAGGAACCGCTGATAGAAAAGTGCGGTAATGCTATATGTGGCAGGCTCCACTGGAAGTTGAAGAAGCTCTTCATCCGGTCAATGGCGTTACGCACAGCGTCCCTTGCGGCTTCAATCTTGCTGGTGATTCCGGTTTTTATGCTCTCCCATACATTCTCTGCTTTGGTTTTGATGTTTTCGAATGTGGTAGAAATCTTATCCCGGATGGAGTCGACCTTATTGGCAACACCCGTTTTGATGCTCTCCCATTTGTTGGAGATCGTTTCCTTGATGTTTGCCATGGTGGCAGATGTCTTTTCTTTCAGGTTATCCCACACCTCAGAGATTTTCTGTTTCATGTTCTCCCACGCGACACGGACCGCCTCTGCCAGCCTTCCGGCCCATTCCTTGATCGTATCCCAGTTCTGATACAGCAGGATGCCGATGGCAATGGCTGCTGCAATTGCAAGTCCCCAAGGGCCGAGAGCGCCGATCAGGGAACCGATGCCGCCGACCAGTTTCGGCACAAACGTCAGAATAGACCCAATCCCCTGCATGAGCTTTCCACCCACGATGAGGATCGGGCCTACCGCTGCCGCGATTCCAAGAGCGCGGACGATAAGGTCTTTTGTCCTGTTGTCCAGAGACATGAACTTATCCACTGCTGCCTGAATCTTCTCGATCACAGGCGCGAGATACTCTGCCGCCAGTTTGCCGAGGGTGTACATCAGGACGTCAATAGAGCTTTTCAGCTTCTCAATAGAACCGCCGAAACCGGACATCATAGCCTCGGACATCTCGTCTGTGGTACCGGCAGCGTCATGCAGGCTCTCAGACAGTTCTTCTACATCTCCGGGTGCTGTATTGATAAGCGCCAGCCATGAGGACATGTTGTTCTTGCCGAAGATGGCGCTGGCCGCTGCGATCTGCTCTTGCTCGGAAAGTGTAGCGAAACTGTCATGCAGCAGTTTTTGCACTTCGACGGAGTCCTTCATAGTGCCGTCAGCATTGAACACACTGATCCCCAGCTTGTCCAGCATCTCCGCGCCTTCCTTGGCGGGTTTGGCAAGACGCGCCATACCGGTTTTCAGGGAGTTCGCTGCGGTACTGGCATCCACACCGTTATTGGCCATGACACCCATATACAGCGCGGCATCCTCGACGGAGTAGCCAGCGGCATGGAAGATTGGAGCAGCAACACTCATGGCGTCGGACAGGCTGTTTACATCAAGAGCGGAGTTATTGCAGGCCGCTGCGAACACATCCGCGTAACGCGCAGCCTGATCGAAGCCATCCTGAAACCCATTGATGGTCGCCACAAGGCCAGCGGATACGGTATCCAGATTTCCGCCTTCACCTGCAGCGAGGTTCATGGCAGGCGCTAATGCCTGTGCGGCCTGCTGGGCATCCAGACCGGCACGGGCAAAGTTCAGGACTGCCTGCGCCGCGTCGCTCATGCCGAAGGTGGAGTTGGACGCCGCCTCAGACATGGCCCGGTCAAGCAGTTCCGCCTCTTCCGCAGTGTTGCCCATGGTCTGGTTTGCCAGCGTCATGGTTTTATCCACTTCGGCGAAGTTCTTCACAGCGACGGTACCGGCGGCGACGATGGGAGCCGTCACCTTCATGGTCAGGTCTTTTCCGGCCTGCTCCATCTTGCCGCCGAGGTCTTTCATTTTCTCGCCGACCACAGCGATCTGCTGGGCAGCGACGGAACCGAAGTTCTTATACTCCTTCGTCAGGGATTTGAGCTTTTCCTCCGTCTCAACGATCTCCCGTTCCAGAGCGTCATACTTGTCCTGACCGAGGGTGCCGTTTTCCAGCTGCTGCTTTGCCTGCGCCTGTGCATCCTTCAGGGCATCCAGTTTCTGTTTTGTTTCACTGACGGCATCTTTCAGCAGGCGCTGCTTCTGCGCAAGTAGTTCCGTATTGGATGGGTCCAGTTTCAGGAGGCGAGAGACGTCTTTCAGCTGGGACTGGGTTTCCCGGATACTGGTATTTACTTGTTTCAGGGCTTTTTCCAGTCCTGTGGTGTCGCCGCCGATCTCAACGGTTATGCCTTTAATTCTGCTCGCTATGTTCGCTCATCTCCTTTCTGAAAATTAATACTTTTGACTTGCTATTCTTGTCTCCTTAGCGTATACTTGATTTGAAAGCAGGTGGAAATCCTTTATGGGTGCGAAAGATATCACAGAAAAAATCCTCGAATCGTATAACGATGTCTTTGCAGATATAGTCAACGTGCTGCTGTTCAACGGGAAGCAGGTTATTGCGCCAGATGAACTGATTGACCAGGCACCCCGGGCTGCATATAAAGCAGATGGGAAGATTCGAGAAATAGAGCGCGATGTTGCAAAACGCTGGATGAAAAACAACATCCGTATTGCCTGTGTAGGCTTGGAAAACCAGACCGTTCCAGATCCTGATATGCCCTTGCGAGTATTTGGCTATGACGGCGCTGAATATCGTGCACAGCTTAATAATGAGAACCCAGGTAAAACTCGATATCCGGTCGTGACGCTTGTTCTTTACTTTGGGACGGACAAACATTGGGATCAACCTCTGACCCTCCACGAGGCTATTGAAATTCCAGCTGAGTTCAAGCCCTATGTTTCTGACATAAAAGTCAACCTGTTCGAAATCGGATATCTGTCTCGCGATCAAGTCAATCTTTTCAAAAGCGACTTCAGAGCTGTTGCTGACTATTTCGTGCAGATTCAGGAAACTGGAACATATGTTGGAAGCACTCAGGAATTGAAGCACATTCAGGAAGTCCTGCAACTGCTTAGTGTCATGAATAAAGACATACGGTTCGAAGAAGTATTTAACGATATCAACGAGAAAGGAGAACTGCGTAATATGTGCGACGTACTAGACAGAATTGAAAACAGAGGCATATCAAAAGGCATATCAAGAGGTATGGCAGAGGGGGCGAAAAACAAGGCGAAAGCAACTGCCATCAGGCTTCACGCCAGGGGTATGTCCAATGCCGATATCGCTGATGTTCTGGAAGAAGACATAAGCGCGGTTCAAAGTTGGGTTGAACCCGCAAAGGCATAACAAATAAGAATGCACTTATCA
>JAFTGD010000045.1 GCA_017458065.1 Oscillospiraceae bacterium
GGCGTCCTGATCCTTGACGGCGAGGTTCCAGATCTTGAGCTGGGCCTCGTCGCTGCCGTCGAGGTCGCAGGGGTCAAAGGTCTGGGTGATCTTGGGCTTTTTGAGGACGCCGTAGGTGGCGCCGAGGATGTCGCGGGAGATGTCGGACTCCCAGTCCAGCTCGGTGGAGCTGTCCTCCACGCGCTTGCCGAGAGGGCTCCAGACGGGAGAGGCGGCGGTGCCGGTGTTGAGATAGGCGATGAGAAGCTCTCTCGCTATCGTCTGACCCGAGGGAGTGTTAAAGGTGAGATCAGTATTTGCCAAAGAAAGGACTCCTTCCTTTTATGTGTTAGTCACTGAGTATAAGAGTTATTGAAATGTCTTCGGTGCCGGAGGAGCTGCGGCTGGTGAATTCCGGAAGACCGGAGACGCGGAGTCGGGCGTGTTCAGGTGGATTATCTGCTGCCCAGGCGGCAAGATCCTCCAGCGCGGAAACGACCGCGAGGCGGTCGGCGTTGGACTGAATAGAACAGCGCCGGGTGATTTTAAGCTGGATGAAGGTGCGGGAATTGCCGAGGATGTCCGTTCGGGTCTCAGACTTCGGGATCGTCAGGGACCAGCCGGAATAAGACGGGAGATAGTACCAGTTCAGAGTTTCATCATGCAAGACCGGGCACTGCTCAAGCCACGATAGAATGTCATGTATTTCCATACTGGTGCGTCCTCACAAGCTCCACATCCATTCGGTTCCCCGCATGACGGGAAACCTCAGTCGTTCCGCTGCTCGTCCTTTTTCGACTTAAACCCATTTCATTGGGCTTTAAGTCGATTTTTTGATTAATGTTCATAGGCATAGTATCTGGAAGAAACTTTGCTCGTCACCTCATAGTGCTGTAAGGCGCGGCTCCCGTAGTCGTGCAGCTGCCAGACGGCGACGACGTAGACAAAGTCGTACCGCTCGCGGGCCTCGGCGAGGGAGACGGGCTGCGCCAGCTCGCCCTTGACGAAGAAGGAGCTGCGCCCGGCGCCCTCCCCCTCCGGCTGCAGGGTCCAGTGCTTCTCCGGGTCGGGACAGTGGGCATACTCCCTGGGCGGGAGAAAACTGACGCTCTCCCCCGCGGGATTCTCCGCCCGGACCGAGAGCGGGATATAGAGCCGCGTGTTGGACTCGTCCATGTCCCCGCGGCGCTGGACGCTCCGGCCGTCCATGGCCTGCAGCATGACGCCGCGGAGAACGGTGAGAAAAGGCGTGTCGTTATGGTAGTTGATCAGGGAAACAATGTGCGGGGCTACCATGCCGTCACCAGCCGCAGCCCGTGACCACGGGGATGCCGCGGTAGAGGAGGCCGGTGCCGTAGAGATACATCTCCGCCAGCGCGGCGAGCTCGGTCATACAGTCCTCCGTCCGCAGCCTGCGGTACTGCACACGGTGATCCCCGATCTCCTCCGCGGCGATCTTGCCCGCCGCGTCGCCGCAGGCCTTGGCCTCCTCCAGCTCATAGAGCTTTTCCGTCACGGCGCAGCAGGCGAGGGCCAGCTTGCCCGCGGTGTCGCGGTACTTTGCCGCCCGGCCGAGGGTCAGGCGGTCCAGCACCGCATCGGCCCGGACGGCGAGGCGGTCGAAGGTCTCCTCATCCGGGACGGCGCGTCCGCGGAAGCGCCCGGTATAATCTTCAAATGTTGCGTACATACAGTCAAAACTCCTTTCGCACCTCACAGCGGAGGGAGCGAGCCTTCCTGATGCCTCAGGGAGGCGAGACGATCCGAAGCTTGTGAGGACGTCAGTCCGACGCCGGCAGATAGACCGCGAATGGGCTGTAGTCGTCCAGGCTGGCGCGGTAGGCGCTGACCGGGTTCGGGATCTCCCAGCCGAGGCGCATCACGGCGCGGAGAGCGACCATGTCCTGCTGGGCCAGGGAATAGATGATCTCGCGGCTCTGGGGGTCGACGATGGTGGCCTCGGTCAGGATCTTGTAGGTGACGTCCTGCCGGATGGAATACACCAGCTGGCTGAAGTCGCCCACGATCATCAGGGCCTCCTCGGGGTCCCAGGCCCCGTTCATCGGGAAGCTCATCTCCATGCCGTCCAGCATGTACGAGGTCCGTCCCTGCATGTTGGAGAGGAAGATCGGCTGGCCGTTCTGGTCGGTCAGACCGCGGAGCTTTGCCCGCATGCCGACTGCAGCCATGACGCCGGTGGGCATGTAGCCGCTCTCTTCCGCCTTGGCGATGACGCCGCCCGGGCCCATGATGTCCTGATACAGGTCATAGGGGTCGGCCTGAGTGCCGGCGCCCGCGGTCACGCTGCAGCCGGCGTCCTTGGCAGTGTCCACGACGGATTTGCGCCAGGTGCTGGGCTTGCCGGTGCCGAAGAGGATCGCCTCGTCGATGCGGCGGCCCATGGCCTCTACGATGCGGGGCTTAACCTCGCCCCAGATGTCGTAGTTGACGTCGTCCAGGACGGCCTCGGGGATGGGGATGATGACGGCCAGTTCCTCGGCATAGAGTTTTTTCTTCTCCCAGGCCTGGGAAGAGGTCTTCTTGAAGCCGGTGTCGCCGTCGACCCAGTAGGCCAGAGGCAGCATATCCAGAACATTGATGCTCTGGGTCTTGCTGGTCATGTTGGGGAGCTTGCGCCCGGCCTTCAGCACGGCGCTCTGCTCCACCACTCCCTGAAAGATCTCTCTGGTGACGGGTTCAGGGATCAGCCCCGCCATGTTTTCTCTTACGATACTTCCAGACAAAATATTTACCTCACTTTCTTACATTCCACGAAGCAGCTTATTCATTGTTTCGCTCGCGGTTTGGGGACGGGTGGGCTGGCCGGAGAGGCTGGCTCCGGTGCTGAGGGCGGCGATGCCGCCGTGGCGGGCGCCCTGCCGCTTCAGATATTCCTTCGCCGCCGTGCCGAAGTCCTTCTCCCCGCTTACCAGCTTCCCGATCTTGAAGACGTAGTAGTCCAGATCGTCCTCCGGCACGCCCTGTGAGAGCAGGATGCGCTCCCGCTCCAGCTGCGTCACCCGCTCGCGGGCGAAATCCAGTTCCCGGCGCAAGGCGTCGGCGTCGTCCGCAGCAGGGGCGCCGGTTTCCTCCGGCGCAGGGCTCTGCGCCTCCTCGGGGACGGGGTCCTGCCCGGCGGTCTCTTCCGGGGGCAGGGTGTCGATGGTTTCGTCAGTTGTCATGTGCTTCTCCTTCTGTGATGTCTGTTTCGGTCAGGGTATCCAGCGTTTTCTGAACTCCTCCTTTCCCAGCACGCCCAGCTCCAGCATGCGGCAGTCGCGGTCAAAGTCCCTGCTCTTGTCCTCGATGATGCTGTCGTCAAAGTCCACCGTGACGGCGGCCTCCGCGTTCAGCCCGAGGGAGAGATAGTCGTTTCCCATTCGCAGCAGCAGCCGGACCAGCTCCTTCAGCGCCGCCTCCAGAACCAGCTCGTGCCGGCGGACATTGCGGTAGAGGCTGCTGTTCTCGCTGATGACCTGGGTCGCGGTCAGGACGCTGCCCCGCTCGAAGCGGTAGTGCTGTTCGCCCAGGCCGCATTTGAGCCCCAGCAGGTTCAGCATGTCCTGGATGCCCTCGTGGTGCTCTGCCGTGCGGAGGGACATGTCGATCTCTTTGATGACGCTCTCGTTGCCCGAGTCCTCCGGCAGGATGTAGAAGGCCAGCTCGTCCGTGTCGAAGAGCGGTGCGCCGTCAAAGTCCTTTGTGGCCTCGGGCTTCAGCATGATGCGCTTCTTCCCGAGGATGAACTCGTTGACATAGCTGTCGTAGGCCACGTCCGCGCCGCGCAGCTGGTCGATGGCGTTGGCGAAGACCGCGAGGCCCATGGAGGAGGCGGAGTGGAGGTTGTTCGCGATGTTCATCCGGTCCAGGACAAAGCTCCGCTCCGCCCGGCCGGTGTGCACCGTCTCCGGGATCCCGGCGAAGCCCTCCGCCTCTTCCAGCGGCAGCGGCGTCAGGCGGTCCCCCTCCGCGGCAAAGAGAAGATTTTCGATGTCGTAGAGGCCGCCGACCCGGTGGTGCAGCTGCAGGTACAGTAGGTCCCGCTCTCCCTGCCTCCGTCCGGAGACAAAGGCGCAGTCGGTGACGGCGCTGTTTTCCCAGCTGAGAGGGAGGATGCCCTCGGCGTCGATGCAGTCGATGCGGATGCGGCCCTCTGTCATTCGGGGGACGTAGGCCGCGGTGCCGAGAGCGGCCTTGCGCTCCTGCAGGCGGTTTGCAAGCTCAAAGAAGCGGTTTTCCTCCAGCGTCCGGTCCAGGAAGCGCTGTTCCGCCACCCCGTCCACGCGGATGCGGACCCGTTCGTTCAGGAGGAGGTTGGCCCAGTCCTCGCAGATCTTTTTCGCCATGCCGAGGGAGGCCCTGCGGCAGAGGACCCGCTTCTGCCCGTTGTAAACCCTGTAGCTATGGAAGTGGCTCACGTCCCCCTCGTACCAGCTGCGCCAGAGCCGGAGCAGTTCCTCGGTGTTTCCGTCGCCGCCGTTGGGGAAGCCCATCTCGGCGAGCTTCCGATAGATCGCTGATCGCATGTCTGTGCCTCCTGCCTGATGATGGCTGCATCCTAACCGACAAATGTGCAAACCCGCTGCACATTTGAAAAACTTTCTTTATGCTCTGCTTCGGTATTTTCCGTATACCTTCTCCAGTGCATAGCGGACTGCTATCTTTCGTATCCACCGCCGAAGGCGGTGGATACTTTATGCTCGGCTTCGGTACTTTCCATATACCTTCTCCAGTGCATAGCGGACTGCTATCTTTCGTATCCACCGCCGGAGGCGGTGGATGATACTCTATGCCCTGCTTCGGTATTTGCCATATACCTTCTCCAGTGCATAGCGGACTGCGTCGATCAGATGGTTGTCGCGGTCGGGGTAGCCGGAGATGAAGTTGCCTTCCCGATCCCGCTCAAACTCGTATCGGCTGAATTCGCGGTACGCCTCCGGCGTGCGGCGCCGGTCAATGACGATCTTGCGGCCCTGCAGCCACTTCATGCCGTATTCGACGCTGCCCGGCCCCTTGACGGCCGCCCGGGCGTTGAGGCCCAGGCTGCGGTAGTCGGCGACGCTCTTGGGCTCGGCGCTGTCGCAGGTGATGACGCCGTCGTGGTAGCCGCGCCGCAGCAGCTCCTCCGCCGTGGCGGTGTTGGTCTGTCGGCGGACGCAGAGCTCGTCCAGCAGATAGACCGTCTCCCGCGCCGCGTCGTAGTGCAGCCGGATAAAGGCGAAGGGGTCCGGCGCAAAGCCCCAGTCCACGCCCATGTAGATCCGGTCGAAGCGCCGCAGTTCCTCGTCGGTGATTTCCCGCAGTTCCAGATTGTCAAAGACATTGCCGCCGGTCCCCACGGCAAGGCCCAGGTACTCGTGCTGGTAGGCCCGTTCGTCGCTGAGCTTCAGGCTCTCCGCCTCGGCGAAAAAGGCCTCGCCCAGCCAGGCCTTCGGCGCCTCGAGATAGGTGCTGCGGTGGCAGAGGCGGTCCGGGCGCTCCTGGGCCGAGTCGAGATTGGCCCAGTTGTCCCGCGAGATGGGCGGGTTATAGCTCTCAAAGTTCCAGAACCGGTCCCCGCCGCGCATGGTGGACTGGAGAATGGTGCGGATCTCCGCGCGTCCCGCGAACTGGTCCTTCTCTTCAAAATGGGTGACGGTGATGCTGCCGAAGGGGACCTTGATGGACTTGATCTTCATGGGGTCGTCCGCCCCGCGGAAGAGGATCTTCTGTCCCGTGGGCCGAAAGACCAGCTCCATGGGGCTGAGCTTGCAGTCGAAGAAGGTCTGCACGCCCAGCTGCTCCAGCGCCCAGAGGTACTGGGCGTAGACCGAGTCGCGCATGGTGTTGGCCACCTTGCGCAGCACCAGGGCGTGGGCCTCCGGATGCAGCAGGAGGAGATATACCACCGTCAGCGACACAAAGCTGCTCTTCATGCTGCCGCGGCCTCCGGCCAGGTCGTAGTGGGTGTGGCCGTGGACCAGCGCGTCCCCCAGCACCGGACCGAAGACGGGCGCGATGCAGCCGCCGATGCGCGCGGCGGCAGTGGCAAGGGCCAGCTCCCGCTCGCCGGCGGCGCTGTCCTGCTGCCGGTTCTCATACAGCTTCAGCAGGCCGCTGCAGGCCTTCAGCCGGTCGCCGACCGAGACGGGTTTGCCGCCCGGCTCGGTGAGGCATCCGCGCATCACGTCGCTGAGGAAGCGGAAGGCCTCCTCTTCGCTGGCAAGCCCGCGCGGGCGCAGAGCCTCTTCCCGTTCCTGTTCGCCCATCACATCGCCTCCGGATGCACGGAGAACTGGTAGAGGATGCTGAGCAGGGCCTGGCGGTCCTCCCCGGTCAGGAGAGGGGCCGCCTTGCGGATCGCCGCCGCCTGCTCCGGGCAGAGCGTGGAGCGGTGAGGCCGGAACCAGTCGGCCAGCGTGACGCCGCCGCTGTTGCCGCGGGCGGTCTGGACAGGGAGGGAGCAGGTGATGGCGGCGATGTCGTTCACGACCGTGCGCCGCGACACGCCGAACTCGCTGGCCAGATTGGCCATGGTCTCGTGCCGGCGATGGATCAGGACCGTTGCGATGGCATGCTGCCGCTCCGCCGAATTCACCTGCTCACCTCCTCTCTCAACTCATATTTACGGACGAAAGAACAAACCCTTCCGTTCGTCAGTATGGCCGCATCATAACGGCCGAATGTGCAAAATCGCTTCACATGGACGAAGGAGCAACCCGTTGATGTCCCCGCCTCCGGCGGGGAGATCACACCCCTCCGTTCGTCGATACAGCCGCATCATAACGGCCGAATGTGCAAGCTCACTTCACATGGAGGAAGAAGCTGGCCGGTGATGTCCCCGCCTCCGGCGGGGACATCACACCCCTCCGTTCGTCCGTACAGCCGCATCATAGCGGCCGAATATGCAAGCTCATTTCACATTTGGGCGAAAAAAGCAGGGATTTTTTTGGGACAGAATTTCGGCTATACTAATCCTGGCCGGGGATGCAGCGCTGCCGGGGAGCGCGGCCTGCTTTTTCTCTTGACAACTTGCGCATGTTCGTGTATATTATGACAATAAGTTGCGTTTTTTGCGAAAATAATATAGCGCCGAACTTGCGTTTCGTCAAGACGAAAGTTGCGTTAATTATGCAACTAAAAGGGAAAAGAAAAGACCGGGCGGGGACAGACCCGCACCGGTCGGAGAGAAAGGACGTATGACATGACATTAGCGGAAAAGCTGAAGAACGCCAGAGCAGCGAAGCACATGTCCCAGCGGGCGCTGGCCGAGGCCGCCGGGATCTCGCTGCGTACGATCCAGAATTATGAGCTGGGCGCCCGGATGCCGAAACGGCGGGACACCTATACCCTGCTGGCCGAGGCGCTGGGCATCGACGAGAAGGTGCTTCTCGACGAGAACGCGGACTTTGTCCTGCGGGCCGGCGAGCAGTACGGCGGCCGGGGCGCCCGGCAGGCCTGGGATCTGGTTGCGGATTTCAAGGGCCTCTGCGCCGGCGGCGAGATGGAGGAAGAGGACATGGACGCCATCATGCAGGCACTGCAGGAGGCGTACTGGGATGCCAAGAAGATGAACCGCAAGTATGTCAACCGGCGCTACCGCCGCGACGTACCGGAGGACGGCGCATGACAGCGCGCAGCGGCGGGCGCGGGAACCCATACTCCCTGCCGCGGAAGCTGATCCGGACCTACGGCACGCGCGATCCCTTCCAGCTCGCCGAACATCTGAATATCCGCGTCAAGTTCATGGACACCAGGCGGCAGAAGGCCTTCTGCAAGAAGATCATGAACCACTATTTTATCTTTATCAACCAGAACCTCTCGGAGGAGATGCAGCGCCTGAGCTGTGCCCACGAGCTGGCGCATGTCCTCCTGCACCGGGACTATCTGGACACGGCCGCGTACCTGATGAACATGGAGCTTTTCGATATGCGCAACCGCACCGAGTACGAGGCCAACCTCTTTGCCGCCAACCTGCTCATTGACGACGCGGAGCTTCTGGAGGCCCTGCGGGAGGGGAAGGACATCGTCTCCGCCGCGGCGGCCTTCGATGTGAACGTCAACCTCATGGCGCTGAAGCTGGCCGAGATGGAGAAGTCCGGCCTGCCGGTGAACGTTCCCTTCGTGCCGGAGCGGCGCTTCCTCGGGCGCATCGACGACCGTCCGGACGCCGTTTGAAAAACAGAAAAAAAAACAAAGCTCCGGTCGGAGAACGGATCCGTGTGGGGTCCGCCTCCGGCCGGAGCCGTTACAAGGAGGCCGGGTTAAGCTTCCATCAGAGTTCGGCGAAGGCCTGCTCAAAATCGGCGATGATATCTTCGGGATCCTCCAGACCGACAGAGATGCGGACCAGACCTTCGGAAATGCCGGAGGCGGCGAGCTCTTCTTTGGTGTAGGTGGAGTGGGTCATGGAAGCAGCGTGCTCGACGAGGGTCTCAGCGTCACCGAGGGAGACGGCGATGGTGCAGAGCTTCAGCTTATTGAGAGCCACGGCGGTGGCATCGCGGTCAGCTTTGAGCTCGATGGCCAGCATACCGCCGGGGAGGCGCATCTGCTTCTTTGCGATCTCATAGCCTTCAAAGTCTTCCAGGCCGGGGTAATACACTTTGGCGACCGCCGGATGGTCGTGCAGGAAGCGGGCGACCTTCATGGCGTTGGCGCAGTGGCGTTCCATGCGGATGTCAAGGGTTTTGAGACCGCGGGCGATCAGGAAGGCGTCAAAGGGGCTCATAACGGTGCCCGTCATGTCCTTCAGGCCGAAGGTGCGCACTGCGGTGACGAAATCCGCTTTGCCGGCGACAAAACCCGCGATCACGTCGCCGTGGCCGTTAAGGTACTTCGTGGCAGAGTGGACGACCACGTCGGCGCCCAGCTTCAGCGGCTGCTGCAGGTAGGGGGAGGCGAAAGTGTTGTCCACGATGACCTTGATCTCGCGGTTGTATTCGTGAGCGATCTTTGCTACTTCGGCGATATCGACCACTTTCAGGGTCGGGTTGCAGGGAGTCTCAAGATAGATGACTTTGGTCTTCGGGGTCAGGGCGGCTTTCACACTCTCGAGATCTGCAAAGTTCAAAAATTTAGTCGTGACGCCGAACTTGCTCAAACCGTGGTTCATCATGGAGAAGGTGCAGCCGTAAAGGGTGTCGGAGGCGATAATCTCGTCCCCGGCGACGACGCTGGTCCACAGCGCTGCGGAAATGGCGCCCATGCCGGCCGCAGTGCCGAGAGCGGCCTCAGCGCCCTCGAGGGCGGCGATTTTCTCCTCCACGGCGTTGACGGTGGGGTTAGAGAGACGGGAGTAGATATAGCCCTCTTCCTGACCGGCGAAACGCCGGCCGCCCTGTTCGACAGAGTTAAACTCGAAGGTGGAGGTCTGGTAAATGGGAGTGGTCAGGGCTCCCGCGGAGTTCTCGTGTTTTCCGGCATGGATCTGTCTGGTGGCAAAGCCGCATTTTTCAAGATCGATCATTGCTCAGGTTCTCCTTCCGTTATTCGATTTCCGATCGTATTTGTAAGCCGCGATCAGCGCAGACCGGCGGCGCGCTCGTAGATCTCAAAGTGGGCGGCGCGGTCGAGGCCGACATAGCCGCCGGTGACGCCGTCGCCGATGTTGTTCATCTCCACCAGCCGGGGGATCGCCGCGGGATCGGCGCCCACTTCGGCAAAGGTGAGGGGCATGTTTAGCTCGCGGAGGAAGTTCTTGAAGGCCTCGACGCCCTCGCACGCGGTGCGCTTTGGATCGTCAAAGTCCATCTCACAACCGAAGATGCGGGTCGCCATCTGAGCAAAACGCAGCGCGTCGCTGTGCTCGACACAGTAGCTCATCCACGCGGGCATGATAACGGAGAGTCCGGCGCCGTGGGCGCAGTCATAGACCGCGGAGAGGACGTGCTCGAGGTGGTGGCTGTTCCAGTCCTGCTTTCTGCCGACGCCCATCACGTCGTTGTGCACGACCATGCCTGCCCACATGATGTTGGCACGGGCTTCGTAGTCGTGAGGATCCTTCATGACGCGTCTGCCCTCGTGCATCATCGCGAGGACGATGCCCTCCAGCATGCGATCGGTGGTTTCGACATCCTTGGTCGGGGTGAAGTAGCGCTCAAAGGCGTGTGAGATGATATCAGTGATGCCGCAGGCGGTCTGAAAGGGCGGCAGGCTCTCGGTGAGGACCGGGTCCATGATGGAGAACTTGGGGCGGATGCAGTCGGCCTCCGCGGCGGTCTTTTCCAAAGTCTTCTCGTTGGTGACGATGGCATTGGGCGAGCCCTCGCTGCCGGAGGCGGCGATGGTCAGCACCACACCGACAGGCAGGGCAGTGTCCGGTGTCCTGCCGGAGAAGAAGTCCCAGAAGTCCCCTTCATAGGGGACGCCCATGGCGATGGTCTTGGCCGTATCAATGACGCTGCCGCCGCCGATAGCCAGGAGGAAGTCCGCCTTCTCCCGGCGGGCCAGGTCGATGCCGTCGTAGATGAGGCCGCTGCGGGGATTGGGCTTGACGCCGCCCAGCTCAATTGAGCTCAGGCCCTCGGCGGCGATGGAGTCCTTCACGCGGTCCAGCAGGCCGGACTTTCTGGCAGACTGGCCGCCGTAGACGATCAAAACGCGGCTTCCGCCGAACTTCTTAACATAGCGGCCGGCTTCGTTTTCGCGGTCCCGACCGAACACAAAATACGTGGGGCTGTAGAAATCGAAATTATTCATTGTCTGCTCCTCTGTTCCGAAACGGTATCAGGATCAATAGCCGGTCTTCTTGCTGGCTGGCTGGCCGTAGGACTTGAAGCCCTCAAAGACCTCATCCATCTGCTCCTTGTTGAGGATGTTGGGCTTGCCGATGCAGAGCGCGCGGTACTGCAGCTCTGCGATGTACTCGAGGTTCTTGGCCAGGCCGAAAGCGCTCTTCAGGTTCTTGCCGCAGACGACAATGCCGTGATTTGCGAGCAGAACGGCATCGCCATCACCGCAGGTTTTAACGGCGTCCTGGGCCAGCTCCGGCGTGCCGAAGGTGTGGTACGGGGCGCAGGGGATCTGATAGCAGTTGGCGTCGGCCAGGACATAGTGGACCGCCTCAATGGGCATGCCCAGCACGGCAAAAGTGGTGCAGAAGCGCTGATGCGTATGGACAATGGCGAGGCAGTTCGGCTTGTTCTTATAGAACTCGGTGTGCATGTCCCACTCGCTGGAGGGCTTGCGCTTGCCGTCCACAACATGGGACTCCAGGTCCATGACGACGATATCTTCCGGCGTGGTCTCCATGTAGCCGATGCCGGAGGGTTTGATCGCCATCAGGCCAAGCTCGGGGTTGTAGATGCTCTGGTTGCCGCTGGTACCGGGGCACAGACCGGAAGAGCTCATCTGTTTTCCGATCTCTACGATAAGTTCGCGTTCTTCTTGCATTAACATGTTGGTTTCCTCCATCATTTATGTTATTCATTTTTTTGAATGCCTGCAGGGGGGTTGAGTGCCATGCGGTTTTCGCTCCAGCGTTTGTGGTAGCGGCGGATCAGGTCGTTTCGACGCGGTTTGTAGCGTCGGACGGCGCCGGCTTCCCCGTGCAGCTCCGGCTGGCCGAGGGCACGGCTGCAGAGCACGGTAAGGCCGAGGAGCGTGGCTTGTTCAAAGCCCGGGCGCAGCCGCAGCTCGAGCCCCGAGAGGTCGGCCAGCATCTGGCATAGGGTTCCCGAGCGGAAGCCGCCGCCGCAGGCGAGCACATAGCCCTTCTGATAACCGCAGAGCTCACAGAGACGCCAGAGCTGTTCATAGGTGGCGCAGGCTGTGTCGGCCAGGGCGGCCCACATCAGGTCGATGCGGTCCATGTCGTCCGGCCAGGGCGAGCGGAGAAAGAAGCCGCCCTGCCGCAGGGAGCGCTTTTCATAGAACAGAAGCGAGCTGAAGGACGCCGTCGCGGTGAAGTCCCGCTTTGCGGCGTAAGCGCGTTCCAACTCCTCATAGCTCAGATCCGGGCAGAGCACGTCCTTGATGCGCTGGTAATTGAGCCCGGTGACGCCCGGGTTCATCTCGATGAGATATCCATCGGCGCCGAGGTTGGCATCGGTCCAAACCCGCTGCCGGGGATCATAGAACTTGTGGTCGACCAGTGCGGTGATCGGTGTGGTGGTGCCGGAGACGACGGCGATCTCGCCGGGCTGGATGCCGGTCTGCAGCAGGCCGCACTGGGTGTCAGCGCCGCCGATGATGAAGCAGGCGTCCTCCTCCATCTCGAGGTCCTCCCGCAGATCCGGGGAGATGGCGCCGACGCTCTCCCCTGCCATGCTCAGTGAGGGCAGCAGACCGCGGTCGATACCGTAAGCCATACAGAGTTCGTCGGACCAGTCCTTCGTCTCCAGATCGTAAAGCTGGGTCTCGCAGGCCTGGGATGGCTCAAAAACAGCCTTGCCGGTAAAAATCCACGCGATATAGCCGCTGAGGCTCAGGACCGTGCGGATGCGCCCGTAGAGCTCGGGTCTGCGCTTTCGCAGGCCGAGCAGCTTCGCCGCGCAGAAGTCCTCCGTGACCCACTTGCCGGAACGCTCATAGATGTGCTCCGTGTTTCCGATCTCGCCCATGAACTCGCGGCCGCGGTTGTCGATATTCGGCAATCCGTAGAAGGCCTTGCCGTCGCCGTCCAGCAGAACGATACTCTGTCTGGCGCCTGCGGCAGAGACGCAGCGGACGCGGATATCCGGATGCTCGGCGTGGAGCGCCAGGCAGCAGCGCTTCAGCTCCGCCTCCCACTCCTCAGGGATGAAAAACTGGGCGTCCGGATAGGCCCCGTCGCGGTAATAGCGGTTCATGAAGCTGCGAATCCCGACGATCTCGCCGGCGCTTGAGACCAGGGCGGCGCGGGTGCTCCCCGTGCCGAGGTCGATCAGGAGATAGTGTTCCATCACTCAGCGGTTGAGGACGTCGCGGTTGTAGACGATTTTGGAGAGGTTTTCTCCGGCCAGCCACTGCCGGATGCGGGCGTTGAGAATGTCAGCCTGGTGGTTAGTGACCTCGTAGGTGGCGCCGCAGATGTGCGGGGTGAGGATGACGTTGGGGCAGTTCATGATCTGCAGATCCTCCGCGGTGGGCGGTTCGTTGTCCAGCACGTCGAGAACGGCGCCGGCGATGGCCCGGTCGTTGAGGACACGGATCAGACCCTGGGTGTCCACGAGGGCGGAGCGGCCGGCGTTGACGAAGAGGGCGTCTTTCTTCATGGTGCGCAGCAGCTCTTCCGTCACAAGACCGCGGGTGGAATCGCTGACCGGCAAGTGCAGGGAGACCACGTCGCAGGTGGCGAACAGCTCCTCCAGAGAGAGCGGGGTGTAGTGGCCGTAGGCGCGGCCCTTGTAGTCGTAATAGCAGACGTCGCAGTCAAAGCCGTCGAGGATCTTGGCGGCGGCCTGGCTGACAGCGCCAAAGCCGACCAGACCGACCCGCTTTCCCTGCAGCTCGTTGCCCATCCAGGTGAAATACGGCGTCGTCCCGGCGACCCACTTGCCGTCCTTGATCCACTGAATGGCTTCGAGACCGTGGCGCATGTGCATGATGATCAGCGCGACCACGAGCTCGGCCACGGCCTGGTTGTTACGGCCCGGGGTGCAGAGCACAGGGACGCCTGCTTTGGTGCAGGCGGCAGTGTCGAGGTTTGCGGGGGTGGCGCGGCAGTCGCCGATGAGCTTCAGGTTGGGATAGCCGTTCAGGACCTTTTCGGTCACGCGGTCGAGTTCGGTGATCAGGATATCCGGCTTCACTTCGAGCAGGTGGGCCAGCATCTCGTCCTCATAATACCGCTCGCCGGTGTCGTTCCAGGGTTCGTAGAGGACCTCATCAAAGAGTTCCTTCAGTTCGTTCAGCCGGTTTTCGGGATACGGGGCGCGGACATAGACTTTCATGGCGTGGACTTCTCCTTTATACAATATATATCCATCCCTTTCGGGAACAGGGATCAGTAGAATGCTTTGACCTCGCTGTCGAAGTAGCGGTCCAGCAGATAGGGGACATAGACGCCCTTGTCGGTCACGACGCCTGAGATCAGGTGCGGCGGAACGATATCGAAGGACGGGTAGATGGCCTTGACCTGGGGCAGACAGTTCGGGATGCCGCGATAGCGGAGCACCTGCTCCGGATCGCGCATCTCGATGACGATGTCATCCTTGCTGTGCTTGTCCCGGTCGGGGATGCCGGTGACATAGTAGGGGATGCCGAAGTACTTGGCCAGAATCGCGATCTGGAAGGTGCCGATCTTGTTGGCGATATGGCCGTCGCGGGCGATGGAGTCGGCCGCGGAGGTAAAGAGGTCGATGCCCTTGTGCTGCATGGCGTAGGCGATCATGTTATCCGTGAGGACCGTGGTCTCAAAGCCCATCTCGGCAAAGCAGCTGGAGGTGAGCCGCGCGCCCTGCAGATAAGGCCTTGTCTCCGCGCAGTAGACGCGGAAGTCCTTGCCCTGTTCCCGAGCGGCGCGGATGACGGTGCCGATGATGGTCTCGCCGAAGCACTGGGTCAGGATGCTGCCCCCGGCAGGGATCAGCTCAGCGAGCTCGTTGCCGACGATCTGCATGACGCTGTAGCGGCGGTTGAGAGACTCCACTGTCGAGGCGACAATGGCCTCAACAGGATCCTTCCCCGCCTCCAGCGCCGCCTCGGCGAGCTCGGCTGCGCGATAGGTGATCTGCCCGTAGCGGTTGGCCGTGGTCGGCCGCGCGTGGGCCAGGTCGTAAGCCGCCTGTCTGAGAAAAGCGACCTGCTTCTCTCTCCCTTCCTGGCGCACCTGCCAGGCGGCCAGCGCCATGCCCATGCCGACAGCCGTGTAGGGGCCGGCGCTCTGGGTCACCATGTCGGCGATGGCCTGGGCCACCTCCTGATAGGTCCCGCACTCGACAAAGCGGACCTCCGTGGGATAGACGCGACGGTCCAGGATGCGGACTTTACTGTCCTCGTACCAGGCGACGTTTTCGTACCGGAGGAGAAAGGGCATGTTCTGATCGTTGCGTTCCATCGGGTCTGTCCCTCCTTATGCGAGAATCTGCCGGAAGAGTTCCGTGATCTCCCCGCCGGTACGGAAGCTTCCGCGCCGCATGATAAGCGCGGCGCCGAGCCGGATGAGCGCCCGCTCCATGGGGACCTTCACCCCGGGATCGGTCACGGCGTTCAGCTCCATGACCTTGGTGTCGCCCACGGTGCGGCGGATGATCTCGGTCCCGGCGTAACCGAGCGAGTCGGCCATCACGCTGTCGAGCCATCTCTCGGGGAAGCCGCCCTCCCGGTAGAGCGGGAGCGTGACCAGCTCGTCATAGCGGCGGGCAAGCTTCGCCCTCGTCTTGTCATAGATTTCCTCAATGCATTTTTCCAGCGCACCGATGACATCCCGCCGCTCCGGGCAGGTGAAGAACTTGTTGGCCCAGGCGAAATAGAGGTTGCCGATGACGTTGCCGATGTCGTAGCCCATCGGGCCGTAGAAGGCAAACTCGGGATCCAGCACCTTGAGTTCGGTCTCGTTGATAAAAATGGAGCCGGAGTGCAGGTCCCCGTGCAGGAGAGCCTGGGCGTTGTTCATGAAGGCGAGCCGCAGCATCCCGACCTCGGCGTGCAGCTCCTCGTCCTCATAGAGAGAGGTCCTGACAAAGTCCTCGTTGCCGGGCGTGATGATGTTGCGGCCTTTGTAGTCATAGTAAGGCTCTGTCAGAACCAGATCTTCTGTGATTTTGCAGAGTTCCGGGTTGGTAAAGAAGCGGACTCTGCGCTTTTTCTCTTCCGCGTCCAGCACCAGGTCCGTCGTGGGCAGCAGCGTATCCGTCAGGAATTCCGAAATACCCTCGCTCAGGTGGGGGTAGACGCGGTTTTCCATCAGCTCGCGGCGGAGGTTGCGGCAGGCGGAGACGTCCTCCATGGAGGTCGCGGCCATGGTCTCGTCATAATAATAGACCTCGGGCACGAGGCCCGGGGCGAGCTCGCCCTCCAGCTGCAGAATGCGGGCCTCGATCTTGTTGCGGTAAAGGTCCAGCGGACGGCCGGAGGAGCGGAGAAGACGGTCGGCCTGCTTCACAATAACGGAATGCCCGTCCCGCAGGGAGCGGACCTGGAAAATATAGTTGATGTTGCCGTCGCCGATCTCGCGGCATTCGGTCTCCTCGTCGGGGTCAAAACGGTGCAGGACCTCGACGGCATAGCGCCGGACATCTTCTGTATTCATAAGGAAAAAGGAACGGAAGTCGTGCATGATGGCCTCCTGATGTCAGTGTTAGGACAACCGTTGCCAATACCGTGAGGATAATTAAACTTTACACCAGAAACGGTCAAAAGTCAACAACAATCCAAAATTTCAGGCAGCCTCTTTGTCAATTCTTCAACTAACCTCAAAAGTATGATTTGACGGCTTGTTGTTTCCTGTTGTATAATGTTCACAAAGATTGAGCAACATGTTGAGAAAAACAACAGCTCTCCGGGGCTGTGAAGGACTGGAGCGGTGACCATGCTGAAAATCGAAAGGCACAACTTGATTGATCAGGAGATCCGGAAAGCGGGTTTTGTCCTGGTTCCCGGCCTGAGCGAGCTGCTGCAATGCAGCGAAGAGACCATCCGGCGCGATCTCCGGGAGATGGAGAAAGCCGGGAAACTGACCCGCACCCATGGCGGGGCCTATCTGATGGAGAAGTACGACAAGGGCTACCCCATTGAGCTCAGGCAGTCTTACATGCAGAACACCAAGGAGCACATGGCCCAGGTTGCGGTCAGGGAGATCCAGGAAAACGATATGGTCCTGCTGGATTCCTCCACAACCTGCCTTACCATCGCCGAGGCCATCCTGGCCCGGCAGATGAACGTGACCCTCATCACAAACTCTCTCGCCATCTGCAACCTCTTCCGCGAGGCCAACACCCCCGTCAGCCTCATCGGCATCGGCGGCGTGTTCCGCCGCCGCACATCCTCCTTTGCCGATCCCAACACCGTCGAGGCCCTGCGGCATTACTATGCGGACAAGGCCTTTATCAGCTGCCCGAAGCTGAGTGTGGAGTATGGTCTCTCTGACAATCACATCAGCGAGGCCAACGTACGTCGGCAGATGCTGAAGAGTGCCAAGACCAGGATCCTTGTGGTGGACCACACCAAGTTTGAGGGGACGGCCAACCATCTCTTTGACGGCCTCGACAGCGTCGACATGGTCATCACCGACCAGAAGGTTCCGGAGGACTTTGGGGTTTATGCCGCACAGCGGAATATCCGAATCCAATACGCACAGGAATAAAGCAGAAGAAGACGGATTGATTATATTAGAATAGAGTATGCAGAGCGCGGAAGGACCGGGGGTCTTTCCGCGCTCTGCAACTATTCGGCGGAGCGCAGAAAAGGGCGACAGCAGAGCCGATTGGTCACAATGCACAAAAAAGAATCTCAAAAATTATGCAAAACCACAATTTTTCAATTTTATAATCAGAAAATCACAAAAAACCAAATAACAAAAACGGGACAAAAGATTCTGATAAATGCAGAAAAAACGAAAAAATAAAGGAGGAAAACCGCGGGAAGGAGAAAAAGATCTTTCACGAAAACGGTCAAAAGTCAACAAAAACAGTCTTGACAAAACAGACAATTTTACTTAAACTATATGCACAGGCACAGTATTTGCTGAGCAAAAACAATCAAATATTTGAAGGAGGAATACAGCAAAATGAAAAAAGCCCTGTCTCTTGTTCTGATGATCGTTTTGATCGTCGCTCTTGCAGTTCCCGCTGCCAGCGCCGCTGACGACACCATCAAGATCGGTTACATCGGTGACCTCTCCCAGTCCACCGCCCTCTGGGGCAATGCCGGTAAGTTCGGCGCACTGGAAGCCATCGAAGAGATCAATGCCGCAGGCGGTGTCCTGGACGGCAAGATGCTTGAACTGGTCCCGATGGACGGCAAAGGCGACTCCGCTGACTCCGTGAACGCGCTGCGTAAGCTCATCACCGATAACGGCATCGTAGCCGAAATCGGCACCAACTTCTCTTCCTGCAACATCCCGATGGCATCCGTCGCGGACGAGCTGAAGGTTCCCATCATTGGCACCGCGGCCTCCAACGAGCTTGTCACCATCGATGAGCAGGGCAACCTGCATCCCTACTCCTTCCGTATGTGCTTCCTCGATGCCTACATCGGCACTGTCGTCGGCACCTACGCAACCAAGGACCTTGGACTCCTGAAGGGCGCGCTCTTCACGATCAATGGAGATACCAACTCCGAAGCAGTCGGTCAGTTCATTGAGGACGCTTTCATTGCCAACGGCGGTGAGTTCGTCGCTAAGGAACAGTGCCAGGCCGGCGACAGAGAGTTCCGTGCTCAGCTTGCCAAGATTAAGAAGGCCGATCCCGAGATCATCTTCGTCGTAATGAACGACTATGCCATGAACGCCACCTTCGCCAAACAGGCCCGTGAAATGGACATCCAGTGCATGCTGATGGGCCACGACGGATGGGACTCCGACCAGCTCGCTGAGGAAGCCCAGGGTGCGCTGGACGGCTGCCAGTTCGTCAGCCGTATCGGCTTTGCCATGCCGGAAGCCAACGACTTCGCCGACAAGATCGTCGAGAAGTACGGCGGCACAAAGGAGACCGAGTGCCTCTTCGGACGTGACGGCGTGTACTGGATCGTCGATGCGATCACCCGTGCCGGGTCTGCCGATCCCACTGCAATCCGCGATGCGCTGGAGGCCACGGAGGTCTACGAAGGCCTGATCGGACAGCTGGTTATGAACGCCGAGACCCACAACCCGGTCATGGCTTGCGAAGTCTTCGAGTTCTCCACCACCGCTGACGGCGCCCATGTCAAACTGCCGGTCAAGACGGTCGAGGCAGTTGTTGACTGATCTTTCTTAGAACAGTTCCCATATGAGGGGGAGGACTTGCTCCTCCCCCCCTCTTTTGGATTTAACGATTGAAATAGGAGAGAAAGCACTATGTTCTTGCAACAGTTTATTACGGGAATCTCCATCGGTGGCATCTACGCGCTGCTGGCCACCGGGTATTCCCTGATTTACAGCTTGCTGGACTTCTCCAACTGGGCCCATGGCGAGTTTGCCATGCTGGGGGCCTATTTTGCGATCGTATTTGCCAACATGGTCGGTCTGCCGTTTATGCTGGCGGCCCTCCTCGGCGTCTGCGGTGGTGCGCTGATCAGCTTCCTCTGCGAGAAGCTGGTCTATCGCCACATCAGGAGTACCGGCGCCCCCAACATGTTTCTGATGATCGGGGCGATGGGCCTTTCCACGATCTTCCAGCAGGTTGCAAATCTGATCTTCACCGGTCAGTACCGCTCCTTCAAGTTTAAGCTCCCCGTTTCTACCATTGAGATTGCCGGCGCCTATCTGGGCGTGCTGGACCTGATCAGTCTGGTCCTCACGGCGGTGATCCTCGTCTTCCTCATCTACCTCATTAATAAGACCAAATTCGGCCTGAACGTCCGCGCCATCGCCTGCAACGCCAACGCCGCGCGCGTGCTGGGCGTCCGTGTCGACCGTTCCATTGCGTCGGTGTTCCTGCTGGCGGGATCTCTCGCCGGCGTGGCGGGCATCCTCTATGGCATGAAGTATAACGTCTTTCCGACCATGGGCAACATCGGTCTGAAAGCCTTCGTCGCCTCTGTCGTCGGCGGCCTCGGCAGCGTCCCCGGTGCGATCGTCGGCTCGCTTCTGCTCGGCGTTCTCGAGACCTTCGTCTCCGGTTACATCAGCTCGAGCCTGCGCGACTTCTTCTCCTTCGCATTGCTCATCGTTCTCCTCCTCGTCAAGCCGAGCGGCCTGTTCGGTGTCGATGTGCAGGATAAGGCATAAGGAGGTGCGATGTTATGATAGAAGCCTTCAACAATATTAACGCAGCCGTCTGTGAGTTCCTTCACATCAACCCCTATATCCAGGGCGTCATCATTCTGGTCTGCATCAATGTCATAGCCATTCTCGGCATGGCGGTGCTGACGGGCTTTACGCGGCTCTTCTCCTTCGGCAATGCCGGCTTCATGGCCATCGGCGCCTACACCGCGGCCATCCTGATCGTCCGTCACGACTTCAACTTCCTGATCGCAATGGTACTCGGCGCGATTCTGGCGGGTTTTGTCGCCTTCCTGTTGGGCTCCCTTACATTGAAGCTCAAGGGCGACTACTTCCTGATCACCTGCCTTGGTTTTGGCGAGTGCGTCCGCGTGCTCCTGAACTACTTCAAGAAGTTTTCTGGAGGTTCCGCTGGCTTCCCAGGCATCCCCAACTACTCCAGCATGCTCTTCAGCATTCTATGTGCGGTCCTGGCCTTCTTCATCGCATGGCGCTTTATCCACTCCAAGTATGGGCGTAACATCACCTCCATCCGTGAGAACGAGGTCGCGGCCGAGGCGGTCGGCATCAATGCCTTCCGCTATAAGAGGATGAGCTTTACTTTCTCGGCGGTTTATGCTGGCTGGGCCGGAGCGCTTTTCGCCGGCTACATGATGTACGTCGTGCCGACAAACTTTGCCCTGAACAAGAGCATCGAGCTCATCACCACCACAGTCATCGGCGGTCTCGGATCGCTCACCGGCTCGGTGTTGGGCGCGATCCTCGTCACGCTCCTGCCTGAGTTCTTCCGCTCGCTGTCCAACTACCGCATGCTGATCTACGGCGTCGCGGTCGTGCTGATCATCATGTTCCGCCCGAACGGCCTCTACGGCTACAAGGAATTCTCTCTTAAGCGTCTGATCGGCCGTTTTTCCAAACCCAAGGCTGAGGCCGGAAAGGAGGCGGCGTCATGAGCGAAATGAATACTCCCGCATATGAACAGAAGATCGCAATTCTTGAGGAGAAGCTGAACGCCCTGGAAAACAAGGTCAACTCCCTCGAGAGCAAGGACCCCGTCCTCGAAATGCAGCATGTGGAGAAACACTTCGGCGGCGTTCACGCCATCGACAATTTCTCTGTCAAGATCGAGCACGGGCAGATCCACGGTCTGATCGGACCCAACGGTGCCGGCAAGACCACCATCTTCAACAACATCACCGGCATTTATGCCCCGGACGCCGGCAAGATCATCTTCATGGGCGAGGATATCACCGGGTCTCCCCCGCACAAGGTGGCGCAGATGGGTATCGGGCGCACCTTCCAGAACATCCGCTTATTCTCCAACCTCTCCGTCCTGGACAACGTCATCATCGCCAGCGGCATGGACGCAACCTACAATCTGCCGCAGGCCATTTTCCACAGCGACAAGTTCAAAAAGCGCGAGAAATTGCTCAACGATAAGGCGATGAACCTGCTGGAGATTGTCGGTCTGCAGGATAAGGCCAACGAGCGCGCCAGCTCCCTGCCCTACGGCCACCAGCGCAAGCTGGAGATCGCCCGTGCCATGGCGCTGGATCCGAAGCTGCTGCTGCTCGACGAGCCGGCCGCCGGCATGAACGCGGACGAATCGCTGGAGCTGGTCGATTTTGTGCGCCAAATCCGTGACCACTTTAAGATTACCATCCTGATGATCGAGCACCACATGGATGTTGTCTCCAATCTCTGCGACTACTGCACGGTGCTGAACTTCGGCAAGACCCTGGCTGTCGGTACACCCGCCGAGGTCAAGAGCAATCCCGAAGTCATCCGAGCCTATCTGGGAGGGAACGAATAATGGCCACCCTGTTAAAGATCGAAAATCTGAAAGCGGCATATGGCGGTATTCAGGCTCTCCGCGGCGTCTCTCTGGAAGTGGAGGAAGGCGAGATCGTCTCCGTCCTCGGCGCCAACGGCGCCGGCAAGTCCACGTTGCTCAAGTGCATTTCCGCCGTGATGAAGCGTACCGAGGGCACCATCGAATTCGACGGCAAGCCCATCTCCAACAAGCCCTATGAGATTGTGGAGGCCGGTCTGGTCCAGGTGCCTGAGGCGCGGCAGATTTTCGCCAAACTGACCGTGGAAGAGAACCTGCGCATCGGCGCCGGCAACCGCAAGGACGCGGACGGCGTGAAGAGGGACTATGAGCGCGTGTATGCGATGTTCCCGCGCCTGAAGGAGCGTGAGCGGCAGTACGGAGGTCTCCTCTCGGGAGGCGAGCAGCAGATGCTGGCCATTGCCCGCGGCATCATGGCCAGACCAAAGCTCATGATGTTTGACGAGCCTTCCCTCGGCCTTGCCCCGGTCATCGTGTCCCAGATGTTTGAGGTTATCAAGGAGCTCAACCAGGAGGGGATCTCGATTCTGCTGA
This sequence comes from Oscillospiraceae bacterium, assembly GCA_017458065.1. Classification (GTDB taxonomy): domain Bacteria; phylum Bacillota; class Clostridia; order Oscillospirales; family Oscillospiraceae; genus Limivicinus. The sequence goes on from JAFTGD010000045.1 coordinate 22,128, forward strand.
TCGAGCAGAACGCCAACAAGGCGTTGCAGATCTCCGACCACGCCTATATCATGCAGACCGGTCTGGTCGTGCGCTACGGCACCGGCAAGGAGCTCCTGGCGGACGATACGCTCAGCGCCGCCTACCTCGGCGAATAAGCGCATCTGAGGCTGTGCACAGAAAACACAACCGTTTCATCGAAAACAGAAGCCCTGCAGGATACGGAAAACTGTGCTCTGCAGAGCTTCTGTCGTCCTCTGCGGCGTCTCTGCGAAAGAACATTTACAGCATTAAGGAAAAAGATTGAAAATTGCTCTTCCGGTTCGCGAGAGCCGGATGGGCTTCATTGAAAGGGAGAAAATGTATTGTGAGCAATCAGAACAACGGCTTTACCACCCGCGCAATCCACGGCAGCGAAACCAAAGACAGTTTCGGCGCTCTGATCACCCCGATCTATAATTCATCCACCTTTATCTTTGACTCGACGGCACAGGGCGCGGCCCGCTTCGCACTGGAGGAGCCCGGCTATATCTATGCCCGTCTCGGCAACCCGACCTGCACGGCACTGGAGGAGACCTTCGCCAAGCTCGAGGGCGGCGAAGCAGCCATCGTGACCGTTTCCGGCATGGGCGCCATCACAGCCACGATCTGGACCAATATCTCTGCCGGCGAAGAGATCGTCGCCGACAAGACCCTCTATGGTTGCACCTTCGAGTTCTTTGAGCACCACCTGAGCCGCTTCGGCGTAAAGGTGCAGTTCATCGAGATGACCAACGAAGACGAGCTTCGCGCTGCCCTCAGCGACAAAACGAAGATCGTCTATCTTGAGACCCCGGCCAACCCCAACCTCAAGATCACCGATATCGAAAAGACCGCAAAAATCGCCCACGACTTCAACCCAGCCATCAAGGTCATCTGCGACAACACCTTCTGCTCCCCCTACATTCAGCGTCCGCTGGAGCTGGGCGCGGACATTGTCGTTCACTCCGCCACAAAGTACATTAACGGCCACGGTGACCTGCTGGCCGGCTTTGTCGTCAGCGACGCCGAGACGATCAACCAGATTCGCCTGGTCGGTATCAAGGACATGACCGGCGCCTTTATGCCGGCAAACGAGGCTTACCTCGTCGCCCGCGGACTGAAGACCCTGGAGTTGCGTATGGATCGCCACTGCGCAAACGCCATGAAGGTTGCGGAGTACCTTAAGACCAACGACAAGGTCGAGAAGGTCTTCTATCCCGGCCTGGAGGACCACGAGGGCCATGACATCGCCAAAAAGCAGATGCACGGCCTCTACGGCGGCATGGTCAGCTTCATCGTCAAGGGCGGCCGCGAGAAGGCGGCGATCGTCGCTGATAACGTGAAGGTTGCGACGCTGGCGGTCTCCCTCGGCGCCACCGAGACCCTGATCGAACACCCTGCCTCCATGACCCACTCTCCCTACACCGAGGAAGAGCTGGAAGCAGCCGGCATCCCTGCCGGGCTTATTCGCTTCTCCGTTGGCCTGGAGAATCCCGAGGACATCATCGCCGACCTCCAGCAGGCCTTTGACAAGATCTGATCTCAGAACAGCATAAGAAAGCGCAAATCCCTCGGGGGAGGCCTGATCAAGGCGTCTTTCCTCCGGGGGATTTTCCATTCGGCAGCGGGCAGAAAGGGGCTTTTGAGCACCGGAGAGGCGTTCCGCTCGGCACCGGAAGCAGGCAAAGCCGGGCCATCAAAAATGCACAAGAAAACCGATCGGAGAGATGGGAATATTCATGAGCATGCATAAAAAAAAGCTTTTCCGTTGACAAACAAATCGGACGGGCATATAATCACCCCATCAAAGGGAAGGAGCGTCAAGTTCTGATGCGTACAAACCGTCACAGCTTCATGATGATGGCGATGCACATGTGCAGCATGTGCATGATGATGCGCGCGCAGAATTCCGCTTCGCCCGATTGAGAGCCATCTGATTTCAGATCAATATTCTGATAACGAGGACTTGGATGCGAGCGAGCGTCCGGGTCTTTTTTGTTGGTCAAAAAAGGACAGGAGTTAGGAAACGGATATGATTGAACTCAGCCACATCTCGAAGACCTACATCGCCCCGGACAAGAACGTCATCGCGCTGAAGGATGTCAACATTCAGGTCGAAGCAGGTCAGGTTTACGGGATTGTCGGATACTCCGGCGCAGGGAAATCCACGCTGGTACGGTGCATCAATTTTCTGGAGCGGCCGGATGCCGGGAGTATCCGCATCGACGGGTTCGGGACCATTGAGATTCAGGATGGGAAAGCGCTCTACACGCGCGAGGGCGAGACGCAGACCGCGGTACTCAGCGAGAAGCATCTGAAAACGCTCCGGCGGGATCTGGGCATGATCTTCCAGCACTTCAACCTTCTGGACCGGAACACGGTGTTTGATAACATCGCGTACCCGCTGAAGTACACCGGCAAGACCAAAGAGCAGATCCGGGATCGGGTCCTGGAGCTGCTGGACCTGGTGGATCTGAGAGACAAAGTCAACGCCTATCCCTCCGAGCTGTCCGGCGGACAGAAGCAGCGCGTGGCGATCGCGAGGGCCCTGGCGAACAACCCGAAAATCCTGCTCTCGGACGAGGCGACTTCCGCACTGGACCCGGATGCGACGGAGTCGATCCTGAAGCTGCTGAAGGATCTGAACCGGAAGCTGAACCTGACGATCGTGCTGATTACGCATGAGATGGCGGTGGTCAAGTCCATCTGTGATCGGGTCGCCGTGATGGAAGAAGGCCGCGTGGTGGAAGAGGGCGACGTGTACGAGGTGTTCTCCAAACCCCAGCAGGCGATCACAAAGAAGTTTGTGAATACCTCTTCGGGCATGGGCCAGATCAACCGCCTGATCAGAGAGAATTCCTCCGTGGTCAATGCCGGTGGAACGCTGGTGCAGTGCACGTTCTCCAAGGACAGCGTCGGAGAGGCGCTGGTATCGGATGTATCCCGCCGTTTTGGCGTGAACGTAAACATTATCCTCGGCAATGTGGAGCTCCTGCAGGGCAATCCCCTGGGCGGGCTTGTCGTCCTCATAGACGGCGACGAGGAAAAACGCGAGGCCGTGATCGAGTATCTGCGGGCTCATGATGTGAGAGTGGAGGTGATCGCGCGTGGCTGAATGGCTGGCGAGTATCATGCCGAATGTGATGTCCTATACGGATAAGTTCCTGGACAGCTGTCAGGCGACGGGGCAGATGTTCCTGATCGCGGGAGGTCTGACGTTCGTCTTCGGCGCGTTCTTCGGGATTCTGCTGACGGTGACAAGACCCGGCGGCATTGCGGAGAACAAAGTCGTCTACAGGATCGTGGATCTGATCACCAACATCTTCCGCTCGATCCCCTTTGTCATCCTGCTGATCTTCCTGATCCCGCTGACCCGCCTCATTGTGGGAACGGCCATCGGTGTCAAGGGCGCGATCGTCCCGCTGGTGTTCGGCGCGGTCCCGTTCTTCACCAGGCAGGTTGAGGTGGCGCTGGCAGGCGTGGACCCCGGAAAGGTCGAAGCGGCCACGGCAATGGGCAGCGGCAAGCTGGGCATCATCTTCCGCGTCTATCTGCACGAGGCGGTCCCCGATCTCATCCGTGTGGTGACGGTCACGGCCATCAGCCTGATCGGCCTGACGACCATGGCGGGCGCGGTCGGCGCCGGCGGCATCGGCAGCTTCGCCATCAACTATGGGCAGAACCTGCATCACCAGGATATCGTGAATGTCTGCGTGGTTGTCCTGCTGGTGTTCGTCTCACTGCTCCAGACCATCGGCAATACCCTGGCGCGGCGCACCACCAATCATGCGCTGTTTCATAAGAATATCAAATAATTTTTAATATGGAGGAAAACAAAATGAAACGCAATCTTCTCACCCTGATCTCTGTTCTGCTTCTGGTCGCGCTGGTTGCGGGCACGGTGTCCGCTTCCGCCGCCTCCCCGGTCCTGATCGGCATCCCCGACGACGCCACCAACGGCGGCCGCGCCATCAAGCTGCTGGAGAGCGTCGGTCTCATCACGGTTGATCCCGAAGCGGGATGGGTTCCCGAGCTGAAGGATGTCACCGGCTATCTCTACAACATCGAGATCGTCCCTACCCAGGCAAACACGCTTCCGGCCACGCTGGATGACTTCGGCGGCGCCACCATCAACGGCACCTATGCCATCCCCACCGGACTGGTCCCGTCCCGCGACGGCCTCGCCATCGAAAGCCAGGCGGATGCGACCGGCGATTCCGGCAACCCGTTTGTGAACGTAGTGGTCGCCCGCACGGACGACAAGGACAACGAGCTTTACAAGGCCATCCAGGAGGCTTTCCAGTCCGATATCGTGGGCCAGTACCTGATCGCGAAATACAGCGAAGCCTTCATCCCCGCCTTTGACTACAAAGACACCGAGTACACCAATGAAGAGCTGCTGGAGCTCATTGACAGCTACAAGACCGACAAAAAGGGCAAGACCGTTGTGAAGGTCGGCGTCTGCGGCGCCTCCAACGAGCACTGGAACGCCACCCAGTATGTCCTCGACCAGAATGAGGCGAACATCTACATCGACCTGGTGGTCTTCGACGCCTACAACCTGCCGAACGAAGCGCTCAACAGCGGCGATATCGACCTCAACTCCTTCCAGCACAAGGCTTATCTGGCCAACGAGGTGAATTCGCAGGGCTACGAGATCGAGACCATCTTCGATACCCTGATGGCGCCTCTGACCCTCTACTCCAAGCAGTTTGATTCCGTGGATGCGCTGAAGGCTGCCGCCGGCGAAGCCGCGTAAGCCAACTTTCCTCAGAACAGCACAGGCGCCCGATCGGGCGCCTGTTTCAATGAAAGGAACGAAGCTATGAACGAACTGGAAAAGGCCCTGTATCAGCAGGTCCTCGAGGATCATGACTATGTGGTGGCGCTGCGGCGCTGGTATCATCAGCATCCGGAAGTTGCACGGGAGGAGTTTAAGACCGCCGAACGGATCGAGCAGGAGCTGGACGCCATCGGAATCCCGCACCGGCGCGTAGCGGTGACCGGCGTTTACGCCGAGCTGGAGGGGACCAGACCCTGCGAAGGACCGGCGCGCTGCATTGTTCTGCGGGCGGATATCGACGCGCTCCCTGTGACGGAGGAAAACGGCGTCGAGTATCAAAGCCTGTGCCCGGGGAAGATGCACGCCTGCGGGCATGACGCCCACAACGCCGCGCTGGTCGGCGCGGCACGGATCCTCAGCCGGAACAGGGATCTCTTTTCCGGGAAGGTGATCTTCACCTGGCAGCCGGGCGAAGAGGTCGGCTACGGGGCGCGCCCGATTATCGACGGGGGCAATATCGACGAGGCGCAGCGCTCCTTCGGCATCCATATGGCCTCCAACGTCCCGGTGGGCTCGGTGGTCCTGATGCCGGGACCGAACAACGCCAGCGTCGACTGGTTCCGCATCCGCGTACACGGGCTTGGCGCCCATGTGTCGGTGCCCCAGCGCGGTGTGGACGCCGCCTATATCGCAAGCCAGATCGTGGTATCGGCCCAGGCGCTGGTGACCCGGCGGACAAGCCCGATGGACAACGTCCTCATCGGGATCGGGAAGATCGTCGCCGGGACGGCCTATAACGTGGTCGCGCAGGAGGCCGAGCTGGAGGGGACCATCCGGGTGTTTTCGCCGGAGATCCGCCGGGATACGAAAGCCCGGCTCGAATTCCTGGCCAAACAGACGGCCGAGATGTACGGCGGTACGGCGGAGCTTGAGTGGAACGACAACACCTCCGCCCTCATCAACGACCCTGCCGCCACCGCTGAGGCGCAGAAAACCGCCTTCTCCCTCCTGGGGCAGGATCACGTGATCACCCGGAGACAGCCGGACCTCGGCGGGGACGACTTTGCCGAGTATATCATCCGGGTACCGGGCTGCTATGCCTATGTCGGCTCCGGCAACCCGGCGAATCCGAACACCCAGGTGGCGCATCACAACGCGCTGTTTGACATCGACGAGGACGCGCTCACGGTGGCAGCCGCGCTTTATACCTGCTATACGGTGGAATATCTGAACGGACTGGTATGATCGGCCGGTATCCCGGCCGGGCCCGTCCGCTTTGCTGCAGGACCGTCAAAACTGCACAAGAAAACCGATCGGAAAGATGGGAATATTCATGAGCATGCATGAAAAACCGTTTTTTCGTTGACAAACAAATCGGACGGGCATATAATCACCCCATCAAAGGGAAGGAGCGTCAAGTTCTGATGCGTACAAACCGTCACAGCTTCA